>NZ_JBEFTH010000003.1:0-691509 GCF_053483935.1 Mycolicibacterium sp. XJ879
CCACTCCGGCCAACTTCAAGACCGCATCAACGCACTCTGAATCAGGAAGAGCCCATTTATCCGGGTGTCTACGCCGCGAAGGGCAACCCGTCGCTGCACGACCGCGCCGTCGGAGCCTGGCTATGGTCGAAACGCCAAGGCGTCATAACCGGTGTCGTCGCGTCGGCGTTACACGGTGCCGAATGGGTCGATGATCGGCAGCCCATCGAGCTCATCTGGCGCGCCACGCGGCCACCACGCGGTCTGGTGGTACGTAATGAACGCATCGCCGACGACGAGATCACCCGCCTCGGAGACCTTTCCGTCGCGACTCCGGCCCGGGCAGCGTTCGACATCGGGCGGTACCTCCGGCTCAATCGGGCGGTCGAGCGGCTGGACGCACTGATGCGGGCCGAGCCATTCTCGACGGAGGATGTGCTGCTGCTCGCCAAGCGCTACCGTCGCGCGCGGGGGCTGAAGACGCTCCGGCGGGCGTTGCCGCTTGTCGACGGCGGCGCGGCGTCGCTACAAGAGACCCGGCTGCGGTTGCTGTTCATCGACGCCGGCTTCCCCCGGCCCACGACGCAGATCCCGGTGTACGACGAAAAAGGGCACCTGGTGCGGATACTCGATATGGGCTGGGAGGACTACGGGGTCGCCGGCGAATACGACGGTGATCAACACCGGACCGATCGCTACCAATACGTCAAGGACCTGCGGGTGTACCCGAAGCTGGAACGTCTCGGATGGCTGGTGTCGCGGGTGATCAAGGAAGATCGCCCCGACGACATCATCGAGCGCACCTATCGGGCGATGAAAGCTCGCGGCTGGAAGGGTCAAGTGAGGTGGCCGAGACGCGCGAGACTGTAAATTCACAGCAAAAGTGCGAGAAAGGCCCTGCTGGAATGCAGTTTCGCGGCATCAAGGCAGTTTTGAGACACTGGGCCCATGAGTACGACTAAAAACCGCGAGGTCGCGCGGCTGGACCGAGTGTCGTTGCCGCTCGAGGCCGCGCGCATGGGAGCGACGGGTTGGCAGATCACCCGCACCGGCGCCCGGGTCGTCACCACGTTGACCGGCAAAGGCTCGCTGCAACAGAAGGTCATCAAGCAGATCCCTCAGACGTTCGCCGACCTGGGGCCGACGTACGTCAAGTTCGGCCAGATCATCGCGTCGAGCCCCGGCGCGTTCGGCGAACCGCTGTCCAGGGAGTTCCGCAGCCTGCTTGACCGGGTGCCGCCGGCCGACGCCAAGCAGATCCACAAGATGTTCCGCGAGGAACTCGGTGACGAACCCGCCAACCTGTTCAAGAGCTTCGACGAACAGCCGTTCGCCAGCGCCTCGATCGCCCAGGTGCACTACGCCACCCTGCACTCGGGCGAGGAGGTCGTCGTCAAGATCCAGCGCCCGGGCATCCGCAGGAGAGTCGCCGCGGACCTGCAGATCCTCAAGCGCGGCGCGCGGCTGGTGGAGTTTGCCAAGCTGGGTCAGCGGCTGTCCGCCCAGGACGTCGTCGCCGACTTCGCCGACAACCTCGCCGAGGAACTGGACTTCCGGCTCGAGGCGCAGTCGATGGACGCCTGGGTGGCGCATATGCACGCCTCGCCGCTGGGCAAGAACATCCGTGTGCCCCAGGTGTATTGGGACCTCACCAGCGAGCGCGTCCTGACCATGGAGCGGGTCAACGGCACCCGCATCGACGACGTCGCCAACATCCGCAAGAAGGGTTTCGACGGCACCGAACTGGTCAAGGCGCTGCTGTTCAGCGTCTTCGAGGGCGGCCTGCGCCACGGGCTGTTCCACGGCGACCTGCACGCGGGCAACCTCTACGTCGACGACGACGGCAAGATCGTGTTCTTCGACTTCGGCATCATGGGCCGCATCGACCCCCGAACCCGTTGGCTCCTAAGGGAACTCGTCTACGCGCTGCTGGTGAAGAAGGACCACGCCGCTGCGGGCAAGATCGTGGTGCTGATGGGTGCGGTCGGCACCATGAAACCCGAGGCGCAGGCCGCCAAGGACCTGGAGAAGTTCGCCACGCCGCTGACCATGTCGTCGCTGGGCGATATGAGCTACGCCGAGATCGGCAAGCAGCTCTCCACGCTGGCCGAGGCCTACGACGTCAAGCTGCCCCGCGAACTGGTGCTGATCGGCAAGCAGTTCCTCTACGTCGAGCGCTACATGAAGCTGCTCGCCCCCAGGTGGCAGATGATGTCGGATCCGCAGCTCACCGGATACTTCGCCAACTTCATGGTCGACATCAAGCGCGAGCACGACGAAGAACTCGAGGTCTAGATGCAGATCCGCGAAGGCACCGCCAAATCCGGCGAGCTCGACATCCACTACGAGGACATGGGCGACCCGAACGACCCTGCCGTCCTGCTCATCATGGGCCTGGGCGCGCAGCTTCTGTTGTGGCGCAAGGACTTCTGCGAGAAGCTCGTCAACCAGGGCCTGCGCGTCATCCGCTTCGACAACCGTGACGTCGGGCTGTCGAGCAAGCTGGTCGGCCAATACATCAGCACACCGCTACCGCTGAGGATGATCCGCTCGCAGCTCGGGCTGCCAAGCCCGGCGCCCTACACGCTCGAGCACATGGCCGACGACGCCGCCGCGCTGCTGGACCACCTCGAGATCCACCAAGCACACGTCGTCGGCGCGTCGATGGGCGGAATGATCGCGCAGGTCTTCGCCGCCCGGCACAAGATCAAGACCAAGACGTTGGCGGTCATCTTCTCCAGTAACAACCAGGCGTTGCTTCCGCCGCCGGCGCCGCGGCATCTGCTGGCGATCCTGCGGCGGCCCAAGGACGCCAGCCGCGAGGCGGTCATCGAGAACGCGATACGGGTCAGCAAGATCATCGGCAGCCCGGGCTATCCGCGCCCCGACGACACGATCCGCGCCGAGGCGATCGAGGGCTACGACCGCTCCTACTACCCCGCCGGTATCGGCCGCCAGTTTTCGGCGATCCTGGGCAGCGGCAGCCTGCGGCACTACGACAAGCAGATCACCGCGCCCACCGTCGTGATCCATGGCAAGGCCGACAAGCTGATGCGCCCGTTCGGCGGGCGCGTGGTCGCCAGGGCGATCAAAGACGCGCGTCTGGTCCTCTACGCCGGAATGGGCCATGAGCTGCCCGAACCCCTATGGGACGACATCATCGGCGAGCTCAAAACCAACTTCTCGGCGCGCTGAGCACGGCGCAGTGGAGTCGCCGAGGCACAAACGGCTACGCTCTACCGCTTGAGGGGCGTGTCCGCCGTTTAGCAGCTGTGCGGGGAATACGGTCAACAACATCATCTGACCGACGCGTCACAGAGCGTCACCAGAAAGGCCAAGCAGGGGAACTATGTCTGACAACTCATCCGGCACCAAGGATCTGACGCCGCACTTCGAGGACATCCAGGCGCACTACGACCTCTCGGACGACTTCTTCGGTGTGTTCCAGGACCCGACGCGCAAGTACAGCTGCGCGTACTTCACCAGTCCGAACGTGACGCTGTCGGAGGCGCAGATCGCCAACGTCGATCAGCATCTCGACAAGCTCGACCTCAAGCCGGGGATGACGCTGCTGGAGGTCGGCTGCGGCTGGGGTCTGACGCTGCAGCGGGCGATGGAGAAGTACGACGTCAACGTCATCGGCCTGACGCTGAGCAAGAACCAGCAGGCCTACTGCAACGAGTTGCTGAGCAAGGTCGACAGCGAACGGACGTACGACGTGCGGCTGGAGGGCTGGGAGCAGTTCCACTCCCCCGTCGACCGGATCGTGTCGATCGAGGCGTTCGAGCACTTCGGCTTCGAGCGCTACGACGACTACTTCAAGACCTGCTTCGACATCATGCCCGACGACGGCCGGATGACGATCCAGAGCAGCGTCGGCTACCACCCCTATGACCTAGCAGCGCGCGGCAAGAAGCTGACGTTCGACCTGGCCCGGTTCGTGAAGTTCATCATCACCGAGATCTTCCCGGGTGGGCGGCTGCCGACCACCCAGATGATGGTCGAGCACGGCGAGAAGGCCGGTTTCGTGGTGCCGGAGCCGCAGTCGCTGCGTAACCACTACATCAAGACGCTCGGCATCTGGGCCGCGCGGCTCGAGCAGCACAAGGACGAGGCGATCGCCGCCACCGACGAGGAGAACTACCAGAAGTACATGCGGTACCTCACCGGTGCCCAGTACTACTTCGTCGACGAGAGCATCGACGTCAGCCTGGTCACCTATCTGAAGCCGGGCGCCGCCGCATAACCGGCGACGACGACGGCGCAGCGCCTGCCGTCAGTTCATGTTCCACGGCTCGCCGTAGGTGGTGACGCTGTCCCCGGCCGAGGAGATCAGCCGGGCGAACGGGCGCAGCATCACCCCGCCGGCGGCGCCGGTCACCGTGCCGTGCGCGTTGGATACCGCCACAGCCCCTTTGGGGCCCTTGACGTTCACCGAGAACGTGGCTACTTCCTGAATGCCGGGCCCGTTGCCGAGGTCGGCGCTGAACGACGCACCGGGCAGCAGGTTCGGCGTCGTGATGAAGTTGTCCAAGTAGAAGGCACTACCCGGAATCGGCAGCGGCGCCTGGTCCAACAGGATGTTGGGCGTGGTGTACCTGAAGTTGATGCCGACACCCAGCGACCAAGGGAACCCGATCTGGTAGCCCATCTCCAGCTTGCCCTGGAAGTTCTTGGCCTTCGGCCCCTCCACGGTGTACTTGGCCTCACCGGAATGGAACCACTCGCGCGTGAGCCGGTTGCGGTCCATCGGGGCCACACCGTTGAGGAAGGTGTCCCACTGCTGAATGGTCAGCGTGCGGTCCTTGCCGTCAACAATGCTCAGCTCGTTGTCCAGGGTTGCGTGGGAGGTCCCGGTGCTGACGAACAACGACGCGACGGCCGTTATGAATACGATCGCTACCCGACCGATTGCCTGCATGATCACCTAACTTTGTCGTCGGCCGCCTGATCGGCCCCTGCTATCGCATGTGAATTCAAAATGCTTTGCCGCTCTAAGATAGAGCTCATCTGCAACAAAAGAAACATAACGCGCACGAAAATTGCGGACGCCCACGGGGTCTAACCGAGCGCTCGTCGAGGGCTATGCAGGGCTATGCGTTACGGGCCAAGCTCTGAGCGAATCTTTCGCTCAGGCCGCGGCCTGGCCGGCGTCGCCGTCGCCGTCGTCGTCACCCGCGGCGTCGTCACCCGCGTCGTCGTCGCCCGCCGTCGTATCGGCGCCGACGTCCTCGGTGCCGTCCTCGGTCTCGGCGTCGACGTCCTCGGACTCGACGTCCTCGCCTTCGGTGCCGAGGTCCTCAGACTCGACGTCCTCGCCCTCGGTGCCGTCGGTGCCCTCGGTTTCGTCGTCGATGGTCCCGACGTCCTCGGTGCCGTCCTCGTCCTGGGTGACCGGTTCCTCGTCGACCACATCGTCTTCGACGACGTCCTCGTCGTCCTCCTTGTTGACGATGGACTCCACCTTCTGCTTCCAGTTGGGCTCGGGCTCCGCAGACTTCTCCGCCGGGGCGGACAACGCCGCGGCGTCCGTCTCGGCGGGCGGGGCGATCAGCGTCGTCGTTCCACCGCCGAAGGCGTTCTGGATGCCTTCACCGACCGCCTCGACGAGGTCCTGGCCCACCGCGAGCCAGTTCTGGAACGGGTTGAACGGCAACGGCGACAGCCACCGTGTCTGACCCGGATCCCCGCTCCAGTTGTAGCCGAGATCGACCAGCACCTTGAGCACCGGCGTGACGAGGTCAGCGATCGGGCGCACGAAGGGCCGCAACGGGCCAGGCACGATCTGCATCACCAGGTCCACGAGCGGCAGGCTCTTGGCCGGGATCATGAAGTACCGGTTGCCGTCGGCGTCGACGCGGCAGTGCGGGCCGGGGCAGGGCCCCTCCAGGATCTCGGCCAGCTCGTCCTCGGTGTAGCCGTAGGCGATCGAATCGGTGGGCGCGTTGCCGTCGGGCGTCAGGTAATAGCCGTGCACCAGCTCGAACGCCGCCAGCGCGTTGAGCATCGCGAACGGGTTGAGCCAGTACAGCGGCGCATACATCACCGGGTCGTATTCGAAGCCGACGCTGGTGGTCTCGATCCCGATGTCGGTCGGCATCGACGGACCGAACGTCACATCGATGAACGGGATCGTCGGCAAGAACCCGAGCCGGGTGAAAAGCCCGCCGTCGGGGTTGTAGGCGTTGCCGATCATGAACACCGACAGCCGGTCCTTGAGCTCCGGGCTGAGGTTGGCCAGATTGCGCATCTCGTTGGAGACCACCGCACCGCCCTGGGAGTAGCCGGCGAGGATGACGTCGTCATCGGTGTTGACCAGCCGGTCGATCAGCGCGCTGTTGAGGTTGGTGACACCGGTGCCGACGGAGTCGTTCCACGTCGCGCACCGGCCGGGCACGCACCATCCGGAGAAGAAGAACAGCGGAAAGAACGACGCCGGGTAGTTGATCCCGGAGAGCGTGCAGTCGGTGGCCGCGACGCACTCCGCGGGCAACGCCGGGTCGGTGCCGCCGATGTAGCGGTCGTAGAAGTGCGGCATGTAGTCCTCGACGACGTTGGCGTCCGGCGTGCCGGTTCCCGGGACGATCAACACGGAGGTGGCGGCCAGGCTCAGCGCCGCCATCACCGCAGTGATGGCACCGAAGACGGCCGTGCTCAGGGCGCCCAGGAATACGAGGAAGATAGCTCGACCAGCCTTACGCATTCGTCGAATATCACATAGCGCACCAGCCCGCGGCGGGAGAACACGCAAACGTTGCCCCGGCAAAGTTCTCATGGCCGCCGATACTGCGTATAGATCGCGACTGAGCGCCGTTTCACGATCTCACCGCAGCCTCGATGATCACAGAGCGCACTGGCCCCATGCCCTTCATGTAGCTGACCTGTCGTACACGCGCGCCATGCTGTTGCTAAGTCCAACGGTGGGCGAAGTATTGATATAACGTAGAGGTTATATTAGTGTCAATGTTTTAGGACGTGATCTTGCTCGAGGAGGTCGAACGTTGGTACTTCACACTCGATGCCGATGCGATTGACGCTGTGACAGGGGCCATCGATTTGCTCGAGCTGGAGGGACCCAGCTTGGGCCGCCCGACGGTAGACAAGGTCCATGGATCGAAGTTTCACAGCATGAAGGAGCTGCGGCCCGCCGGTACGAGTATCCGGATCCTGTTCGTCTTCGATCCCCACCGGCAGGCCATCCTGCTGCTCGGCGGCGACAAAGCAGGCAACTGGAAAAGCTGGTACGACAAGAACATTCCGCTCGCCGAACAGCGGTACGAGAACTGGCTGGCGACTGAAAATGGAGGTGAATGACCGGTGGCGCGCAATTGGCGCGAAATTCGAGCGGACGCGGTGGCGCAGGGCCGCGTCGACGCTGCGCGTGCCGAGGCGGCGCGCAAAAAGATGCGTGACGCCGTGCAAGCTCACCGCCTTGCTGAGATTCGAAAGGCGCACGGTCACGCCCGCCAGGCCGATGTCGCCGCCCTGATGGGCGTCTCGCAGGCACGCGTATCCAAGCTCGAAAGCGGAGACCTGTCGCATACAGAAGTCAGCACCTTACAGTCCTACGTCGCCGCCCTCGGCGGCCATCTGCGAATCGTCGCAGAATTCGGTGGAAGTGCTGTGGAACTGACACCACAAACGACAGACGAATCGCCCTCCGCCTAACCAAGGCTGTGGGCCGTGCTGGGCCATGACGCTGCTCGCTGCCGCGCTCACCGCGGCGACGGCCGCCGTGCAGGCGCCCCTCTACGTCGCCGATTTCGGCGCCGACGGCGACGACATCGGCATACCTTCGGTATGGACTGTCGTCCACACCCTCACCCGCAACTCCACGTCAATTTCGGTGTGCAGCTTTGGAATCGGACGCTCATACCATAAAGCGCTGCTGGCCGACGTCGTTCTGTCGCAACCGTAAATAATTTCGATCGGCCGCAATTCATAGGGAAACACCCGATTCCATTTCGGCGGGGAATCGCTACGGTCCACGGTATGGAGGCGGCAGATGAAACCGCGTGCTTCTTGGCGGAGTGGTACCTGCCTGAGTTGACCGAGGAATCCGTTGACGAAATGGTGGCCCGGCTCGACGCCGCCGCCGCGAGCGCCACGAGCGAGGGCACGCCCGCCCGCCTTCTGGTGACGCTCTCCGTTCCCGCCGACGAAGTGCTCTACGGCGTGTTCTGCAGCGACTCCCCGGAGATCGTCTCGCGGGTCTGCAACGCCGCCGGCGCGCCACACCAGCGGCTGTCCAGCCGCGTGGGCACCCGGATCCGGAAGCAACATTCCTGACGTTGCCAGGGCGGACCCCTAGGGCATACCCCACTAGCCGTTATAGGCTCGGTTTGCTGTCGGCGAGGGGTGGTAATGGCTTCCGGCGTGATCAAACGGCCGGCCGAATATCGGGTGGTATCGGAATTCCTCCGATCCGCCGCGATGCACCCGTCGGGTCTCGTCCTCGAGGGCGAGACGGGCGTCGGCAAGACCACGCTATGGTTCGCCGGGGTCGACGATGCGCGCGAGCGTGGCTTTCGGGTGCTCTGGGCCCGGGTCGGCCCGCAGGAAACCTCGCTCACCTACGCGGCCGTCGCCGACCTATTCATCGAGGTCGATCCCGCGGTCCTCGACTCGCTCCCGGAGGTGCAACGCCACGCCGTCGACCACGTGCTGCTGCGCGCCAGCGGGACCGGCCCGGCGACGGATCAGGGCGTCATCGCCGCGGCGCTGGTTTCGGCCGTCGAGCAAACGTCACGTGACGGACCCGTCCTGGTGGCGATCGACGACGTGCAGTGGCTCGATCCATCCAGTCGCGCCGTCCTCGCGGCCGCCGCGCGACGGTGGTCGGGACCGATCGGCCTGCTGCTCACTGAGCGCACCGAGTACGACGGCGCCGAAGCGGCCGGTTGGTTGCAGGTGGCCAGTGCCGACGGCATGGGTCGGCACCGTGTTGGAGCGTTGAGCCTGGGCGCGTTGCATGCGTTGCTCACAGCGCGTCTTGGCCACGCGCTCCCCCGCCCGACGTTGGTGCGGATCGCCGAGGTCTCAGGTGGAAATCCGTTCTACGCACTGGAACTGGCGCGCGCGGTCGAGTCGGGCAGATCGTCGTCAGAGCTCCCGGCCACGCTTGCGGAGTTGATGCGACAACGGATCGGACACCTCGACGACGAATCCAAGGTGCTGCTGCTGGCCGCAGCATCCTCGGCGGCCCCGACTGTCGACTCACTAGCCGAGATCACCCGCACCGACGACCCGCGACGCACCCTGCAGCTGCTCAAGGAGGCAGAAGCCAAGGGAATACTCAAGGTTGACGGTGAAGCGGTTCAGTTCGCCCATCCGTTGTTGGCGCAAACCGTCTACACCGACGCCACCCGACGCGAGCGCCGGGCCATGCACCGGCGCCTCGCGGAGGTCGTGACGCTGCCCGAGTCGAGAGCCCGGCACATGGCGCTGGCGGCGTCGAGCGCGGACGCTGCGACGCTGGCGGCGCTCGACGAGGCCGCTGACGCGGCACGCGCGCGGGGCGCTCCCGCTGCCGCCGCCGAGTTGATCGAACTGGCGATCGGGCTTGGCGGGGATACCCCGATTCGGCGAATACGCGCCGCCGAGCACTACCTACACGCCGGCGAGCTGGACCGGGCCCAGAGCCTGTTGGATGCGCTGATGGCATGCAACCCGCGTGGAACCCACCGCGCGATGGCGTTGAACTTGTTGGCCGCCATGCACATTCACCACACTCGCTTCGATGACGCAGTCTCACTCCTCGAGAAGGCGCTCGGCACCGCCGATTGCAGCCACGACGTCCGGGTTCGTACGCTGCTGCTGCTATCCCACGCCCGGCTCAACGCCGGCGATTTCGTAACAGCGCTACAGAACGCCGAGCGCGCCGTCACCCACGTCGAAGAGGTCGATGACCCCGACCTGACCAGCCAGGCCCTGTCGCTGCGGACCACGATCGCCTGCATGTGCGGACGCGGTGTGGACGTCCCCAGCCTTCGGCGCGCACTGACCCTGGAACGGCCCGACAGTGAGGCGCCGATCGCATTGCGCGCCAGCGCCAACAACGCACTGCTGCTGGCGTGGACCGGCCAATTGGACGCGGCTGGTGCGCATTTGGCCGCGGTGTACCGACGCTGTGCCGAGCGCGGCGCAGAGACGGATCTGACCTTCATCGCCGTGGTGATCGCGCTGACCGAGGTATGGCGCGGCCGGTACGGCGAAGCGGCGCAGGTGGCCGAGGAGACGGCGCAGCGTGCCGAACAACTTGGCGGCGATCAGTTGTGCGTTGTCGCGAAGGCCGTGCAATCACTCGTCAGCGCATACATGGGCAAGGTCTCGGAGACCCGCGAGACCGCCTGTGACGCAATCGGTTTAGCGCACCAATGCGGATCGCCCAATCTGGCGTACTGGGCGTCGGTCAGCTTGGGTTTCCTCGAGGTTTCGCTCGGCAATTACCAAGACGCGGCCAGGATTCTGCAGCCGATGGTGGACCGCTTCCCTTCAGCCCCGGGCACCGAGATCATCAACGTGGCATACGTTTCCGACGCGGTCAGAGCACTGGTGGCGCTGGGCCGATTCGCTGAAGCAGAGCCGATGATCGATGCGCTGGAAGTCAACGGGCAGTTGCTGGATCGGCCGTGGATGTTGGCCATCGGCGCGAGGTGTCGGAGCTTGTTGTTGGCGGCGCATGGCGACGTGGAAGCGGCCGTCTCTCAGGCGGAAGAGGCGCTGGCACACCATGACCGGCTGCCGATGCCGTTCGAGCGCGCCCGCACACTGCTGCTCTTGGGCCAGTTGCAACGTCGTCGACGTAAGAAAGACGTTGCGCGGGCGACGGCGACGGAGGCGTTGCAGGTGTTCGAGGCCTTGGGTGCGCCGCTGTGGGCAGAGCGGGCGCGCGCTGAATTGGACCGCGCCGGCCGTCCCGCCCGCGGCGATTGGGGTTTGACGGCGTCCGAGCGCCGGGTCGCCGAATTGGCGGCAACCGGTATGACAACGCGGGAAGTCGCCACGGCGTTGTTCATCAGCCCGAAGACGGTGGAAGCCAACCTCGCTCGCATCTACCGCAAGCTAGACATCAATACTCGCGCCGAACTCGGCCGCAGATTTAGCCAGGAGCGGCGGTAGCCAGAACGATGCTTTCCAAGGCAAATTTGCAGGTCCGTCAAGTTTTTCGGGCGGCGACGAATGTACCGGGTCCGTCGGCGAGCGCGATGACGCCGAGAAAAGGTCTGTGTTCTGCAGTTTCCTATTGACACATCGTGTTAGGGTCTGGCACGCTAGCAAACAGTCTCAATTCAAGAGCTTTGGGGGAAACATGAGCGGGGTCATCACTAAGTTCCAGACGGGCGTTGCCGCCGTTGCAGTCGCAGCCGCAGCCACCGTCGTCCCGGCCACCATGGCGCAGGCCTCCCCTGAGGTGCCAATGCCGGCCGCGCCGGTTGTTCAGACGCTCGACTTCGCGCCGCTGCAGCCGCAGCCGATCGAACTCGATGATCCGCGCAGCTGGTTCCAGAACTCCCTGTGGTGGTTCGGATCGTCGAATCCGAATCCCCCGGACAACGAGCGGACCTGGTTCAGCTTCAACCCATTCACGCTGATCCCCTCCATGCTCCGGCCCTTCTTCGGCTGGATGGGGCAGCTGAACTTCCAGGCGTGCTTCGCGGGTGTCAGCGCCAAGATCGGCCCGTACGGTTCGTTCAGCGTCACCGTCGGTAGGCGCTGCTAAGTTCTAGCGTTCGTTATCTCGTAATCGGCTGTCGGTACGTGTCGGTCTGAGGTAACTTCGTCGTTGCCTGAAATCGGGGCGTACCGCCCAGCCGAGTACGGGGGTTAACTTCTGCGTGCAAATTCCGCGAAATCCGTTCCGACGCAAGTCCAACGGTGACAACGATGATTCTGCGCAAGTAACTGAAGATGATCTCGAACAGGACCGGCCGGAGTTTCTGAGGCGGCGGAGCACGCTGATCGCCGGCGTGGTGCTTCTGGTCGTCGTAGCGTTCGGATGTTGGCTGGCGTATGGAGCCTTCCAGGCGCGTTCAAACCTCGAAGCAGCACGCAGCGCCGCTCAAGAAGCGCGCGAAGCGCTACTGAAGGGCGATGCCGACCAGACCACCCAATGGGTCGACAAGGCAACGGCGCACGCCCAAGACGCTCAGGATGCAACGCATTCCCTTCCGTGGAATATCGCGGCGGCCGTCCCGTGGCTCGGCAGCCCGTTCAAGACTGGCCAGCAGATCTCTGACGTCGTGGTTGGCCTAGCCGCCGACGTGTTGCAGCCTTCTGCCGACGTGGCCGAAGCCCTCTCACCGGACCAGTTGCTGCAGGACGGCAGGGTCAACGTCCAGTTGCTCCGTGACTCCGCTCCACGATTGAGCGAAATCTCGGCGTCTGCCTCGCAGCTCGGTGAGCAAGCCAACGCGATTTCACAGCCCGCTTACTTCTCTGCCATGCGGGATGCCCGTAGCCAGCTGCAGTCGCAAACGGCTGACGTGACGGGCCTGTTGGAAAATACCGATCTGGCCGCGCAGCTTGCGCCGGCCATGATGGGCGCTGACGGCCCTCGTACGTACTTCATGGCTTTCCAAACCAATGCCGAAGCCCGCGGAACAGGCGGCCTGCTAGGCGGATTCGGAATCCTTCGCTTCGACAACGGCAAGCCGACCGTGGACAAGTTGGCACCGAACACCGAGCTTCGTGCGGCATCCACTTCCATAAATTTGGGTCCCTCGTTCGATCAACAGTGGGGGTGGGCTAATGCGTACACCGATTTTCGCAACAGCAATCTGAGCTCGCACTTCCCGTATGCGGCCCAGATCTGGAGGTCGATGTGGGCCGAGGAGTCGGGTATGAACGTCGACGGCGTGATCGCCATCGACCCTGTCGCCTTGAGCTACATTCTTCGGGCGGTTGGACCCGTAACCATGCCGGGTGGGGAGAGAATTACAGCCGACAATGTCGTGGAATTGACGGAATCCACCGTCTACGAACGGTTCCCGGACGATCAGCCTGCCCGCAAACAGTATCTTCAAGATGTCGCGAGTGAAGTCGTGAAGAAGATTACGGGGCGGGTGGAGTCGCCGCGAAAGCTGCTCGACGCCCTGGGCAAGGCCGCTGGCGAACGCCGTATCGCAGTATGGAGTTCGTTCCCGGATGAGCAAGCCCTTCTCGAAGAGACGCCACTGGCGCATGTGGTACCCGAGGATGCTGCACCTTATGCCGAGGTCGTCATCAACAACCTCGGCGGGAACAAAATGGACTACTATCTGACGCGGGAGATCGAGTACGCCGCCGACGGATGCGATGGCGAAACACGCAAGTCGACCATCACAGTCCGATTGGCGAACACAGCGCCAGACCGCCCACTGCCGGACTACGTCGCCGGATTCGGCGGTATCGTCGAAGCGGCTCGAGCACCGCTCAATGCCCCGCGTGGCGCTATGTTGACCTCGGTGACACTTGTGGCGACGAAGGGCGCCGAGTTGGCGGGCGCAATCGCAAACGGTCAAAATGTGCCGGTTTCTCGAGGCATGGAACGCGGCCACCCCACATTCGAGATGCAGGTGGGCATACCGCGTGGAACATCCGGCGAAATCAAGTTCTTGTTGAGCGAGCCAACTTCGCCAGGCGCTCCTCGAGTACCGATTCAGCCGTTGATAGACGACGTAACTCCCGTCGTGTCGGTGCCAGAGTGCTCGTGACGAGCGGTCAACAATCGATGAGCCAGAAGACGCGTTTAGAGTTTCCCGACCGATTGCTACCGAATCTCATTCGGTTGCTACACGGAAATAGCCGGCGGTACTACCCGCCGAATCGCTGCGTCGCCAAGTGAAACCCGCAGGGGAACGATTAGCGTTGAAGGGCCAGCCGTGACTATCCAAGACTTCGTTAAATTACTCCGCACCCGCTGGGTGATCATATGCGCTACCGTGGCCATTGCAGTGTTAGGCGCGATCGCGGTTAACTTGTTCACGACTCCCGTCTACGAGGCGTCGACACGGCTTTTCGTCTCCACCACATCTGGCGAAACCCTTGCTGAGACATACCAGGGCAATCGCTTCTCTCAGGAACGAGTCGTCTCGTACACCCAACTCGTTATGGGTGAGACCCTCGCTCAGCGCACCATTAACAAACTCGATCTGGACATGACGGCCGAAGCGCTCCGCGGTCACGTTAAGGCGAGTGCGAAGCCGAATACAGTTTTGATAGATGTGGCAGTCCGAGACGAGTCACCGGTGAGAGCACGCGATATCGCTGACGCCCTGTCCGACGAGTTTGTCGTCATGGTGGGCGAACTAGAAACCCCAGCGGACGGCACACCACCGGATACCCGTGTGGTCGTCGAGCAACACGCGTCCATTCCTCGAGAACCAATATCGCCGAAGACTACACGAAACCTCGCCATGGGGCTCATTCTTGGCGCACTCGGGGGCATCGGTCTAGCACTTCTTCGAGATGTGCTCGACAACACTGTCAAGGATAGACAAACGCTGGAAGACATCACGGGTGTCGGGGTTGTCGGTAGCATCCCCCTCGATAAGGAACGCCGCAAGGAAGCTGCGATAACGTTCGATACGGACAACTCTGCGATTGCTGAAGCATTCCGTAAGCTTCGGACAAACTTGCAATTCCTGGCGGTCGACAATCCGCCGAGGTTAATCGTCGTTACAAGTTCGATGCCAAATGAGGGTAAATCCACTACGGCAATTAATATTGCGCTGGCGTTAGCTGAAGCCGAGCACCGTGTGGTGCTCGTCGACGGCGATCTACGCCGTCCGCGGCTGGATAAGTACCTCGACTTGGTCGGCTCGGTGGGCTTCAGCACTGTATTGGCCGGACGAGCAGAACTCGAAGATGCCTTACAGAAGACGCGGTTCCCCGGTCTCAGCCTCCTCGCCTCGGGCACTATCCCACCGAACCCTAGCGAACTCCTCGGATCCCTGGCAGCAAAGAAGGTTTTAGGTGAACTACGAACCCAGTTCGACTATGTCGTAATCGACTCGTCTCCGCTCCTTGCAGTTACGGATGCTGCAATTCTCGGAGCTAGTGCCGACGGCGTCCTGGTCATAGCCCGATTCGGCCAAACGAAGCGGGAGCAACTTATGCATGCAGTTGGCAATCTCAAAGATGTCAACGCCACGCTGCTCGGTGCGGTACATACCATGACACCTCCACGCGCCCGCACACCATATAGTTACAGTTACTACGAGTATGGCGGGCCTTCACCGCGGCGCAAAGTATGACTGCTCTTGGCTTGGTGGCGGCAACGGTAGCCTTATTGATTGCGGCAGTCCGATACAAGCACGGCGTGTTGTTGGCTGTCGGAATCGGCTTAGCTATCCATTACACGTATCGGTCGGTGGTATTGGACCGCTCACTTGATTATCCCTATCCGTCGTATCTCTTTCTATCCGGATTCGAGCCATTGTTTCAGCAAATAGACTTGCTGCTCATTGTCTGGATTATCGTGTTACTTGGAACAACAAGCATCCTTAGGCGCCGCCGCGAATCAATTGGCGACTTAAAGGTTGACCGCGCGACGTTACTACCTAGGCTGTGGCCGATCGCCACCGTCGTGGTCTTATCTACAACCCTGCTCATCGTCTCGAAAGGCGGTTTTGCAGCGGCGCAGCGGTTCGTCAGGCTGGGCGACAGCGGACAGGGTGGCACCGGCATCTTCCTGGTTGCGCCCGCAATACTATTGGTGACGTGCGTCATTTATTTTAGGGCAAGCCTCCCACACTCTAGGGATCGAATATTTTCGATCATGGGGATGGCTATGGCTGGATCAACGTTCCTGGTGGTCGGCTCCCGAACACCAATAATTGCGGCTTTTGCCTCATTTCTCCTCGCCTCCCTACTGAGAATGGTTCACCGTAGGAGAGTTTCATTCCGTGTCATGGCGGTCGTGATAATTGCTGCCATCATGTTACCGGTGTTTGCCGTCGGGTTACGGGCTCAACGCGATGCAACACTAACAGGTGCACCTAGCGTTGAGCTCGACACGAGCTTCTCAGAAGCAATAAATGCAACATATTATGACGTACTCGCTTTGGCGGTGAGAGATTCGGGCGAAAGTTATCCGGCCTTAAGCCCTGAGGTATTCCTAAGCCAGAGTTTCGCTATTGTACCGCGGGTGATTTGGGAAGGAAAACCGGAGTTTGTCTCCGTCGGCAAGTGGCTTAGGCGTCAATACGAACCCTGGACAATCAATGGGTGGCCTCCAGGCGCTCCTGGCGACTGGTATTTGGCACTCGGCCTTGTTGGTGTGATCATCGGCGCTCTACTTACTGGCCTATTTGCCAATCTTCTTGACCGGTGGAGCCAACGAATTGGCAGCAATAGCAGCTCAAGCCCAAACTTTGAATTGGCATTATTATGGGGTTTCGTATTGTTACCCGGCGGCATTGATGCCGAGATCATACCTCGAGTATTTATTTGGGTCTTACTTCCCCTGCTCTACATCAAGGTATTTTCACGCCGTACTGAAAAAGCGCCTCTCGGAGCTCCTGCGTAATGGGAGAAAAAGGGCCAGTATTTATTCTCGGGACTGCTAGGAGTGGTTCGACTGCGCTCGCCGAATTGATTTCGCACTCGCTCGGATTAGAACTAGTCCGAGGGAAAGAGTCGCACTTTCTTGCAGCAAGCGCTATCCCCGACCAGTCAGGTGGCCCCGACGGACCCAGGTTCGATCGCCTTAGAGATAGGACGATCACAGATTTTTATGCGAGGCTTCCCCGCGGATTTCGTGATACACGATTTCTTGACGCTTCATCATCATCGCTGTATTACGCCTCAGCAGCAGTCAAATCTCTTAACCAGCATTTCCCAAACGCACGTTTAGTGGCAGTATTGCGCAATCCCGTCGATCGTGCCGAGTCCGCTCATAGTTACATGAAGGCCCGTGGGTTGGAGCGCCTCGAGATTTCAGATGCCTTGCACGAGGAGCCTTTTCGCGTCGCAAATCGGTGGCCACATATTTGGCATTACGCGAATGCCGGGTTTTATGCTGACCAAATCGCTGCACTCGGAGAATGGCGTCAGAGGACGCTATTTCTGCTGTACGAACAGGATCTTAGATCAGAAACATTGATGGAGAGAATTTCAGAGCACACCGGTTACCCTATCATTCGACGGCCTCAACTCGAGAAGCGCAATGAGGCACGCTCCTTTTCATCCCCAGCCGTGGGCAGAGCAGCTGAGTGGATTCGATCGTCCAAGATGGTGGCCACCGCGCCGCAGTGGGTACGCAAGGGCGGCCGAGCATGGGTAAACCGTTTTCGGTCACCCTTGCAGAGAGATTCTGATCCCATTGTGAGGGCAGAGCTTTACGCCAGATTTCGTGACCAACGTGGCCGGTTGACAGAGTTAACAGGATTAGATATCAATTCATGGTTCGATGGTAGCGGTGACTAAGACTGGGAGCCGTTCGCGGGTAAGGGCATATCCTTCCCCCATGTCCGCCATCGCGCCGCGGGATGGGGATTCATTTCACGGCAAACAAGCGGCGGGGAATTCATTCGTTGCGTAAGAAGGCCGCGCTACTTTCATGGTTAGGTGCCGGCGTTGCGGATCAATATCTGTTCGCGGTCACGAACCTTATCCCTTCGGTCGCGGTTGCGCGGTCAAGTGATATCGGCGAGTTTGCCCTGTTTTCCTCGTTCTTTTTGATCTATTCGTTGCTACTCGGTGCTTCCCGCGCGTCATTTTCGGAGCCGGCCGCGATAAGATGTCAGGGCGAAGATTCATTCGACTCGCTTTATCGCGCGTCAAGAGTATTAGTTTTCCGGTTTTTACTGGTAGTTGCGTTATGCAGTTTATTGGCGATGGTCGTATTGACTGGGTTCGGTATCTTATCGGCGACGGTTAATTCACCGCTTATATGGCTAGTCTTGATGGCAGTGGGTTTTCCATTTCACGCGCTACAGGATCTAGCAAGGACTATGTACATCTCGGTACGCAGGCCTGCGCGACCACTAACGTCGGATGTACTTTGGTTTTCCTTGGCTCTTGCCGGGCTCTTCCCCATGTATCTTGATCCCGCCACCTGGGCGTGTATGTGTTGGGCAGTAGGCGGAATACTGGCCTGCATGGTCGCCTGCCCACCAACCGCCTCGAAAGATTGGGGATTCGCGTTTCTCTGGAGCCGCACCTATTCGCTGCCTTCACTGATCGAGTACTCGATGCAGCCAGCAGTGGTGCAGGCGTCGCAGCTTCTATGCGGTGTAGTTGGATCGCCGGCTAGCGTTGCAGCGCTTCGTGGCGGCAGTGTCGTGTTTCGCCCGCTGCAACTTCTACTAAGTGCTCATCGGGTGTTGTCACTTGGGCGTGCAAACAGCCGCGGCCACAGAATCGTTTCGGTTCTGTTTACCGGCATGGTAGTAAGCACGTTAGGCACCACTGTCTACACAGGCCTCTTGTGGTTTCTGCCGGAGCGCTTCGGCCAAGAGCTGTTAGGATCGACATGGCCGTTGGTTCACACGGTGCTAATTCCACTTGGTATCGGCCAGATCTTTGCATTGGTTAGCTTCGTATGCGTTACAGATCTCAAGAGCCGCCGTACTTTAGCTGGGCTCGGGAGCATTCGTATAGTGGGAACAATTTCAATACCAACTTTGACAGTCCTCGGTGCCATCTCGTATGGGCCAATCGGCGCGGCTTGGGGACTCTGCGTTGGGCAGGGACTCGGTGCAGCTTCGGTCATCAGGCGCTCAGCGGCGATCCGGCGTAGGCAGCGACCCGTATGAGTCGTACCCGAAGGGATGAACGGATCAACACGAGAACAATGTCGGATCACGGGCGACATCCGCTTCGTATAGCCCGGTTCGGTCGCTGTCCCCGTTGCTGCTGTGCGACATTGGAGCTTTCCATGCCGACCATTGCACTTCACGAGCGCTCGGCGGACCTAAAGGAGATGATGACTTATCTGGCGAAAACTGCGGCTAATCGCCGGCACCTTCGTTTGGACGGCACGTCAACCACCATTCCGCGAAGCGCCGGTGACGTTCATGTCGCGCGCGGTGCGATATACGTGGAATCGACTCAAGTCACGGCAAGCCGGAACAATAACATTTACGGCTTGCGGCGCTCAGCGTTTTGAGACGCCGGCCAACAATTACTCTGGCTTCATTGCCGCCACTTTCGGTGAGCGGGATCTCAATATCGTACGTTTCTGGCCGCACGTTCTCAAGAACGGTAGCGTGTTTTTTGACGTCGGTGCCAACATTGGACTGTACAGTATCTCGGCGAGCAAGTATGTCGGCCCAGCCGGGCGGGTGATTGGGTTCGAGGCACACCCCATGATTCATCGATACCTGGTATCCAATGTAGCGCGCAACGCGGTTGTTAATGTGGTCGCAGAGAATCTGGCTGTCGGCGCGGAGAGCGGCGAGGCAAGGATCGCATTCTGCGACAATAACGCAGGTCAAACGCATGTCGCGAGTACGACTGAGGATGGTGTCGTCGTACCGATGGTGACGCTCGACGATTACTGCTTCCGTAACGGTATCTCGCGCATTGACTACATAAAGGTAGACGTGGAGGGCTACGAGCTCCAAGTAATCAAGGGTGCAGCGTCGATTATTTCTGCCAGCGATTCCATCCTAATACAGACAGAGTTTGTCTCACAGAATTTGCGACGCTATGGTAGCCCCGATGAATTGGTGGAGCTCTTGACTGCGTGGGGATTTCTGCCGCATACAATCACATGGTCGAATGGCAGTGCGCAGGTACTTGATTCACTCGAGGGCTATCGCGGCGAAGTGGTCTGGAGCCGCACCGATCTCACCTCCAGCGTGGGCTAGATTGCGTGTCTGGGTGGAAATAGTCGGCGTCGTGGTCCTTAGTAGCTGGAGACCGAAGGTGCTGGTTACGTCACATTACCCGCAACATATTTTCGGAGATTACTGGCGAAGTGAAGAGAAGAAATTCCAATAGATCCGTCGCACTTCGGAATCACTGGGTACCGGTCGTCGACGCATCAGTTCTGCACTTAATCGGTTTCGCAGCGCGTTGTCTTTTACCAATCTGCTAAGAGTTGCGCTCAGCGCCGCCTGGTCAGCTGGCTCATAGAGCAGTCCAGTTTTCCCATGTTCAATCCATTCCGCAGGCCCCCCGGCGTTCGCTGCGACCGTGGGCCTGCATGCAGCGAGGTACTGCAGAACATTCTGTCCTAGCGGCTCAGTGTGGAGAGATGCGTGTACGCAAATATCCCATGAATCAAGTAAAGGCCAAATTTCACTTATATGTCCTAGGAACTTGATCTGGCTTCCGACGCCTAGCTCATACCCCAGCTTACGAAGATAAGCGAGGTAGTTCTCTTGTCCGAAAGCAGGAGAACCGGCCAACTCCAACGAGATTGAAGACCCACGAAACGTATCAGCGAAGGCACGCATTAAGAGTTCTTGTCCCTTCCACTCCTGGATACGTGCGAGCATGCCGATCACTTTCACCCGCTCGTCGATCTGCCTCGTGGGTCTATGGTGAGCTAGTCCGATGGGCGAAGCGATGACCTGGGCCGGAACACCAGGTCTTATATGCGGTGCGGCGGTTTGCAATGTGTACTCGGAGTTCGCGATGACACCAGCGGCCTGAGAAACGATGAACGACACGAGCTTTGCGTTTCGGGATCCTAGTGAATCGGAATCAATAGCGTCACGTAAGTGCACGACTAGTCTTCGTCTCGACCCCAAGCATGCGAGCCAGCCGATAATGGCCGCGCGAGTGGAATTGGCGTGGACTACGTGCGAGTTCCGAAATGTTCGGTGACACCTCAATGCAAAGGCTTGAACTACTGCACGAGCGAGCTGGATAAGCTGCCCCGCAAGGCCATTCGTACGAGCCCCCGGAGGTTGCCGCACACCAACGTGCGTAACGAACCTGGCGGGCGCGCCAGCGAATGCGCTTTTGTCGGAGTGGCGTGTAGGCGGAACGAAGAGACGCGGAAGCCAGGGGGGATCGTCCGTGATTAGTCGCGCCAATGCCAGCTCAGCACCCCCAGGCTCGGTGGTGTGGCTAAGGTGGGCAACCACGATGCGCCCCGCATCGTTCGTGCGTTGATATGTTGACGGTTTCTCGGTCAAACGCTCTTTTCACCTCGATTTGGAGAGATCTTGGTTGGCTGCTTGTACATCGTCACCTTTCTCCTGCTCGCCAGCGTCTTCGGAGTAGCTACGATCTCAATCTCCATCGAGCCACGAAATTAGCCTTCTTCTAAACGATGCGTTCGAAAACTGGGTCACAGCCGCCATCGCTGCGTTCATATCGATCGAAGCCGCTTCCTCTACGAGAGATCGGTCATCGAAGTGCGAGTTCCGCCAATGCGATGCGACTCCACCGGACACCGCTAAAACGCTTTCCCTAGCGCCGCCAATCTCGTTGATAAGCACTGGGGTTCCGCACGCCATTGCCTCCACCGGCATGATGCCGAAATCCTCCACTGCCATATACACAAACAAGGCAGCTCGTCGATACAACTCAATGAGTGCGTTATCACTCACCCGCCCCACGAACGTGACCGGAGTCTGCGCTTCCTTCGCCAATGCCCGAAGTCGTGGCTCATCTGGGCCGGCCCCAGCAAGTACCACCGGCAATCCAAGAATCTCTCCTGCGCGGATTGCAGCGTCGAGATTCTTGTATGCAACAAAGCGGGATGCACCCAATACAAACAGCTCCGGCAGGGCACGGATGGTGGCGATCTCCTCGTCGCACAATTCACCGCTGGAACCGGTTATGCGTTCAATGTCCACCGGCGGATACACTACAGAAGCGCTAACGCCCCAAGCGTCTGCGATTCGATCGGCAACAAACCGACTATTAGCTGCGTAATGCACTTCCCTTGCGGCGTGGCGACGATCCCACCATCTAAAATATGGCCGTCCTATGCGAGCAGCGATAGACCTACCGCGGCTATCCAGGTCGGGCGCCCAAACATAGCGAGCTGGACTGTGTATATATGCAAACGCTGGAATGCCAGATTCTGCTGCACGACTAGCGAGGTGATGTGAAAAGGCGTGCGAACTTACAACCACCCTCTGGACGTTGCTTAGGTCTATCCTCTTCCATGCGCTTCCCATGAATGGCATGGAGGCAACCTTTCGGCCTCGCAGTGGCGTCCGAGCTAACCATGTCTCCTCAACGCCACTGAAGCGGGCCTGATCATCGTTCCACATGCAGATCGCGCGAAAGTGCGGTATTGCGACGCGCATCTGTTCGAACACATTTTCCGAGCCACCAACCTTGGCGATCCATTCGTGTGCAACTAGGGTTCTCATAGCAGCCCCTCACAACTTTGTATCTCGCAATCGTTACGAAATCGAAACGCGGCCAAAGGTATTTACGCATTCTGCCGAAAAAAAGGAAGTTCCGCCTCATACTCTACATGCGCGCTGATTTCGCGGTACCCAGCACGGCGAGAGCGCGATAACTGAGCTTCGGACCGCCGAAAATGCGGTAAGTCAGCTTCAATCTACTGTGCGCACGACCCGCCAAAACCATCTGGATCACTACGGTCAGCATGGGTCGAGGCTCGAATGCTCGTCCCCAGTGAACTATGCTCCATCCGCGGCTTCTTTGCGATATACGTAAAGTATGAAGCCATACGTGGGTTGCGGATCATGTAACAAACATAATCGAATCCAAGGCCAATGATAAATAGCGGAACGAAGAAGCGATAATAGCCGCTCGAGAAATAGCTCGCGTACTCCTCTTCGATTTCAAACCCCGCAGTTTTCAGGCTTTCCCTAAATTCGTGGGAACTCGCGCGATCGTAATATGCTTTGAATCCAAGCACTCCAGACGAGCCCGGCACGAGGTGCAATAGGAGCCACTGCGATACTCGCCGAGGCAGAATACGGTTCAAGATTGCAAATGGTGCGTTTTTGCTCGCGAAGCTGACGATAATTCGGCCGTCCTCACGGAGGGCACGATTGGCACTTTTTAGGAATGACGCGGTGTCCCGCAAATGTTCGATGACAGCTCGACCCATTACCAGATCAACAGATTGGTCTGGAACTCCCAAGCTCGTGCATGCATCGCCACAGATCTTTTGGTCGAGCAGTTCATTTTCGTCCATCTCGGACATGTCGATGTCGAAGCCAATCAGCTTCATGCCTGCGCCCTTTAGAGACGGCGCGAAGTGCCATCGCTTACCGGCGCCGACATCGAGAACCGTTTGCGGTCCTCTTTGAAGAAGATCTGATCCGGCATCGCGATACTTCTCGTATGCGTGCGTCTGTTTCATAACTGACGGCTCAATCCGGTCGCTCAACGCTACGTTCGCGTGCACCATGCGTCGAAAGACGTCGCCTAACAACCTCGACCCTCCTAGACCGCCCGGGGTCACCGTTCCCGGTAGAACAAGACCTCGCGGAATGTCCGGAATATGATCTTGATATCTAGCCATAGCGACCAGTTCTCGATATAGAAATTATCGTAACTCGCACGGTCAGCAATGGAGGTATCACCCCTAAGGCCGCTGACCTGGGCAAAACCCGTAAGGCCGACCTGTACTCGGTGACGATGAGCATAACGATCAAATTGCGTAGAGAACTGCTCGACAAAGTGCGGCCGTTCAGGCCGTGGGCCCACGAGGGTCATGTCGCCTCGAAGGATGTTCAACAATTGAGGTAGCTCGTCGATCGAAGTGCAGCGGAGGAATCTGCCGACGGGCCCGACACGATTGTCAGCGGCCACACACCATAACGTCTCCGACTCCTTTTCGTTGGCCGGCCGCATGGTTCGGAACTTCAGTAATTCGAAGTGCTTCCCATCGCGTCCCACCCTGATTTGCCGGAATACGACGCCGGGCCCACCCTCGATCCGCACGGCCAGCGCTGCGAGCGCTAGCAGCGGCAGAAGGAGGATTAGAGCGGTCACCGCAACGGTGATATCGAATCCACGCTTAATAATTCGTGCTGGTCCCTGAAGTTTCGGGTTGCGAATCCGCATAATCGGAATGGAGCCGATGTGGTCGGCCATCCCGGTCAACGTGTGGAAGTGATACATCCGCGGAACCACAAGTAGATCTGCGTTCTGACACGCTTCTGAACGCACTGCATCCATCAGCGCTCGTTCCTCAAAGTCTCCGTCGGCCACGAGGAGGGTGTCAGCGCCGGTGGCCAACATCGCCTCGTCTAGATCAGCTAGCCCACCAAGGTGTGGTACATACTCCTCGGCTGCGCAATGGTCTCCATTGTCGACGAATCCACACAGTTTGAGCCCATACTGACGGTGCTGCGCAAGGACGCGAGCTAGTTCTGCGGCCGCTGGACCGCCCCCGATTAGAATAGTGCGATGCTGCGCGATTCCTCTCCGACGTCCGATCGCAATGAGCCGCGTGGTTACAACACGGCCAAGTAGCACCAATAAGATGGCCTGACAGGCCGTTTCGAGAAAAATCAGGATTTGTGACTTTTGGTGCAGATAAAGAATTATCGCGGAAACTGCTGCCACAGCCGTGAGCAGCCGGCCAATGATAGACGGCAACTCATCCAGAACGCTGAGATGCAAGCGTGAGATGTACCTGCCACCACCGGTTAACAACAGCGTCGCAAGCACTGCCATTAGGACGGTCGCGTTAATCTGAGGCGGCCGCCACGCAAGGGGCGCCACCATCAACGCGAAGTCAACAACTGGCACAACCATCCAAGCCCGGACACGGCGGAGATACGGCACACCTGCATCTCTGAAATCCGCGGCAGTGTTTGCGCCGCGGCCGACGGTCGTGACCGAGCCGGAACGTACAGTGTCGTCGGCATTTGTCAGGACAGCCAATTCATCTCGGCGGCCCTCAAGTAGGCGGATGTTGTCCGGTATGCGGTTCGCCAACGCAGCGTCATCGGCTAACGGTTTCCAAGTAGCAGTCGAAGGGGTCGGATCAACAACAGTCATGAGCGATCCCTCACCATGGACTGAAGAATGTTGCCGAAGCGGCCTCCCCGCATGCGCGTATCCCCCCACGCTGTCATCCAAAAACCCCCAAGTAGCCGTCCGCCAACGGCTTCGCGGTTGTGAAGTCAGGTCCCCGATGCCGATTCCGGCCTACGTCGCAGTTGCAACGCGCTCCCCGTGCTTCTCAACGTGACAACAAGCATATTAACTGATGCGCGCTGAAGGAATAGGGGTTTTCCCCATGCTTTCACGAAGCCGGGCAGAATTGACAGTCCAGTCAGGGCTGCAACGAACCTGCTGACGGCTTCAACCACGCGGTCTCCGTCTCGTACAAACTCCTGCCCCGAGGGGCGTCGACTCGCCGGCCGTCTCCGGTGACGGCCCAAATGCGGATTAGCTGCGCAATATCCGTAGGAAGTTGTTTACTGAGCCGTTAATACGGGAGGTTAACCGCAGCTATAGGCTTTGTCACCGTTGCGCGGGTAGTTGCTCGTCGACATGTGGAGGTTTGCTGATCCCCCCCGTCTTTGGCGAGGTCAAACGAAAGGACCCGGAGCGGCGAGGCCTCACGCCTGTACTACCTACACTTGTTCTTCCGCATCGCTAACGGTCCTCTGTGGCGAACCAACACGTCGCCCTGCGCGGCCACCCAGCTAACCTCTGTATAGGTTGATCCCTGTGACGTCTCCGGGGACGAGTGACAACGTTCGTAGGGGGTACGGTCTGCAACTACTATTCGTTTGCACTGGAAACATATGTCGATCGCCGATGGCGGAACGATTTGCCGTTGCGTACGCAGCGCGGTTGAACATCCCACACATTAGAGCGTCGAGCGCCGGAATCCGCGCGGTGATCGGACATCCAATGCATCCAGACGCTGCACGTGTTCTTAAGGAGCTCGGCGGAGACCCGTCCAACTTCGCTGCGCGCCAGGTATCGTCAAGTATTGCTTCGGGCGCCGACCTCGTGCTCACCATGACGAAAAAACATCGCGACGCTGTACTCGAACTGGCGCCGCAGAAACTACGCAGGACTTTCACGTTGACCGAAGCCGCTCGGCTCATAACCGACTTGAACGCTCAGGATGTCACGGATCTCGCAGCGCTTCGTCCGCAGTTGGCGCATCAATTGTTGGATATTCCCGACCCAATCGGTCAGAGCTCGGAAGTGCATACAAAGGTCGGTTCACAGATTGCGAAATGCCTACCGCCTATCCTCGAGCTTTGTCGGCGCCTCTCCTCGCCCAGAGTCGATTAGTCGCACACACTGTAGTGGTCATGCGACGATAGACCGACGAAACAACCAGCGTGAACCGGCAACGATTCATGGGGCATGAAATTGTTCAAAGGCCTTTGGGGCGCCCCGGCCCAGCGCATATACCTGCCATCCGGCGTCTGACCAGAACTTGTGGTCAACTGCGTTTCTGGCGTCAAGTAGCCGTGGTTGGCGCACCAACGGCAAGAATGCGTCCGGATCGATATTCTGGTACTCATCCCACTCCGTGGCCAGCACGATCAAATCGGCGTTCCGGCATGCGTCAACGATATTTTGACAATACGTCAATGTTGGAAACTGTTGGCGCGCATTCGAAATTGCTTGCGGATCGTGTACTCGTACTGCCGCGCCTTTGAGATGCATGGCGGCGGCAACGTTGAGGGCTGGTGAATCTCGGACATCGTCGCTGTTCGGCTTGAAGGCGGCCCCCAGCACGGCGACGCGGCGACTTAAGAAGTCGCCACCCAGCATGGCGCCGGCAACAGAGATGACCTTGTCGCGCCGACGCATGTTGATTTTGTCTACTTCGCGCAGGAACGTGAGAGCGTCGGACGCACCCAATTCGCCAGCCCGAGCGCTGAAGGAGCGAATATCTTTAGGCAGGCATCCGCCACCGAATCCCAACCCAGCCTTGAGGAATCGATGACCGATGCGCTCGTCGTGACCCAATGCGTGGCTAAGAGTGACGATGTCGGCATCGGCCACTTCGCAAACCTCAGCCATTGCGTTAATGAACGAGACCTTGGTGGCCAGAAAGGCATTCGCGGCAACCTTGACTAGCTCTGCCGTCGCTAGATCGGTGGTGATGTACGGGGTGCCGCCCTCGATGGTCTTCCCGTACACCTCGATCAGAGTCTTCTCAGCATTTTCGGATGCCACCCCGAACACCAGTCGATCAGGATGCAAAGTGTCTTGCACCGCCGTACCCTCACGAAGAAACTCGGGGTTCCAAGCCACTTCGAGCCGATGCCCGCGGGCCTGTAGATCCTTGTTGTTGGCGAGCCGTTGTGCGGTCCCTACTGGCACAGTCGACTTACCGACGATGAGCGCATCGTGATCTGCGGAGTCCATGATGGACTGCACCGCGGACTCGACGTAACGCAGATCGGCGGCATCAGATCCGGACTGCTGTGGCGTCCCGACACAAATGAAGTGAACATCCGCTCCACGAACCGCCTCCTCGGCACTGCTGGTGAAGCGCAGTTGGCCCGCCGCGAGCGTCGATTCAAGGAGTTCCTCGAACTCCGGCTCGAAGAAGGGGGAGACCGCCTGAGAAAGCGCCTCCACCTTCATTGAATCAGTGTCGTATCCGACGACATCATGCCCTAGGTGCGCCATGCATGCGGCGTGGACCGCACCGAGGTACCCAGTCCCGATTACACTGATTCGCACTGGTGCGCCCCCTACCATCCGAAGATTTGCTGCAGAACTCTCAGGGCTGCTACAGGGTACGCAGCCGAGTCAAACTTAGCTGCTTGCGACGAGCGAAGAACCCGGGGTTTCCCTATCTTGCTGGACCTCCAAAATACACTCGACCACTGTGCGGTTCATAGGCAGAATCCCCGGATGCTGACAGTGTTGAAATAGTCCGAGACCACCGCCCCGGACTCGACCTTAGCGGCGGACGGCATTCGGTAGGGCCTACTCACGCACAAGGACTCTCAATGGAACGGGAAGAAAACCGGCACCAGCGCTGGAGTCGCAGTCAACACCAAAAGAGTCAAAGGTGCACCGAGACGGGCAAAGTCCGTATATCGATAACCACCCATCGCCCACACCATGGTGTTGGTCTGATATCCGATCGGCGTCAAGAACGACAGGCTGGCACCGAAAATTATCACGACGGCGAATGGCAGGGCGTTGAGACCCGATTGCTCGGCTATCGCGATGCCAATGGGGAACATGAGTGCGGCCGCTGCAGTGTTCGAGACCACTTCCGTTACGAGCATCGTGGCTGCGAGGACGGCAGCCAGCAAGCCGTAGGCGCCCAACGTGCCGGCCGCGCTCATCACTAGATGCGCAATAGTCGAGGCGAGGCCGCTGTCCTGCACTGCAATTCCAATACCGAAACTTGTTGCCATCAATAGAAGCACATTCGCGTCTATGGCCCTTCGGGCATCTTCGACCGTCACGATCTTCGCCACAACCAGTCCGAAGGCAATTAGTAGCGATATCTGCAAGAGGCTCATTAATCCGGTTCCAGCCACGACTAGGAGCGCAGCGATGCAGATCTCGACTACCCTCGCGTGCTCGGCCCGAAGAGGTCGATCCCAGTTGACCGGAGCAACGACGGCGAAGTCTCGGTGCTGGCGATATCGTTGGGTGAAATCGGGTCCTGCCAGCACCAGAAGGACGTCTCCAGCCCGCAGGCGCACCTCGCCGAGCTTGCCTTTCAACTGCTCGCTGGAACGATGAACCGCAACAACCGCCGAGGCATAACGACGGCGAAAGCCCGAGGCTTTCAAGCTTGATCCCACCAGCGGTGACCCGGCACTGATGACGGCTTCGACGAACTGGCGCTGCGGATTTCGTGCCAAGTCATCGAAGTGGCGCGCTTCGGCCGAGACGAGCCCCGCCATCCGGTGTAGATCCAATACCCGAGCGAGGTTCCCGACGAAAACCAACCGATCGCCGGCTGCGAGGGGCAAGTTTGGTCCAATCGCCGCAAGCACCTTCTTAGCGCGCTCGATTTCCACCAGGAACACCCCGTCAAGATTGCGTAGGCCAGCTTCAGCAACCGTGACTCCGGCGAGCGGACTATTGGCGGGAATGGTCATTTCCACGGTGAATTCCCGCTCCGGCTCGGCCAGGCTGTCGGTCGGCGTGTGACGCTCGCGCAAAAGGTACGGTCCGAGAAGTATGAGAAGGCCCACGCCGCCGATCGCAAGGGGTAGCCCAACCCCAATGATCGAGAACACGCTCAATCGGCCCAGTCCTGCCCTATCGATCAGATCGTTGACGAACAAGTTGGTCGACGTGCCGATCATCGTCATCGAACCGCCCAGGATGATGGCGTAGCTCAATGGCATCAGGTAACGCGATGGCGACCGTCCTGTGCGCCGACACCACCGGACCACCCGTGGCGCGAGCATTGCCACCAAGGGCGTGTTCGCGATAAACGCAGATACTGCCGCCGATGGTGCGCAGACCCGGAAGAGCTCGCGATGGGGTTGCGAACGAGTTCCGTTACCGAGCATGCGCGATGTCACGCCCTCGAAGGCTCCCGTGACATCTGCCGCTCCGGCCAGCACATAGAGCGCCGCAACTACGGCGAGTGACTCGTTGGCGAACCCATCAAGAACTTGGCCTTGGTCAATCACACCAGTTACAAAGAGGGCCAACACGGCTCCACCCATGATCAATGTTGGGTTGAACCGGTCCAGCACCAGAACCATAATCGCCACTACCACCACTGCGAGGGTGATCCAAGCCTGCAGAGTCATCTTGGCTGCCCCATTAATCTACCCACGCGCGAGGACCCCTCCCCAATCCGCACCGTCTCATCGCTGCCTGAACGATAGGGACTTAAATAGTCGAGCCAAACTAACCGATAGAGTGCCGACGAGATTGCTCCACCACACTGCAGCACCACACCGCAGATGGTGTGTGTCTTTCCAAGAGCGTTTCCCACGGTAGCTGGGACATCGCTAAGGATCGACCGACGAGTCACGCCCTCTGACCGCACGTGGCCGGCTGGTAACGTGCCAATCGCAGGCACAGAGAGGACATGCTGTTCCTTTGTCCAGCAGACTGCGTGTTTGCTTAGCTGTGCTGGCGGTGGCGGCTCTATTGTTCTCCGCCGCCGCGCTGGCCGCGCGATCTCAGAGCCTGTCCAACGTCATTGAACTCATATTTGCAGTCGCATCGCCTTTCACTCCGATACTCGCCATACTCGGGCTCGGCTTCGCATTGTTGGGTCGCAGGCTCCTTCTGTCATTATTGGCGGCTGCCGTCATAGTGATCACTCTGGCGATCCAGGTGCCCTGGTACTACTTCTGGAGTCCGACTGGCCCCGGGCCACATGCCGAGATTCGCGTGCTCTCTTCGAATCTCCGCAAAGGGCAGGCCGAGCCGTCATCATTCGTGGAACTGGCGAGGGAATATGCGGATGTGATCGTGGCGCCTGAATTGACGCCAGAAGAGGTCCGACACTTTTCACAGGCTGGAATCGAAGAGGACTTTCCCTACGCGGCGCTCTCACCAGCACCAGGCGCCGGCGGAATGGGGCTGTGGAGTCGGTTTCCACTCGTCCGGTTGTCGCCAGGTAAGCAGCGAAACACGACCGTAATCGCAGCGCGGTTGCGGGTTCCAGGCACACGGTTCGACCCACTCGTCGCCGGCGTGCACGTCATTTCACCAGTCACTGCCGAAGCCGACTCGTTCAGCAGATGGCAAAGCGGCATCTCCGGCATTAAGGCGACCTTGAATAACCTCACGGAGAAGGCCGGTCCTGCCGCGGTCATTGTCGCCGGGGACTTCAACAGCACCCCAGACATGCGCCAGTTCCGCGATCTTTTGACTGACGGGTACCGCGATGCCGTCGAACAGACTGGAGCGGGCTTCGCGCCGACATTCCCTTCCAACAAGTGGTTTCCACCTGTGCTCGTGATCGACCACATATTGACTCGAAACGCCGCCGCTTCGTCGATCCGAACGGTGAACATTCCCGGCTCGGACCACCGCGCCCTGCTGGCCACCATCAAGATGCCACTCGACCCCACCGCGTCGTGAACATGGCGTCCTGATCACCAAGCAGATCACCAAGCATTAGCAATATGCTCGAATTGCGGCTCTAGCGAAATCTTGCAGCTCGCTTCCGGCCCAGTCCATCTTCTCGATCAGCTCGTTGTTCACCGGCCCCATCTGCGCGTTCGGTCGAGTCCGCGCAAGGCAATATTCCTTTCCGGCGCGGATTACCTCGGTTTGGTTCGCGTAGGGCACACGCTCGAGGTCCAGTAGTTCGAGGAATTGGTCGTCAGCCTCACCGGCGTGCGCGGGCGGAACGGACAAAACGGCGCCGACCGCGACCAGAGAAGCTGCGAACACAGCCGTTGCACCCCGACGAAAGGCAGTTAATCCCATCAATTTTCCCCCTGCAATACCCGGTCGCCTTGTGCCTTGCCGTGTGTTTAGGGCGACCGGACCACCACCGTACCGAACGATCGCGCCGATATCACGAAATCACACGGGCCGCGCTGGCCAACAGCGCCGTCGCGAGTACGAACTGAGCGATCACACGGCTGAGTTCAAACGCTCACGAACGAGGCTAGGTGCACCAACGGCCAGGAATCGGTTTCCCTACCATGTCCCAGCACGCCATCAGATGCCGTACAGGAACCGTCGTCGCCTCGCGGCAATAGGCGCCCCAATCCCGCCCAGCACGCGTCGCACACCAATTTTCGTGATCGCACGGGTAAGTCCCCTGGGGTGGTGGGGTTTCGGGGGTGAGGCGACCGAGGCGGGACTGACTTGAGGTGTGTCGTTGGGCCTTTTGAAGTGGGGCATCGCGTAGTGGTCATTGAGTTACCGACCAAAGTGACTCAAGTAAAGGACGCACCACGCGATGACCCAGGACCATTCTGCCTTGCTCGCCCAGCTCGATGCGCTCAAGTCCGCGGACGCGGGCGCGGTGTTCGCCGAGTTGATCCGTGCTGGACTTCAGGCGTTAATCGAGGCCGAGGCAGCTGAGGCGATCGGCGCCGGCCGCTATCAACGCAGCGAGCAACGCAACACACACCGCAATGGGCATCGGGCCAAGACGGTGTCGACGACATCCGGGGACATCGAGGTCAAGATCCCCAAGCTGCGCGCCGGCTCGTTCTTCCCCTCGCTGCTCGAGCGACGCCGCCGCATCGACAAAGCGCTGCACGCGGTGATCATGGAGGCCTACGTCCACGGGGTCTCCACCCGCCACGTCGATGACCTAGTCGCCGCCCTCGGCGTCGGCTCGGGGGTCTCCAAGTCCGAGGTTTCGCGTATCTGCGCCGGCCTCGACAAAGAGATCGAGGCGTTTCGCACCCGCAGTCTGACCCACACCCAATTCCCCTACGTGTTCTGCGATGCCACGTTCTGCAAAGTCCGCGTCGGGGCCCATGTGGTGTCCCAAGCGCTGATCGTGGCCACCGGGGTGTCCATCGACGGCACCCGCGAAGTACTCGGCACTGCCGTGGGTGACAGTGAATCCTTCGAGTTCTGGCGCGAGTTCTTGGGCTCGCTCAAAGCGCGCGGCCTGGCCGGGGTGCATCTGGTGATCTCTGATGCCCACGCGGGCCTAAAAGCCGCCGTGGCATAGCAGTTCGCCGGATCATCGTGGCAACGCTGCCGGGTGCATTTCATGCGCAACCTGCACGGCGCGGTCGCGGCCAAACATGCCCCGGCGGTCACGGCGGCGGTCAAGACGATCTTCGCCCACACCGATCCCGCCGAGGTCGACGCCCAATGGGATCAGGTCGCCGACACCCTCTCGGCGAGCTTTCCGAAAATCTCGACGATGATGGATGAGGCCAAAACCGATGTGTTGGCGTTCACCGCGTTCCCGCGGGCGCACTGGCAAAAGATCTGGTCGAACAACCCCATCGAACGGCTCAATAAAGAGATCAAACGCCGCGCCGACGTCGTGGAGATCTTCCCCAACCCTGCTGCGTTCCTACGACTGGCCACCGCCGTGGTCATCGAAGCCCACGACGAATGGCAAGTCACCCGCCGCTACCTGTCCGACATCTCGATGGTCGAGCTGCGCAAAGTCATCGCCGCCAAACAGGCCGCCGCCGAACCCGCCGCCAAAGCCCTCGCCGAACAACGCCAAATCGCCTAGCATTCACCCCGACTCGTTGATCACTACGCGTGCACCCACGCCGATCCGAAGTCCACCACGCCACGGGACTCTGTCGATCGCACCACCTGCCCATGCGTGATACTGGATCCATGCCGGGGACCAATGACCCGTGAGCGCAATCGATGCGTTTTATGCGGTGTGGACCAACGCGCGAAATACCTTCGGCCAGGGCACACCGCAGGACGGCGCGCAGTTTGACGACAGCCCTGCGCTTCGGCAGCTGGGCAGCGACGTCGCGAGCGCAGCACCCGGATCGGCGTGGTCGGGCGGCGCCGCCTTCGCCTACGACGCCAAGAACACCGGCCACCGGGCGGTGATCGAGCGCATCGCCGACCTCGACCAGCGGCTGGGCAAGACCGTCGATCAGTCTGCCCGCATCGTGACCGCCGGCCGCCACAACCTCGACACGCTGCGCGACTGGGTGACCGACGCCGCCAACAGCGTCCCGCCCAGCCAGCTACGCGAGCTGCTCTTGACCCAGATCGCCAGCAAGGGCCTCGAGCGGCTAGGCGAGATCGTGCGTGGCGCCAACGCCGACCTCACCGACGTCGCACGCGACATCAGCAAGCTCGGCACCGAGTACGGTGCCCTCAACCCCAAGCAGACCCCCGCCTTCCTCGGCGAGGAAAAGCCCGACGACGCCGACGACGACAAGACCGACATGTCCTCCGGCGACATCAACCAGGTCGACCGCGCCAACCGTGAACTCCTCCAGGAGATGTTCGACGAGTACCAGCAGCTGCCCGACGGGCAGATCAAGACCGACCGGCTCGCCGACATCGCCGCCATCCGCGAAGCCCTCAAAGTCGCCGATTCCCATCTGGTCTACCTGGAAAAGCCCGACGACCCGTCCCAGATGATCCCCGCGGCCGTCTCGGTGCGCGACCCGTTCACCGCCGACCACGTATCGACCACGGTCCCCGGGGTTTCCAGCACCACCCGCGGCACCATCGCCGGCATGACCGGCGAAGCCGCCGAACTGCGCAACGAAGCCAGAGACATCGCCCCCGAACAGGTCGGCGCCAGCCAGAACATCGCCACGATCGTGTGGGTCGGATACCAGCCACCGCTGGACATGACCGATCCCGCGATGCTCAACGACGACCTCGCCCAAGCCGGAGCGCCCAAGCTCACGTCGTTCCTGAGCGATCTCGACGCCGCGTCGACCAACCCGAACCAAACCACCGCCCTGTTCGGGCACTCCTACGGCTCGCTGACCTCCGGTATCGCGCTCGGCGACGGCGCCAGCCAGTACGTCGACAACGCCGTGCTGTACGGGTCGCCGGGATTCCAGGCCGACAAGCCCGCCGACATCGGCATGACCGACGACAACTTCTTCGTGATGGCCGCACGACGACCTGATCAACACCATCGGCGCGCTGGCGCCCTATCACGGCTGGGGCTCGGACCCCAACGACATAATCAACGAGGACGGGAAACTCCGGTTTCGGTTCCAGCACCTCGAGACCGACGCCGGCGACACCCCCATCCCCGGTTACGAAACCAAGATCGGAGCCTCCGGACACTCGGAGTACGGCCGCGACGCAGGAGAACGCATGAGGGGCTACAACATGGCGGCGATACTGCTCGACCGCCCAGATCTCACGGTGAAGGAAACCCCGCTGTCATGGTGACGGGCCGACCCACACGACGGCACCTGGCGGCACTGACCTTCCTGGTGTGCACCTCGACGCTGATAGGCGGCTGCAGCATGACCGACAATCCCCACGAGTCCCACACCGTAACCGGCGATGAGGCAATCGAACTCATCGATTCCATGCGCGACAAGGGCTCCTACGAAGACGCCCGGCAGCGCCTCAACGACACCGCCCGCACCACCGCCGAGCGCATCGTCGCCGCCGTGCCCGGCCAAACCTGGCAGTTCGGCGACGACCCGCACGGCCAGCACATCAAAAGCCAAGGCCTGCCGTGTGACAAGCTCACCGGCGACATCGCCCGACGCCCGATGGCCGACTCCGTGACCTTCGGCCGCACCTTCAACGCCGACGAATTCGCCACCGCCGCCGACATCGTGCGCGAAGAGGCCGCCCAATACGGAGCCACCGACGACTCGTCACTGTTCAACGAAGAAGCCAAACGGGACGTCGCCATCCAGGGCAACGGCTACGAGTTCAAGCTGGGCCAGATCGACGTCGCCACGCTCAACATCACCGGCGACTGCTTCCTGATGCAGAGCGTGATCGACCTGCCCCCAGGGCAATTGCCGCCCGAGCCGCCGATCGTGCCGACGCCCTAGGGCTGCTACCCACTCTGGTTCAGCACCGCCGGCCGTTGCACGTCGTCCTGGCGCAGATCCCCCGGAAAGCACGGCGAAGACCCGATCAGCGAGGGCGCCTGGGTCGGGTCGGGCCGGGTCTGAATCTGCAGCACATAACCGTCCGGCGCGTACCCGAACCGGTTCGGCTTGTCGAAGCCGTCGCGCTCGACCACGTCCCAGCCCCAGCCTTCCCAGATCCCACCGACCTGCGCGATCAACGCGTTGACGTCCGTCCCCGGCGGCACTTCCACGTCCCGCCAATCCTCGAGCTTCACCGGCGCGTCGCGGCCGGCGGGCTCGTCCTCGCAGTAGGTCGTCCCATCCCCAACCATGTAGCGCGTCCCGTCCAAGCTGACGCCCTCCGGCAGCGCGTCGAGCGTCTGCTGCAGATAACGCAGCACCGTGTCCTGCGCCTCCTGCTGGCTCGTCGGGATCTTCGGATCGGCGGGAACCGGTAACTGCTCCATGGGATCTCCTGCGATCTCGGTGGCGCCCGTCGGTGTGGGTGGCCCGAGCGCTCCTGGCTCGTCCGACGAGTTCCCGCAGGCAGCGACGCCTGCCGCGAGCAGTGTCGCGGCGGCTGCGGTTACGAGTTTTCTGCGCATCATGGTGTGAAGGTCGGTGGTGTGACGTCAGTTCTTCCGGCAATGATGCGGCCCATGTTATCCAGTGCCGGGTTACCCGCGCTCCAATAACTGCTGTGCGCGTCGACCGTGGGCGTCCCGAACGGGCCCGCGGCCCCCGGCGCCGCCTCGAACGGGATCCCGCCGAACCGACTGTTCATCGGATCCGGACCCAGCGTCGCATACGTGGCGATACCGATCATGTCGTTCTCCGCGCGCGACGCGAACACGTTGGCCCCCGACGCCAAGCTCAGGTCGCTGGCATTCTCGGCGAGGATACCCGGACTACCCACCGCCACAACGTTGTTCACATCGAGATGATTGCCGTCGAGTGCGGCCGCGCCCATCAACGTCGACCCGTAGCTGTGCCCGATCACCGTATCGATCGACGGCACCCCCTCGTGCGACGCGCGCATCCCCGCCTGGAACGCCGCCAGATCGTCGCCGCCGTCGCGCGCATATCCCGGTGACGCCGCTTCGAACAGGTTCATCGGCCGGTCATAGCCCATCCACGTCGTGACGGAAACGTCCCCGGCCTGCAGGTTCGGATCGGCGCGCATCGTCGCCAGATACATCTGCTCGGACTTCTCGGCGCTGAACTCCAGCCGACCCACGTCCTGCCCGGTGCCCGGCACGAACGTCGCGTTGCGCTTGGCGGTGTCGGGATCGCCCATCGACACCGCCGCGTGGCCCTCGTCGTCGATCAACCCGAGCAGCCGCGGCACCCCGTCGCCCGACTGCAACTCCCCCTCGACCGCCCGGTAGCGGCTCATATCCTGATGCGCCGCGTCCCACTTTTCTTTCCACTCCCGGTAGGCCGGCGGATTCGGGTTCGGGGTGCCCGGGCGACCGCCGGCCGCCCACGCCGGATGCTCCTTGGCCAGCCGGTCGATCTCGGCCTGCGTGTCGCCGATCAGCTCGCCCAGATGCCTGCGGTTGTAGTGGTCCTTGTCGACGAACGGCATCCCCGGATGGTTGCCGACGAAGTGGTCTTGTTCGTAGAGCCAATCCTTTTCGGCTTCGGTCAACTGCTCCCAGCGTTCGTTGAATTCCTTCGGGTCTTCCGGCAGCGGCTCGGCGACCGCCTCCGGCGAGAACTCCGGGATCGGCTGATCACCGTCGGTCATGTCGATCGCGCGGGCCAGCTCATCGTCCACCTGGTTGGCTTCCACCAAAATGGCGTCCAGCCTGGGCTGCAGCTGCATCATCTTGAGCTCGACCTCCATGGGCGACGCGCCCTCCAGCCCGGGCCCGGGCAGGATGCGGTTGCTCACCGGGTCGACCACCATGCCCAGGCTTTCCGCCTCGTCGCGCAGCGCCGCCAGATCGGCCTTGACCTTGTCGATGCCGTCGGCGGCGTTGGCGGCCGCCCGGCCGACCACCAGCTTCTCGTCGCCGTTCAGCTCGAGTTCGCGCCGGATCTCGTCGTTGGTCTGGCCCGCGGCCTCGGCCGCGTCACCGCCCCAGCTTTCGAACGCCGGCAGCGACGCCAGCACCTCGGCGGTGTGAAACGAGGCCTGGGCGCTGGCCTGCGCGGCGTGAAACACCTGACGCACCGCCTCGGCGTTCCACCGATCGATGTCGGCGACCGTCAGCCCCGTCACCGCGGCTCAGAGGTTCTGCTGCGACGCGAGCCGTTCGACCTCCGCCTTCGCCTGCTCGACCTGTTCGGCGCTGCGCTGATCCGTCGCGCCGTACTCGGTGGCCGCGCACTTCAGCGCCTGGCCGTGCTCGACCACCCGGGCCTGCAGAGCCGCATCGGCGGCCTGCCACTGCGCCAACCGCTTCGCCAACGACATCGCCGAGCGCCCGGTCCAGCCGGTCTGCGCCGCCTCGATCTGACCGTGCGCCGAAGTGTGGCCGCTAGCCAACTCCGCGGCCTGACCGTCCGCCTGCACCGCGGAGGTGTCCAGGTGCGACAAATTGGCGCGTAGCTGCCCCGGCATGCGTCTCAGAATACCGGCAGCGTTGGCCATGCTCGTGCACCAATTCTTGGCGCCGAACAGACGCGAAAACCCCTAAACCACGGGCGGTTTTAGGGGTTTTCGCGCCTTCTCGCGCGTCAGCTTACGGGGCGCACATACCCGCATGACCGTGCTAGTCTGTGCGTATGAACGGATCGGCCGCCCCCGCGCTAGACGCGTTGCTGGCTAAGCACCAGATTGACCTGACCGTCGAAGAGGTCCTCGACGAGTTGGATTTCGCGTTTGCGGCAATTCCCGGGGCAACTTCCCTGTCCACAACGGAAGTCGACTTCCTCCGCAAGCACGCTGAACCCCGTGCAACAGCGGTAATCGACACATGGTCGGTGGACAACGAACGAGAAGCCCGCGCCCGCATTGCGGTGCGACAACTCACCGGCGCGCTCTCAGGATCTGTCAGCATCAAAGAAGCCGCCGCGATCCTCGGCGTCGACCGGTCCCGCGTGTCACGGCGCATCACCGGAAAAGCTTTATGGGCCTTCGATCTTCAAGGAAGCCGACGCATTCCTCGCTGGCAGTTTCTTGGTGACAACCTGCTTCCCGGCTTGGATGTGATCGTCCCCGCGATACCACGCGGCACCACCCCCGCGGTCCTGGATGTGTTCATGCACACTCCGCAGCCCGACTTCGACGACCGGACACCGATCGAGCATCTGGCCGCCGGCGGCGACCCCGGCTTGGTTGCCGGATTCATCGCGGACCTCGGGCGCTGGTGAGCGCACGCCCCAAACCGAAGGCGCCCCGAACGCCCCCACGACAGCTCATCAGGGAACCCCACGACGTCACCGACTACACCGGAATGCTGTGGCGGGTCCACCGCACCGAAGGCGAGTACGTGCTGCCCTGGAACAAGCTGCGCACCTACGGGCCGCTGCCGTCGATGCGATGGGACCCACATCCCGGCCCTCATCCCATCTCGGCGGCTGAGGGCGTTCTGTACGCCGCAACCGATATCGCAACCAGCCTCGCCGAGGTTTACCAGCTAACGCGCGTGGTCGACACCCGCGCCGGTGCTCCGACTCTCACCGCGTGGCAACCCGAACGCATACTGCGTCTGCTCGACTTGTCGGGAACATGGCTGCTCCGCAACAGCGCGTCAGCCTCGTTACTTGCCGCACCCCGATCCGCAAGTCGACGGTGGGCCCGCGCCATTTACACGACCTGGCCCGAACTCGATGGTCTATACGTCCCGTCGACCTTGACCGGCCACCCGAACATTGTGCTGTGGAGCAACGCCGCGGACTCGATACCCGCGATGCCGTCGTTCTCCCGACCCCTCACTCATCCGCTCATGTGGTCAATTGTGCAAGCGGCCGCCGCCGAGATCGGCTATCACATCCGTTGAGGGCATTGGCTGGCCTCGGGCGCCCAACAGACGCGAAAACCCCCTAAACCACCAGGCGGTCGCGCTCGAGCCCTGCCAGCCCCATCCTTCCTTCCCAGGTCCAGCCGGTGTCGCCCGCCGGCCACTCGACGTGAGCCGTTGAGGGGCCAGCGCGACGGGCCGACCGTGCTGGCAGCCGCAGTGCCGACTACGCAGGATTGGCAGACCTCGCTTCATGGTTGTCCTGCGGTGGGCCGGAAGGTGTGCATCGTCCATCAGTCCGACCAGCTGAGGCGGTGCAGGCGCATCGCCTCGCTGAGGTCGGGGTCGTCACAGTCGACCGGGTCGGCGCTGACCGGGCTGATCTGCGGTGGTGCGGCGGCGGCGGTGTCGCGTTCGTAGACCGCCCACAGCATCAGGTTGTCGCCGTGTCGGGAGGCGAATTCGATACCGGTAAGCGGCGTTCCCTCGTCTGTCGACAGCGTGTAGATCCACGCGGAGATGGCTTGGGTGAGTGCGCGCGGGCGACTGTCACGGATCGCCGCGGCGTCCAGGTCGGCCAGGCCGAAACCCTGGGCGTCTTTGAGGAATCGGGCCCGCAGCGTGGGTAGCGACTCCTGGTGGCCCGGTGCCGCGAACGTTCCGGCGAGTCGGCCGGACGCGAGCAATCTTGGCGTACACCAGGATCGCGACACACTGCCTGCGAGTGCGGTGGGGTAGGAACCGCTGTCGTCGTCGTTGTCCTCGATGTCGTCGAGTTCCTCGACCACCGCCGGGTCTGCGCGGAAGACCGCCAGGACTTCCAAGTAGCAGGCCAGCGCCGAGGAGCCGGTGTAGAGAGTGCGCCAGGTGCCGTTCGGGTCATCCCAGCGGCCGTGGAACCGCCCGTCGGTGCCGGCGTACTCCCATGGCGTCCAACTCCATGGCTCAGGCTGGTAGCCGACCCGATACACCGCAACATCGCGGCGGCCAACGGTGTGCAGTTCTCCAAAGGAAGTGCGGGTGGGCTCGCCTCGACGCATTACCCGACTGCGGCGAACTGGCGGGCGGCGGTCAGGACCTGCGGGCCCACCTCCTCGAGGTCGCCGTCGCGCAGCACCCGGGCCGGGCTGCGGTCATCGAGCAGCGGATTGAGACCCTGAAACCAGGATTGGGCGACCTCGGCGCTCTCGCGCGCGGTGATCATTGCCGCGGCGCGGTAGGCGACGCGCAGCCGGTCCACATCGGTCGGGTTGGCGATCGTCCGGGTACCGTCGGCCCACTGACGCACTGCCCGCGTCTCCTTGACTTTGCCCAGGTAGGCGACGAGCTTGGAGCCCAGTAGGTCGCGCAGCACCGTGACAAGTTCCGCGGTGCTCATGCTCATCGCGCTGTTGTAGGCGTCCAGATCGGGCTTGGCCGATGTCAACATCGATACCACCTCCGATCACAGTATAGATCACGCAAATACGGAACGTATTACATGCACACCTTCACCAACAGAGAGCCCGTCTGTAGCGGCTGCTACACACATCTTTGTGCGCTACAATTGCTACATGAGTCGTACAGGTTTTGACATCGCAAAGCGTCGCGACCACCTACAGATTCGCGGGCTAACAGAGTCTGAACTCGATGAGACGCTCGAGCAGCTCGAGCTGATCCGAAGCTTGCAGGCTGAGAACGTCGTGAGCAGTGGTGAACTAACTGCGACGCTCTCGGAACTGGTCGAGCTTCTTCGCACACTGCAGGCTGAGCACACCGCAGCTATTCGAGACGATCTGATGCAAGTCCTCATGAGCCGGGAAGTAAGCCTCACTCCCCCAGCGACGCTAATTCAGGCGCAACGATTGGCAGCCCACCGCGTTGCGTTGCTCGCGACGCCCGTCTTCACCCATGAAACGCTGAGCGAGTTGCGCGGGACTGCGAGCGAGTCAAGCACCAGAACATGGCTTGCCCGACGAAGGGATGAGCGCGCACTGTTTACCGTCAACTACAAGGGCAAAACGGTAATCCCGGCCTTCCAACTGGACGAGGGCGGAGAGCCGCGACCCGAGTTGCAGCCCATGTTGTCGGCGCTTCAAAAGGGCGGAATCGAGGGCTGGTCCATTTGGACTTGGCTGACCAAGCCCACCAGTTTCCTCTCCGGCGGTGTTCCCGAAGAAGTGGCGCGCACCAATCCGGATAGGGCGCTGCGCGCCGCCCAACGCTTCGCTGCCGCCCCGGCTGCCTAACCCTCTTGCATGGCCTTTTGCATGACGGCCTACCCGCCGGAAGACATCGTCTGCCCAGACCCAGGCAATTGTGTTGTGGCTGCGACACTTCCGCGGTTGCAGGCAGTCACGTTGGCGGGCGGTACACCCCTATTCCGCGTCTATGACGGGACGTTCGGCTACGACCAACACAATCCTGGGTTTGGTGATACGAGGTTCGCGCCGGTAGACGACCCCAACACCGGCAGTCGGCTACCGAGCATGTATTTGGGCGAGACGCCGACCACCGTGTTGCTCGAAACCATTTTCCATGACGTTCACGACACGGGAAGCAACGTGATCTATGAGCAACACTTATTGGAAAAGCTCTTGGCGCACATCCGGGTTCCGGTCGACGCGACACTCGGCGATCTCCGTGATCCAGCGCTGGACGACCTCGGCCTGAGCCGCACTCAGGTAATGTCGAGCCCGGCGGAGCACTACCCCTGCACGCGCAGGCTGGCCATCACTGCACTCGCGCAACCGCACACTCCGCCACTGCAGGGCCTCATCTGGCATTCGCGGCAAGCCGAGCTCGCCGGTGCACCGCCGCAGGAAGTGATAGTGCTGTTCGGTGCGCGGTACCAATCCAAGCCCGGCAGCTGGAAGCGCGTCCGGCCAGGTCTGCAGAACCTGTACGAAGGACCGGGCCGCCTGTTAGTGGACAAAATTGCCACGGACTTGGGCGCGGTGATCGAGACCGCAGCGCCGTAGCGCAGTTACACCTCGGCGAAGTTGCGCGTCACGGTCGGGTCGACCGGGATGCCGGGGCCCGTCGTCGTCGACAACACCACCTTCTTGAGGTAGCGGCCCTTCGACGACGTCGGCTTAGCCCGCAGGATCTCATCCAGCGCGGCGCCGTAGTTCTCGGCCAGCGCCTTCTCGTCGAACGACGCCTTACCGATGATGAAGTGCAGGTTGGCCTGCTTGTCGACGCGGAAGTTGATCTTGCCGCCCTTGATGTCGGACACGGCCTTGGCCACATCGGGCGTCACGGTGCCGGTCTTGGGGTTCGGCATCAGCCCGCGCGGACCGAGGATGCGCGCGATCCGACCCACCTTGGCCATCTGATCGGGCGTCGCGATCGCGGCGTCGAAGTCCGTCCAGCCGCCCTGGATCCGCTCGATCAGGTCGTCGCTGCCCACCTCGTCGGCACCCGCCGCCTCGGCGGCCTCGGCCTTGTCACCGACGGCGAACACGATGACGCGCGCGGTCTTACCGGTGCCGTGCGGCAGGTTCACGGTGCCGCGCACCATCTGGTCGGCCTTGCGCGGGTCGACGCCCAGCCGGATCGCCACCTCGACGGTCGCGTCCTGCTTCTTGCTCGACGTCTCCTTGGCCAGCTTCGCGGCCTCCAGCGGGTGGTACAGCTGCGAGCGGTCGATCTTCTCGGCGGCTTCGCGATATGCCTTGCTGTTCTTGCTCATTGATCTCTCCTGTAGTTAGAAGTCGTGGTCCTCCGGGCCGATGCCAGCCCTCCCACTACGGACGAACTATTCGACCGTAATACCCATCGACCGGGCGGTGCCGGCGATGATCTTGGCGCCCTGCTCGATGTCGTTGGCGTTGAGGTCTTCCTTCTTGGTCTCGGCGATCTCACGCAGCTGATCCCAGGTCACCTTGGCGACCTTGTTCTTGTGCGGCTCCCCCGAGCCCTTCTGCACACCGGCGGCCTTCAGCAGCAGCTTGGCCGCGGGCGGCGTCTTCAGGTTGAACGTGAAGCTGCGGTCCTCGTAGACGGTGATCTCCACCGGCACGACGTTGCCGCGCTGGTTCTCCGTCGCGGCGTTGTACGCCTTGCAGAACTCCATGATGTTCACACCGTGCTGGCCGAGCGCCGGACCCACCGGCGGGGCGGGGTTGGCCTGCCCGGCCTGAATCTGCAGCTTGATCAGCCCGATGACTTTCTTCTTCGGGGCCATTTCTTCCTCTCGTTTTCAGTGATTTCGGTGCGCTAACGATCGCTCAGCGCTGGTTTGCGCACCGAAATCGCGACTAAGTCGCGACTAAAGCTTGGCGACCTGGTTGAAGGTCAGTTCCACCGGGGTCTCGCGGCCGAAGATCGACACCAACACCTTGAGCTTCTGCTGTTCGGCGTTGACCTCGCTGATCGACGCGGGCAGCGTGGCGAACGGCCCGTCCATCACGGTGACCGACTCGCCCACCTCGAAGTCCACCTCGATCGGCGTCCGCTCGATACCGGTATCGGCGGCCGCAGCCGACGTCGACGCCGCCTTGCCCGGCTTCTTCGCCGCTGCCGGCGGCAGCAGGAACTTCACCACGTCGTCCAACGACAACGGCGACGGCCGCGACGTCGCGCCGACGAACCCCGTCACGCCGGGCGTGTTGCGCACCGCGCCCCACGACTCGTCGTTGAGCTCCATCCGCACCAGGATGTAGCCCGGCAGCACCTTGCGGTTGACCTGCTTGCGCTGGCCGTTCTTGATCTCGGTGACCTCTTCGGTGGGCACCTCGACCTGGAAGATGTAGTCGCCGACGTCCAGGTTCTGCACGCGGGTCTCGAGGTTGGCCTTCACCTTGTTCTCGTAGCCGGCGTAGCTGTGGATGACGTACCAGTCGCCGGGCTTGAGCCGCAGCTCCTTCTTCAGCGCGACCGCCGGATCCTCTTCCTCTTCCTCGGCGGGCTCGACGTCGGCCGCGGGCGCCTCACCGGCAGCGTCGGCGGGGGTGGCCGCCTCATCGCTCACGGCAGCACCGGCGACGTCGGCTTCCTCGGTCGCCGGGTCGGTGGTGGCTTCCGTCACCTCGCTGTCGACAAGGTCGACGGCCTCGGCCGAAGGCGTGTCGCCCTCGAAGCTAGTCACGTGTCAGTCCTCTCACTTCTTCTGCTCGTCAGCCGAACACCAGGTTGATGAGCTTGCTCAGGCCATAGTCGACTCCGAAGATCAGCGCGACCATGAACGCCAGGAAGATCAGCACCACGGTGGTGTAGCTGATCATCTGCTTGCGGTTCGGCCAGATGACCTTGCGCAGTTCGGCGACGACCTGGTTCAGGTACGTCCAGACGAACAGGAACGGGTTGCGCCCACCTTTTCCGGGACCGTCGCCCCGCTTCTTGGCGGTCCGCTTCTTTTTCCCCGCGCCGTTCTTGGTCGGAGCGGCCTCGGTACCGGTGTCCAGGTCGACGGCCGAGCTCTCGCCCTCGCCGGCAGCACCGCGCCGCGACCGCTTCCCGGTGGGCCGCTGCGGTGTCACCACGGCGGTCCGACCGTCGCCGTCGGGCCCTGGGTTGCTGCCGGCGCCTGTCGAACCAGGGCGTGCCGGCTCGGAATCGCTCACCGCATGCCTTTCGTCTGTGTGGTGTGGTCACCTTCCAGTGTCCACACTTGTCGAGTATTCAGTTGAGCAGGGGCGACAGGACTCGAACCTGCAACCTGCGGTTTTGGAGACCGCTGCTCTGCCAGTTGAGCTACGCCCCTTCAGGATGGCACGGCAGGCAACCATCCGTTCCGGGGCTCACACAATTCGCGCGCTCCCCGTTCGGCTGATCAAAGCCGGTGGACAGCGCGCTGTACTGGGAAAACCCCGAGGTACGAGTGTAGCGCGCCACCCTTGTCAGTTACTAATCCGCCGGTTGACCGTTGACCTCGTCGGGATCGGTCGGGTCATGCACGACGGGTTTGCGCGTTACCTGACCCGTCTTGGGGTCCCAGCCCGCCGAGATCGAGTTGTCCCCCTCATGGCCCATCAGCGTCGTGAAGGACTCCATCACGACCTCGCCGGTGGGGTCGGTGAGCACGTTTCGAGTGGTGACGATGTCGGCGCCGAAGCGTTCGTCGACGCTTTCGATGCGCAGGACGCCGGTCAGCGCGTCACCTTCTTTGATCGGCCGGTGGAACTTGAACTTCTGGTCGACCTGCACGATCTGCATGGTCTCGAAGCCGATGTCGTTGTGCTGAAAGAAGTGGCGCTGGATCATCACCGCGAAGATCGACATGAATGTCAGCGGCGCGACCAGGCCCTCGTGCCCGGCGGCCTGGGCGGCCGCCACGTCGAGGCTTTCGGGGTCCTCGGCCTGGATCGCGTTGGTGTACTGGCGGATCTGCTCGCGGCCCACGACGAACGGTTCGGGGTACTCCCAAACCATGCCCCGGATATCGAGTTTGAGCGCCATGACCTATGCCAACTTCGCGATGGCGATCGCGCGGCCGAAGATCTTCTTGCCCCCGGCGGTTGCCGACAACGCGATGGTGACGGTCTTGGTTTCGGGCTCAACGGATTTCACGCGTCCGTTGAAGATGATCTCGGCGCCGACGCCGTCGTTGGGCACCGGCACCACCGCGGTGAAGCGCACGTTGTACTCGCTGACCGCGGCCGGATCACCCACCCAGGAGGTGACGTAGCCGCCGCCCAGACCCATGGTCAGCATGCCGTGGGCGATGGCGGTGTCCAGACCCACCTGCTTGGCGATGTCGTCGTCCCAGTGGATCGGGTTGAGGTCACCGGACACCCCGGCGTAGTTCACCAGGTCCTGCCGTGTCAGCGGGATCACTTTCTCGGGAAGCTGATCACCCACCTTCACCGAATCGAACTCACGCAGTGGCATCGCTGAAACCCTCTTCTTCCTCACCCGCACGACCCGCCAGGGTCGTGTACGTCTCCTGCATCACGTCACCCTTGTCGTTGGTGACGACGGTCTTGAGCACGACGATGTCGGTGCCGTGGGCCTGGCGCACGGAGTCCACTGACACATCGCAGTAGAGCTTGTCGCCGGCGAAGATCGGCTCGATGTACTTCAGCACCTGGTCGACCTGCACGATCTTGGCGTCTTTGATCTCGACGTTGGCGTGCTCGAAAAACGCCACCTGGGCCATGTAGCCCAACACCGAGGTGAACGTCAGCGGCGCGGGCAGCCGATCGTGGCCCAGCTCGGCGGCGGCCTTCTCGTCGAAGAACGGCGGATCATCGTTTTTGACCGCGGTCGCGTATTCGCGCACCTTTTCGCGGCCCACCACGTAATGGTCGGGATAGCGAAAATGGATCCCGACGATGCGCTCTGACAGAGACACGCTTGGGCTGAACCTACCTAGTTACCGCGACTCTTTGTGCGGTTGGTGCTTGCCGCAGTTCGGGCAGAACTTCTTGATCTCGAGCCGGTCGGGATCGTTGCGACGGTTCTTCTTGGTGATGTAGTTGCGGTGCTTGCACACCTCGCAGGCCAAGGTGATCTTGGGCCGTACGTCGGTACTGGAGGCCACTTGTGTCGTCCTTCTACGCGTTCGTCTTGGTGTTGTAGCGGTGGGGGGACTCGATCCCCCGACCTCACGATTATGAGTCGTGCGCTCTAACCAGCTGAGCTACACCGCCTTACCGGCGCCGCCGCGCGAACCAAGCTACCCGTCGCTTCGCTCGCCCCGGCTGTTCCACCGAGCCCCCTAACGGAATCGAACCGTTGACCTTTTCCTTACCATGGAAACGCTCTGCCGACTGAGCTAAGGGGGCCTGCTCCCGCACCGTGCGGCGGGCCTTAAAGAGGGTACAGCCTCGCCGATTGGCGCGCCAAACCGCTGGTCGTCGGGAGTCCTCGCGGGAGCCGATGGTGCGGTTTTATCCGCGACTCGCCGCGCCGCGCGTATGAAACTGCACACTCGCGGCAGCCCAACCGGGGCGGCAGCCCGTCAAACGACGCCATAGCCGAGGCGTTTCGCGGCACCGGCGATACGGCCGGCCAAATCGGGATGGTCCAGAGGCAGCGATATTTTCGGCCGGGCTGGCATCGCAGCTGCTGCCGGGACGAACAGCGCCAGGCATGGCTCGCCTGCGAATCGGCTGTTGTAGCGCAGGCCGTCGAGATCGGGAAATGCCTCGGCAATGTGGCGGGCCCACTGCTGGGTCAGGGCATGCGGGGCCGTGGAGATGGCGAACATGCCGCCGGCGCGGGTGGCCCACGCTCCCCGGCTGTCAGCGGCGAGGTCGAGGACCAGCAGTTTGCGCGTGTACGACAAGCCGGTCAGATACGGACGACCGCGTTCCCGGTCGATGGTCCGATCCACTTGGTATGCCTCGCCGAGTGCGGCGGACGGAGATGATGCTCCGTACCAAACGCCATGTTGCGCATGCTCCCCCTTCGGGGCGGGGTGGGGGTCGAACCGCAGCACCGGCCCGAATGTGCGCAGTGCATTCCACGCCAGTACGTGCTGGCCCTCGGTGCGATGAACGCGCCACCAGATCTCATCGACGTCGATCGCGCGCATCTCGTCATCGTTGATCCCGCTCGAACGCAGTACGTGCGGCGGCGGAGGGTCTGGCAGCATCGGGTCGACGGTCAAGTCGCCGCCCACTCACCGATCTGGATCAGTTCGAGTACGGGCTGGACCGATTCACCGTGCAACAGCCACTCTCGCACCGACTTTGGTTGCCCATCGATGCGCAAATCAGGCTGCGGGGTCATCAGAAAGCCGGCTACTGCTGTGGGGTGCAACTCCCTGGAGAGCAGGGCGGGCAGCACCTCGTCGAGGCCGCGGACCAGCTTCAGTCTGACTCGGTCGTCGCGGTCGACGGCCTCAAACTGAAGCGCGGGGTAGACCCACCTGCCCCCGTCTTTTATCCCCCATAGCGTGCGGGCGAGGCGGCGCTGTCGCACGCGGGAGTCGTTGACGCCCAACCCTTCGCTGACCTCACTGGCGGTATAGGCGGTGCTGTACAGCCTGGCCATATGAGTGGTCACGTCGGCTGCGATCGCTGCATACGCTTCGGGGTCTTCGACGAACCCAGCGTCATCGAGGAGCCGAGCCTCTTGGTCGGTGAGCGTGGCCGCCCACGGCCGGTGCGCCGGGAACGTCTCGAGAGCCGCGATCAGATCAGCACGCCGCAGGTTGAAGCGGTCCAGCAGAAGTTCGTCGAGCTTATTCGTGGGCATCGCATCGGGCCTTTCGCGATTAACGATTATTAACGATAATATATCACCGTTAGTAGGGGTGGTGTGACGAGGGTTCGCTGCGGCGCCTTGCGTCTATCGCACAACCACGGCTGGACAGTTTGGCGGTCGGCGGCTCGCCAGGCCCAACCGGGCGGCGCCACCGCGGCCGTTCTGCCCGCAGCTCGCGCCCCGGGTGATAGGACGTACAGGTGACCGATACCGACATTGCGCGCGTGGCGGTGTACCTGGACTTCGACAACGTCGTCATCTCCCGCTACGACCAGATCCACGGGCGCAACTCGTTTCAGCGCGACAAGGCCGCCGGCTTCCACAAGAACCCGGGCCGGCTGGCCGAGGCCCGCGTCGACGTCGGCGCCATCATCGACTTCGCCTCGTCGTTCGGCACCCTGGTGCTGACCAGGGCTTACGCCGACTGGTCCGCCGACGTCAACGCCGACTACCGCGACCAACTCGTCGGCCGCGCCGTCGACCTCGTCCAACTGTTCCCCGCCGCCGCGTACAGCAAGAACGGCGCCGACATCCGACTGGCCGTCGATGCCGTCGAGGACATGTTCCGGCTGCCCGACCTGACCCACGTCGTGATCGTGGCCGGCGACTCCGACTACATCCCGCTGGCCCAGCGCTGCAAACGCCTCGGCCGCTACGTCGTGGGCATCGGCATCACCGGCTCCATCAGCCGCTCGTTGACCGCGGCGTGCGACGAGTACGTCTCCTACGACGCGCTGCCCGGCGTCACCCCGGTCAAGACGCCGGAGGCGCCCAAGCGACGACGCACCAAAGCCGACGCCGACCAGGAACCCGAGGCTCCCGATCCGCAGGTTGCGGCGACGGCATTGCTGGAGCGCGCGCTGCGTATCGGACATGAGAAAGACGACGCCGACTGGCTGCACAATTCGGCGGTCAAGGCGCAGATGAAGCGGATGGACCCGTCGTTCTCGGAGCGGTCGCTGGGCTTTCGCTCGTTCAGCGACTTCCTGCGCTCACGCGACCAGATCGCCGAACTCGACGAGAGCAGCACCATCCGGATGGTCCGGCTGCGCAGCGACGAGTGACCCGCCGATACCCTGACCTCATGGCTGACTCTGACCGCCTCTATTTCCGCCAGCTGTTGTCGGGTCGCGACTTCGCTGCCAGCGACATGATGGCGCAGCAGATGCGCAACTTCGCCTACCTGATCGGCGACCGCCAGACCGGCGACACCGTCGTCGTGGATCCGGCCTACGCCGCCGGTGATCTGGTCGACGCCCTGGAAGCCGACGGCATGCACCTGTCCGGCGTGCTCGTGACGCATCACCACCCCGACCACGTCGGCGGGTCGATGATGGGCTTTCAGCTCAGCGGTCTCGCCGAGCTGCTGGACCGGGTCAGCGTCCCGGTGCACGTGAACAACCTCGAGGCGGACTGGGTTTCGAAGGTCACCGGGATCGCACGCAGCGAGCTCACCGAGCACCAGCACGGCGACGTGGTCAAGGTCGGCGACCTGGACATCGAGTTGTTGCACACCCCCGGCCACACCCCCGGCAGCCAGTGCTTCCTGCTCGACGGGCGCCTGGTCGCCGGCGACACCCTGTTCCTCGAGGGTTGCGGGCGCACCGACTTCCCCGGCGGCAACATCGACGACATGTTCCGCAGCCTGCAGGCGCTGGCCAAGCTGTCGGGTGATCCGACGGTGTTCCCGGGGCACTGGTATTCCGCCGAGCCCAGCGCGTCGCTGTCGGAGGTGCGCCAGACCAACTACGTGTACCGGGTCAGCAACCTCGACCAGTGGCGAACGCTGATGGGCGGCTGATCCGGCGCGATGCCCACCGCCCCGCCCACCGAAGACGTCCGACGGCTCGTCATCTCCTACGCCGCCGCATGCTCGGCGCTGTTGGCGGTGCTGGTGTTCGTCGTGATCTACGGGTTGTTCATCAACACGACCGCGATCGTCGCAGGCGAAGAAGTCGAAAGCGACACTGCCGCAAGGGCAATCGCGACCAGCGGTTGGGTCGCCCCGCCGCAGGCCGCCCCGGTCGACGCCGGCGTCGACGGCCCCATGTCGTTCACCGTGCGGGGCTACGAGTCCGACGAGGCGGGCGAGCACGTCGTCGTCAACCTGACCGTCACCAACGTCGGCGACGCGCCCGCCACGTTCCTTGGCACCTACCAGACGCTGAAGGCCGACGGCGCCGTCTACTACATCGACGACGAGGCCACCGCCGCGCTCGGCGGCGGCGTCGCCGAACTTGCGCCGGGCGGCAAGGCCGACGTCGCGCTGGCATTCACCGTCCCGGCGGGCACGGTGCCGGGCACGGTCGAACTGCGCGCCGACTCCGCCAGCGCGGGCGTCGAGCTCGCACTCACGTAACGGCACGTTCTTAGCGAACCGCGCATAGACATCGCCTGCTTTGCCAGGCACACTGAGACGAGCGCGTCAATCCGAGCCGTGGGGGGCCTCGTGAAGAAGCTCGTGTTGTGTTTCGACCGGTTCCGCGGTGATCCGGTGGGGCCGGACTGCACCAACCTGCAGCGCTTGCTGGGTTTGCTTGTCGAGGGAAACGAGCAACTCAGCTGGCACGAATCATGCGCGTCGGCGCCGCATCGACTGCACCGGCGCGCGGCAGCCGCCGACGACGCCAGGACCGCCATCGCGCAGGCCTACCGCTTCCTCGTCGACCACTGGGCACCCGAGGACCGCATCTTCCTGTTCGGGTCCGGCCGCGGCGCGTACTGCGCGCAGACGCTGACCCGGTTGCTCGGCACCGTCGGGGTGCTGCCGGACCTGATGGATTACGTGCTCGATGCGTATGCCCTGCCGCGCACCGAGCGCACGGCACAAGACTGGCAGCGGGTGGCGCGCATCGCCGCCGAATTGTCCTCGCGACACGACGTCAGCGTTCCGGTGTGGTTCCTGGGGATGTGGGACACGCTGCGGATTCCGGGCTTCACCCGGCGCACGACGCCGGCGCCGCTGCGCAACGTCGTGTTCGGCCGCCACGCCGTCGCGGTAGACGGGTTGCCCGGTGAGCGGCTGGTCGGATGGGCATCGGAGCGTACCGAGGAGGTCTGGTTCCGCGGCACCCACGCCGATATCACCGGATCTCCGGGCGCGTGCGGGCCGTTGGCCGCGATCACCTTCGATTGGATGCTCGACGGGGCGCTGCGGGCCGGCCTTCGGGTGTCGCCGCGGCTGCGATATGCGGTCCCGCTGCCCACCGAGTTCGACGCGGTGGCCGGTAACCCGCACCGGCTGGCGATGCGCCGGCTACCCGAGGGCGCGGCAGTGCATTCCAGCGTGGATGTGTATTTGCGCGAGCACCCGGAGTACTGGCGGCGCCTGCCCGCGCGGGTGACGTGGGCGGACCCGAAGTGGCTGGCCCGCGGTGAGCGGCTGGTCTCGCGCGACAAGCTCGTGTCGTAACCTATTGCGCCGTTTGCGCCTGTTGCACCGAGATTGCAGCCACGGTCGCAAAACCGGTGCGCAACGACCGTGGTTTCACTTTCGGCGCTAGCATCCTGTCGGACACCTTAAGGAGAACCGATGACCAGCGCCGTTGGCTATGACCTGACCGAATCCGTCGCGACCATCACGATGGACGACGGCAAGGTCAACGTGCTCGGGCCCGCGATGCAGGCGGCCCTCAACGACGCCCTGGACCGCGCCGAGAAGGACAACGCCAAGGCCGTGGTGCTGGCGGGCAACGGGCGGGTGTTCAGCGGCGGCTTCGACCTGACGGTGTTTCAATCCGGCGACGCGAAGGCCGGGCTCGGGATGCTGACCGGTGGCTTCGAGCTGGCGGTGCGGTGCCTGACGTTTCCCAAGCCGGTCATCATGGCCGCGACGGGCCCGGCGATCGCGATGGGATCGTTTCTGCTGCTGTCCGGGGATCACCGGGTGGGCCAACCGAAGTCGAAATGTCAGGCGATCGAGGTGGCGATCGGCATGACGATACCCATTGCGGCGCTGGAGATCATGCGGATGCGGTTGACCCCCGCGGCGTTTCAGCGGGGCGCGTCGATGGCCGCGACGTTCGCCGGCGACGAGGCGATCACCGGCGGCTGGCTCGACGAGATCGTCGACGCGGATCGGGTGCTGACCCGCGCTCAGGAGGTGGCCGCCGAGGCGGCGTCGGGCATCCACGCGGGCGCGCACCTGGCCACCAAGATGAAGGCGCGCGAGTCGGCGCTGGCCGCGATCCGCGCCGGAATCGACGGCTTGGCAAGCGAATTCAGTCTCTAGGACGCTGTGAAACGGGTCCGGGGGCGGGTGTGGCGCGGCGGTAAGCCGCAGGACGACTTCGACTTCGCGTCGATCTCGGACTACCTGGCCGACGCCGACGCCCTGGTGTGGTGCGACATCTACGACCCCGACCATGAGACGTTCAAGGAGCTGGCCGAGGAGATCGGGCTGAACACCTGGGCGGTCGAGGACGCGATCGCCGAGGCCGAACGCACCAAAGCCGTTGCCTACCATACGCACACCTTTTTCACCGTGTACGCCGTCTCGGTCGACGAGGCGACGATCCAGACCCATCGCATCTCCGGGTTCGTGCTGCCGCGCGGGCTGATCACGGTGCGGCTGCCCCCGGACTTCGAGATCGACTCGGCGTCACAGCGGTTCGACGAACTCGGCGGCCACGAGTACGGCGTGGGTGCGTTGGTGCACGGACTTCTCGACGTCGTGGTCGACGGCCACTTCGACGCGGTACAGGTGCTCGACGACGCCATCGAGGGGATCGAGGACGAGCTGTTCGCCGACCGGCCGCGTGATGAGTTGCAGCGCCGCACTTTCCAGCTGCGCAAGGACCTGGTGAAGCTGCGGCGGGTGGTGTTGCCGATGCGCGAGGTGGTCAACTCGATTCAGCACCGCCGCCTGGACGCCAAGACCGCACCCGAGCTCGACCCGCTGTATGCCGACCTCTACGACCACGTGCTGCGGGTCTCGGAGTGGACCGAGTCGTTGCGCGACATGATCACCACGGTGTTCGAGACCAACCTCTCGCTGCAGGACGCGCGGCTGAACACGGTGATGAAGAAGCTCACCGGCTGGGCGGCGATCATCGCGGTGCCGACGGCGATCACCGGCTTCTACGGCCAGAACGTGATGTTTCCGGGCATCGACACGGTGGCCGGCTTCCTGACCAGCAGCATCATCATCGTGCTGCTCGTGATCATCCTGTACGTGAGCTTCAAACGCCGAGACTGGCTGTGAGCACGCCGACTTCCTTGCCGTCGGCCTCGTACTCGACGGTGAAGCCGTTGTGGTCGTCGACGAGCCTGCTGACGTCGTAGCCGGTGCCCCACCCGCGGTACTTGAGCGCGGAATTGCCGATCAGGCAGGAGAACTGGGGCACCTGGTCCCAGCGGGCGCCGTAGCCGGCGGCGGTAAGCCCGGCGACGTAACCCTGCTGGGCGGCGTCGCGCCAGTGCTCGGCGGGGATGTGCCTGCCCGCGGTGACGTTTCGGGCCAGCGCGACGTCACCGGCGGCGTAGACGTTGCGCGCCGACGTGCGCATGTGCTCGTCGACGACGATGCGCCCGTCGTGGATCTTTAGCCCGGCCGCGCGGGCCAGCGTGACGTCGGGCCGCACCCCGGTGGCCGTCACGACGACGTCGGCGTCGACGGCTTCACCGCTACCCAGCAGCACGCCGGCGTCGTCGATGCCGATGACGGTGGCTTCGCCGACGAAGCGAACGTCGTTGTCGGACAGGATCTTTACCACGCGTTCACCGGCTTCCAGACCGAAGCGACGGTGCAGCGGCACGGGTTCGGCGGCCACCAACGTCGTCGCGACACCCTGCTCGGCCAGGCAGGCGGCGGCCTCGCAGCCGATCAGCCCGGCGCCGATCACGACGGCCGAGTCGGCGTAGCGGGCGGCCATCTTGAGCGCGACCGCGTCGGCGAAGGTGCGCAGGGTCAGCGCCGACTCGACGCCGGGGATGTCGGGCCGCACCGCGGTGGCGCCCGACGCGATGACGAGGTGCCAGTAGGGGTAGCGGCTGCCGCCTTTGGTGATGACCTCCTGGCGGTCGACGTCGATGGCGGCGACGGCGACGCCGCGGATCAGGTCGACGCGGTTGCGGGTGAACCAGGCGGGGCTGTGCAGGTCGCGCTTGTCTTCGCGGCCGCACAGATAGCCCTTGCTCAGCGGCGGTTTGGCATACGGCAGGGCGAGGTCGTCGGTCAGGATGCGCACGGGGATGTCGCGGTGTTTGGCGCGGAACGTCTCCGCGGCGCTGACCCCGGCCGGGCCGGCGCCGACGGCGATGAAAGCTGCTGCCACCACACCGTCTTCATACCCATCTGGGGCGCCGGGCACGCTTTAGTCGTCGAAGTCCCAGACGAGGCAGAAGGTGTGGCCGGCCGGATCACGAAAGACCCGGAAGTTGTCTTCGCCGACGGCGTCGGTGACCCGGGCGGCGCCCAGAGCCAGGATGTCGCGTTCGGCGGCGTCGGCGTCGTCGACTGCGATGTCGAGGTGGAACTGCTGGGAGCCACGCGGATCGGGGAACGTGGGCGGCTCGTGCTCCGGCGAGTGTTGGAACGCCAGCCGTCGACCCGAGGGGTCGGTCAGCACCACCCAGGTGTCGTCTTTTTGTGTGATGGTGCCGCCGAGCACTTTGGCATAGAAGTCCGCCAGCGCTCGGGGGTCTCTGCAGTCCACGACGACGGATCGCAAGTTGCCGATCATGCGGGCCGAGTTGCCGCTAATCCGCCGTCGCAAACGGGAGTGTGCCAATATCTGCCCATGAATCCGCAGGACGACCCCGAGGAGCGCATCCGCCAGCTCGAGCAGCTGCGGACCGGGCCGGGCGCCGTCGAGTTGGGCGCGACCCAGCCGACGCCACCTACACAGCCGCTGCCGCCGCCGGTGTGGGCGGACCCGTATGGCGCGCCGCAATACGGGGTGCCGTACCCGCAGCAGTCCCACAGTCGGACGCCGGCCATGGTGATCTTCGTGGTGATCGCGGTGGCAGTGCTGGCGGTGTTCGGCGTGGTCGGGGCGATCGTGTGGAACATGAGCACACAGACGACGGCCAGGGTGGACCCCGGGGTGGCCGGCGGGGGCGGATTGTTGGACCCGGTGCCTGCGCCCGACACCGACTTCCCGGCCATCGAGCCGATGCTGCCCGGCAACGACTCGGTGGTGACCGCGCCGCCGGGCGGCAAGCTCAGCGTCGCGGGTGTGGACGGCACCAAGACCGTCGAGTGCGACGACAGCGAGATCAACATCAGCGGGGTCAACAACACCGTCACGATCACCGGGCACTGCGCGATGGTCAACGTGTCCGGCGTGGACAACCAGGTGACCCTCGACAGCGCCAACGCCATCATCGTGTCCGGGTTCGACAACGGCGTGATCTACCACTTCGGCGACCCCGAGATCAACGCCTCTTCGCGGAACTCGGTGGCACGGGGCTGACGGGTTTCATCGCAACGATGTTGCCTCGAGGGTGGTCATCGCCGCGATCACCTCGAAGTCGGTATCACGGTGGACAATTCGAGCGTCATGCCGAATGGCCAACGCCGCGATCAAGCAGTCGTTGATACTGCGAACCGTGCGGCCGGCGCGACGGGCAGTGCGGTAGATCTGTGCGGCCGCCCGAAAGTCGGTTGCGCCGTCGACGGCCAATGACGGCAGCCCATTGACCAAGCGCTCGAGTTTGAGGTACACATCCTCGCCGCGCGCACCCGACAGGATTTCCATCGCGACGGGCTCGCACATCGCGACGTCGTCTGTTTCCTCGGAAAGCAAGCGCCGGACTTCGACTGCAGCCGCCGAACCCGTCGCCCGGAAGTACTCCACCCACGCCGAGGTGTCGATCAGGATCACGAGAACTCGTCGGGCTGTTCGCGTCGCAGCTCGCCGAGGTCGCCGTCCCATCCGACGCCTTCCAGCCCGAGGAGGAACTCCTTGTCCAGCGGGGCGCCGACCAGTCGTCGCAACGCCAGATCGACGGCGTCTTTCTTGGTGGCGACGCCGAATCTGCGCATCACCTCAGCGACCAGCGCATCGTCGAGATCGATGTTTGTGCGTGCCATACACCAAGCATACACCTCGCAGTCTCGCCGTCCGGTGGCCCCGGCGCTCTGAAGGATGGTGACCGAAGGTGCCAAGCTATGCGCGAAAGATTCGCTCTTACCGACCACCATGGCCATTAGCAGCGAATAATTCGCGCAGAGCTTGGCACTTGCCACATACCCCCCGGAGCCCCAGCCCCCGCTACGGCGCGTCCGCGTCGCTTCCGGGATCGATCAGGATCTTGGCGTGCGCCTCCGGGTCGCCCAGCGCGTCGAACGCGGCCTCGACGCCGCCCAACCCGACGGTTCCGGTGATCAGCGGGGCGGCGTCGATCTTGCCGTCGGCGAGCAGATACAGCGTGTCGCGGAACTCCAGCGGCGTGTAGCCCAGCACGAAGCGCAGGTCGATCTCCTTGTTGATCGCCATCGACGGCCGAATGTGGTCGGCGCCCATACACACCCCGACGACCACCACGCGCGAGAACACCGGCGCGCTGGTGATGATGCTCTCGATAATGCCGGGCACGCCAACGCATTCGAAGATGACCGGGTGCTTCGGCGTGGTCGCGCCGGCCTTGTCCGCGGCGCGCCAGACGTGCCACCATGGCAGCCGCAGCTTGTGGATCTTCTCGATCGTGCTCAGCGCGAGATCCCCGGCGTCGGTGAAGGATTCGAGGAAGCCGTGCTCACCGGAGAACGGCGATTCCTGCGCGGGATCCACGACGACGTCGGCGCCGCAGCGGGTCGCCAGCGCGCGCCGGCCGGCCGAGAAGTCGCTGGCGATCACCGTGCGCACACCCTTGGCCTTCAGCGCCAGAATGACCGCCAGCCCGATCGGCCCGCAGCCGATCACGAAGGCGACCTGGCCCTTGCGCACGTCGCCGCGCTGCACGGCGTGCCAGCCGACGGCCATCGGTTCGGTGAGTGCCGCCACCTCGACAGGTAACCCGTTGGGCACCGGGAACGTGAGGGCCTGTTCGACGAGCAGCTGCTCGGCGTACGCGCCGGGCGCCTTGGCGGTCAGCCCGATGCCGTGGACGTCCTTGCCGCGCCGCAGCAGCGGCATCGCGACCACGGTCGTGCCGGGCTTGGGCGCCTTGCGCGTCTTGGGCCCGTGGTCGAGCACGGTGCCGCAGAACTCGTGGCCGAATACCACCTGCTGATCGGAACGCATGAACTCGTCGTAGCCGGTTTCGGCCATCACGTCGGCGAGCTCGTCCATGGAGTGGCGGGCGTGCAGGTCGGAGCCGCAGATGCCGCAGCGTTGCACGTCGATGAGGAGCTGGCCCTTCGCCGGGATCGGGGTCGGTTGCTCGACCACGTGCAGGTTCGCGTTGGTGCAGACGACGGTTTTCACGCGTCCGAGCGTATCCGCGCAGTGTGGCTCGATGGGCGTCATCCCAGCAACGCGACCGTCCCCAGCAGTGCTAACCCGGCCAAGAAGCTCAGGGTGTACACGGCCTTCTCGCGAAGGCGCGGCGAGCTTGTGATTTCGGGCAATAGATCAGCCAGCGCGATGTAGATGAAGTTGCCCGCGGCGAACGGCACCAGAACCGCGACCTCGACGTGCCCGGCGAAGCCGTAGGCGATCAACCCGCCCAGCGGGAATGTCAGTGCTGAGGCTACGTTGTAGGCCAACGCGTGCCGCACGCGCCAACCGCTGTGCACGAGGATCCCGAAATCGCCCATCTCTTGCGGGATTTCGTGTGCGGCCGCGACCAGCCAGGTGATGATGCCGAGCCGGATGTCGATGATGAACGCGCTGCCGACGGCGACTCCGCCGATGAGGTTGTGCAGTCCGTCGGCGGCCAGGATCAGATAGCCGATGGGACGATGTTCGTCGATCGGGCGATGGCAGTGGTGCCAGTGCAGGAATTGCTCGAGGACATGAAACGAGACCATGCCGGCCGCCACAGATAGACCGATAGCTGGTTGCCGAGCACCGCGATCGATTCGGGCAGCATGTGAAACAGCGCTCCACCGAGCAAAGTGCCTGCGGCCAGCGCCACCATCGGCAGCACCACGCGCGAGAACAGCGGTGGCGGTAGGAACAGCGCCGCGCCACCGATCAGCGCTAATGCGCTCATCGCCAGGCCCGAAACGACGATCCAGCCCAGCACCGACATGGCCAAACACGTTATCGGCCAAAGTGCCCGGCCAGTTAGGGACTAAAGCCCACTGACATCCCGTCGAACCGCACCTAATGTCGGGAGCACCTGCGCCTGGTGTGCTGGGAAGGAGACTGAAGTGTCGGACCAACAAACTTCGTTGGGGATCGTGGTCGGTGCCGACGGCTCACCGTCATCGATGGCGGCGGTTGAGTGGGCCGCACGCGATGCCGAGCTGCGGAACGTACCGCTGAAGGTCGTGCATGTCGTGGCGCCGCTGGTGACCACCGAGGGATGGACCGAGGCCTCGGATGACTACGCGCGCCTGCAGCAAGACCAGGCCCGCCAGATCATCGAGCATGCGCACAAGGTCGCCGTGGAGGCCGCGTCTTCGGACCGCGCGGCCCAGGTGAGCACCGAGGTCAGTTACGCCCCGGTCGTGCCGACCCTTCTGGAGCTGTCCAAGCGGACCGACATGATCGTGGTGGGCTGCCGTGGACAGGGCGCCGTCTCCCGTGCCCTGATGGGCTCGGTCAGTTCCGGCGTGGCCCATCACGCGTACTGCCCGGTGGCCGTCGTCCACGACGAGGTACCGCTTACCGAGCGCTCGCAAGCCCCGGTGGTGGTCGGCATCGACGGGTCGCCGACCTCGGAACTCGCGACGCAGATCGCCTTCGACGCAGCTTCGCGCCGCGGTGTCGAACTGGTGGCGCTGCACGCCTGGAGCGACATGGGCCCGCTGGGCTTCCCGCCGATGGACTGGGCGCCGATCGAATGGCGGAATATCAAGGACCACGAGGAAGAAGTACTCGCCGAGCGGCTGGCCGGATGGCAAGAGCGGTACCCCGACGTCGGCGTGCGTAGGGTCGTGGTGTGTGACCGCCCGGCGCCCCGGCTGTTAGAGCAGGCCGACAATGCCCAGCTGGTGGTGCTCGGCAGCCACGGCCGCGGCGGGTTCACCGGCATGCTGCTGGGCTCGGTCAGCACCGCAGTGGCCAACGCTGCCCAGGTCCCGGTGATCATCGCACGTATGCCTCGGGGCTGAACACGGCAGAATCGCTTCGATGGCTCTGTTTATCCATCGGGCGGAACGCACCGATCTGCTCGCTGACGGCCTGGGTGCGCTGCTTTCGGATCCGCTGGCCGACCCGTTCGCGCAAGAACTGGTCATCGTTCCCGCCAAGGGTGTCGAACGCTGGCTGAGCCAGCGGCTCTCGCACGTGCTGGGCCGCGGGGCCGGCGACGACGGTGTCTGTGCGGGTATCGCGTTCCGCAATCCGCGCTCGCTGATCGCGGAACTTCTCGGCCTCGACAGCAGCGCCGGCGACCCGTGGGCGCCCGACGCGATGGTGTGGCCGCTGCTGGAGGTGATCGACGCCAGCTGCACCGAGGCCTGGTGCAAGCCGCTGGCCACCCACCTCGGCCACTTCGAAACCGGTGAGGAAAAGGAACTGCGGCAGGGCCGGCGCTACGCGGTGGCCCGCCGTCTCGCGGGCCTGTTCGCCTCCTACGCCCGGCAGCGTCCGCAGCTGCTCGTCGACTGGGAGAACGGCGACGCCGGTGATGTCGCCGAGGATCTGCGGTGGCAGCCGCCGCTGTGGCGGGCTCTGCTCGACCAGGTCGCCGCCGACCCGCCGCACATCAGGCACGCCAAAACCGTTGCGATGCTTGAGGAGTCCCCCACCGATCTGCCGCAGCGGATGTCGTTGTTCGGCCACACCCGGCTGCCCAGCACCGAGATCGAACTGTTGCGCGCGCTGTCCACCCATCACGACCTGCACCTGTGGCTGCCGCATCCCAGCGACCGGCTGTGGTCGTCGCTGCGCGGCGTGCACGGGCAGATCCCCCGCAGCGAGGACACCAGCCACCGCGAGGTCGACCACCCGCTGCTGGCCACCCTCGGCCGCGACCTTCGCGAGCTGCAGCGCAGCCTGCCCGCCGACGCCCACACCGACGAATACCTGCCCGGCCCCGAGCGCCCCGACACCCTGCTGGGCTGGCTGCAGGCCGACATCACCGCCAACGCTCTGCGCCCGAAAGGCCGCTCGCACAACGCTACTGACCGCTCGGTGCAGGTGCACAGCTGCCACGGCCCGGCCCGCCAGATCGACGTGCTGCGCGAGGTGCTGCTCGGGCTGCTCGCCGACGACCCGACGCTGGAACCGCGCGACATCCTCGTCATGTGCCCCGACATTGAGACCTATGCGCCGCTGATCGTCGCCGGGTTCGGGCTCGGCGACATGATCACCGGTGTGCATCCGGCGCATCAGCTGCGGGTCAAGCTCGCCGACCGCGCGCTCACCCAGACCAACCCGCTGCTCGGGGTGGCGTCGCAACTGCTGGCGCTGGCCGGCGGACGCGCCACCTCCAGCGAGGTGCTCAACCTCGCGCACGCCGCGCCGGTGCGCACCCGGTTCGGTTTCACCGACGACGATCTCGAGGACATCACCCGCTGGGTGCGCCAGGCCAATATCCGGTGGGGTTTCGACCAACAGCATCGCCATCCGTTCGGCGTCGACTTCGTACAGAACACTTGGCGTTTCGGTATCGACCGGGTGCTCGCCGGGGTGGCGATGTCCGACGATTCGCACGCCTGGATCGAGACCACGCTGCCGCTCGACGACGTCAGCAGCAACCGCGTCGAGCTGGCTGGAAAGCTGGCCGAGTACGTGGACCGGCTCCAACAGGTTGTCGAATCCCTTACCGGCGCACAGCCGTTGACGGACTGGCTGAAGGCACTGACCGACGGTATCGAGCTGCTCGCCGACGTCGGCGACGACGACGCGTGGCAGATCAGCCAGCTGCAGCGCGAGTTCGGCGACGTGCTCACCGACGCCGGTTCCCGCGCCGACACCCTGCTGCGCCTGCCCGACATCCGCGCGCTGCTGCAGCGCCACCTGGCCGGCCGGCCGACCCGGGCGAACTTCCGCACCGGCACGCTGACCGTGTGCACCATGGTGCCGATGCGCTCGGTGCCGCACCGGGTGGTGTGCCTGGTCGGCCTGGACGACGGCGTGTTCCCGCGGCGCGGCATCGTCGACGGCGACGACGCGCTGGCCCGCGACCCGATGACCGGTGAGCGCGACATCCGTTCGGAGGACCGCCAACTGCTGCTCGACGCGATCGGCGCGGCCACCGAGACGCTGGTGATTACCTACACCGGCGCCAACGAATACAACGGACAGGAACGCCCGCCCGCGGTGCCGCTGGCCGAACTGCTCGACACGCTCGAGCACACCACCGAGTACCCCGTACGTAAGACCGTCGTCGTCGAACATCCGTTGCAGCCCTTCGACACCCGCAACGTCGTCCCCGGCGCGCTGGGTATGCCGGCGGGGCAACCGTTCACGTTCGATCCCACGGTGCTGCGGGCCGCCCACGCCCGCGCCGGCGAGCGCGCCGAGCGGCAGCCGTTCATCGCCGGGCCGTTGCCCGCTCCCCCACCCGAAGATGTCGCGCTGGCCGACCTGCTCAACTTCTTCCGCGACCCGGTGAAGGGATTCTTTCGCGCGCTGGAGTACACGCTGCCGTGGGAGGTCGACGGCGTCCAGGACGCCATGCCCGTCGACATCGACGCGCTCGAGGAGTGGACGGTCGGTGACCGGATGCTGCACGACATGCTGCGCGGCATGGAACCCCGCGAGGCCAAAGACCTCGAATGGCGGCGAGGCACCTTGCCGCCGGGCCAATTGGGTTGGCGCACAGCGAACAAGATCTGCGAGCAGTCCGGGCTGATCGCGGATGCGGTGCGGCCCTTTCGCAGCGCCGAACCGGGCGCGGTCGACGTCGACATCGACATCGGCGGTGGGCGGCGCGTCACCGGCACGGTGGCGCCGGTCTACGGCGATCAGCTGGTGTCGGCGACGTACTCCAAGCTCGACGGGCGACATCTGCTGCAGCCGTGGATTCGGTTGCTGGCGTTGCTCGCCCACGCTCCGTCGCGCAACTGGACCGCGGTGTCGGTCGGCAGGCCCCCGCGGGGCACCACCCCCCGCGTCGAGGTGATGGGCCGCCCCGAGTCGTCGGCCGTCGAGCTGCTGGCCGATCTGGTGGCGCTCTACGACGAGGGCCGACGCGAACCGTTGCCGCTGCCGGTCAAGACGTCGTACGCGTGGGCCGAAGCCGTCCACGGCCACGGCGAGCCGGAACGGCGGGCCGGCTACCGGTGGCGCTCGGACCGTTACCCCGGCGAGGACACCGAGGCGGCATACCAGCTGGCGTTCGGCAAGAACGCCTGGCTCAAAGATCTGGTTTCCCGCGGCCTCGACACCTACGCATGCCGGTTGTGGCTTCCGATGCTGGGAGCGCTGCAATGACCATGCCGCCCTTCAATCTGCTGGGCCCGCTGCCCGCCGAACGGTCGACCACCGTATTGGAAGCCAGCGCGGGAACGGGTAAGACGTTCACGCTGGCCGGCCTGGTCACCCGCTATGTGGCCGAAGGCGTTGCGACGCTGGACCAGATGTTGCTGATCACGTTCGGCCGGGCCGCCACCCAGGAGCTGCGCGACCGGGTCCGCCGCCAAATCGTCGATGCGGTCACGGCTTTCGACGATCCGTCGCTGGCCGGCGACAACCAGGTGGTCAAACATCTGCTGGACTGCGCCGCCGACGAGTACCAGAACCGGCAGCAGCGGCTGCGCGACGCGTTGGCGGCCTTCGACGCCGCGACGATCGCCACCACGCACCAGTTCTGCCAGACGGTACTGCGCTCACTCGGCGTGGCCGGTGACACCGACGCCGGCGTCGAGCTGGTGGAGAGCCTCGACGAGTTGACCACCGAGATCGTCGACGATCTGTACCTGCGCCACTTCGGCCGCGAGCGCGAAGCTCCGCTGCTGGACTACGACGATGCGCTGACCCTGGCCCGCGAGGTGGTCAACAAGCCCGCGACCGAACTTCGGCCCGTCGACCCCGAACCCGACTCACGCGCCGCGGTCTGCGTTCAGTTCGCCATAGACGTGCTGGCCGAGCTGGATATCCGCAAGCGTCGCCGTCGCATCCTCGGCTACGACGATCTGCTGGGCCGGCTGGCTCTCGCGTTGCAGGCCGAGGACTCCCCCGCTCAGCTGCGGATGCATCAACGCTGGCCGATCGTGTTGGTCGACGAGTTTCAGGACACCGACCCGGTGCAGTGGCAGGTGATCGACCGGGCCTTCACCGGCCGTTCGACGGTGATCCTGATCGGCGATCCCAAACAGGCGATCTATGCGTTCCGCGGCGGTGACATCGTCACCTACCTCGACGCCGCAGCGACCGCCGGTGTGCAGATGACGTTGGGCACGAACTGGCGCAGCGACGGGGCGCTGGTCGACCGGCTGCAGGTGGTGTTGAAAGGCGCCGAACTCGGGGATCCGCGGATCGTCGTGCACGAAGTCTCTGCGGCGCACCAGGGTTCGCGGCTGGTCGGTGCGCCGTCGTGCGAGCCGTTCCGGTTGCGGGTGGTGCGTCGGGAGACGGTGGGCCGCAGCGGAACCAACCCGGCGTTGATCGGTGATCTGCGCAGACACATCCCGCTGGACATGGCCGCCGATATCGCCGCGTTGCTGACCAGCGGCGCGACGTTCGACGGCAGGCCGATCGAGGCCAAGGACATCGCGGTGATCGTCGAGAAGCATGTCGATGCCCGCGCGTGCTACGACGCGCTGTGCGAAGCCGGCATTGCCGCGGTGTATACCGGTGATTCGGACATCTTCGGCGCCGAGGCCGCCGAGGACTGGCTGTGCCTGCTCGAGGCGTTCGACCAGCCGCACCGTCCCGGGATGGTGCGCGCGGCCGCGGCGACGATGTTCTTCGGCAAGACCGCCGAGGAGCTGGTGCATGGCGGTGACGCGCTGACCGATTCTGTCGCGGATACGTTGCGGGAGTGGGCCGGTCATGCCCGCGAGCGTGGGGTGGCCGCGATCTTCGAGGCCGCGCAGCTGGCGGGTATGACCGACCGGGTGCTGTCCTGGCGCGACGGTGAGCGGCGCATGACCGACCTCGCGCACCTCACCCAGCTGCTGCAGGAGGCCGCGCACCGCGAGCATTACAGCCTGCCCGCGCTGCGGGACTGGTTACGTGAGCAGCGCGGTGAACGCAGCGGCGCCACCGAACGGTTCCGCCGCCTCGACAACGATGCCGCGGCGGTACAGGTGATGACGGTATTCGTCGCGAAAGGCCTGCAGTTCCCGGTGGTGTACCTGCCGTTCACGTTCAACCGGCACGTGCGCGATCCGGAGTTGGTGCTCTATCACGAAGGCAACACCCGCTGCCTGCACATCGGCGGACCCGACAGCCCCGACTACCACGCCGTCGTGCAGCAGGGCCGCGCCGAGGACGCCAGCGACGACAGCCGGCTCACCTATGTCGCGTTGACCCGCGCCCAATCCCAAGTGGTGGCGTGGTGGGCGCCGTCCAAAGATGAGCCCTGCGGCGGCCTGTCGCGGGTGCTGCGCGGCCGCACGCCGAACCAGGCGCAGGTGCCGCCGGCCGTCGTTCCGTCGAAGGTGACCGACGATGACGCATGGGCGCATTTCAAACAGTGGGAAGCTGTGGGCGGATTGGTGGTCGAGGAGTCGGTGCCGCGGCCGATACCTCAGTTGCCCCGAGCTGAGGCGCCGGACACACTGGCGGCCAGGCACTTTCACCGCTCGATCGACACGTCCTGGCGGCGCACGTCGTACTCGGGGCTGATCCGCGCCGCAGAAGCCACCCCGGTGAGCAGCGAGCCGGAGATCGCCGAGCTCGACGACGAGGTGGCCGAGATCCCGCTGACCTCTTCGCCGGTCGGTGCCGACGTCCCGTCGCCGATGGCCGAGCTGCCCGCCGGCGCAAAGTTCGGCACGCTGGTGCACGCGGTGCTGGAGGACGCCGACCCGTTGGCGCCGGATCTGGCCGCCGAATTGCAGGCCCGCATCGAAGAACGCTCGGTGTGGTGGCCCGTCGACGTCGCCGCCGAAGATCTTGCCGCGGCCATGGTGCCGCTGCACGACACCCCGCTGGGCCCGTTGGCGCCCGGGGTGACGCTGCGGCAGATTGGGCTGGCCGACCGGATGCGGGAGATGGACTTCGAGTTCCCGCTCGGCGGCGGGCGGCTGCGCGCGGTGGGCGAGCTGTTGGGCCGGCACCTGCCTGGCGACGATCCGCTGGCGTCGTACGCGCAGCGACTGACCGGCGCGGCGCTGGGCGGGCAGCCGTTGAAGGGGTACCTGTCGGGGTCGGTGGATGCGGTGCTGCGCGTCGACGACCGGTACCTGGTGGTCGACTACAAGACGAACTGGCTGGGTGACCCGTCGCGGCCGTTGACCGCCGCGGACTACGGGCAGCCGCGGCTGGTGGAGGCGATGCTGCACTCGGACTATCCGCTGCAGGCGCTGCTGTACAGCGTTGTGCTGCACCGCTTTCTGCGATGGCGGCTGACCGGATACGACCCGGAGCAGCATCTGGGCGGGGTGCTGTACCTGTTCCTGCGCGGGATGTGCGGGCCGTCCACGCCGGTGGTCGACGGGCATCCGGCGGGGGTGTTCAGTTGGCGGCCGCCCGCGGCGCTGACGGTCGAGATGTCGGAGCTGCTGGCATGACGAGCGGCCAGTGGCGACGGGCTTTTGGCGCGACGGGTCTGCTGCGCACGTTCACCGACGCCGAGCTGATCGAATCGTCGGATGTGCATGTGGCACAACGGCTGACGATGCTGGCCGGCGACAACGACGAGCGGGCGGCGTTGGCGATCGCGCTGCTGGTGCGCGCGTTGCGGGGTGGGTCGGTGTGCCTGGACCTGCCGTCGACCGAAGCGCAGGTCGAGGTGAAGGGGCTCGGTGCGGCGGTGCGGGCCAGCCCGTTGACCGGGGTGGCGCTGCGCGTCGAGGGCGATCTGCTCTACCTCGACCGGTACTGGCGTGAGGAGGAGCAGGTCTGCAAGGACATCCTGGCGATGTATTCGGCCACGCCGACCCGGGCCTCCGCCGACGTCGACCGGCTGTTTCCGGCCGGGTTCGAGGAGCAGCGCGCCGCGGCCGAAGTGGCGCTGTCGCAAGGGTTGACGGTGTTGACCGGCGGTCCGGGCACCGGTAAGACGACGACGGTGGCGCGGCTGCTGGCGTTGTTGGCCGGCGGCAGCAGGTTGCGCATCGCGTTGGCGGCGCCCACGGGTAAGGCCGCGGCCCGGTTGCAAGAAGCGGTGCAGACCGAGGTCGACAAGCTGTCGGCGGCCGACCGCTCCGCGTTGGAAGGTCTGCAGGCGACAACCCTGCACCGGCTTCTGGGCAGCCGGCCGGACACGTCGGCGCGATTCCGGCACAACCGCGCAAATCGGTTGCCGCACGACGTGATCGTCGTCGACGAGACGTCGATGGTGTCGCTGACGATGATGGCGCGGCTGCTGGAGGCGGTGCGCCCGGACGCGCGGCTGATCCTCGTCGGCGATCCGGACCAGCTGGCATCGGTGGAGGCCGGCGCGGTGCTGGCCGACCTGGTCGACGGGCTGGGCGGCGCGCGGATCGCGGAGCTGAGGACGTCGCACCGGTTCGGCGAGTCGATCGGCGCGCTGGCGTCGGCGATCCGGGCAGGTGACGCGGACACCGCCGTCGAGGTGCTGCGCGAAGGTGGCGATCACATCGAGTGGTCCGATGCCGACGCACCCGCGGAGCATCTGCGGAAGATGTTGGTGCCGTGGGCCGTTACGCTTCGGCAGGCCGCGGTACTCGGTGACGACTCCGCGGCGTTGGCGACGTTGAACGAGCACCGGTTGCTGTGCGCGCATCGACGCGGCCCGTACGGCGTGCGGTACTGGAACCATCAGGTCGAGCGGTGGCTGGCCGAGCGCACCGGCGAGCCGATCTGGTCGGACTGGTACGTCGGGCGGCCGGTGCTGGTGACGGCCAACGACTACGGGCTGGGCCTGTACAACGGCGACACGGGCGTTGCGGTGCAGCGCGACGGGGTGTTGCGGGCGGTGATCGCGGGCACGTCGCGGGTCGAGTTCGCGACCAGCCGGCTGGCCGACGTCGAGACCATGCACGCGATGACGATCCACAAGTCGCAGGGCAGCCAGGCCGACGAGGTGACGGTACTGTTGCCGCCGGAGGACTCGCGGCTGTTGACCCGCGAGCTGTTCTATACCGCGGTGACGCGGGCGAAGACGCGGGTGCGGGTGGTCGGCCCGGAGGCGTCGGTGCGCGCGGCGATCCAGCGGCGGGCGGTGCGCGCCTCAGGCCTAGCCCGCCGCCTGTCCACACCTTGACCGCCGAACGTGGGTTACCCGCACGCTCCGGCGCCGGTTGGCGTGACACGACCCCACACTCGGCGGCAAGAGGAAGTGGCGGAAGAGCCTGCTAGGTTTGGGCGGATGAGTTCTATCGCCGTCATACCCGGGGACGGGATCGGTTCGGAAGTGATCGAATCGGCGCGCACCGTACTCGATGCCGTCGCATCCAAACACCGAATCGAGTTGTCCTACACCGAATTCGACTGGTCCTGTCAACGCTACGAGCGTGCGGGCGCGATGATGCCCGACGACGGCATCGAAACCCTGGGCGGCTTCGACGCCATCCTGCTCGGCGCGGTCGGCTGGCCGGGTGTGCCCGACCACGTCTCGCTGTGGGGGCTGCTGATCCCGATCCGGCGGGCGTTTCGGCAGTACGTCAACCTGCGGCCGATCCGGGTGTTCGACGGCGTCTCCAGCCCGCTGCGCCAAGCGGCCGACGTGGACTTCGTGGTCGTGCGGGAGAACGTCGAGGGCGAGTACAGCGAGATCGGCGGGCGCCTCAACCGCGGATTCCCCGACGAAATGGCGGTACAGGAGTCGGTGTTCACCCGCGTCGGCGTCAGCCGCATCGCCGACTTCGCGTTCGAACTGGCCAAGACCCGGCGCGGATACGTCACGTCGGCGACGAAGTCCAACGGGATCGTGCACACGCTGCCGTTCTGGGACGAAGTGGTCGCCGAACGCGCCGAACGGTTCCCGGATGTGCGGTTCGACAGCGAGCACATCGACGCGCTGGCCGCGAAGTTCGTGCTGCAACCGCAGCGGTTCGACGTGGTGGTGGGCTCAAACCTGTTCGGCGACATCCTCTCTGACCTCGCCGCAGCGGTCGCCGGGTCGATCGGCATCGCGCCGTCGGCCAACCTCGACCCGACCAAGCAGTACCCGTCGATGTTCGAACCGGTGCACGGCTCCGCCCCCGACATCGCGGGCCGCGGCGTCGCCAACCCCGTCGGCGCGGTGTGGTCGGCGGCGTTGATGCTCGAGCATCTCGGCCACCCGCAGGCCGCCGCCGACGTACTGGCCGCCATGGAGGCGACGCTGGCCAATCCGCTGACCCGCACCGCCGACCTCGGCGGCACCGCGTCGACCGCCGACGTCACCGCGGCCCTGGTCGCCAGCGTGATTTCGGCGCGCTAATGCCCCGCTAGCGTCCTTTAGCGCGCCGAAATCGCTGATAGCTTGGGGGCATGGGACGCCTGCTGATCAAGAACGTCGAGATTTTCGACGGCCGCTCCGACCGCCTGACCTCCGGGCATGTGCTGGTCGACGGCCACACCATCGCCGCGGTCGAGACCTCCCCGATCAGCGAAGACGACGTCGCCGACGTCATCGACGGCAACGGCCGCACCTTGATGCCCGGCATGACCGACGCGCACGTGCACCTCGTCGGGATGGCAAACACGCTGATCGACTTCGTCATGGCGTCACAGACCCAGCTCGCCGCGATGTCGCTGGCCAAAGCCAAGGACATCGTGCTGCGCGGGTTCACCACGGTGCGCGACATGGCCGGCGACACCGCGGGCATCAAGAAGGTGATCGACGCCGACCTCGCGCTGGGCCCGCGCATCTACCCCAGCCAGGCGGCGCTCTCCCAGACGGCCGGACACGGCGACTTCGGCTGGGTGTATCAGACGCCGACAGCGTTGGGCGGCAAGGAGTCTCGAGCCGAGCAGATCGGCTTCATGCGGGTGGCCGACGGCCCCGACCGGGTCCTGGCCGCGGTGCGCGAACAGCTGAAACTGGGCGCGTCGCAGATCAAGCTGATGGCCGGCGGCGGGGCGGCCTCGCTGTACGACCCGCTCTACACGCTGCAGTTCACCGAGGCCGAACTGCGAGCCGCGGTGATGGCCGCCGAGGACTACGGCACCTACGTGGCCACCCACGTCTACAACGTCGCAGGTATCCGCCGGGCAGTGGAGGCGGGGGTGAAGTCCATCGAGCACGGCCATCTCGCCGACGAGGCGACGGTCGCGTTGCTCGCCGAGCGCGACGTGTGGCTGTCGATGCAGCCGTTCGAGGAACACGACCACGGCTTCATCAACGAGGAGAGCGCGGCCAAGAACCGCGAAATCTGCGGCGGTACAGTGCAGGTCTATGACTGGGCGAAAAAGCACGGCGTGAAAACCGCCTGGGGCACCGACCTGCTGTTCGAGCCGGAGCACGACGCGCGGCAGAGCGACATGATGGTGCGGCTCGGCGAGTACTACACCAACGCCGAGGCGCTGAAGATGGTGACGTCGGGCAACGCCGAGCTGTTCCGGCTGGCCGGTGAACGCGATCCGTACAAGTCCGCTCGGCTCGGCGAGGTCACCGCGGGCGCGTGGGCTGACCTGCTGCTGGTCGACGGGAACCCGCTGGCCGACCTCAGCGTGCTCGGCGACTCCGGCAAGAACCTGGTGCTGATCGTTAAAGACGGGGCGGTCGTCAAGAACACATGCGATATTGGTAGCCGTGGCAACGACTGACCGCACCCGTACCATCGCGGCGCCGATCAAGGAAATCTGGGACGTACTGGCCGATTTCGGCGCGATCAGCACGTGGGCCGACAACGTCGAGCACTCGTGCATCCTGATCAGCGGAGTCGAACCGGTCGGCACCACGCGGCGCCTGCAGGTCGGGCGCGAAACGCTGGTCGAGCGCATCACCGAGTTCGACCCGCCGCACACGCTGGCCTACGACATCGAGGGCCTGCCCAACCGGCTGGGTGCGCTCACCAACCGCTGGACGCTGCAGGCCGCGGGTTCCTCGACCACGGTGACGCTGACCAGCACCGTCGAAATCGGCTCGCGCGTCGACCAGCAACTCGCCGAACGCGTGCTGTGTCGGGTGCTGGCCCGACAGTCCGACTCGATGCTGGCCGGACTGGCTCAACGATTGGAGAACGCACGTGTCTAAACCCGACATCGTCATCATCATGACCGACGAGGAGCGTGCGATCCCGCCCTACGAGACGCCCGAGGTGCGGGCGTGGCGCGACCGAACCCTGCACGGCCGCAAGTGGTTCGACGAACATGGCGTCAGCTTCGGCCGGCACTACACCGGTTCGCTGGCGTGCGTGCCCAGCCGTCCGACGATCTTCACCGGGCAGTACCCCGACCTGCACGGCGTTACCCAGACCGACGGCATCGGCAAGGTGTACGACGACACCCGGATGCGCTGGCTGCGGCAAGGCGAGGTGCCCACGCTGGGCAATTGGTTCCGCGCCGCCGGTTACGACACCCACTACGACGGCAAGTGGCACATCTCGCACGCCGACCTGCACGACCCGGCGACCGGCGAACCGTTGGCGACCAACGACGAAGACGGCGTCATCGACCAAAACGCCGTGCAGCAGTACCTGGACACCGATCCCCTTGACCCGTTTGGCTTTTCGGGCTGGGTCGGCCCGGAACCGCACGGGGCGCCGCTGGCCAACGCGGGTATCCGGCGTGACCCGCTGATCGCCGACCGCGTCGTCGCGTGGCTGATGGACCGCTATGCGCGGCGTCGCGCAGGAGATCCCGAGGCGCTGCGCCCGTTCCTGCTGGTCGCCAGCTTCGTCAACCCGCACGACATCGTGCTGTTTCCGGTGTGGGCGCGCAACAACCCGTTGTATCCGTCGCCGCTGGATCCGCCGCCGATACCGGAGGCGCCCACCGCGCACGAGGACCTGTCGACCAAGCCGGCCGCGCAGATCGCCTACCGCGAGTCCTACTACTCGGGCTACGGCGTCGCGCCCGCGATCGAGCGGGTGTACACCAAGAACGCGCAGACCTACCGCGATCTCTACTACCGGTTGCACGCCGAGGTGGACACCCCCATCGACCGGGTGCGACGCGCGGTGACGCAGGGCGGTTCGCAGAACGCGGTGCTGGTGCGCACGTCGGATCACGGTGATCTGCTCGGCGCGCACGGCGGCCTGCACCAGAAGTGGTTCAACCTCTACGACGAGGCGACCCGGGTGCCGTTCGTCGTCGCGCGCATCGGTGAGCAGGCGACGGATGCCCGGACGGTGTCGGCGCCGACGTCGCACGTGGACATCGTGCCGACGCTGCTCGGGGCGGCCGGGGTCGACGTGGACGCGGCGGCGGCCAAGTTGGCGGAGACGTTCAGCGAGGTGCATCCGCTGCCGGGCCGCAACCTCATGCCGGTGGTCGACGGTGAGCAGGCCGACGACTCGCGGGCGGTGTACCTGATGACGCGCGACAACGTCCTCGAGGGTGACACACTGGCCTCGGGCCTGGCGCGGCGGCTCAACCAGACGGTGAAACCGCCTGCGCCGCTGCGGATCCGGGTGCCGGCCTATGTCGGATCGAACTTCGAGGGCCTGGTGCTGCGCGTCGACGACGTGGCCGGCGGCGAGGGCCACCTGTGGAAGCTGGTGCGCACGTTCGACGATCCGGGGACGTGGACGGAGCCGGGGGTGCGGCACCTGACGGCCAGCGGGGTGGGCGGCGAGACCTATCGCAGCGAGCCGCTCGACGATCAGTGGGAGCTGTACGACCTGGACGCCGATCCGGCCGAGGCGCAGAACCGGTGGACCGATCCCGCGCTGCACGAGCTGCGCCAGCACTTGCGTATGGAACTCAAACAGGCACGGGCGGTATCGATTCCGGAGCGCAACAACCCGTGGCCGTACGTATCGCGCAGAGCGCCTGAGCCGACCAAGCGGGGCGTGCGCGGTGTGCTGGAACGGGTGGGAATTCTGCCGAGTTGACCAACGCGACCAGCCCCGCGCCGAGCCGCAACTCGGTGCGGGTGACGACGTGGCGGTGGATCGCCGCGGTGCTGGCGCTGTGCCAGTTGGCCGCGCCGCTCATCAGCCGGGCCGCGGCGGGCTCGGACGCCGCCAACCAGGCGCTGATCACCCTGATCACACTGCTGAGCGCGGCAACGATGCTGGCGGTGCTGCGCTACGGCCTCGGATCGTGGTGGGAGACGGCCGTGCTGGTCGACGCCAGCGTGGTGTTCGTCGGGTTCAGCCTGTGGCTGCTGGTGGCGGCGCAGGGCTGGCTGTGGGTCAGCGTCGTGGTGTTCGCGGTGATGGTGGCGGCGTTGGTCCACATCATGCGGCTGTTGGTGCGGCGCCGCCACGACCTGACGTGTCAGCGGTGGCTGGCGGTGTTGGCGACCGCGACGTTCGGGCTGTATCTGGGGTGGAGCAGCATCGCGGTGTTCGCGAACGTCACCGCGGCGCTGATCGACAGCGGGGCGCCGGCCACGGTGGTGTGGTGGCAGCTGGTGGTGTTGGTGGCGGCCGCGGCGTTCGCGGTCGGGTTGACGAGGATGCTGCGCGGAACGCCGGGTTATGTGGTCGGGGTGTTGTGGGCGCTGGTGGCGATCGCCATCGGAGCGGCTCAGCGCGACAGCACGGTGTTGTCGACGACGGCGGTGGTGGCCGCGGCGATGGTCGGTGCCACGGCGGCGACGGCGCTGCGCCGTCGCCGGATCTGACGCTTCCGTAACGTCTCGGCACGACCCGACGATGATCTTGACGTAAGACCGTTTCGGAGTCGGGGAGGCCGTGTGCGTCGTCGCTGGACTGCCGCGCTTGCAGCGCTAGCACTGTCAGTCGCCGTCGTCGTCGGGGAGTTCACGCCAGCTGTGGCGCAGGCTCAGCCGACGGCCGCGGCGAAGGACTTCTCCAAGCCGGCGATCGTCATTCTGGGGTACGGCCTCCATCCGAACGGCACCATGCGCCCGGTGTTGCGTCGTCGCGTGCTGATGGGCCTGACCGTGGCGCAGTTCTTCCCGCAGTCGCCGGTCATCGTGACCGGCGGCAACCCTCGCGGCGGCGTCACCGAGGCCGCGCAAATGCGCAGGATGCTGACGCTGCTGGGCTTTCCCCCGCATCGGATCATCGTGGAGGACCGGGCCAACAGCACGGTGCAGAACGCCCGGTTCTCGGTGCCGCTGGCCAAGGAGGCGGACACGTCGGGCATCATCCTGGTGACATCGTCGTCGCACCAGGACCGCGCCGACACCAACTTCATCAACGAAGGCGCCGACATCCTTGCCACGGTGAGCTTTCCCGATGACAACCCGCAGACCAACGTGGTGCAGTTCGTGCACGACGTGATGAGCCCGTTCATCGCCGTGCGGTAGGTAGGTCCGCGTTGGCGTGCTAGGACCGAGATTGACGTCAGGGCTGTTGGACCTCCATCACAGCCGTGGCTGCAATCTCGCCCATAGCATCATTTTCGGTAACAAGCTGATCACTCCCCGCGCGGGGGCGAGGGTCAGCGCGGAGGCCCTGTTAGTTTCGCGCGGTGACGAACGGATTGGGGCGTGCCGTGCGCCGGATGGGCGCAGTGCTGGCCGCCGCGGTGACGATGGCGGCTCTGGTCGTCGCGCCGCAGGCGTCGGCGTATTCGCGTGAGGGCCTGCCGGTGGAGATGCTGCGCGTGCCGTCGCCGTCGATGGGCCGCGACATCCTTGTGCAGTTCCAGGGCGGCGGGCCGCATGCGGTGTACCTGCTCGACGGCCTGCGCGCCCAGGAGGACTTCAACGGCTGGGACATCAACACCGGGGCGTTCGAGTGGTTCTACGAGTCGGGCATCTCGGTGGTGATGCCGGTCGGCGGGCAGTCCAGCTTCTACAGCGACTGGTACGCCCCGGCCAAAGGCACCCACGGCACCGTCACCTACAAATGGGAAACGTTCCTGACGCGGGAGTTGCCGACGTGGTTGGCGGCCAACAGGGGTCAGGATCCGCGGGGCAACGCGGTGGTGGGGCTGTCGATGTCGGGTGGTGCGGCGTTGACGTTGGCGGCGTGGTATCCGCAGCAGTTCATCTTCGCCGGGTCGCTGTCGGGCTACCTGAACCCGTCAAAGGGGTTGTGGCCCACGCTGATCGGGTTCGCGATGAAAGATGCCGGCGGTTTCGAAGCGGTCGACATGTGGGGTCCGCCGACCAACCCGGCGTGGCAGCGAAATGACCCGATGCTCAACATCAACCGTCTGGTGGCCCACCGCACCGCGCTGTGGGTCTACTGCGGCAACGGCGCCACCAGCGACCTGGACGCCGGCGGAGATTTCGGCACCCAGTTCAGCGCCCAGTACCTGGAGAACATCACGCTGAGCACCAACAAGGAGTTCCAGGAGAAGTACCTGGCCGCCGGTGGCCGCAACGCGGTGTTCAACTTCCCGCCCAACGGCACGCACAGCTGGGGCTACTGGGGTGCGCAATTGCAGGCGATGAAACCGGATTTGGTGCGGATCCTCACGACGCCGATTCCGCCGCCGCCACCCCCACCGCCGCCGATGCCCGCGCCCGCGGCGCCCATGCTGCCGCCCGCGCTCCCGGTACCCGCAGGTTAGGCCTCGCCGTGGCGGTGCAGGTGCCGCCACCACCGCGCCCCGCCGGCGAACGCCACCAGCAGGGCGATGCCACCGATCACGATCCCGGTGAACAGCGACAAGAACATCGGATCAACGGCGTCGCCGCTCTCCCCGACGCCGACCATGCCGCCGACCAGGAAGCCGAACAACGGGGCCAGCACCGCGACGGCCAACCCCAGCAGCGCCTGCCACATCCCCGGCGGGGTGGGCTCGAGCACGACGGGACGCCCTGATTCGTCGATCGATTCGGGTTCGGGTGGGGTGCTAGTCATCGGACCTCACTCTTCTGATGTGCGGGACGGCATCGCTGGCGCCGGTGTGCTGACCGCCTTCGAGAAACGGGCGGACGATGTCGATCGGAATGGGAAACACCACGGTGGAGTTCTGGTCGGCGCCGAGTTCGAGCAGCGTCTGTAGGTAGCGCAGCTGCAACGACGCCGGGCTCTCGCTGAGCGTGATCGCGGCGTCGCGCAGCTCGGTCGACGCCTGCAGCTCACCGTGCGCGCTGATCACCTTGGCGCGTCGTTCCCGTTCGGCCTCGGCCTCACGGGCCATCGCGCGCTGCATCATCTCGGGGATCTCGACGTCCTTGATCTCCACGACCTCGACCCGAATGCCCCACGGCTCAGTCTGTTTGGCGATCGAGGCGGCTAAATCCTCGTTGAGGTCGGCGCGGTGAGCCAGCAGCGTGTCGAGGTCCGCGCGGCCGACGACCGACCGCAGGGTGGTCTGCGCGATCTGGGAGGTGGCGACCGCGAAGTTCTCCACGGCCATCACCGAGTTCGTCGGGTCGGTCACCCGGAACAGCACGACGGCGTTGACGCGGGCGGTGACGTTGTCGCGGGTGATGACCTCCTGCGGCGGGATGGTCAGCGTCACCGTGCGCAGGTCGACGCGGACGAGTTTGTCAATCCCCGGCAGCACGAGGATGATTCCCGGCCCCAGCGGCCCGCGTAGCCGGCCCAGGCGGAACGCCACACCGCGCTCGTACTCCTTGATGATGCGCACTGACGCGACCGCGACCGCCACGACCACGACGGCCAAGAAAACCGCGACCACCGCCCATGCGCTCATCCGTGCGGCTCCCGTCGATCCGATGCATACGTGGTGCGGCGACGTATTTCGGCTTCCGCCAACCGGTTTCGCTCTTCGAGGTTATCGTCGAGGGACTGGAACACCACACCCTCGGGCACTCCGGGGGTGCGGCGCAGATGCGACCACAGCGGCAGCGACACCAGCCCCGCCAGCACCGCCGTGCCCACCAACAGCAGCGCCTCGGGTGCGGTGTCAGCGGCCAGCGCCATGGCCAGCGGCCAGATGACCGCGATTGCGCTGACGGCACAGGCGATTCCGCGGTGGAACCGCGCGGCCTCCGATGCGGGCCAGCTGTCGATCGCGCGGCTCACCTCACGGCCGTCCTGCGAGGTGGTGCAGGTGTCCTTGACCGGGCAGGCATTGCAGATCGACGGGGTGCCGCGGTAACGCATCACCCGGTTGTCGGGGTCAAAGGAGGTGGGCCACAACCACTGGTCCTCGGGGCACTGCCAGGCGTCGTGGTCGTCGTGGTAGACGAACGGACCGTTGCGGTGCTGTTCGACCTTGGCCGCCGCGCGCCGGGCGAATGTGTCGATGCCGTAGGCGATTGCGACCAGCACCGCGGCGTAGCCCATCGCCAGAAAGGTGGCGGCCTGCATGCCCCCGATCACGGACTGGCCTCGGTGTCACGGTCGTCGGGCGCCGGCGGACGCCGATCGGAGGCATAGCGCGAGGATGTGCCGCCGCCGGTTCCCGTGGCGGCCAACCCGGTGCGGTCCTCCTCGGCCTCGGCGTGCTCCTCGACGAACAGGGTCTCCGGTGGCAGCGTGTGCGTCCTCGCCTTGATGCCGTAACGCACACCGAGCCAAGTGATCCAGAGGAACGGCAGCACCCCGCCGATGATGAACAGGAAGTCGCCGGGCATACGCAACCACTCCAACACCGCGTTGCCGGGCTCGGTGATGTAGCCCAACGTGCGCGCCTCGTAGTAGCCGTCGTTCACCGAATGCCACAGCTGCAGCACACCGAGCGGCAACAGCGTGGCGAACACCATCCACGCCAGCCCGATGTTCAACGACCAGAACGAGATCTTCGCCAGCCTGTCCGGCCATCGTTCCGGCGGAATGACGTAGCGCAACGCGAACAGCGCCAGCCCGACGGCGAGCATCCCGTAGACGCCCATCATCGCGCCGTGCGCATGGTTGGCGGTCAGCGCCGTGCCGATCTGGTAGTAGGACACGATCGGCAGGTTGATCAGGAAGCCGAATACGCCTGCGCCCACGAAGTTCCAGAAGCCGACCGAGACCAGGAACAGCACCGCCCACCGGTGCGGGAACGGCGCGCTGCTGCGCGACTGCTGTCGCGAGCCCAGCTGTAGGAACGTCCACGCCTCGACCGTCAGGAACGTCAGCGGAATGACCTCCAGCGCCGAGAAGAACGCGCCAAGGGCCATGTGCTCCACCGGGGTTCCGGAGAAGTACAGGTGGTGCATGGTGCCGATGACGCCGCCCATCGAGTAGAGGATGACGTCGAGGAAGATCAGCTGGATCGCGATCTTGCGGCGCACCACGCCCAGCATCACGAAGATGTAGGCCACCATCACGGTGGTGAACAACTCGAGGAAGTCCTCGACCCACAGGTGCACCACCCAGAACCGCCAGAACTCGGCGACGGTGAGATGTGTTTCGGTGCCTGCGAGCAGACCGACCGCGTAGAACGCCGGGATGGACAGGCCGGCGTAGAAGAACAGCCACGGCATGTTGAACTTGCTCTCGGTCTTCAACCGCGACCGGATCGACCGGAACACGATGGCGATCCAGATGAACAGCCCGAGCACAAGCAGGATCTGCCAGAACCTCGGCAGGTCGAGGTACTCCCACTGCTGGTCGAAGAAGATCGAGCCCTTGGCCCAGTCCACGCCGAACGTGCTCAGCGCGGTGCCCACCACGGTGCCGCCGACGACGACCACCAGCGCGCCCAGCAGCGCGTAGGCCAGCCAGGACTGCCGTCGCGGTTCTCGCCCGGAGATGATGGGCGCCAAGAAGATTCCGGCGGCCAGGAACGCTCCCGCCGTCCACAGCAGCGACAGCTGCACGTGCCAGGTGCGCGCGAGGTTGAACGGCAGGAGCTGGGCCAGGTCGATACCGAAGAAGTCGCTCAGGTCGGCGCGGTAGTGCTCGATGGCGCCGCCCAGCAGCGCCTGACCGAGGAAGAGCACCGCGATGACGAGGAAGAACCAGGCCGTCGCCTTCTGCGACGGGGTGATCTGGACTTCGCCGGGTTGGCGGAACCGCAGCGACGGGGTTTCTGTTGCGTGCCAACCGATCCTGCGGCTCCACCGGCCGTAGAGGGCAAACAGCGCGCCGAGCCCGGCCAGCAGCGCGATCAGCGACATCGCCGACCACACCAGGATGTCGGCCGTCGGGGTGTTGTTCACCCGCTGTTCGGGTGGCCAGTTGTTGGTGTAGGAGTAGGCGTGGCCTTCGCGTTCAGCGGCGGCCGCCCAGGAGGTCCACGCGAAAAACGCGGTCAGCTCCTTGATTTCCTGCGGATCGGTGATGACACGCGGGATCAGGCCGTATTCGGTGGAGTCGGTGCCGAAGATGTCGGCGTAGTGGGCTTGGATCGCGTCGAATGCACGGGCCTGCTCGGCGGTGAACTGCAGTGTGCCGGTGGACTCGTCGTAGCGGTTGGTGCGCATCATCTCCGCGACGGCGGCGGTGGGGTCCTGCACACCGCGGTCGCGCAGCTGCTGGCCGACGTGGTCGGCGGACAGCCGCAGGTACTCCGCGGTGTAGTCGGGCCCGAGGTAGCCGCCGTGACCCATCACCGAGCCGTACTGCTGCAGGCCGCGGCGCAAAAAGATTTGCTGTCCGGCGGTGATGTCCTGTTCGGTGAACAGGGTCTGGCCGTCCGGGCCGACCACCCGTTGGGGCTGGGGCATCGAGTCGGTGTAGGTCCTGGCGGCCAGGATGCCCATGACCGTGAAGCCGAAGATCATGACGAGCGCGACGCCCTGGACCCAGCCTTTCGAGATGGCGAGCTCGGCCTTCGTCGGCTGAGGTTCCAGGAACTGATCCGTCATGCCACACCCCCCACTGGGATTTAACGCATTCTGCTAGTAAAAATAGCGGTATGCGTTGAGATATGTGTTGTTCTGGTCGATTCCGGCCGGGTCAGGATTCGGCTGCGGTCCAATCGTAGGGCAAGAATTTTCCGTCGAAGGTGACCACCACACGGTCCCCGGACGGATGCGGCTTCTTCTCGACGTCGACGCTGAAGGTGATCGCGCTCATGATGCCGTCGCCGAACTGTTCGTGGATCAGCTCCTTGATGGCGCCGCCGTAGACCTGAAGGGCCTCGTAGAAGCGATAGATGGTGGGGTCGGTGGGTACCGCGGTGGGTAGCCCGCCGCGCATCGGGACGGCGGCCAAAATGGGCACGACCGACTCATCGAGGCCGAGCAGTTCGACGAGTGTGCGCGCGGCTTCCGTGGGGATCGGGTGCTGGCCGAGCAGGGCGGCGGTGGTCCACACGACGGGCTTGTCGATGGCGTCGGCAAGCTGCTGCCAGGTCAGGCCTTTGGTCAGGCGGGCGGTGACGATCTGTTCAGTGATCTGCTCTCGGGTCATGCCTCGTCATTGTGCCCCTACCAGAGCACGGCGACGGCCGCCGCGGTGAAGGACAGCACCCCCACCGCCCAGAACATCGCGGGGGGCACGGCTTCGCCGGTGCGTTTCTGCCGTGCGCTGCCCATGCCGAGCAGCCCGCCGAGGATCACGAGCAGGACGAGCTTCACGCCGAGCTTTGGGTAGTTCAGTTCGATGCCCGCGGGCCAGGGCGCGGCCAGGGCGAGCCCGGTGAGCAGCGAGAGCAGCAGCCCGTAGTCCATCGGGCGGGCGATGCGGAACCGTCGTGCGGCCGCCTCGGCGATCCACGCGCCGAAGGTCGCGGCGAAGCCGACGATGTGCAGCAGTACAACTACGTTGCGTAGTAGTTCCATGGTCAGAGCTTAACCCGTAGCGTCCGATCCATGTTTGTCGACGCGATGACGACCCCGCAGCCGTTGGGACAGACCGGCGACCTCGCCGAGCGCACGCAGCAGGCGGGCTTCTCGGGCCTGCTGTTCACCGAAACCGGGCGCACCGCATACCTCAACGTCGCGGTGGCGTCGCAGGCGGCGCCGGGCCTCGAATTGTCGACGGGGGTGGCTGTCGCGTTTCCGCGCAGCCCGTTCGTGACGGCGGCGACGGCGTGGGAGCTGGCCGAGTCGACGGCCGGCAAGTTTCGCCTGGGCCTGGGCACGCAGGTGCGCACGCACGTGGTGCGGCGTTACGGCGTGGAGTTCGAGCGGCCGGGCCCCCGGCTGCGCGACTACGTGCTGGCGGTCAAGGCGTGCTTCGCGGCGTTTCGGACCGGCACGCTGGACCACCACGGCGAGTTTTACGATCTGGACTTCATCACGCCACAGTGGAGCCCCGGGCCGATCGACGCGCCGGACCCGAAAGTGGATGTGGCAGCTGTCAATCCGTGGATGCTGCGGATGGCCGGCGAGGTGGCCGACGGGGTTCATGTACATCCGCTCGGCGAGCCGGGATACATGTGGCGTCACGTGGTGCCGAACATCGCTTTGGGGGCGGAGAAGGCGGGCCGATCGCCCGATGACGTCGCGGTGATCGTTCCGGTGATGACGATCGTGGGTGACAGCGACGAGGAACGCGATCGCGAGCGTGAGCTGGTCCGGGCGAGCATGAGCTTCTACGGCAGCACGCCGAACTACGCGTTCATCTGGGACGAGGCAGGCTTCGAGGGGACGACGGCACGGATCCGCGAGAAGCAGAAGGCCGGCGACTTCAAGGGGATGGCGGCACAAATCACCGACGAGCACATCGCTCAGTTCGCCACGGAGTCGACGTGGGACGGGTTGGCCGACGCGCTGGTTGAGAAGTACACCGGGCTGGCGACCCGCATCGTGCTGTACAACGCGCTGGCCGATCCCGAGCGCATCGAGCGCTACGGCGAGGTCGCGCGGCGGATAGCCGACAGGTAGCTCGTATCATCGCTGCAGAGATGACAGAAAATGCCCTGGTGGCGGCCGACACGTCGGCGACCCGCCGTATCGCCGCCGAAGCCGCCCGACGCAGAACGTTTGCCGTAATCAGCCATCCCGACGCGGGTAAGTCGACGCTGACCGAGGCGTTGGCCCTGCATGCGCAGGCCATCACCGAGGCGGGCGCGGTGCACGGCAAGGCGGGTAGGCGCGCCACGGTGTCGGACTGGCAGGACATGGAGAAGGCCAGGGGCATCTCGATCACGTCGACGGCGCTGCAGTTCCCGTACCGCGACTGCGTGATCAACCTGCTCGACACCCCCGGCCACGCCGACTTCTCCGAGGACACCTACCGGGTGCTGACCGCTGTCGACTGCGCGGTCATGTTGGTGGACGCGGCGAAAGGTCTTGAGCCGCAAACGCTGAAGTTGTTTCAGGTGTGCCGACATCAGGGGATTCCGATCATCACGGTGATCAACAAGTGGGACCGGCCGGGCCGCGAAGCCCTGGAGTTGATGGATGAGATCGAGCAGCGGATCGGCCTGCGTCCCACTCCCCTGACCTGGCCGGTCGGTATCGCCGGGGACTTCAAGGGCGTGATGGACCGCCGCGGCGGTCACTTCATCCGGTTCACCCGCACCGCGGGCGGGGCCAAGGTGGCTCCGGAAGAGCACATCGCCGCCGTCGACGCCAATGCTGCGGCCGGCGACGATTGGGATACCGCGGTAGAGGAGTCCGAACTGCTGTCCGCCGACGGCGCCGATTACGATCGCGACGAGTTCCTCAGCGGCACAGCGTCTCCGGTGTTGTTCACGTCGGCGGCGCTCAATTTCGGGGTGAACCAGCTGCTGGATGTACTCGTCGAACTCGCGCCCGCGCCGGCGGGCGCGGTGGATGTCAACGGGGTGCATCGCAGCACCGAATCGGCTTTCAGCGCTTTCGTTTTCAAGGTGCAGGCGGGTATGGATTCGGCGCATCGAGATCGCATCGCGTATGCGCGGGTGGTGTCGGGCACGTTCGAGCGTGGTGATGTGCTCACCCATGCGGCGACCGGCAAGCCGTTCGTCACGAAGTATGCGCAGTCGGTGTTCGGGCAGCAGCGGTCGACGTTGGATACCGCGTGGCCGGGGGATGTGATCGGGTTGGCGAACGCGGCGGTGTTACGGCCGGGGGACACGTTGTATCGCGATGAGCCGGTGGCGTATCCGCCGATTCCGAGCTTCTCGCCGGAGCATTTCGCGGTGGCGCGGTGCAAGGATCCGAGCAAGCACAAGCAGTTCCGGCGGGGTATCGAGCAGTTGGAGCAGGAGGGCGTGGTTCAAGTGCTGCGCTCCGACCGGCGCGGCGAGCAGGCCCCGGTGCTCGCCGCCGTCGGCCCGATGCAGTTCGAGGTGGCGACGCACCGGATGGCGACCGAGCTGAGCGCGCCGATCTCGCTGGAGTCGTTGCCCTACCAGGTGGCACGGGTCGTCGAGCCCGAGGACGCCGCGTTCATGGACAAGCAGGTGTCGGCGGAGGTGTTGACCCGCACCGACGGGGTGATGCTGGTGCTGTTCTCCACCCCGTGGCGGCTGGAGGGCTTCCAACGGGACAATCCGGACGTTCAGTTGGGGTCGTTGGTGGCCGCGGGGCAATAGCCCTGGGTGGATGTGCCCGAAAGCGTGCTACGGGCGAGATTGCACTGAGGGCTGTTGTCGCCATGCCGTCGAGGCGACCGAAGGCCGGACTTAGCCGGACGAAAATAGTGATTCCGTTGTCGGAGAGCACCGCTAAGCTCGACACGTGGCGTCCGGGGACCTCGAATCACGCGTTAGCGCCCTCGAAGCGCAGGTGCACGACCTAACCGGGCGGGTGCGCGCCAACGAGCAGGACGCGGCGTCCGCCCGCGTTCTCGCTGGGGCCGCCGACCGCGATGTCAGCGAGTTCCGAGGCGAAATTCGGAACTTCCGCCGGGCAACCACCGCGAGTTTCAATGCCCTGCGACAGGACTTCGTCGACCTGCGCTCCCACGTCGACAACGGCTTCACGGAGATGCGCGGAAAGTTCGACGTGATGGCCGCTGGGCAACAACGTATCGTCGAGCTTCTTCAGACGACCATCACCGATCAAGGCCATAACGGACCGGCACAGTAGCCAGACGGCACCATGGCGAATCTTCAGACCCGGGTCGCGCGAATTGCCGAGGCAACGATGGCCGAGCAGGGATTCGTCCGACCCGTCGACATACTCGTCGGCCTCGGTTGGCTCGCGCGGTCGAACGTCGACCAGTGGGAGCGCGGCCGGGTTCCGGTGCTGGGCCGGTGCATGGGAGTCGACGCCGACAAGGTCGCCGCCGGGCTGGCCGCGTTACAGCAGTGGGCCCGAGATCGTGAGCTGAGGCCGTCCGAGGACAGCTGCCGAAATCTGCGATTCACCGATGACGACGATCCCGAGCTCGACCGCGCCTACCGCACCCACTGGATGCCCGCCTACGGGCCCGACCCCGTCTCCGAGCGCCCACGCCAGCGGCCCCAGGACATCGTGGTGATCTCGCCGCACAACGCCTGGACGTGCGATTCGTGCGACGAGCCCGGCGACTTACTCCTCAAGAACAAGGCCGGAGCGCTGTGCCTGGATTGCGCCGACCTCGGCCACCTGGAGTTCCTGCCGTCCGGCGACGCGGCGTTGACGCGTCGCGCGCGCAAGGCCAGTCGCCTGTCGGCGGTGGTCGTGCGCTGGAGCACGCGGCGCAAACGGTATGAGCGGCAAGGGATTTTGGTCGAGCCGGCGGCCGTCGAGCAGGCTGCGCAGGAATGTCTGTCCGACGCGGACGCGCGTGCCCGTCGCAGGGAATGTGATCAGAATCGTCGGGCCGAGGAGGATGCGCAGTTTCGCGGCGAGTTCGCCGAGGCCATTCGCCAGCAGTTTCCGGGTTGTCCGGCCGAGCGCGCCGAGGCGATCGCGATGCACGCCGCGGCACGCGGTAGCGGACGGGTCGGGCGAAGCGCGGCCGGGCGGTCGTTGGACCCCGATGCGGTACTGCTTGCCGTCGCGGCGTCGGTGCGCCATATCGACACCGACTACGACGACCTGCTCATGTCGGGATATGACCGTGAATCGGCGCGCGCACAGGTGTATACGCGCGTCGAGGACGTGCTCGACACGTGGCGCGACGGTGTCGTCGCTCTCGACGAGCCCGATGCGGGGTGACCCCGTCCGCCGAATTCTGCGCCAGGGCTGTGATCCGGGCCGCACCACGACCCTGGTGTAGATTTCGCGGCGGCCGCCCTTTTCGTAGAGTTGCGCCATCGTCGCCAGTCTCGCGGCGATATCGGGATAAAGCTTGGAGTTGGGGTGATGCAGGTCCTTCTCCAGCTCCGGACGGTACAGGTCCGCGGCGGCCACCGGCCGGGCTTCAGCGCCGCGGTCGGCCAACTCCCGCCACGCCCAGCCGGGGCCGTACCGGTCGGCGGCCTGCCATGCGGCGTCGACGTCACCCTCGCTCAGATGGAGCTGGACCAAAAACGCGCCGGCGGCGAAGCGGTCAGACGCTAGTTCCCGCGCCTGGTCGAACGCCCAGGCACGTTCAGCGTCGGCGCGGTCGACGCTAGCGGCGAAATCGCGCAGCACGCCGTAAGTCTGGACCGAAGGTTGTCGGACGAAGTCGGCACGAAGGACGGCGACGTCGTCGGGGCTCAACCAGACGCGGCGAGGCCGGCGGCGACCAGATGCTTGCAGAAATTGCCGTCGGCATTGTGCGGGCAAGTGCAGACCCCGTCGGGTAATGGACCGGACCAGTCGAGCTCCACGGTGTAGACCTTCTTGGCCTGGATCGACCCGTAGGCCTTGACGTCCGTGATGCGCAGCCCACAGACATAGCGGACGTAATCTTCGCCGCGGCCGTAGACGAGGTCGCCGGCCATGTCGAACAGCGTCGTTTCAGAGAGCGGCACGGGCACCATGGTGCCCGATCGGAGTGGCCCAGGCTCGACTGAGACGCCGTCACGGCGCAATATCGACTGCCAACACTTCGGTCCTCACCCCGAGTGCCTCGTAGGTCGACCTGGCACGCGCGTCTCGGGTGACCAGGACTGCGCGGTGTTCACGAGCCGCCAACGCAACGAGTCCGTCATACGTCGCTCCGCCGGCGATCCCGCGTCGGGCGAACCGACGATGGGCGGCTCGTGCGGCCCGTGCACCGAGTTGTAGGGGTTCGGGGAAATTCTCGTCGAGCAATGCCACGGCATCACTAGGATCCACGCGAGCATCGCCAGGAAGGCGTGTGAGCACAGAATATGTTTCGACCAGCGCATGACCGCTAAGACCCAGAGTTCGCCCCTTGGCCCACTTCGCAACCATGGCGTGTTGTGGGTGGGAAGTCATGAGGAGCGGCACTGCAACGCTCGTGTCGACCGCTGTGACACCCGCCGGCGTCAACGGCGTCCTGAATCGATGAGCGCGAACATCATTTCGTCGGTGACCACGGTGTCGGCTGTGGCGACCAGGCGTCCGTCCTCATCCCGCCGAACTCGTGCGGTTCGCCCGCCGGGAATGATCTGTATCCCACCGCCGTAGGCAGAAATATCGACCTTCGTACCGGGTGCCAGGCCCAATGCATCACGAAGTTGCTTGGGCAGGACAACACGCCCGCCGGAATCGATGACAGCCTCCATGGGATTAGAGTACCAGCCAGATCCCATCGCCCCGCGGCGGGAAGTGAAGGGCCTTAGCCGAAGCTCCTATCCATGCTCGGAAGGGCTACGACGCGCAAGGCGAAACGGGCTAAGGCTTCCTGGCGAGCAGCCACGCTTCGCCGTCCCCTTCATCCGCGGCGATGATCTCCAGCTGAGCGAACGCGGTCGTCAATTCCCCTGGCGCCACCCGAAACGGTGTCGGGTCGGCGCCGACGACACTCAACGCCGAGATCGCCAGCAGCCCACTGGGTGCCAGTCGCCCGACGATCGGTTGGTCAAGTCGGCGGTCCCGGAACCGGTGGCACACAACAACATCGGCGGGTGCACCCGCGGGTAGGCCGGAGTCGAGGTCGACGACGTCGAAGCGGCAGCGATCGCCGACGCCGCTGCGTGCCGCCAGATCCCGCGCCTGCGTGATGGCCGTCGGCGAGATGTCGACGCCCCAGACCTGCATGCCGCGACGGGCGAGCCATACGCTGGCCAGCCCCGGCCCGCACGCCAGGTCCAGCGCTCGTCCCTCGGTCGGGAAGATGTCCTCGAACGCGGCGAACACGGCAGGAACACGCACGTCGGACACGGATGGCGCCGCGCGGCTTCGGTAGCGTCCCTCCCAGCGATCGCGGTCCTGCTCGCTCATCGGCCAGCCGACGGCAGGTTCAGTCGCCGCGCCAAGTCGGGCCCACCCACCTCGCGGATGAAGTCGGCATCCCCGCAAACGACCAATTGATCACGGGCCCTGGATAATCCGACATAGAGCCGTTCGCGGGAGCGATCGAACGCGGACTCCTCATTGACGACCAGCACCACCGCCCGTCGCTCAAGGCCCTTAAATCCGAGCACGTGCCCGTAGAACACCTGATCGGTATCCCAGAAACTGTCCCAGTAGGCCCGATGCCCGGCCTTTTGCCGCTCTACTTGTTCGGGATGACGGCTGCCGGTGGTCAGCAGCGCCACGTCCTCGGGGCGCCAGCCGTCCTCGAGCAGCCGGTCGACCGCGTCGTCGCCGACGTTCATCGCGTCCTCGCGCGCACAGGGGATGAACTGCACCGCGGGCCCCTCGCCGCCGAGGTAACGCATCGGGTGATCGACAAGCGGCTGAAACGCATTGGCGATCTGGCGGGTGTTGCGTAGGTTGTGGTCGAGCAGCAGCGGCACCAGCGGGACCGGTGGTGCGCCGAACCGGTTGAACACCCGCTGACCCTCGTCGGTGAACACATAGATGCCGCCGGACTCATCGTCGGCGAGCGCGGCCAACAGCGGATCCCACCAGGCGTCGGCGAAATCCTGGGCCTCGTCGACCACGATCGAATCGAACCGGTGCCCCGGCTCCAATTGTGTTGCCAGCTCGGTCATCTGCAAGGGAAGGTCATGTTCCCAGAACTGCACCGTCTCGTCGGTACGAAGCGCCTCGTCAGGTCCTTCCGGCGCGCCCCACAGCTTCCCGAGGTCGTGGAACTCCCCGACGTAGCCGGGTTGTTGGCGTCGCGGCCAGGTGGCGCAGATGCGCTCCAGGTACGACGCCAGCCCGTGGGAGTAGCAAACCAGCGCGACGCGCTGGCCCTTGGCCGAGAGCCGGCGGGCCTGCTCCATCGCCAGGAAGGTCTTGCCGCTGCCCGCTCCCCCGCGGATCTCGACGCGGTTGAGCAGCTGGATGGCGTCGAGGATGACGGCCTGGTGTTCGGTGAGCGCGTCGGCGGAGTCCTCGTTGGCCAACGCGCGAGCGACGATGCTGCGCTGCGGTAATCCCCTGCCGCTCAGTGCTGTTGAGAGCTGTTCGATACCGGTCGCGGTCAGCAGCGGGCGGTCGAGTTCCTGGCGGATGAGCACGTATCTGAGCTTGTCGACCAGCGTCGGCAGGTCGTTGCGGTCGATGACCTTCCAGCGCGGGCATTCCGGCCGCGCGAAGTCGGCGGCGATCTCGGCGTTGGGGAAGACGACGACGTGGTCCCAGCGCAGCCGGCCCTGGGTCCAGCGGTCGTCTTTCTCGATGAACTCGCGCAGCGCGTAGCAGGCTTCGCGGGCCTGGCGCACCGGGTTGATCTTGTGTTCGTGGCCGCGGCGGCGCTGCCACCAGGATTCGCCGTCGTGCCAGACGTCGTTGCCCTTGACCTCCAGGCAGACGATGCCCGCACCCTCGATGGCGACGACGAAGTCGACCTCGTGGTCCTTGAGGTGGTCGGTGACGCGCTGGCCGGCGATCACCGCATCGTTGGGTTCGAGCTGCTCGAGCAGGCAACCGTAGACCCTGCGCTCGGCGGCGTTGGCCAAGCGCGGCGTTTCATCAGGCGTGATCGTCATGACGTTCCCCCACAGTCGGAGGGTAGGACGGACGGCCGACATATTTCGCGTCTTCTGCGGCCTGCGTTTGGCGCAAAACCCGCCGCACGGCGGCCGCACTCGCGCGCGCGGCGTTGCACCGCACCTGATACGGGCCCTACGACGCGTCGGCGCCGAAGTATTCACTCCAGTCCAACACCTCCTGTTTGTATGACTTCGCCAACTGGTCGACGACGGCGATTGCCGTCGCGGTGAGTTCTCCGCGAATCCCGCTCTGCGCGTGTGCGAACGGAATATAGGCGCGCAGAATTTCTGGCACGTTGAGGACGGTGGCGATGGATACATAGCCGTTGTCGTATGACGATGCGTCCAGTGCGTGCTCGACGCGTGTTGCGCTCCAGCGCAGCGGGTCGCCGGTGCCGGTATCCAGGAGCTCGAGCAGCAATTCCCGGTAGTCGCGGTCAGTGAACGGAGCGCCCGCCGGTGATGCGAAGAACGCATCGACCACCTCCTCGTTCTGCTCGAAATCGACTAGGGGCGGCCGGTGTTGGGTGCCGCTTTCGGGTAGGTGCCGGATCAGCCAGGTCACCAGTGCCCGCCATTCCCACCACCTGTCATCCCCGTATCGAAGCAGCGGATGATCGAGCCCTTGGGTGATCCACGCCCGAGCATCGGCGAGGGTCATATCGACGACGCTCATATCGGGGTGCTTGGCGGCGCGGAGCACATTAGCGATCGAATCCTGCAGGAACAGCACGTCGGTGACTTCCGACCCGTCGTTGTGGTCGATGTACACCAGGCAGGTCAGCTCGTGGCCGCCGATGAGCCGCGCGCCGATCAGCAGCTGATCGGCGTCGCCGAGCACGTGGGGCATCCGCACGGCCCGATAGAGGTCGATCTGCCCGAGCCGGTACGCCCAGGCAGGCGCCATGTCGTCTCGCGCGGCAACATGCTGACGACACCGCTCCCGCAGGTCTTCGTCGTCGACATGCAGTTCAGCGAGCACGGCGAGCAGAGAGGTCGTCTCACGGCACGGCTTGTCGATCAGATTGGTGACCACCTGATCGAGACAAACCGCCTCGCGGCGAGGGCCTTGCAGCCTCGTGAAAACGTCTGGTGTCGCCGCATGGATCAGCGCGCTGGCCAACGCAAGCAGCTCCAGCGGACGGCGCGTGTACAGCAAGTCGCGGACCAGGGATACCAGTGGCGCGTCGTCCGTGGTGTCACGTTTGGCTCGACGCCGTGCGGCACGTCGCGCCTGTTTGGCTTGGCGTCGTCTGCGTCCGTCGTTCATGAGCGGACCGTACGCGCGGACACTGACAAGAACGGCCGAGTGCCTCCACGAACTCCCAAATCAGTCAGTGAGGGCTGACACCGTCTCGTGAGTAGCCTGGCAATATGCCGTCGAACGTTGCGACGATCATGGCGGCGGTCGGGCTGACATCCGCAGGCACAGTGCCGTGGCGAACCCCGGTGCCGCTTCGGGACCCAGGCGTTTATATCGTCGCCATGACTGACTCCGTGCTCGACACAGCGGGACAGTCGAAGTGTCCAATCTCGCCTTCTGCCATAGCAGAATTGCTCCATGTTCGGCCGGAACTCTTGCTGAACGGCAGGCGCCCGACATCCAGTCAACTTGAGCAACGCATAGCGTCCATGTGGCTCCCCGATGAGACGATCTTGTACATCGGGTTAGCAGGATCATCCGTATCCAAGCGGGTCGATCAGTACTACCGGACACCGCTTGGTGCGCGAAGTCCGCACTCAGGGGGCTGGCCGCTTAAGACACTCGCAACCATTGAGCGACTGTGGGTGCACTTCGCGCCCTGCCCCAACTCCGACGCTGCCGAACGAGAGATGTTGGCCGCGTTCATGGCTAACGTGTCAGCCTCGACACGACAGGTTCTGTTCGATTCGAACACCCCGCTGCCATTTGCCAACCTGACCGTCCCCGGCGGACCTCGGAAAAGACATGGAATTACCGGGGCGCGGGAGCCGCGTCGACGACAAGCGACACCGCAGTAGGCATCCGCGGCAGGTACGCGCGCGGTCAGCCGTTGCGGCCGACGATCAAGTCCTTGATTTCGGCGAGATGCTCATCCACCGAGCGGAATCGGGCTCGGGTTTCCTGACGGAAATCGGCCAGTTCCGTCTCGACGCCGGTCAGCCTGGTCTCGACGTTGGTCAGACGAGTCGTGTGTTCCCGTTGGGTCATGCCCAGCGTGTTGACGGCCGCCAACACGGCGCGGTAATCCCCCTGCGCTGCCTCCAGCGCCGAAATCCGCGCTTCGTGATCCTCGAGCATTCCCACGATCATCAGCGTAGGCGACGATGGCCGCTGGTGGTGCCGGTCGATGAGGTGGCTGTGGATAAACCGGCACGGTGGCCGATCCATGACCGCACCGGCGGCGCCTCGTATGGTGGCCGAATGCGCAAAGACCGAGTTCTCCACGTCGCCCGGCAGCTGGGGGCGTTGGCTGTCACGGCCGTGACGGCCGCCGCGACATTAAACGGCTACCGGCCGCTGGCGCGGCGCGGACGCCCGTCGATTCTGTCGTTCGGGCTCGGTCTGGTGGTCAGCGAGTTTCCGCTGCAGACGCTGGCCAGCCAGCTCGGCGGGCTGGCGTTGACGGCTCGGCGCATGACCCGGCCGGTGCGCATCATCGCGGCGGTGGTGGCCGCGATTTCGGCGGTGGGTCTGCTGAACTTCAACCGCGCGGGTCATCGGGCGGGTGTTCCGCTGCGCGACGCACTGGACGCCGGCCTCGGCCCCGATCGCCGCACCGACTCGACAGGCCTGTGGCGTCGGCCCGCCGGCGCGGGCACCGCCAAGAGTCCGGGTGCGCTGCGGATGCTGCGGATCTACCGCGACTACACCCACGACGGCAACATCAGCTACGGCGAATTCAGCAGCGCCAACCAGCTCGACATCTGGCGGCGCCCCGATCTCGATCCGACCGGCAAGGCGCCGGTGCTCTTCCAGATTCCCGGTGGCGCCTGGATCACCGGAAACAAACGCGGACAAGCACATCCGTTGATGAGCCACCTCGCCGAGCTCGGCTGGATTTGCGTGGCGATCAACTACCGGCACAGCCCGCGCAACACGTGGCCCGACCACATCATCGACGTCAAACGCGCACTGGCATGGGTCAAGACGCACATCGCCGAGTACGGCGGCGACCCGGACTTCATCGCGATCACCGGCGGCTCGGCCGGTGGGCATCTGTCGTCGCTGGCGGCGTTGACACCCAACGATCCGCGGTATCAGCCGGGCTTCGAGGACGTCGACACCCGGGTGCAAGCCGCCGTCCCGTTCTACGGCGTCTACGACTTCACCCGCTTCGAGGACGCGATGCATCCGTCGATGCCCGAACTGCTCGAGCAGATGGTCATCAAACAACCGCAGTCGACGAACTTCGACACGTATGTCGATGCGTCGCCGGTGAACCATGTGGCCGCCGACGCGCCCCCGTTCTTCGTGCTGCACGGCACCAACGATTCGCTGGTGCCCGTCGAGCAGGCGCGGGCATTCGTGGCCAAGCTGCGCGACGTCAGCACCCAACCCGTGGTATACGCCGAATTGCCGTTCGCCCAGCACGCTTTCGACATGCTTGGCTCGGCGCGCGCGGCGCACGCGGCAGTGGCCGTCGAACAGTTCCTGGCCGAGATCTACGCGGACCGGCAGCAGGCGACGGAATCACAAAGTCCCACCGGGTACTGACGGCCGACTCCGACTTTCGTCCGATTACTGGTTTGCGCTTGCTGAGCCAACACCATCGTGACGCTATGACCGAGACTGCACTGAGGGCTGCTGCACTACCGCACGACCCTGACTGCAATCTCGTGCCTAGGACCGCCGAGGCGCCATGCACCCGCCGTCGACCCCGAAGGCGTTGGCCTGGTGCCGCGCCACTGCCGCATCGAGCAGGCCATAGTCGGCCACCCTCAGCTCGACGCCCAAGGCTGCAGCACCGGCGACGATCGTCACAGCTCGTCGAGGTCACCGGTGGTTTCACCGGCGAGGTCCGCGAGGTCGTCACGCAAGCCGGGATCCGCCTGGCTGGCCTGGAGCCGCTTGACCGACTCTCCCGCGCCGAGCTCCGCGTAGACCGCCGCCTCGAACCCGAGGATCGTCTCGACCATCTTGTCGTCGAAGAACGGCAGCAGCTGCGTGGCGATCACCGCGGCGATACCGGCCTTGCGGTCGATCCAGAAGAAGCTGTTGAACAGCCCCGACCAGTCGGCCGAGCCGGCGCTGCGCATACCGGGCAGATCGACCAGGTACAGGTGGAAGCCCAGGCCCCAGCCCTGCGGGACGTCGAGCGACTCGACCGGCTTGGCCAGCTCGGGGATGGTCGGCTCCAGCATTTTCGGCAGCGGCGCCCCGTCGAGGTGGCCGCGCAACGCCAGCTCGACCGTTTCGCTTTTGAGGATGCGGGTGCCGTCGAGCTCGCCGCCGTTGAGCCAGGCGCGCAGGAAGCGCCCGTAGTCGGTGATCGTCCCGTAGGACCCGTGGCCGGCCGCGTCCCATTCCGGCTGGGCGGGCAGGTCGAGCTCGGTCGTGACGAGACTGCCGTCGGGTGCCCGGAAGCGGACGGGCAACAGCCGGGCGCGCTGTCCGTCGCTGGGGGCAAACGTGGAGTCGGTCATGTTGAGCGGGCCGTAGACGTGCTCGGCGAGGTAGTCGGCCAGCGTCTGGCCGCTGACGGCTTCGACGACCAGGCCGAGCCAGTCGGTGCTCATGCCGTACTCCCAGACCGTGCCGGGGTCGTGAACGAGCGGTGCGCTGAGGCTGCGCTTGATGCCTTCGAGCGGGTTGGGAAAGCCGTGCTCGGTGCAGTAGGTGAAGAGCTTCTCGTTCAGGAAGTGGTAGCCGCAGCCGGCGGTGTGGGTCATCAGCTGCCGGACGGTCGCCTGCGTCTTGGGCGCGCGCAACACCGGCTCACCGCCCTCGAAGCCGTCGAGCACCTGCAGCTCGCCGAACTCGGGCACGATCGAGGCGACCGGCGCGTCGAGCTGCACGCGGCCCTGTTCGACGAGTTGCAGCGCGGCGGTGGTGGCGACGGCCTTGGTCATCGACGCGTTGCGGAACATGCTGTCGGGCTTGGCATCTCCGGCTGATCCCTGGTAGAGGACGCCGTCGCGGCCGACCACGGTGGCGGCGACGCCGTGCAGCGTGCCGTCGGCGGTCACACCGGTCAGCAGGTCGTCGATGCGCTCGAACCCCATCGGAAGCTCCTTTGCTCGGGGATACGCGGGCCATCATCGCACGGGCCTCGCGGGGACCGAGTCAGCTCTGGGGAGGGTCCAAGGGGATGACCTCACCGCGGTTGATCGACACCCAGTCGCGGGCTTGCAGGTACGGGCGGAAGGACTCGACGATCGCCTGCTGGTCGGCGGGTGTCTTGGGGCGCTGCAGTTCGTAGAGGTGGGGGAATTCGGTCCATGCGACGACGGCGTCCCACAGTCGCACCGCGGCCTCTCCGGCGGGTGGGTCGATGAGCACCGGCCCGAACAGGCACTGCCCGTCGGGGAAGAACAGGGTGGGCACGCCGTAGCCGTCGGCGTCAACGACGCGCTGGTGATCGGCCATCACCTCGTCGTTGGTGGTCGGGTCGGCGATGGCCTCGTCGACCAGCCCGGGGTCGAAGCCGAGTTCGGTCAATAGTGTTCGCGCGACGTCCTTTTCGTGCGGTTTGAGGCCTTCGAGGTGCAGGGCGCGGGCGGCGCGTTCGTACCAGGCGTCGACGTCGGCCATCGACTGCCGGCGCAGCAGCGCGCCGATGCGCATCATCGACCAGCCGTAGGACCACTCGCGCTCCCACGGGTGCTTCTTGCCGTCCTGGCGGTTGATCTCTTCGAGGCTGAAGAAGCGCCAGTTCACCTGCAGACTGGTCTGATCGCGCACCTCGCGGATCCATCGCGACGTCTGGTAGGCGAACGGGCACATGATGTCGAAGTGAAAGTCAACAGAGACAGGGTGATTGGTCACAGCGAGTACCTCAGGCTGGGCGGCAGGTGGTCGCCATCCTGCCAGGCAATCGCGCCGGAGTCGATGACCGTGTAGCGGTCAAATTGGCGTACCGGAGGGTATCGGAGCGGTGTTAATGTGCGATTAGCGCGCGGAAGGGGGATGCCGTGTCACATCCGGATGAGCCGTTGAAGGTGGATCCGACGGAGTTGCGCATGGCCGCAGACCAGCTCGCCGGTCACGCCAGCGGTTTTCAGGCGGCGCATCAATCGGCGCAGACGCGGGCGAGCAATGCGGCTCTTGGATCGGGTTCGGCGGCCGCGGCGTTGCCCGCGATGGTGGCGGCTTGGGACGCGGACGGTGCGCGGTTCGGCGAGCATTTCGCCAGGTATGTACAGGCGCACCGGGAGGCCGCGGACGGCTATGTGAGCACTGACGCCGCCAGCGCCGACGAGATCGACGACGCGGGTTCTGCGCCGTGAGTTGAGCACGTGACGTTGAATCTGGAGGAGCTCAAGCAGTGGCCTCCCGAGATCGCCGATTTGGCTCGAGCAGCGCGCGATGCGGCGGCGAACCACACCGGTTCCGCGGACTTCTATCGCTCGTTGATCAGGGTGTCTACCTGGGAGGGACGCGGCGCGCAGGCGGCGATGTCGGCGATGGAGGCGTCGGCGGGCGAGCACGAGTCGGTGGCCGACAGTCTCGGCGCCGCGGCGAACCGGATGGAACTGGTCCACCAGGACGCTGAGGATCTCGCCGACACGATCAAGCGCATCCTCGATGATGCCGCCGCTGCGCCGGCGGTGGTCGTGGACGAGTCCACCAATCAGGTGATCCCGCCGGACACCAGCCACATGACCGAGGAGTACGCCGCGCAGGTCGCGGCCAAGGTCGCCGATCTGCAGGAGCGCATCGCTGCGGCGCTCGCCGACGGTGAACGGATGGACGCGGACCTGGCGGGCGCGATCACCGCGGCTAGTGGCACTGCCGAACCGGCGGTGAAGTCGGCGGCGTCGCTGCAGGATCTGTTGCTGCCCGACGACGGTGATAAGCGTGATAAGCCCGGTGAGCGGTCGGCCACGCCGGACAGTCTCGACGGCGCGTTGGGTCAGCTCACCGGAGAATCCGAGCAGCGGTCTTTTTCAGCTACGCCAGATGGTGTGGGCACCCCCGGGCCGGTGCGGATGGATCCGGCTAAGGTCGAGCAGTTCAAAGACCTTGCGCGACAGACGATGCTGCGCAGCGGTGTGCCGCCGGACCAGATCGAGCAGCGACTCGATGCGGTTGTCGCCGCCGTGCAAAAGCCGCTTCCGGCAACGAAACCCGCTGAACGCGACGCGGTGCCGCCGCCAGGGTTCGCCGAGGGGTTCGCCGACGGCTGGTTCAACACCGAAGAGAGCATCAAGGATCTGATTGGGGCCAACGGGTGGGAGGACCTCAAAGGCGCGTGGAGCGATATGGCCAAGGGCGCTTGGGAGCGCGCGACAAACCCGGTCGACACCTTGGCCGAGGAAGTCGAGCACGCGACGAAATACCCCGGGCACTTCCTTGGTGAAGCCGCCGGCGAGGCCGCGATCACTGCGCCGGGTGCGATGTTCGGCGGTGAGGCCGCACTCGCGGCCCGTGCGGCCATTCCCGACGATATCGTCGACATGCCAAGTGGTACAGGCACAGTCGACCATCCAACGCCACTCGACCCGGTAACGGGCGATCGTTCGGCGGCTGCCGTCTGGGATTACTCTGACGGCTACTCGCCTGACGCTCCACGTGTGACATCAAGCCTCAACGAAGCCTTCGTGAACGGGCTGCCGACGGCTGATCTTGCCCGTGAAGTGGCAGACCTCTCGACACACCACATACCGAGTCCGACCGGCGATGCGGGGATGGCAGATCGCGTGGTCCTAGGCAAGTGGGACGGACTCGAGGGAGGATATATCGGTGAAGCGAGGAACAACGGCGGTATCTACTTCGACACAGGCGACCGAGCCTGGAACGCCATCGGGCATGGCCTCAGTGACGAGCAAACGAGAAGCATCGCGTGGCAGGTGAACGAACAATTCCTGCTTATACAGTTGCAAAATGGCGTGCCCCGTATTGACTACGTCCTGCCAGGGGGTTTCGATAGCGTCGAGCAGGTCGCGGCGGTGCAAAGGCGGTCTTTCTCAGCCCTGGAGATCAACTTCTTGAAGGAAAACGCCGAACAATTCGGATACAAGCAGTACGGCAACTCGTGGGTATATGAGGGAGACGACTAGAGATGAAACCCGCTGAGCTAAAAGAGTTTCTAGATCCCACATTGTCGAGTGCAGGTTTCGAGCTTGATGAAGTTCAAGACGGAATCACCTACGGAGATCGTCCGGCGTGGGCAGTGTACTACCGCCGTACAGACTGCAAACTTCAGATTTGCTGGTCGGCACGGGATGGTGGAATCGATTTCATGCTTGCACCCCTCGACGCCCCGAACGAATTCGGACTTGTCAACCAATCAAAGAAATGGCGCTTCATGTTGCTACTTAGTGATGCGCATGATGACTTAGAGACGCCGGGACTTGATGCGAACAAAACCGCCGTGATGTCGTGGCTGAAGGCACTCTTCGATATCCACTTCCCAGCCGCGCACGCTGCACTATTGAATGAAGGTTAATAGCTGTCGTCGATCAGCCGGCACGTGGAAGGCCATGTAGGTGATAGCTACGATGGCACAGAGCTTTTCAGAAGTGGTGCAGCCTGGAATTGGCCGACTCTTGAACACCCTTGGATTTGAGCTTGAAGACACTGACAATCGCGTCGATGAGGGCGGGCGGCTTGGCACAGTGGTCTGCTACCGTGCCGATGATTGCAAGCCGCAGCTTTACTGGTCTGCGCGTGAGCGCGAGATCAATGCGATGATCGGTCCGCTCGACGCCCCCAACGAACACGAATCCCAAACTAGATGGCTCGAATGGCTCGAGACCGGATCTCGCAGTACTTCAGGGTTGCGCACGCCGGCGTGCTCGAAATGTATGGGGGGTCGGTGACGGGTACGAGTCATCACGGTCGATGATCTTCCGGCGTCGGCTATCGGATGCTTCGCACGTTCGAGGCGAGGCATCAACCCGCACATGAGGGCCCGTGGTGACCGGTGTTCACCAATGTGATCCAGCCCGGGCCGGATCGGTGTCGATCGTTGACGTGTAACCGCGCCACGAGGTGAACCCGGCCGAACGACAGCTATCCGTCAATTTCGGTTCTAGAGAAGGCAATTGACGGCCCGGCGGGGTTGATGATGATCCCGTCGAAGCCGTTCGTACTAACCATCTCGAGAACCTTGGGCGTGGTGAACGCGGCGTAGGCATCCGATGGGTGGGACGCGACGGCCTCGGGTGCGCTGGTAAAGGCGAGCAGGGCCGGTGAGCGATCGGCCAAGGTTGTCCAGCGAACCCGCGCCTTGCCTGGTTCGGTTGCCTCGTCCACAGCCAGCAGCATCGGGCCGTCCGTCAAGAGGACGTCCAAGACATCACTCCTGTCGGCATCACCAGCATCGAGCGCAGCCAGCACTGCCTTCAGGGGCTCGTTATTCGGATTCCGCAAGGCAAAATCGATATCCGCGGCCGACAATGCGCACGTCGGCCCGGCGGATCGATATAAAGCCAGGCGTCGTGTTGTCGACGCGCCATTCCCAGCGCGCCGGTCGCCGGCGTGACCATCGACTGAGTCTCCGTGCCAGGCGGATACAGACGGGCGATCTCCTGCTGACGCGTGAACGCGAACAGCGCCCGACCACCGTCTGGGCCCGTCCCGCCGCGGATTTGGATCTGCGATCCGCGCGAATACGAGCCGCCCTCTGGCTTGTCCGACCCAGTGAGGTCGAAGAGGAGTTCGCCGTACATGCACGACCGAAGCACCTCAATCGAGGATCTCTGGTCCGGCCTGGCTGCGAACTCACCGACCGCCCGACGGACGGTCACATTGTCGACCAAGGTCATGAAGGCGCACCCCTTTCTTACCCAGCATTGCCCGTCCACCAGCTGTATGCAACGGCCGCCAAGGGAGCCCCTCAGATGATCGGCGAGCGATAGGAAAGCATCGACGATCTGCCGCGCGTTGTGCATTGTGTGTATTGAGAATCACCGAGGGAACGGCGAACGGTGTTCCCGCTGATTCCCGGCGCGGCGCCTGCCCCTACTCCTCGGCCTCCGCCAAAGAGATGCCACCGACCAGATTGCCCTTGCCTTAGCGATGACGCTGGAGCGCGCGTCCCGTCGCGGACTTCTGGAATGTTGCCGTATGGCGGCCAATGCCAGGCATGAGCGGTGATCACAAACAGACCATTGAATCGCTTCGTTCGCGCAGGTCAGCGTACTCGCGGACCGCAGCGTCGCGCCGTGGCAGCGGAGATGTCAGTGGGTCGAGTTACGGTCGGCTCGGAAGCGCTAATCAAGGGGGGATGATGCGCGGACGTTGGGGAATCGCGAGCGCGCTCGCGTTGTGCGGAGCGGTTGTGTTGTCGAGTCCGGCGCGGGCCGACCAGTACGAGTTCATCGCACAGCTGGACAACATGGGGGTGTGGTACGAGTCGACCATCGAGATGATCGACATCGGCAAGGAGCTGTGTCACGAACTGCGCTTCGGGGTGCCGCCGCCTGCGGTGCTGGGCAAGCTGCAGCGGACGGGGTTCGCGCCCGCGGAAGCGGCGATCGTGTTGTTGTCGGCGGTGAACACCATGTGCCTGGACACCAAGCCGGCGGTTGTCGAGTGGGCACGCAGCATCGGCTACACCCAGCCGCTTTAGAGGCGGGTGTGTGATGGCAAGGCGCGGTTCGGATTCCGGCGGTGGGGCGGCATTTTTCGGCGTGCTGATCCTGATCTGGGTGGCCATCAACTACTACTGGGTCATCGTCGGCGTGGGGGCGGCGATCGGACTATTCTTCGGGATCCGGGCGCTCATTCGCCGCGAGCAGGAACGCCGACTGGCCGCCGCCCGTGAAGCCGAGATCCTGGCGCACCGTGCTGAGCGGCAGCATGGTTGGACGTTGCGAGGCGATGCCAGGGGCGTCTACGGCGTCGAAGGTGCGAAGTTGATGAAGTCGATCACGTCTCAGCCCGACGTTCCATCGGACGACCCGCCTGACGATGACGAACACTTCGGTGCCATCGCTTACACCGCAAAGGATCTCGACGTGTTGCTGAGAGAAAGGCCGAGGGGATGGCCGTGGGCGGCCTTCGTCTCGGTACTCGTGCAACGCTTCGCGAAAGTGCGACCGCGTCTCCGCGATTGGGAGTTGCACTACTCGCCGGCACCGGTCCGACACCTGTGGAGCGGCTGGGAGGTCGCGGCGTACTTCGAGGGTTGCGTCGACGACCTGTGTGAGCTCACCGGGCGGTTGGAATCGTTCATGAAATCGCCGGCGTTCAAGAACGTGATCGGCGACGACGAAGACATCGGCAACGGCGACGGAATCCTGCACGTGGCCAATCGGCTGATGGACTTTCACGAGCGGTTCCTCGAGCTGGCCGAGCGCTGCCGCGATGTCAGCGTGCCGTCACCGTATGAGCGGCTGCGGAAAGACTGCACACAGCTGATGAGCATCCCGCTCGACGGATTCCGGGTGTTCATCGACGAACTCGTCGGAATTGTCGCAGGCATGCCCGACGTCATGCGGCACGCCACGAGCGACGATGTCTATCTCGGCGCAGTCGTCCTCGAGATGATCGGCGACGAACGGCTCATGAAGCGGATCGAGAAGCAGGTGCAAGACGCGGCGAAACACTGACGTTCGAGCAAGAGCGGGATCCCCCGCACGCATCGGCCGGGCGTCATGGCCGGCAAGATACATCGGCCCACAGATACGCCAGGGCGCGCGCTGACCACCCACAGCGACCTGACGTAACGACCGCTTTGCCGCAGTCCGTTGTCGTGTCTCGTGGCTACGATTGATGAATGCGAAGGACATGGAGAGCAATCCCGTGACGGCGCGAGAAAGCGTACTGTTGCGAGGCCCCGTCGACTGGATTGCGCTCGACCGCATCCACTGGGACGTCGCGCAGGAGAATCCTGGTTCGCCGCTGAATGTGGTCCAGGCTAAGACGTTGGAGCTTATCCGTTCTCTCGTCGACGAAGGGATCGGGGCGTTGACATCCCTCTCCAGATGTCGCTGCTCGGACTGACAGTAGCTAGCGGCTTGTTCGCGATATTCGGATCCACTGGGACACTGAACATTCCGGCGCCAGAGCAGATGCGCTTGTACATTCCGTTCGTCAGCGCGGTAGGCGCAATCGCGGGTGCGCCGATCGTGTGGCGAACACTTCGTCGCGGCAGCTTGCAGTACCTGCGCTTGACCCCCAACGGATTCACATTCGTGCAAGGGTGGCGACCTCAGCGCGGTGACTGGGCGCGCGTCGTAGATGTCACTGACGCCCCTCCGAACCAGTCGGCTCCCACACCGAGCGCGATAGTCGTAGTGATGTCCGACGAGGACGTGTTGACACTGCCGGCAGCGTCGTTTACCCGGAGGGGCGAGCGCTTCGCAAGCTGGTCCGATTCTATTGGCAGAACCCGGATCACCGCGACGAACTGACCGACGGCCAGGCACTGAAGCGCCTGGCTGATGGTCGCTTCGGGTAAGGCTCGCAATAAGACTGAGGAATAAGTGATCCGTTCGTGCGCCTCGTCGACCCATCCGACTGTCTGGTATGTACCCGACAAGTGATGTCGGCGTGTTGGCAACGTAATCAAACTGATTCACGCCACCAACCTCCGATTCGAGGCGGCCTCCATTCTGCGAACTGCTCGTGCGAGGTCGATAGCCGTCCCCACGAGCGGCACCGAATCTCGAAGCCTAGGACAAGCGGTGGAGGTCAGGTGTCCGCACCGGTCGGCCCAAAGCCCGCGTGTACAACGCGTGCAATCGCGGTGTCTCGGCGGGATCGACGTCCTCAACTGATTGGTCGAGCCCGCTTTCGTCGTCCAACTCCCAGTCCATATCCAATAGGCACAGTGTCTCCATATCGCGATCGACGCATCGGATCGCCCGGTCCACATCGCACCAGTGCTCGTGCATGCACTGCGCCACGACGCTCTCACACACAGAACCGACGAGCGGGACGTACTCAGCCAGTTCGCCGTCGCGGTAGCGCGCGAGGGTGACGTCGCTGAATGCGTATCCCGGGTCGTCGGGGTCCACTTCGGTGATGACATGAACGACGCCGACGCCCTCGATTGGAACACGGGTGTGGAGCCGCAGCAGCGAATCACCTGCGTTGCTCGATCGAGCGAGATCGCGGTCTAGCGTCGGGTAAATACTGGTTGCTGCCTGCATGTACACCATTCTAGTGACGACCACCGACAAAACCTGCTGACTTTGCTGCTTGTGTGGCGAATGTCGTGACGATCGCCTAAGGAGACGTCGCCGTACTTCTGACGGGCGGCGTTCGCATGGACACCCTTGCGACGGCACATGCCGCCAGATGCCTGAACGTCTCGAGCAGATGATCGTTCAGGGTGGGCTTGGTGTGAGTCCGCGCTTCGGTCGGAGACAACAGCACCTGGTGACCATCGTCGGTCTGGGTGGGGCGACCCCGCTTGCACCCAACGCGTATGGCGCGTTTGCAGGCGCCAGCCGTGCTCGACTCTACTCGGCAGCACCCAGAGCACGAACGGGAAGCTCACATGCGTTGAAGGTTCGCTAGCTCTGTGCTAGATACGGCCTCAAGGAAGGGACCTGGCATGAGCTATCCGCGTTGGTGTTATTTCCCCCGGAATATCTACCCACCTACTTGGGCAAGAGAGTTGGTCGACGTCACCGCTCAAGTGGAGAACCAAATCTCCACCATTGGAGGTGAGGTTCGCTTGACGAGCGACGGGGTCCTACGCGAACTGCGGCCGGAACTTGAGAATCTGGGTTTCATCGCCGAGACGAGTAAGACTCGAGCTGGAAAGATCCGACGTCCCGTTCTCTTCGGCGAGAACGGCAAGCCGCGTGTTTCGTACGAAATCGACGCATTCCATGATGAATTCGGAATCGCGGTCGAGGTCGAGGCGGGCAGAGGTGTGGCCAATCACGCTGACTACCGCAATATCGTAAGAACTGCGCTGATCCTCGATGCCACCTTTCTTGCTCTCTACATGCCGATCTACTACCGAACTTCGAACGCTGTCACCCAGGGGTACAAACGGACACTCGAACAGCTCGACGCAATATATGCATCCCAGCGGCTGCAACTCCCTTTCACAGGGATACTCCTAGTCGGATACTAACCGAGGCGGGTGCCCCGACCCCTCCAGTAAACCGCGCGACCGGCCCATGGCTTTCGCCGGCTATATCCGAACGTCCAGTTATCGTTACTTCGTGACGAAGCCCCGATCCAAACCGAGGAAACACACTGGCTACGGGGTGCGCTTGGTGCGGGGGCCCTTCCTGAAGTTGCCGCCCCACCCGGACCACACCGAGGATGTCGGCACGCTGGTCGACTACGCCACGCGCTTGAAGGTGGCCGGCGCTCCCCTCGCGGCAGACTTTTTCAGTGGCGCGGGTGGGCTGAGCCTGGGCCTCGAACAAGCCGGCTTCAAGGTGGTCCTTTCTGCTGATCACGAACCATTTGCGATCCGGACCCACGCCCACTACTTCGGCGGGTTGTCAGTCGACTGGGACCTGTCTGATCCGAAAGTTGTGGAGCACGTGGCCGAGCTCGTTGTGGCAGCAGGTATCGACCTCGTGGCTGGAGGACCGCCATGCCAACCGTTCTCCAAGGCTGGGCGTTCGATGCTGCGCCACCGAGTTCAGGCAGGTCTTCGCGACCCGCACGATGAGCGCCGAGACCTGTGGCGCTCTTTTCTCGAGATCATCGAACGGTCGCGGCCACGGGCAGTCCTGATGGAGAACGTGCCCGACATGGCTCTCGACCGAGAGATGTTCATCCTCCGCAGCATGGTCGAGGAGCTGGAACAGATCGGATACTCCGTCGAGGAACGCGTCGTGGATGCATGGCGGTACGGGGTACCTCAGTTCCGGCAGCGGCTGATTCTAGTGGCGCTTCGCGACAATGTTGAGTTCCGCTTCCCTGCCGAGACAGAAGAAAAGGTCTCGGTGTGGACGGCCATCGGTGACCTTCCGGAAGTAGAGGGGGGCTGGCGGCCGGACGGCGGCGAACACGGTTGGGCTGAGTATGCGGGCCCAGTGACGAAATTTCAGAAGGAGATGCGTGCGGGGGTCCCAGCCTCAGACCGACACAAGGTGTTCGACCACATCACCCGGCCTGTCCGGGAAGATGACCGCCAAGCGTTTGAATCCATGACGCACGCGACGAAGTACACCGAGCTGAGCAAGGAGCACCAGCGATACCGCGGTGACATCTTCGATGACAAGTACAACCGGCTCAACGAGAACGATCTATCCCGGACAATTACGGCCCACATCGCGAAGGATGGGTACTGGTACATCCATCCGCGCCAGAGCCGCACGCTGACCGTCCGAGAGGCAGCCCGCCTACAGACGTTCCCGGACGATTTCCGTTTCGACGGGCCCCCTTCCGCTGCCTTTCGACAGATTGGCAACGCGGTCCCGCCGCGTCTGGGCTATGTGATGGGGCAAGCGATCCGTGAGTCGTTAGATGGGCCGCGGGACGCGGGCATTAGTACGAAGAAGACGGCGGAACTGCTGGCGGAGTGGTGGCTGAAGAAGGACCGCGAAGAGGCTCTCCCTTGGCTTCGGTCTGGCTCACGCTGGCTTGTGATTGCGGGCGAGGAGCTGCTGGATCGAGCCTCGCGCACGCTGCTCCGGCAAGGATGGAAACTGTTACAGCGCAATGACCAGCCGTGGACATTAAGACCCGCGCAACAAAAGCGCTTCGCCGAAGAACTTGCGTTTCTCACAGAGAATTCCGGTCGGGAACAACGAGCCGACCGTGTCCTCCAACTCGCCGACCGGCTCAATAAGAACCCAGCGGCACTGGATGGGTCGGCCGTCGAGATCCGTGCTGCACTCGGAGTACCGGAGTCTGTTGCGGATCTAGCCGTACTCGCGGTGCCCAGAGAGACTCGAGAGGACCGAGAAGCAGGCCCTGAAGAGCCCGTTCTCGTCACGAAAGGTGTTCTGCGGGTGGCAAGCCGGTTCCAGGGAAACTTGGACGTGGAACGGAGAAACCGGATGACTGACGGGCGCCTCGCTGTCGCACGCATGATCGGTATGGGGGAGTTCTCACGCTCGGCTCATCTGGGGTTGATTGAACTCGCTAATCTCTGGTGCCGGCCGGTCAACCCAGTGTGCTCAGAGTGTCCTTTGAACACGCAATGCAGCGAAGGGCAGAGGCAGCGCATCCTCAACCCGACTCTTTACGACTGAATCTACAGGCCGAGCGACGTTGCGACGCCAGGCTCAGCCTTACGCAGTTCGGCTGCGATTTTCTTGAATGCTCTGACCTCCCCCGCTTCTAGAGCAGCGCCCTTCAATGCCAGACCGACGTCATGCCCGGCCGAGAACTTGTCGGTGATGGATCGGCCGCCGTCGGGTGTGGGCCGAGTGGACTTTCGGTAGAGATCATCTGCAAGACTGCAGACCTCATTGATCGGGCGCTCAATCATCTGCCGAAGCTGAGTCGGCACCGAGACCCGCATCTTCGCCACGTTGATGTTGAACGCCTCATCAAGATCGGTATCGAAATCGACGCTCGCCCGGGCGAGCTTGGTGTGTTCGTCAATACTGCGGATTCCGGCCCATCCGCCCCATTGCACCAGCCGCCCAGCACGATATATGTAGAGACCTTGTTGACGGTTCCATTTCAGCGGGCCGGAGAGTCGATCGAACTCAGCAAGCGAACTGAACTTGTCACGCCCAGGCAGCACGAAGCGACATAACGTAACCACACCGGCCGATGTCCCTGTATCGATCTCAAAGGACTGCTTCGGCAACTCACGGGTTTCTTTCTCTCGCCTAGCAAAAGGATCCCAGGGCTTAAGCTTCCGTCCGTTGACCGTTATAACCAGCCGTTCTCCGACCTCACCACTTAGGAACTTGTGGAAGACCATGGACAAATGGTCGGCGACCTTCCGTGGGAGAGTTTCGAACCTGCGTCTTGCCCAGCCCCCGTCGGGGTTCTTCGGCGGTAACACTCTATCCAACTTCTCCCAGATGACCACGGTTCCCGGTGCATCCTCGAGTAGGTTACGTGCACGTTCGATCACTCCGTTGCGCTCGGGCTCTACGATCAGCCAATCGTCGAACTCCGCGACGAGATCCAAATCGAGCTGCCGAGCCTGTATTACCCGACGTCCGTGCGAAGTCCTAGTTACAACGGTCATACAGCGACCCTGCGAGAGCGACGCGGTCTTGAGTCCTAGCCCGTAGCGACCGAGGTCGCCTCGACCGTACTGGCGACGGCTTCCGAATCGCATCGCCTCGGTCAAGCCATTGAGCGTCATGCCCCGTCCGTTGTCCGCAATGAAGACTTTCGACGCCTCGCCGTCAAACTCGATAAAAATGTCAACTTCCGTCGCCCCAGCCGTAATGCTGTTGTCGACTAGGTCGGCTACTGCGGAACTGAAGTCGTAGCCTATATCTCGGAGCGAGTCCGTCAGCCGGGCCGCCGAGGGAGTCACGCAAGCCGTTTTCCGTGGCACTGGGTCTCCTTTCCTTAGGAGTAAGTTCTCACGGCGGCCGCGTCAGGAGTCGTCTGACCCGCCGTACAACCCCAACTGTTCCATCCACCTCTGACGAATCTCGCGTGCAGCGTGAACGGGATCCTCGTGCTCCCAAATATGGACGGTGGTCCATCCCATTGCGGCCAGCTCGCGGTCCTTTCTACGGTCACGCTCAACATTCCCAGCAAGCTTCGATGCCCACCATGATGCGTTGTTTTTGGGTGACGACCCATGCTCTGGGCAACTGTGCCAAAAGCATCCGTCAACAAACACTGCAATCCGAGCCCTGGTAAAAGCGATGTCCGGCGTACCCGGCAGACCGCGATGGTTGACACGGAACCGGAGCCCGAGCCGATGGAGTTCCCGACGCAATGCCTTCTCTACGCCGGTGTCTTTGCGGGGCATCGTGCGCATTTGCTGACGAACCACGTCGTTCAACGGCTTGGGAGAAGCGCTCGCCCCTTGGTCTTCAGTCATCCCTACCCTGCTGACTAGATAACCGCGCGGGGGCGGGAAGCACTACATCCGCCCACGGGACACGCATGTCATCACACAAATCATGCCGTCAGAAACAGCCACCTCGCGCGCATCGTGTCTGTCACCTGTTCTAATTTGCCACGAATGACTCCACCTTTTGGCTATCGTTTCAAGACGCGTGGATCCGGCTTGAGTGGGCAGCCGTGTGGGTACCCGTGCCTCAATGTGGTACCGCCGAGTGGGAAACACGGCTGATTGTTTCTCGGCTATTCGCCGGCTTAGGACCTACCGCATGGGAGCCCTTTGCTATATACCTCGAAAGATGATGACAAAGCTGCTCAGGAGCGTCTTTAGATTGAATGTAGCCTTGCCCACGATGGGAGGGGATCCAGAGTGCCCGAATTGACGGAGCGAGAACGCAGCGTTCTTGAGAATCTCGAGCTGCTGATCCGCCAAGGGAAACCCGAAAGCGAGGCAGCGTCGACGCTGGTTCTCCTCACGAACGAGGATGCCCTGGTCGAGAAGATGGTCAACTTCCGTCACTCGGTTGCTGAGGAACGACGGAGCTTCGCTAAGAAAGAGGCGCTCTACGACCCCGAGGACATTCCACCCCCGTGGTACACGGGTCCTTCCGCACACGACATCTTCTGGCCGGCATTAAAAGGCCACCTCGAGACAGATCCTGGCTGGATCGACGCGGTGCCCAGCCTTGACGAGGCATCCACCGACATCGTCGGCCTGCTGGCCGATCCTCACAGCCAGACCATCCGTACTCGCGGGCTCGTGCTCGGCTTCGTCCAATCAGGTAAGACCGCGAACTTCACGGCAACGATTGCGAAAGCAGCGGATGCCGGGTATCGAATGTTCATCATCCTTTCCGGCGTGCATAACTCGCTGCGACGTCAGACGCAGTTGAGGATTGACGAGCATCTGGTTAATCGCAAGCCCACGCGCTGGCTACCGCTGACAGACGAGCAACGCGACTTCGGCAATCCCGTCAAGGCACTACCCCTTCTAGCTCAACCGAATCTCCGTCTGATAGCGGTAGTGAAAAAGAACGTCTCGCGTATGACTCGTCTTCGTGATTGGCTCCGCGAGGCGCACAAGCACGGGGGTCTAGATACGTGTCCGGTACTGATCATTGATGACGAGGCCGACCAAGCTAGTCCGAATGCAGCCAGGAATGCGGAACTCGACCGGACTCGAATCAACCAACGACTTATAGAGCTACTTGCACTTCCACGGGTAGCTTATATCGGTTACACGGCAACGCCGTTCGCTAATGTCCTTATCAACCCATCCGATACCGACGACATCTACCCGCGGTCTTTTGTGTACTCACTGCCGAAGCCAGAGACGTACTTCGGGTCGCGGGAACTCTTCGGAAAGCAGGTCAGCGAAGAGGAGGCGACTGATGACGACGCGCCTCACGACATGATTCGCATTGTGTCCGAGGATGAAGCGGTCAGACATTCGGTCAGCAGTCTCTTAGCGGATGGGCCTGAAGTAACACCTGCGCTGGCTGAAGCCATTAACTGGTTCCTTCTGGCAACGGCTGCGCGACGAGTCCGTACCGGCGCTGCTAAGCACTCCAGCATGCTCATCCACACAACTATGCGAGTAGATCCGCAGCTCCAATACTTGGAACCGATTCGGGGTTATGTTAAACGCCTGGGCTCCGCGCTGACGGAAGGGGACACCAAGCCTTTGCGCCAGCTTTGGGAGCGTGAAACCCAGCGTGAACCAGCTGCCCGACACAAGCTCCCGCCATTGTCGTTCGAGGATTTGACCCAAACTCTGCCGTCCGTTATCGATGAGGTGAAGGTCTTGGCCGACAACGGCCGGTCAGCCGACCGCCTCATTTACGGTGACGAACCGGCTACCGTCATTGCGGTCGGCGGCAACACTCTGTCCCGTGGTTTAACTCTAGAGGGCCTCGTATCCTCTTACTTCCTCCGTAGCGCCAGCCAATACGATTCCCTTCTCCAGATGGGGCGGTGGTTCGGCTATAGGCCCGGGTATAGCGATCTCCCTCGCATCTGGACCACCCAACAGCTGGCCGAAGATTTCGAATTCTTGGCGGACGTCGAGGACGCCATACGAAGAGAGGTCGAGCGTTACCGAACAATGGACGGCGCATCGCCGTCGAACTTGCCAGTCCGGATTCTCCTCCACCCGCGCATGCACGCCACGTCCTCATCAAAGCTCCAGTTCGCGGTAAAGGGTGATGCCTCGTTCAGTGGCCAGAGGCCGCAGACCACATACTTCGCACACCGGAATATGGCGATAATTAAGAACAACATATCCGCCGCACGCGAGCTCATCACGACGGCCGTCAGCGAGGGCATCCCACAAAACGCCGAGGAGAGCCGCGTTGTCCTCCACGATCTCCCCGCCGTTATGATTCGTAAATTCATACAGTCGTACAGCTTTCACGAGAACAGTGAACTGACTTCAGAACTCCTCATCAATTACATCGACTCGCAGCTAAAAGCAGGAGCCCTAAAGAATTGGAACCTCACGATAATGGGTCGTCAACCACCCAGCCAGCAACTGCATCTAGGCCTTACGGACCCGAGTCCTCTGATTACCCGCTCAAAACTGGCACGGAACAGTACCGGCGATCTAGCAGTTATCGGTACTTTGATGTCAAAGCCAGACCGAGTCGCGGACCTCGTGCCGGCCGCTGCCGTCAGGCCGAGCACGACCGACAAAGAGCTTCAAAAAATCCGCGACGCCGACGGACGCGGACTACTGCTTTTATACCCCATCGATAAGGACTCGAAGCCTAAAGCTGAAGCGAAGCACCGCATCTCTCTCGACGCGGCAGGCCACCTTCTCGGCGTGGCGTTCTCATTCCCGACAGCCGACCCGAATACCGAACCCGTGGATACGATTCAGGTTGATCCTGCGCTGCTCCCACAAGCTGGCGAGGAACGCTCGGAGGACGATTACGTTGATGAGGAAGGCTCAAGGGACGAAGTGGATTTGGGCGATGGCGATGGTTGAAAAGGACCTCGCTGCGGTGTGGACTGTCCTCGAAACTAATCCTCCGAAGGATGCAATCGAGACAGTCGGAACTGGATTCAATGTCGGTGCCGGTGAGCTTCTGGCCGGAATCGGAACTGAGGGACGGCGCTATCTTCTGATTCCACTCCTTCCGGGTGAGGCAGCTCGGACCGACACTCGGGGACGCGCCGTCCATTTGACACGCGTTCGGCTCGGCGAGGCGCTTTACATGGCTGTAGTTTGTCTGAATCCTGAGCTCTACAACGTCTTCACACAGTTTAGCCGTGAGCTAGTCGCCACTCTGAAAGATGCCGCTTCACCTGCAAAGGTCGCGGGGGAAGCGTTTGACAAGTGGCGGGCACTCTTCTCGGACGCCGCTCGCCATGGGGTCCTCGCCGAGGATCAGCTCGTAGGCCTATTGGGCGAATTGCTTCTGCTCCAAGCCCTCCTCGGAAGTGGAGCTTCAAGCGACCTCTCGTATTGGCGCGGCCCCAGCGGGGAGACTCACGACTTTCGCACGAACTCATATGCTTTGGAAGCTAAGACAACCTTGGTCCGAGATGGGCGTGTTGTCCCGATTTCCGGTGTGGACCAACTGGACTCACCACCCTCCACAAGCCTGTACATGGTCCATCGCAGACTTGAACGCGATCCGAACGGGTTCAACCTGCAAGATGTGCTCGCAGGCCTTAACACAGCCGGAGCGGCATCGTCGAGTTTAGGAGCCGCCCTTAACGATGCGGGTGTGAACCTGAACGATCTCGCTCCCTACGAGCCACATCGCTTTCGCACAGCGGAAACCCGCACATACGCTGTCGATAATCCCTCGTTCCCGCGGATCACACGCAGTTCCTTCAAGATTGGCGACATTCCGCCAGGAACTCTAAGGATTTCGTACTCGATCGATCTGACCAACGAGCCGCCATCACCGCTAACTAGCGAAGATGCTGAGGCTCTGATCCAAGCTATCGCTACGGAGGCTACGAATGGAATGGGTACCTGAGTCCTACCCACCCGCAGGAGGATTGGCCGCCGTCGGGTTCTACAAGCTCCTAGGACGTCCGAGACTTGACCCACTTACTGTCCTAGTCCGAGAGACTGCCCAGAATAGTTGGGATGCGCGTCTTCCGAATAATCAACCTGTCGGTTTCTCGATCGAGGGTTGGTTCCACACCGACGAGGAACGCGATGGACTTCGTAATGAAATCTTCGTTGATGCGCGAAAGGCTAAGGGGACTAACCTCCACGACGTTCTCAGTAGGAAGCCGCTCGTTGGCTTGTACATCTCCGATCGAAACACAAAAGGGCTGAGCGGCCCACTCCAAGCGGACGAGGCGGACCCAGACAACACCTACGACTGGGTGGACTTCGTCCTCAATGTAGGTAAGGCGAATACGCAGGGGCATACGGGAGGTACGTACGGCTTTGGAAAAACCATCTCGTACGTAGTGTCTGCTGCAAACGCAGTCGTAATTCACTCACGTACCCGGTACATGGGACGCGAACAATCCCGCTTGATCGCATGTGCTATTGGCGAAGAGTTCACCCGCAATCGCCGGCTCTACACCGGCAGGCACTGGTGGGGCGAACGCGACGAAGACACGCCGCTTCCAATCACGGGGCGGGTCGCAGACCAGCTTGCGGAATGCATTGGAATGCCACTCTTCGCACCAGGAGAAACGGGTACCAACATCCTCATAGTCGCTCCTGACTTCGGTGGGCGTAGACCGGAACTAGCAATGCGTTTCATCGCAGAATCGGTTACATGGCATCTGTGGCCCAAAATGATTGAGCGCAAGGGGAAACGCCCAATGAACATTGATGTTTCCTGGAACGGGGACGCGGTGGAGATTGCCAGTCCGGAGCATCGACCACCGTTGCAGGGCTTCGCACAGGCATTTCGAGCCATCATGGATGACGGCCGAGGTGACGATTTGCCAGTTGGTATGCGAATAGACACTATTCGAGCACAAAGGCCAGCTACTGTAATCGGCAAGCTTGCCACAGTTCCACTCGTTCATCGGGAGCGGGCCGAAGTCGAAGATGGTTCCGATCCCAGTGATCCGGAAGCGCCAGCCCCAGCTGCAGCGATAACGGGAGTCAGCCACCATATTGCTCTCATGCGCACGCCGGAACTCGTGATTGACTATCTGGAGGGCCCGGCGCCGCCGGAAGGTGGCACGGAGTGGGCAGGGGTGTTCCGAGCTGAGGATGAGCACGACGCTTACTTCGCCGCCGCGGAGCCGCCAACACACGACTCGTGGATTCCTGCCTTGCTGCCAAAAAGCAGGGGACGAACCATAGTCAACGTAGGGCTCCGAGAGATCCGACTAGCCCTGGATAGGCGGTGGGCTCCTCGTCCACGGCATCGCCACGACGATGCCTCGAGCACAGCGGTCATCGCTGATCGACTAGCGCATCTTGTGAAGTCTGTGGAAGGAAAAGGACGCGGGAAACACCATCGAGATAGCCAGCCGGGGCGGCCTGGCCCCGCCAAACCTCGTGTCGACATCGTATTTTCGGCCCCCATGGAGCTGGATAACGGCCTTGGCACACTTGCCCGCGTACGGGTGAGTCCGGCGCCGAAATCCGACGGGACACGCCTGCATGTCAACGTCGCTGCAGCGTTGGACGGAAGAGACGCCGATCGAGACCTGGACCCGCTCCTACAGCTCGTCGAGGCTCGCATTGACGGGGACGACCGGAACATGAATGGACTCAGCGAGGTGTTGACCTTTGAGCATTCAAAGCCGGTCGAGGTCGACCTGATAGTCCGACGCGGCGCTGAGACAACGGTCCTATTCGACCTAGATGCAGAGCGTGTCTGATGCGGTTACCTGTAGTTCCATTTCTAACCCCACCGAATACCGCAGTCAGTCACGGTGGCTGGTACTTCACTACTGCCGATGGCGACATACCTGTGCCCAGGGAGATGCAGCATTGGGACTACCAGACAGTCCTCGAGCTCGCAGCCGCAGTATCAGTTGATCGACGCGTTGTCACTGATGCCTGTGCGCTCGACTGGGAAAGCGAGCTCCTCGTTCTCGTTATTGCCAGATCTAGCCATACGAACATACAGGTCGAGGCTACGAGACTGCAGGTTCCCCTAAGCGACACTTTCGACCTAGCGGTCAAACTCAATTTGGATGGACGCCAGTTAGGAGGTCGTCTTTTCCTAGAAACCCTGCTTGTCTCAACGGATCCCAAACCCCTCGGACCGCTCGCGCCCCATTACCCGGGAAGCATCCTTTGGCGTACACAGCATTGGACCGACCTCGAGGGCATTGGAGCTCAGTTCCCAACAGAAAGTATCGACTTCGAACGCAGTGGACGGGACCCTCGAGCGGGTTGGGAGCTCAGAATTGATCTCAGCGACCCAGATGCTCGGTTCATGTCAGCAGCGCGGCTAGTACTCAATTCTGGACATCCCGCAATTGCCAAACTATTGAACGGCGCCAAAGATGAAGGCACAGAGCAGCTATTGCGAACTCTGAATTGGGACATTAGCCGACAGATGGTGCATTACGCTCTGCGAAACGGCGACATCGCCGCTCTAGATGTGGACGCCGAAGCTGTCTCAGTGGCCGGCGTGCTTCGCAACTTGCTCGGGGCGATATGGCCACACGAAAGTGTCGTGACATTACAGCACTGGCTTGACACAGACCCCACAAGGCTCGAACGACGCATCCAGCATCACAGCGGATTACTACAGTGATTTCCGGATCCCTTCTCTACCCTCGTCTGGGTCGAGCTGCCGCCCAGCGTATTCTGGCTGAGCGAGCCGGCGCCGAGCTGGACGAACTCTACGGTTTGGGCTCCATTGACCATCCCGATGCCGCGCCAGCTGCAACTGGCGGCCACCCAGCGCCAGCAGAGAAGTTGCTCGAGATCCAAAACGCAATTCGTGAGATAGCAAAAGCCGCCGGCTTTCCTCAACCTCTCGCTGGGTCCACTCAGCAATTCGATCGCCCCTGCGGAACAGCGCTTTTCGAGCTCATGCGTATCATCCCAGCGGACGCTGCCGATGAAGGGGTCTGGTCATTCCTGAGCGTCGTCGTCGTGCCCGAGATCGGTCCCTGGCGATTCCCGAGTCTCGCTGAGGAGCGAATTCTGGGTCGCCCGCGAAATGTACTGCGCAGGCTATGGTGGCGCGCTTGGGCCTTGGGCCCCGACCTTGTCGATGCACCGGATGGCTGCCAGCCGTTGGGTGAGGACGAGTCGGTCGCCATCATGGAGAGGCCTTCATTAGGAGGCAACCGCCGGTCAGCTCGCGCACTGCGAGATGCGCTATGGCGCGCCGAGAAAAATGGGCTGACGGTCCCCCGGTCAGAATTGATGCGTCAGCTAGCAAGACGTCTCAGAGCTGCTCGGTCGCACATCTCCCTTGATGCCCTGGAGGAAACCCAGCTGGTGCACTTACTTAACCGACTGACACAGGAATCGATAGATGACCTTGCCCATCAACGAGTGAAATCGCCACGCCGCAAGTGACGCTTCAGGATGGCGTTGATTTTTCTGTGCGGCAGAGGAAAACTTCCGCGATGAGCTTCATCAGTTCACCGGACATGTGCCGGTCGAACTGCAGAACTTGCGCAGTCGTACCATCTTTCGCATAGGTTTCGAGCTGGAGGATTCTGCCGGCCTCGAGTGTTTCCGCGTAGAACCACCCGCATTTGTGATGAGCTCGAATTCGAGCCGTCCGATCACTTCTGTACTCGAAAGACGTAACTAACGACACAATGCCCCTTCCAGCAAGGAGTTCCGCCGGAGTAAAACACACCAGAGTCAGCGGGGATGTCCTCGTACGTTGGACGCGCGGAACTCGCTGTCTAAAGCTAATCGTTCTGGGCAGATTTCTTGGCGGTTTGGCCCCGTTATCACGCACTCGGTCAACGCGCGGTCGACCGCGCTTGCTGCGGACGGTGTCGTATGTAACCCGACCTCGAGCCCGCCCTGCGCAAGGTCATGGCCGGCTTCTTCGAACTCGTCGGCCACCAGATCGACGAAGTCGAACGCATCCAGCAGCGCTGCGCCCAACGCGTCAAACGCTTCACCGCCTTCGGCACCATGGAACAGAGCCGCGGCATCGCCCGCCAACTCAACGACGCCCTCGGCGCCGCCCGCGCGCTGCTCAAGTCCAGCTTCACCGACTCCCGCCTCGACATCGACGTCCCGCTGGCCCGCCACGCCGTCACTTCCGTTGGCGCCCTGAGCTTCAAGATCGGCGACCTGTCCCACCCGAAGCCCGCCAAACCCGCCGACGGCGACGTCGACCTCACCAGCTTCGCCGCCCTCACCACCCAAGTCGACGCCCCCGCCATGTCGGCCATGCTCAACGACGCGCTGCGCGACGGGCCCGTGTCGCTGCCCGACGCCGTTGCCATGCCCGACACCGCCTACCTCGGCCACGTCATCGTGCTGTGGTCCTGGGCGCTCAGCCAGCCCCAAACCCCCACATCCGACCACGACACCGAATCCAGCGTCGTGCGCTTCCACTCCCTGGACGGCCGTGACCGCGAAATCGCCGTCCTTCGACTGACATTCACCGCACCACTAGCCGCTCGGACCGCCATGGCACAGGCCCGCGCGGGGGTCGTCGCGCCGAATCTCGCGCACATTGGGCAGACTCGGGGTGTGGCGGAGTTGGTGATCGCGCGCAACCCGGATGAGAATTCGCGGCTGCCGTATCTGCTGCGGCTGCCGCAGCCCGGCGGTGACCTGGTGTTTCGCACGTCGGGGACGTGGCCGCGGGTCAAGGCGCTGTACTGCCACCCGGTCGGCCTCGACGAGTGGCCCGCCGACGCGGAGATCGTCGAACGCCTCGAACTGCGCTCGTGTCAGCGCCGCGGTGCGGCCATCGACGTGATCGTGCAGCGGGCCCGCGAAAACCGCTCGCAGCTGGTCTTCACCACCGCACGCGGCCGCGACGCCGTCTTCTGGCAGGCGCCGCGCACCCGCAAGCAGGCCCGTCCGAACGTGCGCACCCCGACCGCCCGCGCCCAGGGCATCGACGAGCTGCAGATCGTGATCGACTCCCACGAGCGCTACGCCTACCGGTTCGGCACCCAGCAGGTCAGCACCGTGCAGCGGGCGCTGCCGTGCGGCGACTACGGTCTGGTGGTCGACGGGCAGTTGGTCGCCAGCGTGGAACGCAAATCCCTGGCCGATCTGGTCTCCAGCCTGACCAGCGGCAAGCTGCGCTATCAGGTCGCCGATCTGGCCGCGCTGCCGCGTGCGGCCGTCGTGGTGGAGGACCGCTACTCACAGGTGTTCAAGCTCGACTGGGTCCGTCCCGCCGTGGTCACCGACGCGCTGGCCGAACTGCAGATCCGCTGGCCCAACGTGCCGATCGTGTTCTGCGAGACCCGCCAGCTCGCCGAGGAATGGACCTACCGCTTCCTCGCCGCCGCCCACGCCTGGACGACCACCGAACACGCTGCGCTGCAACGCATCTCACCGGCCACCGTCGACGTCAGTCAGGCAGCCGCACCACCAGGACCCAGCACCGCCGAAGTCCGCGCCTGGGCCCGCACCGCCGGGCTCGCGGTTCCCGACCGCGGTCGGCTCCGCCCCGACATCTGGCAGGCCTGGCACGACGCCAACGACCCTAGCTGACCCGGTGCGCCGCGCGGAACCGCTCGAGGTACGCCGGCCAGTCCCAGGTGGACAGGAACTCGGTAGTCGCCGAATACCCCTTCTCGTACAGTGTTTCGGCGTCCTGACGGGTGATGCCGAAATCGAGCACACCGACATCGGTCGAGTCCACCTGGATGGTGCGCACCTTGACCCACGGCTGGCTCAGGTGCGTCTGGTCATGTCCGACCAGCATGGTGGTGATCAGGCTTTCCAGCAACGACGGCCCACCCAACGGCAACCGGCCCAGCACGGGAATCAGGTCTCCGGCCGTCGGCGCCGGCAGGTAGGGCACCACCGTCACCCCGAACGTCGGCCAGCGCGGCTCCTTGCCGTCGGGACGGTCGAAGGAATCGATCGGGAAGTTCGACAGCACACCGCCGTCGACCAACGTGCACGGTTGCCCCGCAGCGGTTCTCAACGTCACCGGCCGGTACAAAAACGGGATAGCCATCGAGGCGCGCACCGCGTCGGCGACCGGCTGCTCGTCGGGGTCCAGGCCGTAGACCCGCCGGTAGTCCCATGGCAGCCGCACGAGTTGGCCGGTCGTCAAGTCGGTCACCGTGACCACCAGCCGGTACCGTCGCTCCGGCAGCAAGTGATCGTTGTCGACGGCCAGATCCCCGAAGGTGCGCACGCCCAGGTTGTTCAGCTCACCGCGTATCCAGTCATGCGCGAAATCGCCTCGGTAGATACCGGTTTCGCGTAGCAACCCCCATGCCGTGCCCAGCACCGGGATCCGCTCGATCGGTCCGCTGTCACCGAACTTGTGATACGGCACGTTCAACGCGAGGTCGCGCAGCTGCTCGCTGGTCAGTGCATCGCGCTGCGCCGCCGCGGCCACCACCGCCCCCACCAGCGACCCCGCGGAGGTGCCCGACACCCGCCGGATCTCATAGCCCGCGTCCTCGAGCGCGCCGACCGCTCCCACCAGCCCGATGCCCTTCACCCCGCCGCCGGACAACACGAGATCCGCACGGCCCGGGGGTGGCGTCGCAGTCATGGGTCCAGCCTGACACGAGATGCTGACATCAGATCCAGAGCCTCACCGCGATCAAGCACGAACGCAGCTGCGGGCGAGCGCCGAGGTGCCGGCCAGCGTCTGAGGCCTAGCGTCGTCGCGTCGAGTCCATCTAGGCCGACGCTTTGGCTGGTTTCAGGCCGGCGAATCGACCATTGTGTCGGTCTCGAGGTGGGCGTGAGTGGAGCCGACCGGGGCGTGAGGCCCACCGAAGTGGTCGCCTGGTAAGACGTTGACCAGCGACGACCTTTTAAACGCGGCAGTGTCTGCTGCCGGTACCGGTGGCACTCGCGCTTTAAACGGAGGTTGTAGGTGCGTATACAACCTATAACTCAAACGCATTTTTGTTATAGCTTGTCGGTGTGGACCCAACCAAGTTTGTAGCTCCCCATTGGGGGAGAGCGGTATCGACGGGTGGATCTGCTGCCTACCACGCATTCGTACCGGCATTTGTTCCGAAAGAACTAACGCTGGATCCCCACACCATCATGCTCATGTCAGAGGCAGACGCTGCATTGGGGAGGTTGGCCGGCGCCGGGAGACTTTTGCCTGACCCACATCTGCTTGTGAACGCCTACATCACACGAGAAGCCGTTGCCAGCTCGCGGATCGAAGGGACGCAGGCTTCAGTAACGGAAGTGTTTGACGCCGAGGTCACCGATCGGTCGCCGCGGGAGGATGTTCAGGAAGTTCGCAACTACATCCAAGCTCTCAGGCATGGCTTGCGCAGGATGGACGAGGGCTTCCCGATCTCGCTGCGTCTAATTCGCGAGATGCACAAGCTCCTACTAACCGGCGTTCGCGGCCAGGAACGAACACCGGGCGAGTTTCGCCAGAGTCAGAACTGGATCTCGTCTCCCGACAATCAGCCGAGGACGGCACGGTTCGTCCCTCCCACTGTTGAAGAGATGTGGAAGGCGCTAGACGACTGGGAGAAGTACCTCCACGATGAACAGCCCAAGCTACCGTTGCTGATTCGGTGCGCGCTTCTTCACTACCAGTTTGAAACGATTCACCCGTTCCTGGATGGAAATGGCCGTCTTGGACGGCTTTTCATCATCCTCTATCTTGTGAGCCTCGGACGTCTGCCTACTCCGTTGCTCTACATCTCCAGCTACTTCGACCAACGCAAAGACGATTACTACGACAGATTGCAATTGGTCCGCGAGCGTGGCGAGATTGACGAATGGCTGGACTTTTTCCTGTCCGGCATTGCCGGTCAAGCAACTGATGCGGTGAGTCGTGCCGAAGAGTTGGCTGATCTCAGAGAGCAGTACAGACTGCGGCTGCAGGGAAGTCGCAGTCGCGCCATCGAGGTAGCCGACTTACTGTTCGCTAACCCGATCATGACCGTGCGGGCTGTTCAAAGTGCGTTGGGTGTAAGTCAGCCTGGGGCCACAAAACTACTCAGGGCGCTTACTGCCGAAGGAATCGTCCGCGAGGTCGGCGAGGGTCCCGGTACCCGTCATCGATGGTTCGCTGAGGACGTCTTGCGGGTCCTCGATCCGTAACCCAACGCCGACGGATGCCGCAACCTGGCGCTACGGCGACTCCAACACCGTCGTCGCAGGCGCCTGAACGGAACCTCCACTGCTGCTGCCGCTTCCACTTCCACTCGACGGCATCTGCGGAACCACCGGCGCGGGGGCAGGGGCAGGGGCTGGCGCGGGCGCGGGCGCTGGAGCAGGCGCGGGTGCTGGCGCAACAGTAGGCGGCGGCGTGTAGGTCGGCACCACCTGCGTCGTCGGCGGCTCAGGCGTAGGTGTGACCGGCGAATCCGGGATCGTCGGCTCCACGGTGGGCGCCTCGGTCGTCGTCGGCGCAATTTCCGTCGTCGTCGGCACCGTCTCCGTCGTAGTCGGCACCGTCTCCGTCGTCGTCGGCGTTGCCGTGGTCGTCGGCGTCGCAGTAGTAGTGGGCGTCGCGGTGGTCGTCGGCGTCACGGACGTCGTCACCGTCGTCGTCCACGTCGGCAGCGTCGGGAACGGATTGAACGGCGGCGGAATGACCGGCACCGGAACCACCGGCGCGTTCGGTGCCGGCGGCGGAGCGGGCGCCGGCACGGGCACCTGCGGCGCCGGAACCTGCGGCACCACCCGGTTCGGCCCCCGGTTCACCCGCACATCGGTCCCCCGCGGCGCCTGCGGCGCCGGCGACACCACCGCGACCGGCAACGCCACCGGATCCGGCTCATGCGGCACCTGCGGCAGGTAACGCCCGGGCACCGTGTCCGCCTGCGTCTGCGGCGGGGGCGGCGGCTGCGCGGACACATCGGCGACCGGCCGCACCGCGATCGCCACCGACGCCGCCAGCGTCGCGAAGCTGACCACCACGAACCCCAGCGCACTGCCCATCAGCAGCGTCCGCGGCGGCGGCGCCGGAATCATCGAGGTGTAGGCCTCTTCGTCCTCCAGCTCCGGAACGAACTCCTCCAACGAATCCAACGGCAGCTCATACTCGCCCGGCTCCTCCTGCGAGTAGGCCAGCTGCGGCCCGACCACGGCAGGATCCGCCGTCGGCGCCATCTGCGTCGCCTCACCGGCCGCCTGCCCCATCTGCGTTGCGTCGTCGGCCACCGGCGCCATCTGCGTCGCCGCACCCGCCGGGAACCCGGCGGCCGGCGTCAGCGCCGCACCCCGCGCGGTCGCGAACTCGTCGTCCGCGCCGGCACTGCCGGCCAGCGCATCGGCCTCCGGCACCACCTCGACGTTGGCCACCCCGGCATCCGACACCGTCTGGCGCAGCGCCTGGGCCGCCTCGGCGTCGGGCAGACAGATCCGCGTCGCGGCCACCCGGTTGCCCGAGTCGGCCACCGCCCGGTACGTGCCCACGATCGTGTCGGCGAGATCGGTCATCGCGTCATCGGGCAGATCCAGCGCGTACTGGTCATAGACCTGCGCGTCCGCGGCGCCGACCATCGCCAGCCGCGCGACCCGCCCGGTCACCGCCACCCCGAGGACTACGTCCACCAGTTCACCCTCGCCAATCTCGTCCCTGCCACAACGGTCCAAAGTTACCCTTCGCGTCTCGCTTGTGTGACGACGCAAAAGTGAGCACGCTGAACCCCGACACGTCTCTATAGGAGGAATCGGCACGTGAGCGACCCGCGTTACGACGCGTCCGGCCCGTCATCGCGCGTCGGCTACGTGCCCGTCCGCACCAACAGGGTGCGCGACGGCATCGCGGTCGCCCTGCTCGTCCTCGCGTTGTTGCTGCCGTGGAACCTCGACTTCGGGTTCGCCGTGCCCGGCAGTACGAACGGTGTGTGGGCGCTGGTGATCGTCGTGACGGCGCTCGCGGTCACCGCCGCGCTCGACGCGCACATCGGCCCGCTGCGCCTCACCAACCCGCAGCTCGACGTCCGTCTGCTCAGTCGAGTTCGGCTGTTCGTCTGCCTGCCCTACCTCGTGGTCGCGCTCGGCTTCGTCGGCTATCACCTGGTGGAGACCGTGCGCGACGGCGGCACCGGCATCGTGCCGCCGGGCATCGGCCCCGGCCTGGTGCTCGGGGTCGGGGGTGCGCTGCTGGCGATGCAGCGGCCGGTGACCAGTATCACCCTCGAAGACAACGGGTTTCGGCGCTGGTATGCGGTTGCTCGGGTGCTCGGTGCGGTGTCGATCACGCTCGCGACACTGTCGATGGGGTGGAACGTGTACTGGCGGCTGCGCTACCTGTTCGTCGCCAACGCCGAGTTCGACGGCCAGGACATCGCCGTCATCGTCACGACGCTGCTCTACGGCGCGGTGGCGCTGACCGCGGTGATCATCGGGTCGCGCTGGCTCATCCTGAAGTCGGCGGCCGCGCGGATGGCCGCCACGGCGCTGGGCGCGTCGGCCGGGCTGGCCGCATTGCTGGTGTGGGTGCTGCCGGTCGGTCGCGACGTCGACGCGTTCCACGGCATCGCGCAGAATACGTCGACGGCGGCGGTCGGCTACGAGGGTTACCTGTTCTGGGCGGCCGCCGCGGCGATCGTCGCGCCGACGACGCTGTACACCGTCTTCCTGATCAAACCGCCGACGCTGGGGGCGTTTCGCTCCGCCGCGCAGAAGTGCCTGACGCTGATCGCGTTCTGGGCGTTCGCCGCGGCGGTGTGCCGGGTGGTCGACTTCGTGATCGCGATGTCGCTGGATCTGCCTCGCGCGCTGTACGACAGCGTGGCGATGACGGCGTTCAACCTGTTCGCCGGCCTCATCGCGTGGTGGCTGCACCGCCAGCTCGGCCGGGGGTTGTCCTCGACGGCCGTCCTCGCAGCGTTCAGCGCCTTGCTGTTCGTGTTCACGGTCGCCAACGTGGCGATTGGCGTCGCGCTGGCCCCGCGCTACGCAGAACCGTCGTCCGGCGCCATCTACGGCAACAACCTGGCCCAACAGATCACCAGCACGTTCGACGTGGTGATCTGCATGCTGTGTCTGGTCGTGTTGGTCGTGATGCTGTTCACCGGGCCGCTGGCGGGCTACCTGATGCGTCGCCGCGAACCGCGTCTGCCGGAGCCTGAGCCTGAGCCTGAGCCGTCGACGGTGGTGCATCCGGCGCCGCCGCCGAGAATCGTTCGGCGGCCAGAAGATTCGTCGACGACCGTGTTGGCGCCGGAGACCGAGCAGTTCACCACCGCGCTGCGGATCCAACGCCGCGAACCGCCGTCGTAACGTGTGATTTCGGTGCGCCAACCTGCGCTGTTCGCTTGTTAGCGCACCGAAATCGCAGAGAGGGTGTCAGCGTAGGTAGGTCTGGTCCTCCGACGGGAATCCGCCGCCCTCGGTGGCGATGTGCACATGGTCGTAATGGTTGGCGGTGTCCGAACCCCGGTTCGCCATCGTCCTTTTCGAACCATCGGGCTTGTAGATGGTCTGTCGCCAGATCGCGTGCACCAGACCGAACCGCTCGGCGTTCTCCAGCACGTACGCCGTGACCCTGTCCCCCAGCGCTACTCCCTCCGCCGAGCGCGCGTTCGGGATCATCACGTCGATCGCCAACCCGTGCGGATGCCACTTCAACGGATCCGATCGGACTCCGCCGATGTCGAGGATCTCCGGAAAGGTCGCGCTCACCGCACGCGCGGTCAGGATCGTGTCGACCTGCAGCCCGGTCTCCGGTGCCACCCCCTGCGGTAACGGAGCCGGGGCAGGCGGAGGCGGCGGCTCGGCGGCCATCAGCTGCATCGGCGGCGCCGGGCTCGGCTGCGGCGCCGTCACAGCCGCCTCGACGGTGCGCGGAGGGCCGTCTGCACCGACGACAAACAACGTGCCGGCGGCGACCACCCCTGCGACTACGGCCAAACGCGCTGACTGCCGCCGTTTGGCTACCGAATGCCTTCCCATCGGGGCCGCAGCCTATCGACCGCTCCGGTGAGCGCAAATTGCCGTGAACCCTTCGCGGGCACGCCGATTCACCGATTTGAGAACAAAACACCAGCTCACCGGGCCGCCGCCGCGCCGACTACCTCAGCCACCCGTGGTCAGCATCATGTTTAGCGACGCATGTGACCTCCGCCGCTTTGGCCGTTAGGACCGCAATGCCTCACCCGCCGGACCGAGATCGAGGAACTGGGTTTCGCCGTTTGCGTCGTCGAGTCCGTCGTTGTCGGTGACCACGTACAGGTTGCCATTGCCGGCGGTCGCGAAACCTTCGACCTTCTCTTGCACGAAGCCGTTGGTCGCCTGCAGATCCGGCAACAGGTTGCGCGCCAGCGTCTTTGACAGCACCGGCGGCGCTTCTCCTGCCGACGTCACTCCGGGGCCGTCGGGCACCGCGACACGGTAGATGGCCTTCACCCGCGCGTCGGGTCCGTTAAGCTTGTCGCGCTCCAGCACCAGCAGATTGCCGTCGCGCACGGCGATCTCGGACAACCCGATCCAATCGCCCTCCGCCGAAGTGCTTTCCAGCGCGTACCCGTACCACTCCCACGTGTCACCGCCCGAGGTGTAGCGGCCGATCCGCGCGACGCCCGCTGGATCGCCCTCGAGCTCGCGCTGCAGCACCACCCAGACGCCGTCGCCGTCGACAGCCACCCCTTCCAGGCCCTGCCCGCCCAGCGCCGCGGCGATGTCGGCGGGCAACCCGACGCGCCGTTCGATGCTGCCGTCGGCGCCGACGTAGACCAGCTGGTTGCCCGGGCCGTCTTCGCCCTCCACGGCGAGCACGAACCCGCCATCTGGCCGGGCGGAGACGCCCTCGATGTCCAGCGTGACGGGCTGTCCGTTCTCGGTGACCGGCAGCGCGGTGTCGATCAACGCCGGGGTCTTGGTCAGGTCGATGCCGAGGATCCGCGACGGTCCGACCGCGATGTCGGGTGAGGTGTAGAGGCGGTTCTCGTCGGCCGGGTCGGCGGCCAGGGCGCTCAGCGCGCCCCAGCCGATCGGGGCGCCGTCGACGTCACCGGACACGATGGACGGGAACGCGGGCGTGCCGCCGGCCGCCGCGTACTGGTCGCCGTAGCCGTAGACGGTGACCGAGGAGCGCACCCGGGCTTCGGCGTCGTCGGCCTCCGACGAGATGACCAGAAGGTTGCGCGCCGGAATGGGCAGGACGCCTTCGGGTCCTGGCGTGGTCGGCATGATTTGGCGAAAGACCGGCGCGGTGACGTCGCTGACGTCGTAGGCGGCGACGAAATTGCTGCGCTCCGAGGCGATCAGCACGGTGGGCTTACCGCCGATCTCGGTGATGGCGAGCCCTTCGGGTTCGGGTCCCTTCGATTCGGCGCGGCTTTCGATGTGCAGGCCGGTGCGTACCGCTAGCTGTTCGAACGTGTTGCCAGCGTCCCAGACCACCTCGCCGGTGTTGGCGTCGAAGATCGTCCAGCCGCGGGTGCCGCCCGTCCAGTCGCCCTCGTTGGCTGTGGCGAGGTGATCGTCGCCGATCCAGCCGATGGCGTCGGGCTCGCGGGCAGTGTCGGGGATGGAGCCGGTCTGGTCGATCGATCCATTCTCGGCGGTGTCGATGCCGTCGACGGAGGTACTTCCAGCGCTGTGGATCTGGCTGACTTCACCGGTGCGTCCGTCGATGATCGCGATGCCGTTGTTCTCCTGCAGCGTCACCGCGACCTGACCCCGGGAGTTGATGGCGACGTACTCGGGTTCGAGGTCTTCGGGTGTGTGGAGCCCGGCGGCGCGGGCGGCGTCGACGTCGAAGTCGACGCGGCGTGGAGTCCATGTCGTCGGCGCACCGGCGAGGTCGATGAGTTGGACGAATCCCGGTGGCGGCTGCGGTAAGTCGCCTTCTTCGCCACCGGGCGGGGTGGCCTCCTCGTCGCGTTGGTTCTCGATCGCGACCGCGGCGAACGAGCCGTCCGGGCTGATCGCGATCGAATCCGGTTGTCCGCCCAGGCCGATGCTGTGCACGCGGGTGCGGTCGTCGACGCGGACGATGTCGACGCGGCCCGACGGGTTGGTGAAGTCGCGGCCGGTGGTGTCGACGACGACCAGCACGACGTCGCCGACGGCGGCCACCGAGGTGGGCTGGTCGTCGGCGTTGCCCAGCTCTGCCAGTGAAAGCGTCCCCAGGCCAGCGGGTTTCGCCGGGTCGCGGATGTCGAGGAAACCGATGCGCTTGGCGGCGGCGTCGGTGTAGATGACGGTGTTGCCGTCGGGTGTGACGGTGGAGATCTCGGCGACCGTCTCTGCGTCGACCGGATCCTCGGCGGGCCCGTTGAGGTACACCGGGTAGGTGGTCAGCCGGTGGTAACGCTGCGATGCCGGCAGGTTGAAATCGCCGTCGGGGCGGTTCTCGGTGGTGTCTTCCTGCTGCCGGTCGGCCGAGCATCCAGCCACCATCAACGCTGCCATCGTCGCCGCGGCCACCGCCCGAGCCGAGTTCGTCCTCACGCGCTACACCCTCTTCAGTTGTCCAATGGGTCGAGTGAGTTTGGCGCGTACAGGTAGCCAGCCGGTAATCGCCGGGTGAACAAGAGGCAACAGCGTGACTTTGGCGCGCTCGTCAACTGACTCGGCAGTAACCTTCGGCGGCGAACCGGCCTAAGCGATGCCGCGTCCTGCCGACAAACTCGCCGCCTTTGTCAAATTCCTCAACCGCGTTGATGTTCAACCTGTTTGGCCATGCGAATAGGTTTAATCCCACGCACACTTTGCTGTTGATCAGCCGAGCGGATCGCCTCCCGGCCAAGCACACCGACCATCGTCCCGGGATCGGGCAGCTGATCGGCGGGCCGCGACGCCGTTGCGAGCGGTCGCCGAACCGACCTTATTGAATCCCTTGCCCGCCTACATAACCGCGTCCGCCGCCTCAGCCCCCACAGCAATCAGCATTGCATGCATGGCTCATGCTCCCGCAATACCGACGTCTGCAATAGCGCCATCTCTTTTCTCAGAGACATACGTTGAATCAATTTGCACCACCCACGAGTCAGTTACCTTCCGCGGTCCGGCGTGGAACTCATTGGCCTTGGCCGACAACTCGCTGCGCGCGCTTTCGAGCAATGCGGCGCCGACACCTATCGCAGTCGCTACCGCGCCCGGGTTATTCCAGAACTGTTCGGCCACAACATCAGCGCGGCTAACCGTTTCTTCCCCGGCATTCTGTGCAGTTTCCGTCCACCCGCGCGGACGGCAGGCGACGTCCACGCCCGACACCGCGGCCCATGCCGCGGCGCCAGCGGCACCGACGACGCCCCCAGCGTTTCTGGTTTCCAGCTGTCGATGTCGAGCGGGTAGGCAGCACACGTCATTGTCTCCCACCCGCCACCGTGCTCTGAGCCCAGATTTGCCAGCCGCAGCAGAATCAAGGCGATGCTCCACACGTGCCATCTAAAGCTATTGACACACAGGGAAATCGAGCGTCTACTGAGTTTGAACCGGCAGATGAGAGACCGCCATGCTGACTAACCTTGAATCTCGAATACTGGCCCTCTTCGAGTACCGCCCGATGGCGTCACTCGCACGGCTGATCGGCGCCCAGCCCGATGCGAGCTGCACATCCGCCTACCGGCTCACGCTCACCTACCTTCGCGATCAGCCCTCTGCCGAAATTGAGCGGAGCGCTTAGCTTTTGAGCTTCGCGAAGTGAGCGGGCCGCTTACGTCGAAGTCGTAGCGCCGATTTCAGGACTTCAACAGTGCAGTCAGCTCCGTCTCGAACCCATCCGCCAGGTTCCACAGGTCATCGACCAGTTTGCGACACGAGATGATGCCGACGTTCAGCTTGTCGTTCAACGACATCACGGTGATGTTCAGACCGGAGCCGTGAAAGATCGGCCCCAGCGGATACAGCGATCTCATCTCCGCGCCCATCGCATACAGCTTGGTTGGCGGGCCAGCCACGTTCGAGATCACCACATTGTGAATCGGTGCGCGCTTCAACGGCGTGCGCGACAACACCTCGAACGCCACACCGAACATCGCCGGCGGCAGCGCCTGGGTCACATCCGCTAATAGCGTCGGAGCCAGTGCTGAGCTGTGTTCTTTTGCCCGCGAACTGGATTCGGCGATCACCCGCAACCGCTCGACCGGATCTGCGATATGGGTCTGCAAACTGCAGAACATCCCCGACAGCTGGTTGCGCCCCGGCCGGTCCGACTCCTCGCGCACCGACGACGGCACCACCGCCACCAAGGGCTTGTCCGGAAGCTCTCCGCGGTCTTCGAAGTATCCCCGTAGCGCCCCCGCGCACAGCGCCATCACCACGTCGTTGACCTTGACGCCGAACCGGTCCTTCACCCGTTTGACGTCGTCCAGATCCAACTGCGCCAGCGCGAGCGTGCGGTCCGCGGTGATTTCGGCGTTGAACACCGTCGCCGGTGCGCTGAACGGCGCCGCCATCGCCCGCCCGCTCACCGCCCGGCTGACCGTGTTGACAACGGTCGACACCGTGGCAGGCACCGCACGCGTCAGCTCCAGCGGACGTGTGAGGAACCGCATCAACCCTCCGGCAACGATCTCCAACCGCCCGGCCCCACCGGGTCCGTCCACCGGATCGGGCGGCGGCGCGTCGGGTTGCAGGTCGCACAGCTGGTTGAGCAGGTTGCCCGCCGAGACGCCATCGACCGCGGCGTGATGCACCTTGATCATCAACGCGATCGGCCCGCCGTCCTGCGGATCCGTGCCGGCGATGCCCTCGATCACCCACATCTCCCACAGCGGCTTGCTGCGGTCCAGCGGAGTCGAGGCGATGCGCCCGCAGACTTCGGACAGTTCGCGGCGCCCACCCGGCGCGGGCAGCGCGACCCGGTGCAGATGGTGTGACACATCGAGGTCCGTGTCCTCCACCCACACCGGATGGTCGAGGTTCAGCTGACTGTTCGCAAGCTTTGCTCGCAACTCCGGCAGCGCGCTCATCCGCGACGCCAGACGGTCGCGGATGCCGTCGAAGCTGTAGCCACCGGGGATCGTCGAGGGGTCCAACTCCGCGATCGAACACACATGCAGCGGAACCGAAGTCGATTCGGCGTAAAGCAAACTGGCGTCGAACGCCGTGAGCCGTTCCATCGACCCGATGTACCCAGGCTGACAGTCGTGTCAAACCTCGGGTGCGCAGAATCGGTTAGCCCGAACCGTCGGGCGAAGCCCCCGGGACATGCCGCGCCACAGTTTGATCCATGGTTTCGCGCAGCGCCGGCATCTCATCGAGCAGGCGCCGCAGATCGTCGCGGGCGATGTGCAGCACGGCGGCGCGACCCATCGTCGTCACCGTCGCGTTGCGCAGCGATCCGCGCAGCACCGACTCCCCGATGACCTCACCGGGCCCCACCACCGCGATGCGGTCATGTCCGACGTACACCCCGGCCTCCCCGCTGAGCAGGATGTAGCACGCATCCGAGGGCGTCTGCTCCTGAATCAGCGGCCACGGCCCCGACGTCGACGTGCGATGCGCCGCTGACACCAGCCGCTTGAGGTCCTTGTCGGAAAACTTCGCGAACGTGTCGAACTCCCGGAGCCGACCCGCGTCCTCTTCGATCTCCTGCGCGCGAGCCTGTTCGCTCTCCCGGGCGTATTTGCGGTTGTCCACCATGTGATCCCCGATCCGCGACGTTTTCGCTGCCACCGGGAGCTTAGTGAATACCCGTCGTTTCCAGCGCTGGTTTCCTATCCTGGACAGGTGTCCAGCCCATTCGCGGTGACCTGCCCGCTGTGCGAGGCGATGTGCGGCCTGCAGATCCGCGTCGACGGCGGCGTGGTCACCGACATCCGCGGTAACCGCGACGACGTCTGGTCGCGGGGTCATATCTGCCCGAAGGGCACCGCGCTGGCGCAGCTGCACACCGACCCCGACCGGCTGCGCCAGCCCATGGTCCGTACGCGCACCGGCCACACCCCGGTCGCGTGGGACGACGCGTACGCCGAAGTCGAACGGGTGCTGCGACCGGTGCTCGACCGCCACGGCGCCTCCGCCGTCACCGTCTACGTCGGCAACCCCGTCGCCCACAACCTCGGGCTGTCCACCCACATCGGCGCACTGATCGGCATGGCCCAGGCCGTCGGCATGCCCGCGTACTACTCGCCGGGCACCGTCGACCAGTGGCCGCTGAACCTCGTCAGCGCGCTGCTGTTCGGCGGGATGTGGAACGCGCCGATACCCGACGTCGACCGCACCGATCACCTGATGATCCTCGGCGCGAATCCGGCTGCCTCCCAAGGCTCCATGCTCTCGGCACCCGATCTCATGGGTCGGCTCGCGGCGATCCGCAGCCGCGGGGGCACCGTCACCGTCGTCGATCCGCGCCGCACGCTGACCGCGCAACGCGCGTCGCAGTGGGTGCCGATCCGACCGGGCACCGACGCACTGCTGCTGTTCGCGATCCTGTACACCCTGGCCGAGCAGGGCTGGGTGCGCCGACCCGCCCACCTCGAGGGCCGCGTCACCGGCCTCGACGACGTCATCGCGATGGCCGCCGACTTCGCGCCGGAGACCGTCGCCGAAGCCTGCGGCGTCGACGCAACCACCATCCGCGGACTCGCCCGCGACCTCGCCCACGCCGAGACACCGGTGCTGTACAGCCGAATCGGCGCCTGTACACAGGAATTCGGCACGCTGGCGACCTGGTTGGTGTTCGTGCTCAACACCGCGCTCGGCTCGCTGGACCGCGCGGGCGGCGCGGTGTTCGCCAAGCCGGCGGTGTGGTCGCCGATGTTCATGAAGCCGCCCGACCAGGACGGGCCCGGCTGGCGGTTCGGCCGGTTCCACAGCCGGGTCCGCGGTGCGCCCGAGGTGTTCAACCAGTTCCCGGTCAGCTGTCTGGCCGAGGAGATCGACACACCCGGTGACGGACAGTTGCGCGGCTTGATCACGGTGGCGGGCAACCCGGTGGTGTCGGCGCCCGGCGCGCGACGGCTGGACACGGCGCTGGCCGACCTGGACGCGATGATCGCGGTGGACAGCTGGCTCAACGAGACCACCCGGCACGCACACGTCATCCTGCCCGGGCTCTCGCCGCTGGAACGGCCGCACGCCGACGACCTGTACTGGATCTACGCGACGTCGTCGTGCCTGAAATGGTCAGATCCGGTGTTCGCCCCGGACCCGAATCGCCCGTCGGAGTGGGAGATTCTGCTGCGGCTCGCGGGTGCGATGGTCGGCACCCCGACGCCCGAGGTGGACGTCGCCGCGATGGACGACCTCTACGTGGCCGGGCTGGTCGCCACCGCCTGCGCCACGGCGGGCACGCCGCTGACCGGACGTGATCCGCAGGAGGCGACAGCCGCGCTCTCCGCACGCGGACCAGAGCGCCTGGTGGACTTGGGAATTCGGCTCGGCCCGTGGGGCGACGACCTCGGGCGGCGTCCGGGTGGGTTGACGCTGGCCGAGGTGCGCCGCCATCCCAACGGGCTGCGGCTCGACGAGGTGGACGGCGGCCGGCTCGACGCGACGGTGTGCACGCCTTCGGGCACAGTCGAATTGGTGCATCAACGCCTCGTCGACGACGTGCCACGGTTGCGGGCGCGGTTGCAGCGGCCCGCCGGCGGGTTGCTGCTCACCAGCCGTCGACACCTGCGGTCGAACAACTCGTGGATGCACAACGTGCCCGCCCTGATGCGCGGCAGAGACCGTTGCACCCTGCTCATCCACCCCGTCGACGCGGAACCCGCCGGCATCCGGACCGGCGACCTCGTCGAGGTGTCCACCAGCGAGGGTGCGCTGACGGTACCCGCCGAGGTGTCCGACGAGATGATGCCCGGCGTGGTGTCGCTGCCGCACGGCTGGGGACACGGCCTCGACGGCACCCGGCTTCAGGTCGCCAACGCGCACCCAGGCGTCAACTCCAACCTGCTCAACCCCGCCGACCTGCTCGACGTGCCCAGCAGCACGCAGGTGGTCAACGGCGTATCGTGCCGCGTTCGCCGACCCGACTAACCGATGCGAGTACCCACCCGACGACGCCTGGCCACCCTGGTGATGGCCACCATCGCAGCCGGCGTACTACCGCACTGCAGCGCCGAACCCGCGCCTGCGCCCCCGGCTCCGCCGCCGTCGTCGACCGTCGTCCCGGCCGCCCCACCAGCTAGCCCGCCACCGCCGCCGAGCCCGCCTCCCCCGGCCGTTCACCCGGTGACGGCCGCCGAGCTCGGGCCGAGTTGGCGCCCGGGTTGTCCGCTTGCACCGGAGCGGCTTCGCCGGGTCGAGATCGACCACATCGGCTTCGACGACCAGACCCACCGCGGCGAGCTGATCGTGCACGAGGATCTGGTGGCCGAGGTCGTCAAGATCTTCGAGGAGCTGTACCGGCTGCGCTATCCCATCGAGAAGATGCAGACCGTGGAGCGCTATCCGGGCGCCGACGACGAGCTGTCCATGCGCGACAACAACACGTCGGCGTTCAACTGCCGCGACATCCCGGGCAGCGGCAGCTGGTCGTGGCATGCCTACGGCCGCGCCATCGACCTCAACCCGCTGATCAACCCGTACATCGACGCCGCGGGTGACTTCCAGCCCGACAACGCCGAGGTCTACCTGGACCGCAGCCGCATCGACCCGGGTCTTCTGCACGACGGCGATCCCGCTGTGCTCGCCTTCACCGATCGCGGCTGGCGTTGGGGTGGCCACTGGCGGACGCCCAAGGATTACCAGCACTTCGAGCGCCGCTGACCCGTCCCGGGCGGCTCAATGGCGGTCCGACGCGGCCAGCGACCACACCGTCAGATACGCCAGCCCGAAGAACGCCGCCACCGCGACCGCCACCCCCGTCGACTGCACGTACGCGAACGGTGAGCGCACCCAGTCCAGCGTCGACGCCGCCACCGCCTCCGGGTGTGTCAGCAGGTTCCACGAGTTCCACCGCTGAAAGCGTCCGATCACGACGCCGATCGCGCACAACCCCACCGAGACGATCGCCGCCGTCCAGCCGACCAGCGGGCCGAACTCGCGTTCGATCCGTCGATGCACCAGATACAGCGACACCGTCCCGAGGATGATGCCGGTCCACGCCGCCACCCCGTATTGCAGGACGTGCCGCCACAATTCGACGCCTTCGCCCAGGTGCACCAGGTCGGTCACCAGATAGGGGGCGTTGGGCAGGAACGCCAGCCACACCAGTCCCAGCGGGATCAGCCAGACCCGCCGTCGCACCGCGGCGAACCCGGCCGCGAAGCACATCGGAATCCACGCCAGCACCAGGTTCCAGATGAGGAACCGGGTCGGATAGAACAACGGTTCGGCCGGATCGGTGATCCCCAGTACGATCGCCAACCCGGTGGTGGCCACCAGCGAAACGAGCAGCACCAGCCGCGACGACTCGGTCATCTCTGCAGCTTGCCAGCACAGTTTTATCCGCGACGATTGAAAGATCTTGTTTCGGGTACGTGCCTCCCATGTCCAAGTCGAAAACCGCAGCTGCCGCCGCCCTCGCCGCACCCCTCGCGATCGCCATGTTGAGTGCTTGCGACACCCAGGGCGCCGACCAGGAAACCACCTCGCCCACCACCAGCCCCGCGCCGGACGCCGAGACGATCAGCACCGATCTGAAAACCGCCGACGGCACCACGGTCGCCAACGCGACGATCGAGTTCACCGACGACTTCGCCACGATTACCTTCGAGACCACCGAGGGCGGCGTCCTGACGCCCGGATTCCACGGCTTTCACATCCACGAATTCGGGAGATGCGAGCCCAACTCCGTCGCACCGGGCGGTGGGGAACCCGGCGACTTCCTCTCCGCCGGCGGGCACCTGCACATGCGCGGCCAGTCCACCGACCACCCGGCCGCGGGCGATCTGACCCCGGTGGAGGTGCGCTCGGACGGATCGGCACGCCTGGTCGCCACGACCGACGAGTTCACTCTCGAGGACCTGCGTACCGCGCAAGGGTCTGCGCTGATGCTGCACGAGCAGCCCGACAACTTCGCCAACATCCCGCCGCGCTACACCGTCAACGGGGTGCCCGGCCCGGACGCCGAGACGCTGTCCACCGGCGACGCCGGCAGCCGCGTCGCGTGCGGTGTGCTGGCACCGGCCACCGAGGCCCCGCCGACCACGGACACCACGACGGTGACCGAGACGTCCCCGGCGGTGCCGCCGCCTGCGGGCACGACCTCGCCGGGCACCGAGACGCCGCCGGCCGAGACCACCAGCCCGACCACGACCGAGAGCCCGGCCACGACGACGTCACCGACCACGGAGACGACGACCACTACCACCGTGACGACCACGCCGACTGAACCCGAAGAGGGTCAGCCCGGCGGGTAAACGCGTTTCGCGCACCGTCACCCCGGTCGGCTGTTACGCGTGGGCGCGCTGGCCCGCGTCGACCCGCTCCCGCTGGGGCACCACAACGTATTTCGGGTCGCGGGTGGACTCCACACCCGCCTCGAACACGGCGAACCGCTGCAGCGCGCTGCCCAGCAGCAGCGCCGCTCCCGACGCGGCCGTCACCGCGCGCCGGCCGCCGATCAGCGCGCCGACCGCGCCGCCGACCGTCAGTGCCTCCGACACTTGGCGCAGCCGGTGCGGCTTGCCCGATGCGTACGCCTCGGCGGCCACGCCCATCCGCTGGTCCATCACCCGAGCCGCGGTCACTTCCAGCGCCGCGCCGACGACGGCCATCCGCCGCGCCGGGCCGGTCTCGTCGCCCGGCGCCAGCAGCATCCCCAGCCCGCCGCCGCTGGCCGCCGCCGAGCCGACGAACACGAACGGCAGCTGCGGGTGCGCCTCCTTCCACGCCGGAACCGCCGTCTGCGACAACAGCACTGACGTATAGGACGCCACCGCCGGCGCCGTCGCCGCCGCGCCCAGCCCCGCCGGGCGCGCCAACCGCGCCACCAATCGGCCGAGCCGCGTGCGGCGCAGCCGCTGAGGCATCACCTCGGCCACCGCGGCCACCCCGGCGCCCGGCCCGTACGCCGACAGGATCCAGGTGCCCATGCTCATCGGCGAACTCGGTTTCGCCACCCGCAGCATGTGATGGAACCGCTCCGGACGGCCCAGATCCGCGATGAGAAAGTAGAGGCTCGCCAGCACGCTCACCAGCGCGCCGATCCGCGAAACCTTGCGCAGCCCAGGCAGATCCGTCAAATCCGCGCCCGCGGCCAGCATCGCCGAACCGCCCGAGAGGCCGCCGGCGAACAGGTAAGCCGCGATCCGCCAGTCCCATACGGGAGTCTTGAGGATCTGCTTGCCGTAGTAGGAGCGGAACTCCGCGCGCGGCACCGCCAGTTGTTCCTTCATCGCCGCCACCCCGCGAACGCCGACACCGCGATGCCCACCATCGCCGAGGCGGCGATGCCCGCGTAGCGCCACATCGCCGGGGCGTCGCGCGTGGGCACCACCGGATCCGGCGGCAACCCGTACACCTCCGGCTCGTCGAGCAGCAGGAAGAACGCGCCGTTGCCGCCGACACCGTCGTTGGGGTTCTCTCCGTACAGGCGCGCCTCGGTGACGCCGCGTTCGTGTAAGTCGGCCACCCGCAACGCAGCTCGCTCCCGCAGCTCGTCGAGCACACCGAATTGGATCGAGTCGGTCGGGCAGGCCTTCGCGCACGCCGGTTCGAGCCCGTCGTGCAGCCGGTCGTAGCACAACGTGCACTTCCAGGCGCGCCCGTCGCCTTCTCGGCGTTCGATCACCCCGTACGGGCAGCCCGAAACGCAATACCCGCAGCCATTGCAGATGTCTTGCTGCACAACGACGGTGTCGAATTCGGTGCGGAACAGCGCGCCGGTCGGGCAGACGTCCAGGCAGCCGGCGTGCGTGCAGTGCTTGCACACGTCGCTGCTCATCAGCCAGCGGAAGTCGGTGCGGGCCTCGGCACCTGACGTATCACCGGGCCGCTCAAATCCCGGCATTCCCAGGTCGACTGGGGGGTCAACTGGCGGCTGCTCGATGAACGCGACATGCCGCCACGAGTTCGCCCCCAGCTCACCGGTGTTGTCGAACGACGTGCCCAGCAGGTTGTACCCGTCGTCGGGCACCGCGTTCCATTCCTTGCACGCCACCTCGCACGCTTTGCAGCCGATGCAGACCGACGTGTCGGTGAAGAAGCCGACCCGCGGTTGCTCGTCGTAGGCGGTCATGGCGCCTCCTCGGTGTGTTCGTCGGCGGGTTTCGTGGTGTCCACCTCGGTGCCGGTCTCGGCCGTGACACCGGCCCGACGCCGGTATTCCGCGATGTACCCCAGCAATTCGACACCGCGCGGCCGCCGGCCCGGCTGGATGTCGCACGTCGCGACCTTGCTCTCCTGGATGAACACGTTCGGGTCGGCGACCACGCCGAGCAGATCGTTGACCACGTCGCCGTCGATCAGCCCGACGTGTCCCCAGTGATACGGCATCCAGATCTGGTGCACCACCCGGTCTTCGATGCGCAGCGGCCGCATCCGCTCGGTGACGAGTACGCGGGCGTCCACCGCGGTGCGGCTGGTGATGACGTGCGCCCAGTCCATATGCGAAAGTCCGCGCAGCTCAGCCAATTGCGGCGACACCTCCACGAACAACGCCGGCTGCAGCTCGCTGAGATACGGCAGCTGCCGGCTCATACCGCCCGCGGTGTGGTGCTCGGTCAGCCGCGCGGCGGTGAACACGTACGGGAACACCTCGCCGTGGGGTTCGGGCGGTGAGGGGTTCGACGGGTTGTCGGCGCGGCCGTACACCTTGCGCGCCGGGTTGCCCTGCTGCTGGTACAGCGCGTTGCGCACCGGTGATTCGTGCGGTTCGTAGTGCGTCGGCAGCGGACCGTCGAGCACGCCGCTGGGAGCGAACAGCCAACCCTTACCGTCGGCCTGCATGACGAACGCGTCGTCACCGCGCAATGCCGCCACCCCGATGGCGTCCGGATCCGGCCGGTAGTCCGGGGGTTTCGTCTTCTCGAAATCCGGTACGTCATAACCGGTCCACTCGCCAGCGTCCCCTTTCTCGGGGTCCCACCAGACGAGCTTCTTGCGTTCGCTCCAGGGCCGGCCCTGCGGATCGGCCGAGGCCCGGTTGTAGAGCACCCGCCGGTTCATCGGCCAGGTCCAGCCCCACTCGCCGGGCGGGCCGTGGTCGGTGTGCGGGTTGCGGCGCGCGGCCTGGTTGATGTCCTCGGCGTACACGCCGCTGTAGATCCAGCAGCCGCAGAGGGTGCTGCCGTCGGCCTTGAGTTCGGTGTAGCCGTTCACCGCGCGGCCGGTGGTCAGGTCCACCCCGTTGATGCGGCGCAGCACGTCCTCCGCGGAGGGCTCGTCGCCGTCCATCGCGTAATCCCACGACAGCTCCAGCAGCGGCCGGTCGCGCTCATCGGTTGAGCCGGCGAGCTTTTCGCGCAACCGGCGACCCAAGTGGTAGAAGAACCACAGCTCCGAGCGGGCATCGCCCGGCGGTTCGACGGCCTGCTCACGCCACTGCAGCATCCGCTGCGTCTGGGTAAACGTGCCCGACTTCTCCACATGCGCGGCCGCCGGGAACAGGAACACCTCGGTGCGGCAGGTCTGCGGGTTGATCTCGCCCGTCTCGATCTCCGGGCCGTCCTTCCAGAACGTCGCGCTTTCGATCTCCACGAGGTCGCGCACCACCAGCCAGTCCAGGTTCGCCATGCCGAGGCGCTGCAGCCGGCCGTGCGCCGAGCCCACCGCAGGGTTTTGGCCCAGCAGGAAGTAGCCGAAAACCTTGCCGTCGACCATATCCATTACGGTGCGGTAGGTGCCGTGGTCGCCGTTGATGCGGGGCAGGTAGTCGAAGCAGTAGTCGTTGTCCGCGGTGGCGGCGTCGCCCCAGTACTCCTTGAGCAGCGACACCATGTAGGTATCGGCGTTGCGCCAGAACCCTTTCTGGTAGGTGCCCATGACGTCGTCGAGGTAGTCGGACAGCGACTCATGGCCAGCCTCGGGCATCGCGAGATAACCGGGCAGCAAGTTGAACAGTGTCGGTACGTCGGTGGAACCCTGGATGCTGGCGTGCCCGCGTAACGCCAGCACGCCGCCACCGGGCCTGCCGATGTTGCCGAGTAGCAGCTGGATGATCGAACCCGCGCGGATGTACTGCGCGCCCACCGAGTGCTGCGTCCAGCCGACGCTGTACACCAGCGCCGAAGTCCGTTCTCGCCCAGAGTTTTCCGCCCAGGCCCTGGCAACCTCGAGGAACTGCTCGGCGGGCACCCCGCAGACCCGCTCCACCATTTCGGGGGTGTAGCGGGCGTAGTGGCGTTTGAGGATCTGGTAGACGCAGCGCGGGTCCTGCAGCGTCGGGTCCGACGGAATCTGCTGGGTGCCTTCCAGCGGCGCACCGCCCGAGCCGTGCCGCTCCGGTGCCGCCTCTTCCTTGTCTTCCTTGCCGCCTTGTTCTGAGCCCGTGGTCTGGTACTGCCAGGTCGAGGGATCGTAGGAGGCGGTGTCGGTGTCGTAGCCGCTGAACAGGCCGTCGAGATCCTCGGCGTCCCGGTAGCGTTCGTCGACCAGGAACGACGCGTTGGTGTAGGCGGCGACGTACTCGCGGAAGTCCAGCTCGTTGGACAGGATGTAATTGATCACCCCGCCGAGGAACGCGATGTCGCTGCCCGCGCGCAACGGGACGTACTGGTCGGCCAGCGCGCTGGTGCGGGTGAACCGCGGGTCGATGTGCACGACGCGCGCGCCGCGGGCCTTCGCCTCCACCACCCACTGGAACCCGACCGGATGGGCTTCGGCCATGTTCGAGCCCATGATGACGATGAAGTCAGAGTTGGCGAGGTCCTGCTGATAGTCCGTCGCTCCGCCGCGACCGAAGGAGGCTCCCAGACCGGGAACCGTGGCGCTGTGTCAAATACGGGCCTGGTTCTCGATCTGCAAAGCGCCTAAGGCGGTGAAGAGCTTCTTGATCAGATAGTTCTCTTCGTTGTCCAGCGTGGCGCCGCCCAGGCTGGCGATGCCCAGGGTGCGGCGCAGCGTGTTGCGGTCGGCGTCGAACTGCTGCCAACCCTTGTCGCGGGCGTCGAGCACCCGGTCGGCAACCATGTCCATGGCGGTGTCGAGGTCGAGTTCCTGCCATTCGGTGGCGTACGGCGGGCGGTAGCGCACCTTGGTCAGCCGCTGCGGGCCGGTGACCAGCTGCTTGCTGGCAGATCCCTTGGGGCACAGGCGGCCTCGGGAGATCGGGCTGTCCGGGTTGCCCTCGATCTGGATGACCTTGTCGTCCTTGACGTAGACGTTCTGCGCGCAGCCGACCGCGCAGAACGGGCAAACCGAGCGCGCGACACGGTCGGCGTCGACGGTGCGTGGGGTCAGCTCCGCGCTGAGCTTGGACTGGGCGGCCCGGCCGCGACCCGTCGGATCCTGCCCCGTGAGCTGCCGATACACCGGCCACGACTGGAACAGTTTCTTGATCTCCATGAAGCTCTCCCTACCCGGCGGTCCCTCGATCAAACCACGGGCGGGAGCGTCCCGCGTATTGCTCAGCTATTGCGGCCCGTCAGCGCGTCGCGCAGCCGGTCGACCAGCCCGGCGCCCGGCCCGAGGATCTTGTTGGCCGGCGGGCGGTCCGGTGCCAGCGGATGCGGCCTGGTGGGGGCGAGGTTCTTGGCCTGGTGGAACTTTTCGCTGAGCTCGCCGAGCTCTTCGCCGGTGCAGGCGTCGCGAAGCTGGGGCAGCAGATCTTCTTCTTCATCTTCGATGTGATGGCGGATATCGGCGATCAGCTTGCGGACCAGGTCGTCGTACTTGGGGTCGTCGGTGCCGGCCTTCTCGATGTCCTTCATCACCTCTTCGGCCTCCGAGTGCTCCTCGATCTCGTGCTCGACGAGCTTGTCGCCGTCGGGCACCTTCTCTCGGGCCGCCGGGTAGACGAACTGCTCCTCGGCGACGGCGTGGCGCACGATGCCCGCGATCACGTGCTCCACCAGTTCGGGTTGGGTGCGCGGATCGCCGGCGGACTCGATTTCGGTGAAGACGCTCTCGAACTCGCGGTGGTCGGTGATGATGTCGTCGACGATGTTGCCGGTTTTGACGTCGGCCATGGGCTGCTCCTTCCGTACCTCGGACGCGTACCCGCGCGGAACGGCGCCAAACGTTCGACCGGCGGGCGCTCAGGCCCGCGAGCGCTCACTCTGGTACAGATTTCGGGGGCAAAACCGTACGAGGGTGAGCGCTCGCGGCCAGCGGAGCGGCGAAGGACGGCTAGATCACCGTGCGGGTGCCGTCTTCGGCGCGACGGGTACGGCCCCGCTTGTCGAGCTGCTCCAGCAGCGGCACCGCGACGCGGCGGGTGGTGTTCAACGCCCGCTTGGTTTCGGCGACGGTGAACGGCTGCGGCAGGGTCTGCAAAATCTCGGCGGCCCGGTCGAACGCGTCGGCGCCGAGCACGACACCGTCGGCGATGCGGGTCAGGCGTTCGGCACGGATGGCAGCGGCCAGTTCCCGCGCGCCGAGCCCGAGCTCGCTGAGCTGATCGGCCTCCGGCGCCCGGAACGGCTTTGCCGCCAACCATTTTTCGACCGTTCGCACCGCCTCGTCCACCCGCGGCGGCAGCGTCGCGTCCGGTCGCCGCACCACCCCGTCGGCCACGAGCAAGCCGGTACCGTCGAGCAGCGCGGCCACCAGTTCGGCGGCGGGTAACTCGAGGTCCTGCCGCAGCGTCTCCAACGGCATGCCCGCGGCGATGTCGTGCTCGGTCGACCACCGTTCGACGGCCACCGACACTTGCCGGCGTTGCTGCGCCCACCAGTCTGGATCGATTACCCACTCGCCGACCCGCAGACCATCTACGACAAACCCCATGGCGTGCAAGTCATCTAACCGCGCACACACCGGCGGCTTCGCGCGTCCGGACGCCAACTCCTCGGCCCGCGCTCGTGCGGCGCCCCGCCGACGCAGCGCCGGCGGCCGCACATCGAGCACCTCGATGCCCGCCGCGATCAGATGCTGACCGGGGTCGCGCAGCAGCCCGACGTCGCCGATACGCAACGGCAACGGTCGCGCCAGCCGCAACCGCGCCGCTGCCGTGCCCAGCGGTCGCAGCTGGACCGGTACGGCTGCCGAACCGATGTGCAGCAACAGGTTTCGGTGCAACTCTCCCGTTGCCCGCACCGAAACGTCCACTTCGGCGGTGTCTAGCCACGCCCCCGGTGTACGCAGGGTGTCGCCGCGGCCGACCGCGCGGTGGTCCAGCCCGCGTAAGTTCACCGCGACGCGCGCCACCGCCGAAAGGGACGTTTGGGCGCGGGTGAGCGACTCTAATCCCCGCACGGTATAGCGCCGACCGGCGTGCTCGAGCTCGTCGCCGACCCGCACCGTCCCCGCCGCCAGCGTCCCGGTGACGACGGTCCCGGCCCCGCGAATCGTGAACGACCGGTCCACCCACAGCCGCACATCCGCGTCGACGTCGGGGGCCGGCAGCCGCGCGGCGAGCGCCACCAGCTCCGCCCGCACCGCATCCAGATCCGTGCCCAGCACGACGGACGCATCCGGAAGCCGTTGCTGCACAGCAGCTATCGCCGCAGCAGGATCGGCCAGGTCAGCCTTGCTGATCACCACCATGATGTGCCGCACACCCAACGCCCGCAGTGCGGCGAGATGCTCCTCGGACTGCGGCATCCATCCTTCGGTGGCCGCGACGACGAACATCACCGGGTTTTCCGGGGCTATCCCGCCGACGCCGGCGAGCATGTTGGCCACGAACCGCTCATGGCCCGGCACGTCGACGAACGCGAACTGCCGACCCTCGATCTCCGTCCACGCGTAGCCAAGCTCGATCGTCAACCCGCGGCGCTTCTCTTCGGCCAACCGGTCCGGCCACATCCCGGTGAGCCGCTGCACCAGCGTCGACTTCCCATGATCGACGTGGCCCGCCGTGGCTACGACATACATGCCCGCACCGCACGCACCAGCACGTCGTCGTCGTCCGGCCGCACCGTGCGCAGATCCAGCAGGCAGCGGCCGTTCTCCAGCCTGCCGACCACTGCCGGGCTACCCATCCGCAGCGGCGCTGCGCATGACTCGGGCAGACTCACTGCCGCACTAGGCAATTCGACACCTGGTGCGCCTCCACCGCCCACCGCGGCGACACAGTCCACCGCCCAGGCGTCGGGTAACTGCGCGGCCAACCGCGCCGCGCGTTCCCGCAACGAGACCACGTCCACGTCGAGCGCCTCCGCCACCGGCGACGGCGGGCCCTTCAGCGTCGCCTCCAGCGCCGCCAACGTGAGCTTGTCGACCCGCAGCGCCCGCGCCGCCGGGTGCCGTCGCAGCCGCTCGATCAGCTCCGCGGCGCCGAACAGCACCCCGGCCTGCGGCCCGCCGAGCAGCTTGTCGCCGCTGGCGGTGACGACGTCGGCGCCGTCGCGCAGAACCGACGTCGCATCGGGCTCGTCGGGCAGCAGCGGATGCGGATTCAGCAACCCCGAGCCGATGTCGACGACCAGCGGCACGCCAAGGCCCGTGAGCTCGGAAACGCTTACCGCCGAAGTGAATCCGCTGACGAGATAGTTCGACGGGTGCACCTTGAGCACGAAACCAGTGTCGACGCCGATGGCGTCGGTGTAGTCGCGCAGGTGGGTGCGGTTGGTGGTGCCGACCTCGCGGAACCGCGCACCGGTGGACTCCATCAGCTCCGGCAGGCGGAAGCCGTCGCCGATCTCGATCAGCTCGCCGCGGCTGACCACGATCTCCTTGCCGGGCGCCAGCGTCATCGCAGCCAACAGCAGTGCGGCGGCGTTGTTGTTGACCACGTGCACCCCGCCTGCGGTCGGGACGGCCGCGGCCAGCGCCGCCAACGCACCCCGCCCGCGTCGCGCACGCCGTCCCGACTCGAGGTCGAACTCGACGTCGGTGGCGCCCGCAGCGGTGACCATCGCCTCGACCGCGGCCTGCGACAGCGGCGCGCGCCCGAGGTTGGTGTGCACGACGACGCCGGTCGCGTTGATCACCGGGCGCAGGCTCGCGGCACTGGTGGGCAGCGCCGCGACGGCGTAGTCGGCCACGTGTTCGGGCGCGATCGTGCCCGCCCGCGCGCGTTGCTGGGCGTCGGCGATGACGGACTTGACCAGCGTGCGGCCCAGCGTCCGCGAGGCGTCGACCAGGCGCGGGTCCGCGAGCAGCACATCGGTGCGCGGCACCTGCCGGCGCGGGTCTTCGTGTGATTTCGGCGCGGTCAGGGACTCTGACGGGGCATTAGCGCGCCGAAATCGCCGGGACATGGGGCCATCATGACAAGCCGCTCCTCGGGTACACAGAAGAAGTGTTGATCTCGGTGGGCCACGGCGCGCTCGACAAGGCGGCGCTGTCGCAACTCTTGACCGACGCCGAGGTCGAGGCGCTGGTCGACATTCGCCGCTACCCCAACAGTCGGCACAACCCCGACGTGGAGACCGGCGCGATCACCGCGTGGGCGGCCGAGGCCGGGCTGGACTACCGCTGGGATGCCCGGCTGGGTGGGCGCCGACGGCTGCCCGCCGACACCGAACCCGAGGACACCTGGTGGCGGGTCAAACAGTTCGCCGCCTACGCGGCCTACACCCGCACCGACGAGTTCGGCGAAGCGTTCGCGGAGCTTCTCGAGCAGTCGCAGCAGCAGCGCACGGCCATGATGTGCAGCGAGGCGGTGTGGTGGCGCTGTCATCGGCGCATCGTCGCCGACGTGGCGGTGGTGAAGTTCGACGTGCCGGTCTGCCACCTCATGCACGACGGCCGGCTGCGTGAGCACCCGGCCTCCGAGGGCGCGCAGCTGCGCGACGACGGCCAGCTGGTGTGGGTCTGACCTGGCGTTTCGGGTGGCGGAGGCGGACGGGAATCGAACCCGCCAACGACAGAATCTGCCGCTCAACGATTTTGAAGACCGTGCCGGTCACCAGACCAGATACGCCTCCCTGCCCGGGTCCGATCATGCCAGGGCAGCATGGAGCCATGGCCTATCGACTGACCCAGTACGCCCACGGCGGCGGTTGCGCGTGCAAGATCCCGCCCGGCGAGTTGGAGGACGTGGTGCGCGGGCTGACGCTGGGCGCGCCGCGCGACCCGGTCGGCGAGCTGCTGGTCGGCCTGGACGACGGCGACGATGCCGCGGCCGTGCGCATCGACGGCGATACGGCGCTGATCGCGACGACGGACTTCTTCACGCCCGTCGTCGACGACGCCTACGACTGGGGCCGCATCGCCGCGGCTAACGCGCTCTCGGATGTGTACGCGATGGGCGGGCGACCCGTCGTCGCGGTCAACCTGCTGGGCTGGCCGCGCGATGTGCTGCCGTTCGAGCTGGCGGCCGAGGCGCTGCGCGGCGGCATGGACGTCTGCGGTCTCGCGGGCTGTCATTTGGCGGGTGGGCACAGCGTCGACGACCCCGAACCGAAGTACGGCCTGGCGGTCACCGGTATCGCAGACCCGAACCGGTTGTTGCGCAACGACTCCGCTAAGCCAGGCTTGCCGCTGTCGTTGACCAAACCGCTGGGTGTCGGGGTGCTCAACAGCCGGCACAAGAACACCGGTGAGCGCTTCGCCGAGGCCATCGAGGTGATGACGACGCTGAATGCCGCCGCGGCGCAGGCTGCGCTGAAGGCTGGTGTCGAATGTGCCACCGACGTCACAGGTTTCGGGCTGCTGGGTCATCTGCACAAGTTGGCGCGGGCCAGCGGTGTGACGGCGGTGCTCGACGCGAACGCGGTGCCATACATCGACGGTGCGCGCGAGGCGTTGGCGGCCGGGTATGTCAGCGGCGGCACCAAGCGCAACCTCGACTGGGTCCGCCCGCACGTCGATCTGGACGCAATCGACGAGGACGAGGCGGTGCTGCTCGCCGACGCCCAGACCTCTGGCGGGCTGTTGATCGTCGGGGAGATCCCGGGCGCGCCGGTCATCGGTGAGTTGGTGCCGCGCGGGGAGCACACGATCGTCGTGCGCTGACGCAGGTAACTCTCGCGAGACGTACACCGGGGCTGCGATCCGGCCGAAATCGCGACCCTGGTGTACGCCTCGCGAGAATTAAGCCGGTGACCGTATTGCGACACGGTCACGGACGCGTATCCATTGCAACTCATCAGGCACAACAAGATCATCGGTCACTATCGTCACATCAGCCCCAAATGTTGAACCGACGTCACTGCGACGTCCGCCCGGAAGGTGTGACATGTCGCCGCGTCGACGTATCCCAACGCTCTCGGTGGCGTCGGCGACCGTGATCGGTCTGATCGCCACACTCGGGCTCGCCGCGCCGGCCGCCGCCGAACCCTGCACCGGTGCGGCCGCGGCCGCTCAACCTCCCGCCGCCAACAACGCCGAAGAAACCCCACTGCTGCCTGGGCTGAACCGTCGACCGGTCGGCCAACGCCCCGACGGCGCCAACGAGGACGCGCCGCTGCCGAGCCTGGGGCAGATCTCGGCACCGCTGCAACAGCAGGCCGCCGTACAGCCCGCTCCGCCGGTGCCCGACGCCAACACCGTGGCGCCTGCCCCGGCTCCACCGGCGCCACCGTCGCCGCCGGGCACCTCGCTCGTCGGGTGGGTCACCGGACCCGACAGCCCCAACAAGACCATCGAACGTTTCGCGATCACCGGCACCGATCTCGGGATCATGTGGGACAACGGCGATCCCGCCAACCGCCAGGTGCTGATGGCGTTCGGCGACACCTACGGCTACTGCAGCGTGCGTGGCCAGCAGTGGCGTTACAACGTGCTGTTCCGCAGCCAGGACGGCACCCTGTCCAACACCGTCGCGGTGCCCAACGGCGTTCTGGCCAGCAACTATTCGGGTTCGCCGATGCTGCGGCCCAACATCTCCAAGGCGATCCTGCCCGGCGTCAAGTGGGCGCCCGAGGAGAAGGGGATGATCCCGACCGCGGGCATCGCGGTGGGCGGTAAGCAGTACCTGAACTTCATGTCGATCAAGAGCTGGGACGGCGACGGCCGCTGGACCACCAACTACTCGGCGATCGCGGTGTCCCCCGACAACGGCGAGCACTGGGGCATTTATCCCGACAGCGTGCGGCCCGCCGCCGAAAACGCCGTCCCGGACGTCAAATACGCGCCGGGCAACCAGAACTTCCAACAGGGCGCATTCCTCAAGCCCGGACCCGGCGACCCGTACATCTACTCGTTCGGCACACCGTCCGGGCGCGGCGGACCCGCGTTCGTCTCCCGCGTTCTTCCCGCCTATGTGCCCGACCTTCGCAAGTACGAGTACTGGAGTTCGGCCGCCGACGCCTGGGTGCCCGGCGATCCGGCCGCCGCCACACCGGTGATCCCCGCTCCGGTGAGCGAGATGTCGGCGCAGTACAACACGTACCTCAAGCAGTACCTGGTGCTGTACGGCAACGGCGCCAACGACATCGTCGCCAGAACCGCACCCGCACCGCAGGGGCCGTGGAGCCCCGAACGGTTGCTCGTGCGGTCGTGGGACTTCCCCGGCGGCATCTATGCGCCGTTCCTGCATCCGTGGTCGACCGGGAAGGAGCTGTACTACAACCTCTCGCTGTGGTCGGCATACAACGTCATGCTGATGAAAACCGTTCTGCCCTGAGGAACTTGCGCTCCGAGGCCGTCTCGGGGGCATCGTCGCTGGTGGCGCGCAGGAACCGGTCGGGCAACGCGAGCTTGTGGATCGTGCGCAACGTCAGAAAGTATTGGCGCGCAAGCGATCCAGTGGTGTACGGCAGGTGGTACTTCTTACACAGCGCCCGCACCCGCACCGATACCTCGGGCAGCCGGTTGCTCGGCAGGTCGGGAAACAGATGATGTTCGATCTGGTAGCACAGGTGTCCGCTGGAAAATGCCAGCAGTCGACCCGCGTTGAAGTTCGCCGCACCAAGCATCTGCCGCAGATACCAGTCGCCGCGGGTCTCGTCCTTCAGTACGTCGGCGGTAAACTTCTCCGCACCGTCGGGAAAGTGCCCGCAGAAGATCACCAGGTAGGCCCACAGGTTGCGCAGCAGGTTCGCCGATACGTTGGCGCCCAGCGTCCTGCGCCAACGGGATCGGCTCAACGCCGGCACCACCACGTAGTCTTTGACGGCCTGGCGGACGATCTTGGTGACGAGCTCCATCCGGGCCGCAGAGATCTTCTGGGTGTCCGGAGCATGTCGGTCACGCTCGGAATGCACACCGTGAAGCGCGATACCCCACTCGAAAACCGCTGCCAGCAAAAGGTTCCGAAGTGGCTGCACCAGGTGCTGAGGTTGCCATGGCTGGTCGCGGGTGATCCGAATGACGCCGAAGCCAAGGTCGTCGTCGACGCCGACGATGTTGCTGAACACGTGATGGCGGTAGTTGTGCGAGTACCGCCACTGCGAGGAGAGCGCGACCATGTCCCACTCCCAGGTGTTCGAGTGGATCTCCGGGTCGTTCATCCAGTCCCATTGGCCATGGCCGACGTTATGGCCGATTTCCATGTTCTCGACGCTCTTGGCGTAGGCCAGGCCCGCTGTGCCCAGCAGCCAGCCCGCACGTGACCGGCTGACGCCGATGATCACGCGCGCCAACACCTCAAGCGATCTCTGGAAGCCGATAGTGCGTCGGATATAGGTCGCGTCGCGCGCGTCGAGCGACTCTTCGATGTCGCGGCGGATCGCGTCGAGTTCCGCACCGAGGGCCTCGATGTCCGTCCTACTCAGATGCGCATACGCGGCAATGTCGGTAATTGCCAATCGATGTCCTATTGGTCCGTCCGGACGAGGCCGGGTGTGTCCGTGACGGTTTTCCCCGAAAGCGGCGCTTCCTAAACTTCATCTGGTCAGCGTTGATCTGTTGACGCTACACCGCGGTGGCGTAGTGTCAGGTTCAGGCGGGACCACTCGGGCCCCACGATGAAGGGCCGGCGATGTCTGACAAGTCTCCTCGACAATCCATGAGCAAGAAGTCCGGAAAGACCCTCAAGGAGAAGCGGGCCGCCAAGCACGCCAAGGCGGCCGCCCGTGACGAGTCGTCCACCGAGGCGGTATTCCAGCACAAGAAACGTTGACAGCCCGGCTATTTCGCGCTGGCTCCGGACAGCCAACGCCGCTCGTTGACTGCCGTTTGGTCGCGAATTTCGCGGTCCTGCTCACTGATCTCGAGCAGCGCGTCGGTCGACGATGTGTCGTCGGGCGCAGCCGCGGTCATCAACGTCTCGTGCGCGTGGTCCGGGTCGAAAAGCGGTGGAACGACGAGCAAGGCGATTCTGTCTCCGGTGAGCCCCAGTACCTCGATGGTGTGGTCCGGTTGCAGGCGGTACCCGTCGAGGCGAACCTGTCGATCTGCCAGTCGCATGCGGGCCGGCACACCCAGCCAGTCGTCGAGGTTGTAGATCACCCGGGAAATGGGCCCCAACCGTACCGATAGCACGGCCAGCAGGTCGGATAGTTCACGCGCGAGGTCATCGCTGTGCGGCCACCAGGCGCCATCGACGTAGCCCGTTGCGGGCGCTTTGGGCTTCAACCTCAGCCGCGGCGTGTTCCGCGGTCCGGTTTTGCGGGTGCTCGATACGGCGTAGCCAACTTGAGCGGTCATAGGACGATCCCGTCTCAGCCGCCGAAAGCGGCCGGTTACTTCGAATCGGCGATGCACACGGATCAGATCCTCGTGCGCGACGTACCGCCGATGCCGCCAGTGTACGCCAGGGCACCTCAATGGGTCCCGAAATGCATTGTGGGCTGGCGGAAAACCGCCAGCCCACAACGAACGATGTACTCGCTAGACGGCCGTCACTCCGACTGCCTGCGGACCCTTGTTGCCCTGTTCGATGTCGAACTGGACGCGCTGGTTTTCGGTCAGTGTCCGGTAGCCGTCACCGCGAATTTCGCTGTAGTGGACGAACACGTCATTCGAGGCTCCATCAGGAGCGATGAAGCCGAAGCCCTTGTCTTCGTTGAACCATTTCACGGTTCCCTGTGTCATACTTTCCAACTTCTCTCATTCTGAACGGATGTCAGAGGACATCCGTGGTCAGGATAGCAGCAACCGCCGCCATTGACCTATCGACGATAAATCGCCGCAAGGAATGCGTTGTGCGCTAATGCTTTACATAGCGGCGCTGGCCATCCGGCTGGTCCACAGGGCGCTCTCGGCATTTGCGTCCCGAAGTACGCTTTCGGCCGCGTCACACCACTGGCTCTCGCGTTCAGACCCGACGAGCGGCCTGCCCGATGCGCACCGCATCACCAGGTTGCCCAATACCGGCGTCGTCATATGCGGCACGATGAGAAGCTTGGCTTCGGCCGTACGGCCCACGATCCGCATCAGTCGGTGCCGCCGATGTTCGGCGGGGGCCTTGGGCCGCGCACTGGTCAGGATTGAATTCAGGTCCAACGCCCCCTCGGTGGCCGACCAGTTCACGCAGATGTCGACGATCTCTCCGAGCGGTCGATGCAGCACGCTGATCAGTTGCGGTAATTCACGGGCCGTCGAGCCGGTATGCGGCCACCACGCACCGTCGATGTCCGCGCCCAACATGGGCGCGAGTACGAGCCTGACGGGCCGGGCAAGTCGCGGTGTACCCGTCAAGCCGTTCATGACGACGTCGTTACAGACGGATTCCGCTGCGGCCGATCGGAGAACACCGGGTTCGTCACCGGTTCGTCTTTTCCGCTGGTGTTCGCGATGGGCTCGGATTCATCGAGATGTGAAAAAAGTTCGGACGACTTCATAAAACAAGTCCTCAAGTATGGTGCGCTTCGGCCAACGGACCGTCGAGCGAAGGGCAATCGAAATCGCAGGCAGATCGTCTCCCGAAGCGGGTGTCGAAGCGCTGCTGACCGGAGCCGGTCTACCCCCAGCCTACACGGGCACTAACTCGAACCGAACTCCAATGCCGGTTCTCTGGAGTCCACGCCGCGGTTACTGGAGATGGTCAACATGTCGGGGCGCACCTCGTAGCGAGCCCCGTCGGCCGGGTTGACCGCGACAAACCCGGTCCCGGATGGCACGGCGTTGCCGAGTTGCAGGCTGGCGCCGTCGCTCAGCCGTTCGCCGCGGTAGTAGAAGTCTCCCGGCGACGTTTCGCACACGATCGCAAGCGAATTCGCCGTGCGGATCGCCGCCGCCGGTTCGTCCCCGCTGTCACAGCGCGCCGAACGGCCCACGAAGCCGAGCGAATCGGTGCCCGACACCCCGGCGATCGGCGCCCCGCTCGGCGACGGCGTCGTCGTCGGTGACGTGGTGGTGGGTGTCGTGGTGGTGGCGGTTGTGGTCGGTGAGGTGGGCTCCGGGCCCGCCGGCGGCGGGACTGCGAGCCTGGTCTGCGGTTGGCTGCCGCCCCCGTCGGTGAACACCAGCACCGCGGCCAACACCACTGCCGCGGTGAACATCACGACGGTGCCGATCAGCAGCGCCATCTGGGCCCGGCTGAACCGTGACCGACGCGCCGGCCGCGGCGGCGCGTACGGCGGCTGGCCCGTCGCCGCCGGGTGCGGATAGCCCGCCGGGAACTGCCGCGTCGATGGCGGCGCAGGCGGCACGGGCGCCGGCGCCGGCGTCGGCGCCGCGGCGGGCGGTTGATCGAGCGCCGCGGCGGCCGCCTTGGCCAGCTCCCCGGCCGAGGCGTAGCGGTCGGTGGGTTTCTTGGCCACACCGCGGGCGATGACGTCGTCGAAGGCCCGGCTGATCCCCCTGCGCATGATGCTCGGTCGCGGGGGCGGGTTGAACAGGTGCGCGGTGATGACCTGGCGCAGATCGGCCGCCTCGAACGGTGCGCGGCCGGTCAGGGCCTCATACAGCAGACACGTCAGCGAGTACACATCCGACGCCGGGCCGCCGCGTTCCCCGTTGAACCGTTCGGGCGCCATATAGGCGCTGGAGCCGATCAGCAGCCCCGTCATCGTCACGTTCGCCTCGCCGCTGCCGTGCGCGATGCCAAAGTCGACGAGGTAGGCGAAATCCTCGGGGGTGAGCAGGATGTTTTCCGGCTTGATATCGCGGTGCACCAGCCCGCTGGCGTGCGCGGCGTCCAGCGCCGAGGCCACCTGGGTGATGATCGACACCGCCCGCGTCGGCGGCAGCGCGCCGGCGTTACGCAGTACCTCCTTGAGGCTGGCGCCCTCCACCAGCCGCATGTCGATGTAGAGCACCCCGTCGATCGCGCCGAAGTCGTGCACCGGGATGACGTGGGGCTCCTGCAGCCGGGCCGCGACGCGGGATTCGCGGCGGAACCGCTCCTGAAACGTCGGATCCGACGCCAAATCCGGCCGCAGCAGCTTGATCGCCACCATGCGGTCCCGGGCGGTGTCGTATGCCCGATACACCTCGCCCATGCCCCCGACCCCGATCAGAGACTGCAGCTCGTAGGACCCGAACCGGGTGCCCAGACGAGAGTCGCCGTTCGGGGAACTCACATCAAATCCTTTCCGTTCAACCGCGTGCGGCAGCGACTGTGCAGGTCAATTGGCAGCGTCGACAGGGTTCCCGCCGCGCGCTCGGACCTAACGTGATGAGCGCCCGACACTACCAAACTGTATGCCGCACAGGTGGTTTGGCACTCTCGCTGAACGGAAACTCAGCCGGACTCTTCCTCGGTGGCGTTCGGGTTGGGCGCGGTGACCGGCGGCGACGCGCTGACATCTGGTGCGCGGGTTACCCGGCTCGGGCCCTCGTCGGGCTCCTCGGCCGGCGGCGCACCGGCAGGCGGCGCGGCGGGCGGCCCGGCGGGTGCGACGGGCGACGTGGTGACCGGCGCCTGCTCCTGGGTCGTCGGCGCCGGGGGCTGCGTCGGCGTCGGCGACGCCGTGGTGGTCGCGGTGGTGGTGGTCGTCGTCGTGGTGGTGTCCTGTGGTTGCTCTTCGCTACCGCACGCGGCCAAGGAGGCGGCCACCACGACGGCGGCCGCGCCGATCGCGATTCGCACAGCTCGGTTGGTCGGTTCGCTCATCAGCGCTCCCAGCGGTGTCGGCGGTGAAAGCCGACGAATTCCCGGCGGCCGGGAGCACGAAACGTTACTTCGTCGCGCCGTTGATCGACGGCTGGTCGATCATGCCCTTCTCCACCCCCCACATCGTGGCGATGGTGCGGTACTCACCGGTCTCGATCAGGTGTTCCAGCGCCAGCCGCAGCGACTCGGCCAGCGCCGATCCCTTGGCCACCGGCCAGCCGTAGAGCGCGGAGTCGAACACCTGCCCTGCTGCCTCCAGCGCGCCGCCAGAGGTCTTGATGGCGAACCCGGTCACCGGCGAATCGGCCGACATCGCGTCGACCTCACCGTTGATCAGCGCCGTGTTGAGGTCGTCCTGGCTGACGTAGACGGCCTTCTCGATCCCGGCCATGCCCGCGGCCTCACACGCCGCGCTCTTGGCCGGGATCTCCGCGGTCTCCTGCAGCGACGCGTACGACACGCCGACGCGCAGGCCGCACGCGTTATCGGGATCCACCGAGGAGCCGGCCTGCTGCGCCCACAGCGTGCCTGCCTCGAAGTAGTTGACGAAGTCCACCGACTGCTGACGTTCCCTGGTGTCGGTGAACGACGACATCCCCACGTTGAAATCGCCGGCCCGCACCGACGGGAAGATCGCCTCGAACGCGGTCTCGCGGTACTCCGGCACCAGGCCAAGCGTGCGGGCGATTGCGTTCATCAGGTCGACGTCGAATCCGACGATCTGCCCGTCGGCGTCCTTGAATTCGTTTGGTGAGTAAGGCACGTTGACGCCGACGATCAGCCGGCCCGTCGACCGGATGTCCTCGGGCACCGTCGCCGCGATCGACTGCACCGCACCCGGGACGGCCTCGGGCGTCGCCGTCGACGAGCCCTCGGCCATGGAGGCCGGCGTCGCCTCGCCCCCGTTGCCGCCGCGCCACTGCCAGACGCCGAAGGTGCCCAGCGCGGCCACCAGCACCACGGCACCGGCCACCGCGAGCACCCGCCTGGACATGCCCGGGGTGCGCCGTGCGGCGTGGCGGCCGCTGCCTGCCATCCGCACCGGCGCGTTGAGCGCCCGGCGCGCGGCATCGGCCAGCGCGCCCGCGCTCTGGAACCGCTTACCGGGCTTCTTGGCCATGCCCTTGGCGATGACGTCGTCGAACGCGGCGAGCCCGGGATCGGTGGCCGACGGGCGCGGCACCTCCTTGCTCACATGCGCGGCGATCTGCTGTTCGAGCGTTTCGGCGGGGTACGGCCGCACCCCGGTCAGGCACTCGTAGAGCACACAAGCAAGCGCGTAGATGTCGGCGGTCGGGTCGACGGGTTTGCCCTCGAAACGCTCGGGGGCCATGTAGGCCATCGTGCCCAGGGTGCTGCCCGCCGTCGTCAACCCTTGTTCGCCGGCCGAGCGGGCGAGCCCGAAGTCGATGAGGTACACGAAGTCTCGGTCGGTGAGCAAGATGTTCGACGGTTTGACGTCGCGGTGGATCAGGCCCGTTGCGTGCGCGGCGTCCAGCGCCGACGCGAGCTGTTCGACGATGCTGACCGCCAGCGCCGGCTCCAGCGGGTTGGGCCCGTCGGCGAGCATGGTGCCGAGGTTGCGGCCCTCGATCAGGCGCATGTCCAGGTAGAGGCGGCCGTCGATCTCGCCGAAGCCGTGGATCGGCACCACGTGCGGATCGTTGAGGCCGGCGGCAGCTTGAGATTCGCGCCGGAACCGTTGCTGAAACGTCTCGTCGGCGGCCATCGCGACCGGCAGCAGCTTGAGCGCGACGACGCGGTCGGTACGGGTGTCGTAGGCGCGATAGACCTCACCCATTCCGCCCCGGCCGATCAACTGCTGCAGTTGATAGTGCCCGAATGGTGTCGCGTCCACCCTCACTCCTCGCAGCGTGCCCCGCGTCGCTGTGTCGATCGAAACTACAACACGTTTGCCAGCAATGTGGCCGCGCGTGCCATTCGCGGATGCGATCAGGCCGCTTTCACCAGGACCGCGTCCGCGGTCGGCAGCGTGAGCGTGACGTTGGAAACCCGCAGCTCGCCCAGCGTCCATACGGTCTGATACGTGCCCGCGGCGCGACGATCTGCATGGATGGCTCTCCGGGGGACACCTAGTGAAGTGCCAAGCTATGCGCGAATTCTTCGCTCACCTACTACTGCGCCACGTAACTTGAGCGAATTTGTCGCGCATAGCTTGGCAGTTAGGTCACAGTGCCTCTCGAGACCGCACCTCTGGAGACGGCGGCAGACCGCTCCTCGGCGCCGTCACTGGAAAGCGGGTCGCGCGCGCGGCGGGATCGCACCGTGATCCGGGCGCCGCGTTTCGGCGCGAAGATGACGTGCCGCAGCCGCACCTTCTCATCGGCCTCCGTCGTGGTGGCCAACTCGACACGACGCAAGACCTCGCGCAGCACCACGCACATCTCGGTCAGCGCAAAAGTCGCACCGAGACAACGCCGATTGCCGCCGCCGAACGGCAGCCAGGTCGTCGGGCTCAGCGTCGCACCCACCATCCGCTCCGGATCGAAGTCCTCGGGCCGCGGATAGACCGACGCGCTCGAGTGCACCAGCGTGATGCTCGGCACCACCATCACCCCGGCCGGCAACCGATAGCCGGCGATCTCGACCGGTTCCTTGATGATGCGACCGACGTCGGGCACCACCGGCCGCACCCGCAGCGTCTCCTTGGCCACCGCGTCCAGGTACTCGTCGTCGCCGGAGTCCGCCGCGGCCACCGCCTTGGCCAGCACCTCGGGATGGCGCGTCAACCGTTCCAGCGCCCACGACAACCCGGTCGCGGTGGTGTCGTGGCCGGCGGCCAGCAGCGTGATCAGCTGATCGCGTAATTGCTTGTCGCTCATCGCCGTACCGTCCTCAGCACCGGCCTGCACCAGCATCGCCAGCGCGTCGGTGCGCGACGCCAACTCTGGGTCGGCGCGCCGTTCGGCAATCTCCTCGTACAGCAGCCGGTCGGCTTCGGCGATGTGTTCGCGCAACCGCCGCCACGGCCGGCGCTGCAGCAGATGCGGCTTGGCCAGCGCGACCGACTGCCACGGGCCGACGTCGAGCAGCCGCGGCATCACCGCGCGCAGCGCCGCCAGCCGGGCCGGGTCGCTGGCGCCGATCACCGTGCGCAAAATGACCTCCAGCGTGATCTCGGCCATCTTCGGCGCCACCGCGAACGGCCGGCCCACCGGCCAGCCCGCGATGTTCTCCGCGGCGATCTCGGCCATGGTCGCCGCCTGACGCGCGACCGCGTCGCGATGGAACGGCGCCATCATCAGCCGACGACGCTCGCGGTGCGCGTCGCCGTCGACCACCAGCACCGAACTGTCCCCGAGCAGCCCGCGCAACATCGAATTCGCTTCCCCGGCATGGAAAATCCGCGGATCACCGGCGAACACCGTCTTGATGTCGTCCGGGTCGGACAGGTACACCATCGGGCCCATCATCGAGTTGCGCAGCGTGAAGACGTCGCCGTAGCGGCGCCGGCACGCGGCCACGAACGGTCCCCAGCACCGCGCCATGGCCATGAGCTGGATGAACGAGGGAATCGGCGGTCCCGGCGGCAACCCTGCCCGGCTTGTTCCACTCATGCCTAATAGGCTACGAGTTCCCGTCGCGACATGGAACGGGTTCGTTCGATCACGGCTGATACAGCAGGATCCGGTCGTCGCCGTCGCGCGGGGTCCCCCGCCCGTCGCGGTTGCTGGTGGTGAACCACAACGCGCCATCGGGTGCGGCGACCACCGTCCGCAGCCGCCCGAACCGGCCCACGAACAGCGACTCCGGCTCACCAAGTCCGCCGTCGGCGCCGACCGGTATCCGGAACAGCCGCTCACCGCGCAACGCCGCGACCCACAGCGCGCCGCCGAAAGACGCCAGCCCGGACGGCGATGCCTCATCGACACCCCACTGCACCACCGGGTCGATCAGACCTTCGGTGCCGGCGCGGCCCTCGGCCATCGGCCAGCCGTAGTTGCCGCCCGGCTCGATCAGGTTGAGCTCGTCGATGCGGTTGGCGCCGAACTCGGTGGCCCACATCCGGCCGGCCGCATCCCAGGCCAGCCCCTGAATGTTGCGGTGGCCCAACGACCACATCGGCGATGCCGGATCCGGGTTGTCCGGCGGGATCGACCCGTCGAGGTTGATCCGCAGGATCTTGCCGCCCAACGACGACGGGTCCTGCGCCAGACCGGGATCACCGCGCTCACCGGTGGCCACGTAGAGCTTGCCGTCCGGGCCCAGCGCGATGCGACCGCCGTTGTGGATCGTGCCCGCCGGGATGCCGGTAAAGATCGGTGCCTGCTCGGAGAGCGCGGCGCCGTCGAAGCTCATCCGCACCACCCGGTTGTCCTGTGCGGTGGTGATGTAGGCGTAGACGGTTTGGCCGACGGTGACCAGTCCCAGCAGCCCGCCCTCCCCGCGCGCCGCGACACCATCGACCGCACCGACCTGGTTCACCGTTCCGGACAGCGACAGGTGGTGGATGGCGCCGCTGTTGCGTTCGGCGATCAACGCACTGCTGTCGGGTAGGAACGCGATGCCCCACGGCACGTCGAGGTTGGTGGCGACATCGCGCGGCCCGGCGGGATCGGGTTGGCCGTCGGCGTCGCCGCCGCAGGCGACGGCCACCATCGCGAAAACCGCTCCGAGCGCGACCGCCACCTTCCCGGTGAGCTTCATGCGCCCCGAGTTCCCGCGCCCGGGCACGTCAAACGACCCGCATAAGGCGGCACAGACCGGGTACGGCTGTGTGGTGAGCACCTACCCGGCCTTCGACACGATGCCGATCGGCCAGCGCTGGCGCGCCGGGTCGTCGGGCAAGACCCGCGAGGACACCGACCCCTACAGCGGCGACACGCTGGCCGAGATCCCGCAGGCCGACGCCGACGACCTGAACGAGGCCTATTCGACCGCTGTTGCGCAGCAACGCGATTGGGCATCGCAGCCGCCGGCGGCGCGCGCCGAGGTGATGCGCAACGCCGCCGACGTGATGGCCGCGCGCAAAGACGAGATCACCGGCTGGCTGATCCGCGAGACCGGGGGCACCGTCGCCAAGGCCGAACTCGAGTACGGCCTGGTGCGCTCGGTGCTGTGGGAGGCCGCGACCATGCCGCACCACGTCGAGGGCCGCATCATGCCGTCGGACATCCCCGGTAAGGAAAGCCGGGTCTACCGCGGCCCGGTCGGCGTCGTCGCCGTCATCTCACCGTGGAACTTTCCGATGCAGTTGTCGAACCGGTCGGTGGCACCCGCACTGGCCGTCGGCAACGCCGTGGTCCTCAAACCCGCCGGCGACACCCCGGTGACCGGCGGGCTGCTGCTGGCCCGCATCTTCGAGGAAGCCGGGTTGCCGCCCGGGTTGTTGAGCGTGGTGGTCGGCTCGGGCTCAGACATCGGCGACGCGATCGTGACGCACCCTGCGCCGCGGGTCGTCTCGTTCACCGGGTCGACGCCGGTCGGGGAAGGTATCGCGGCCAAGGCCGGCCTCAAGCACCTGGCGCTGGAGTTGGGCGGCAACGGCCCGTTCGTCGTGTTCGACGACGCCGACCTCGACCTGGCGGTGCGCGCCGCGGTGTTCGGCTCGCTGTTCCACCAGGGCCAGGTCTGCATGATCGCCAACCGGATCATCGTCGACGCCGCCGTGCACGATGATTTCGTCGACCAGTTCGTCAAACAGGTTCGCGAACTGCGCGTCGGCGATCCGAGCGATCCGGCCAACCATCTCGGGCCGATCATCAACTCCTCGCAGGTGGAGTCGATCCAAGACAAGCTTGCGCGCGCCGGCGACGACGGCGCCGAGGTGTTGCTCGGCGGCGAACCGTTCGGCCCCACCGGGCAGTGCCTGCCGCCGCACGTCCTGACCGGCAGCAACGACGTCGCGACCGCGCGCGAGGAGGTCTTCGGCCCGGTGATCACGATCGTGCGCGCCGAGGACGACCAGGACGCGCTGCGACTGGCCAATGACACCGAATACGGTCTGTCGTCGGCGGTGTTCAGCCGCGACGTCGAGCGCGCGGTGCGCTTCGGTCGCCAGATCGACGCCGGCATGACCCATGTCAACGACTCACCGGTCAACGACGACGCCAACACCGCATTCGGTGGTGAGAAGGCCTCAGGCATCGGCCGCTTCGGCGGCCAGTGGGCGATCGACGAGTTCACCACCGACCACTGGGTGTCGGTGCAGCACACCCCCCGCCAGTACGCGATCTGACCAGACGCCCCCGCGTCGTTCACTCCCCTAGATCGGAATCCGGCTAGGTTGACGGCGAGTCGCTACCTATGCGGCGCCGGATACGAAAGATCGTGGAGACATGCGCGTTGACGGGCGGGAGATCGCCGTTTCCGGCAGCCTCCTGCAGCCGCTGACCCGGCGGACCAACGACATTCTGCGGGTCATCCTGTCGGGGCTGTTTCTGGCGATCGTCATCTTCAGCTCGCTGGTCACCCGCTACGAGTGGGTGGCGCTGGAGCAGTCGATCTCCGGGATCGTCGGGGTGCTCACCCCCACCCAGGCCAACCTGGTGTACATCGCCTACGGCATCGCGCTGGTGGCGCTGCCGTTTCTGATCCTGGTCGGCCTGATCGTGTCGCGGCAGTGGAAGCTGCTCGGCGCGTACGCGGCCGCTGCGGCCATCGCGGGGCTGGCGCTGTCGGTGACCGGTGACGGCCTGGCCGCGCCGCGCTGGCACTTCGACCTGTCCGAGCGCCTCGATTCGGTGACCTCGCAGTTCGTCGACGATCCGCGCTGGATCGCGATGCTGGTCGCGGTGCTGACCGTCTCGGGACCGTGGTTGCCTGCGCGTTGGCGGCGCTGGTGGTGGGCGCTGCTGTTGGCGTTCGTGCCGATCCACCTGTTGATCAGCGCGATCGTGCCCGCACGATCGCTGTTCGGGCTGGCCGTCGGCTGGTTCGTCGGCGCGCTGGTGGTGCTCGTCGTCGGAACCCCCGGCCTGGAGGTGCCCCTGGATGGCGCCGTGCGCGCGATGGCACGACGCGGCTGCGTGGTCACGGGGCTGACCGTGGTGCGGCCCGCGGGCGCCGGGCCGCTGGTGATGCTCGCGACATGTGTGGACCAGAAGTCATCAGCGGTGATGGAGCTGTACGGGCCGCACCAGCGCGGCGGCGGTGTGCTCCGCCAGCTGTGGCTCAAGCTGCGATTACGCGACCGCGAAACCGCCCCGCTGCATGCCTCCATGCGCCGCCAAGTGGAACACCGCGCGTTGATGGCCATCGCGATCGGACAACTCGGCCTCGCCAACACCTCGACGATCAGCGTCGCCGCCCTCGACCGCGGCTGGACGCTCTACGCCCACACCCCCGCCCGCGGCGCCCCGATCGACGAAGACACCATCCCCGTCGGCCGCGTGTGGGAGTCGTTGCGGTCGCTGCACGACTGCCAGATCTCCCACGGCGACCTGCGTGCCAGCAAGATCACCGTCGCCGACGACGAGGTGCTGTTCGGCGGGTTCGAGCGGGCCGAGTACGGCGCCACCGACGCCCAGTTGCGCTCCGACGTCGCCCAGCTGCTGGTCACCACATCCGACCTGTACGACGCACCGTCGGCCGTGCGCGCCGCCATCGACTCGTTCGGCAAGGACGCGGTGCTCAACGCATCCCGGCGGCTCACGAAAGCCGCAGTGCCCCAACATATCCGGCAACCGATCGAGGACGCCGGCGCGGTGATCTCGGAAGCGCGCGACGAGGTCAAGCGGCAAACCCGCGTCGACGAGATCCGCGCCGAGACGGTCACCCGGTTCACCCGCAGCCAGATCATCCAGCTGGTGCTGCTGATCGCGCTGGTGTACGTCGCCTATCCGTTCATCAGCTCGGTGCCGACCTTCGTCACCGAACTGCGCACCGCCAACTGGTGGTGGGCGCTGGTCGGGCTGGCGGCATCGGGGCTGACGTATATCGGTGCGGCGGCGGCACTTTGGGCCTGCGCCGACGGCCTGGTCACGCTGCGCGGGCTGACCGTCATGCAGGTCGCCAACAAGTTCGCTGCGACCACCACCCCGGCCGGCGTCGGCGGCCTGGCGCTGTCCGCGCGCTACCTGCAGAAGGGCGGCGTCAGCCCGATGAGGGCCACCACCGCCGTCGCACTGCAACAGTCGGTGCAGGTGATCACCCACATCGGGCTGCTGATCCTGTTCAGCACCGCGGCCGGAGCGTCGGCGGATCTGGGTCGCTTCGTCCCCGACATCGCGGTGCTGTACCTGGTCGCCGGGGTGGCGCTGGGCCTGGTCGGCACCTTCTTGCTGGTGCCCAAGCTGCGGCGATGGCTGGCCACCGCGGTGCGCCCGCGGCTGCAGGAGATGGTCGGCCACCTCACCGAACTGGCCCGCGAGCCCAGGCGTCTTGCGATCATCGTCGCGGGCTGTGCGGCGACGACGCTGGGTAACGCATTCGCCTTGTGGGCGGCGGTGGCGGCGTTCGGCGGGGACACGTCGTTCATCACCGTCACCGTGGTGACGATGGTGGGCGGGACGCTCGCGTCGGCGGCCCCCACCCCCGGTGGCGTCGGCGCCGTCGAGGCCGCGCTGATCGGTGGTTTGGCGGCGTTCGGAATGCCTGCCGCGACCGCGGTGCCCGCCGTGCTGCTCTACCGCGTCCTGACGATTTGGCTGCCGGTGTTCGCCGGGTGGCAGGTGATGCGCTGGATGACGAAAAACGCACGAATTTAGCAGGTCGACGCGTCGGCGGGGCCGTTCCAACACCACCCCCACAACGGGTACTGTCGACTCATCGTGTCGAGAACAGCTGCGCGAACGAGCAAGACCAACCGCCACATTCGGTAAAGGGTGACGATGACAGATCAATCAAGCGCAGGGACCGGCCAGCCAGAGTCCAAGTGGCTGTCGAAGTCGGCGGCTCAGACCCGCGGCTCAGACAAGAAGGAAGTCCAGTTCCACTACGACATCTCCAACGATTTCTTCAAGCTGTGGCAGGACCCGACCCAGACGTACAGCTGCGCTTACTTCGAACGCGACGACATGACGCTCGAAGAGGCCCAGATGGCCAAGGTCGACCTGGCCCTCGGCAAGTTGGGACTGCAGCCGGGTATGACGTTGCTGGACATCGGCTGCGGCTGGGGTTCCACCATCATGCGGGCGGTCGACCGCTACGACGTCAACGTGATCGGACTGACCCTGTCGGAGAACCAAAAAGAGCACATCGAGAACCACTGGTTCGCCAACTCGAAGAGCAAGCGAAACATGGAGGTGCGGCTGCAGCCGTGGGAGGAGTTCGAGGGCCGCGTCGACCGGATCGTGTCGATCGGGGCCTTCGAGCACTTCGGGTTCAACAAGTACGACGACTACTTCAAGAAGACGTTCAACTGGCTGCCCGATGACGGCGCGATGCTGCTACACACGATCATCATTCCGGAAGACGAAGAGATCAAAGCCAAGGGTCTGCCGCTGACCATGTCCAATGTGCGCTTCATCAAGTTCATCATGGACGAGATCTATCCCGGCGGGCGGCTGCCGCTGGCCTCGATGGTCCGGGATCACGCCGTCAAGGCCGGCTATACGGTCACGCGCGAGCAGCACCTGCAGCCCCACTACGTCAAGACGCTGGACACCTGGGCGGCCAACCTCGAAGCCCACAAGGACGAGGCGATTTCCATCACGTCCGAGGAGATCTACGAGCGGTTCTACAAGTATCTGACCGGCTGCGCTGACCTGTTCCGCGACGGTTACACCGACGTCTGCCAGTTCACGTGTGAGAAGGCAGGCGTTTAGCCGATTTACGAAAAGTGAGATATACAAAGTGCGTCAATTGCGCACCCCATAGCTGAAGGAGCCGAACGCGGATGTCGGAGAGCAGGTCGGGCTCGACGAAGATCTCGACGGATATGCGGCCAGCCTACGAAGATGTTCAGGCCCATTACGACCTATCCAACGAGTTCTTCGGGTTGTTCCAAGACCCGTCGCGCACCTACAGCAGCGCCTACTTCCAGCGTGACGACATGACGCTCGAAGAGGCGCAGCTGGCCAAGATCGACCTGGCTCTCGGAAAGCTGGATCTGCAACCGGGTATGACGCTGCTCGACGTCGGGTGCGGTTGGGGCTCGGTGATGAAGCGGGCGGTCGAGAAGTACGACGTCAACGTCGTCGGTTTGACGCTGAGCAAGAACCAGCGCGCGTTCGCCAGCGAGATGTTGGCGGGACTCGACACCGAGCGCTCGCGGCAGGTGCATCTGCGGGGCTGGGAGGAGTTCGACGGCCGCGTCGACCGCATCGTCAGCATCGAGGCGTTCGAGGCGTGGCCCAAGTCGAAGTACAAGGCGTTTTTCGAAACGTGCTACCGCGTCATGCCCAGCGACGGCCGGCTGCTGCTGCAGACCATCATGGGACACCCGCTCAAGCGGTGGCCGGAGATGGGCATCCCGATCGTCATGAGCGACTTGAAGTTCATGCGGTTCATCGCCAAGGAGATCTTCCCCGGGGGTGCCGTGCCGTGCGACGAGGATGTCATCGACTTCTCCCGGGACGCCGGCTTCACGCTGCAGGAACTCGACAAGCTGAACCCGCACTATGTGCGGACCCTGCGCACCTGGGCCGACGCGCTGGAGGCGCACCACGACGAGGCCGTCGCGGTGACGTCGGAGGAGATCTACCAGCGCTACATGCACTACCTGACCGGCTGCGCGGACTTCTTCGAGCGCGGCATCTGTGAGGTCGGGCAGTTCACCCTCGTCAAGTAATAGCGATTTGTGTGCGTTTACGCGCGCTGAGCGCGCGCAAGCGCACACAAATCGCTCTATTAGGGCGCGCCGAACACCAGCGCGACGTTGTAGCCGCCGAACCCGAACGAGGTGCTGATCGCGTAGCGGTAGTCGCCGCGGCGCGGACCGCCTGCGACGACGTCGAGGTCGATCTCGGGGTCGGGTTCGGTGTAGTTGAGGGTCGGCGGCACCACGCCGTCGCGCAGCGTCTGCACGGTCAGCGCGGCTTCGACCGCTCCGGCGGCGCCCAGTGAGTGACCCAGCGCCGCCTTCGATGCGTACACGGCGGGTTTGTGCGCGCCGAGTGCGCGACCGATGGCTCGCGCCTCGGCGAGGTCGCCGACGCGGGTTCCGCAGGCGTGGGCGTTGATGTGGTCGACGTCGGTGGGCGTCAGCCCCGCCACCTCGATGGCGCGGCTGATCGCATCGCCTGCGCGCTCCCCCGAGGGTTCGGGCTCGAGGGCGTCGTAGCCGTCCGACGTCATCGCCGCGCCCATCAGCCGCGCCAGGATGCGCGCGCCACGCGCTTTGGCGTGCTCCTCTCGCTCGACGAGCAGTAGCGCCCCGCCTTCGCCGAGCACCATGCCGTCGCGGTTCTTGGCGAACGGGCGGCAGGCGCCCGCCGGGTCGGCGTTGTTGGTGGACATCGCGCCCTGCTGAATGAACGCCGCGACCGGCACCGCCTCGATCTCGGTTTCCACGCCGCCGCAGATCGCCACATCGGCGTCGTCGAACACGATGTGGCGCCAGGCCTGGCCGATGGCCGCTGCGCCGGAGGCGTCGGCCATCACCGGCGACATGATCCCCGCCTTGGCCTGATGGTCCAGTCCGAGCGCCGCGGCCGCCGAGTTGGGCATGTACATCTGCACGGCCAGCGGCGAAACCGCCCGCAGCCCTTTCTGTTTCCACGAGTCGTACTGGGCCGGGATCTCCTCGGTCGAGCCGAGCGCCAACCCGACCGAGACCATCAACCGCCTGGTGTCGACTTCTGGGGAACCGGCGACCTCCCACAGCCGGCGTCCGAGCAGGGTGGACATCTTCTGCATGAACGCCATCCGGCGTTTCTCGACGCGGTTGAGTTGATCGTCGAAGTCCTCGCGAAGCTGTCCGCCGATGCGGACCGGTGATTCGTATTCGCCGACGAACCACTTGTCGAGCGCGCGGATTCCACTGTCGCCCTGCAGCAGTTGCTGCCACGTCTGTTCGGCGTCGGGCGCCAGCGCGGTCGTTGTGGCCACCGCGGTGATCACAACACCGGGAAGCCCGTCGCCGGTCATCAGCGAAGCCATACCAGGTGCTCCTCCATGCCAACGTTTAGATTAGAACCCGGATGCTGCGGAGGCGAGATTAGGTGACTGAGCGCAATGTGATTGGTGGTCCGCTCGAGCCGTGCGGCACCGAGCCGATGACTGGCTTCTACCGCGACGGGTGCTGTTCGACCGGTCCGGAAGACATCGGCAGGCACACCATCTGCGCGGTGGTGACCGGCCCGTTTCTCGATCACCAGCGCGCCATCGGCAACGACCTGTCGACGCCTCGGCCGGAGTTCCGGTTTCCGGGGCTCAAGCCGGGTGACCGGTGGTGCGTCACCGCGGTGAACTGGTTGCGGGCGTATCGGGACGGCGCGGCGGCGCCGGTGGTGTTGGCGTGCACCCACGAACGCACGCTGGAGGTGGTGCCGTTGGAGGCGCTGCGCGAGCACGCCGTCGACGTGCCCGACGACCTCGGTGACCTTTGACGATCGGCGCGACGCGGTGGCGGTGAGGCCGTACCGTGAGCGCATGGCTGACGATGTACCCGCGGTCACGCTGTCCAATCCCCCGGAGCGTCTGCTGCGGGTGGCCAACCCGACGATGCGGCTGCTGATGCACACGCCCCTGATCGGTTCGATGCGCCAGCAGATGATCGTGCTGACGGTCACCGGACGCAAAAGCAGGCGCAGGTTCTCGTTTCCGTTGAGCGCGCATCAAATTGACGGCGTTTACTATGCGCTGACCAGCGCGCCGTGGAAGAACAACTTCCGCGGCGGCGCCAACGCCACGGTGCAGCACGCCGGGTCGATCGTCCGGGTACACGGTGAGCTGATCACCGAACCTGCCGACGTCGCCGACATCTGCCGGCGCTGCGCGCAGGCCTACGGCGCCAAACGCGCACAGATGTCGCTGGGCATGAAGTTCCGCGACCACAGCCGCATCCCGACGCTCGAGGAGTTCGCCGATGCGGTGGCGCGGGAGCGTTTCGCGGCGATCCGGCTGACGCCGAGAAACTGAGGGTCAGCGCCGCTTACATACAAGCGGTGCGCGGTCGGCCATACCCTCGGGTACGTGCCGTGCGTCTGACCACGTGTAGGCAACCCGCGGGAGCCGAAAAAATAAGTTTGAATATTTCCATTCCGGTCATGCTGTTACCAAATCGTGCTGTGATGGGGGTCACGCTATATTGAATTCAACTGGATCGAGAGATCCGCTTGAAGGGGGGGAGCGATGGATCCGACATTGAGTCCCGCGTGGATCGGCGTGCTGGTCGTACCCATGGCGGTCATGATGGCGTTGGCGTACGTGGTGGAGCGACGACAACGCCGGCGCGATCACGCCGACGGTGTCCTGTTGTCCTTTGACGATCTACGACTGACCCGCACACACCTGCTCGTCGGGTCCGGTCCGGAGGCCCAGAGGTTTCCCCTCGCCGGGCTCACCGCGACAGCCACCACCACTGCACCGCCCGGGCACGACGCCGACGAGGTCCACGTCATCATCGAGAACGCGGGCTGCGAGATCCGCCGTCGGCTCCCGTACTCGTACGGTTCCAGCGGAGATGCGCAAATCTTCGCGATCAAGTTCAACGTGCTCGCCGGCCCCTCCCCGGGTTCGGTGGGTGTGCGAACGGATCAGCGCGCCGCCTGACCATCCTGCTGCTCCAACAGCCGCAGCGGATGCAGACCGTCGACCGCGCCGACGAACGGTGGATGCACGCTGTATCCGATCATGCGGCGGATGTCCGCGGAGACCTCGCGCGCGGTGTCCCGTGATATCGAGAGCGTGAAGGCCTCCATCGGCCGCAACCAGGGCTGGCAGTACTGGGCGGTGACGGCCAGCCGCGCGGCAGCGCTGCTGTTGGCGCCTCCGCCGTGCCAGAGTGTGCCGACGAAGAAGACGCAGGATCCGGCGGGCATGACGACGGGGTGCGCAAGATCCTCTGACGTGGGCCCGCGCCTTCCCCAGCGGTGGCTGCCCGGATAGAGGACGGTGGCGCCGTTGTCTGCGGTGAAGTCGTCGATCGCCCAAATAGTCGCGGCCGCAAGGGGATCGCGGGGCCGCGGTATCGGATAGAACCCGTCGTCGTGATGGGCCAGCTGCGCGGTCTCGCCGGGTTGGATGTTGATGGCCTGCAGCGCCGACAGCAGGTAGTTGTTCATCAGCAACCGGTCGAGCACCGCGAGCACCCGCGGATGGTCGACGAGCCGGTCGCAGACGCGGGTTCTACTCAAGAGGCTGTAGATGCGCTGGGTGCGATGGCCCTCGAACGAGTTGCGCCCGGTGTGTGAGAGCCAGGGTGCGACCGTCGATTTGATCTGGCGGCACTCTTCGGCGTCGAGCAGGTTCTCCCAGATGATGTAGCCGTCGCGCTCGATGGCCGCCATGTCGGCGTCGACGACCGCCGGGTCCACCGAGGCGCCGCTGCTGGGTGTCCACTTGTGCCGGCCCGCCAGATCGCTGCGCAGGTCGTCGAGCGTGCTGACCGGATCGTCGTCGATGCTCATGGCTGTCCCTTACCGGCCGACATGCGTTCGGCGGCCTGTAGGCAACATTGGACCTCGCTGGACCGCTGGTCAAGACGCTGGGCCGGCGCGGTCACTTTTGCGAGAACCCGATCTACGCGGCGTGCACGTCATAGCGTGACAGCCATGGCTGAACAGACCCCCGCCGTCACCGCGGCGCATCCGCCGGAGAAGATGCTGCGGATCGTGAACCCAATACTCGACAAGTTGCTGCGCACGCCGCTGGCCGGACCGCTGCGCAGCCGGATGATGATGGTCGACGTCGTCGGCCGCAAAACCGGCAGGCAGTACTCAATCCCGGTGAGCGCACACAAGATTGACGGTGGCCTGTACGCGTTGACATCGGCGGGCTGGAAGAACAACTTCCGCGGCGGGGCGACCTGCGACGTGGTGGTCGACGGGCGGACGACGAAGATGCGCGGTGAACTGCTGACCGATACCGCGCAAGTTGCCGAGTTGTCCCACCGCTGCGCGAAGTACTGGGGACCCCGACTCGCACCGTCGATGATGGGTCTGAAGTTCCGCGACGGCGGCATACCGTCGGTCGCGGATTTCGCCGACGTGGTGCAGCGTGAACGCCTCGCGGCGGTGCGGTTCACCCCTGTGTGAGCGTCGCTTGCGTCGATTTTGCACACAGGGTTGTTGATTCGGTCGCGCAACGGCCCGGTGTGCAATTTTCGGCTCAGCGTAGCGCCGACGAACCGTTTTCAGACTGATCGCACGTACCGGGCCGCATCGGCGGCGTACTGCTCGGTGACGTAGACGTCGTAGCGCTGGGCTTGCAAGGACTGCACGCTGGAGAAGTCACGCTGACCGCGAGTGGACCAGTGCGCGACGAAGCCGAACACGGCGCCCCAGAACGCGCCGATGACCGTCGCAATCAGCACCACCCAAATCCACAGGGGCCCCACGGCGAAGATGGCGAACAGTAGGCCGATCAGCAGACCGAACCAGGCACCGCTACCAGCGCCGGCCAGCGCCGCCCGGCCCTTCGTCATGCGCCCGGTGACGCTTTCGACCGTGCTCACGCCTTCGCCCACGATCTGTACGTGCTCGACTGGAAACCCACCGTCGGACATCCGATCCACCAGCTGCTGAGCCGACAGATAGTCGTTGAACGACGCCAGCAGGGACCGCCTACCCTCGGCAGTCGTTTCCAGGCGTGCGTTGGGTTCCGGTGAGGTCGTCATGGTTTCTCCGATCCGTGAGGTCGATTTCGGCCATCGGGGTACCCGCCCAATTAGTCCCAAAACCGGCGAGGACGGGAGCAGGGCTGCGCTCGCGAGCGCCGGATGTCAGTCGTCCCAAGATGACAAGGGGCCTGCCGCGACCACGAACCCCACTGGTTGCGCTATGCCGGGCTACCAGTTGGCAATGCTCGAATGAACCTGGTGCAGACGGTGGCAGCGATGGTCGCGCAGGCAATACCGCCTTCGGACGAACTCGCCCTGACGCCCGTCGCCGCGGCCGAGGTGATAGCCGCGCCATCACGCGACGTTGAATGCGGCCGGGGCGGTCGCCTCAGCGTCGAGCCAGCTTCTCCGTCTGCTTGGCGATGAAGGAGTTCCAGTCCGAGGCGCGCTCGACCAGGACGTCGCGAACCTGATCGTCGGTGAACAGCATGAAGGTGTCGTTGAGGATGGCTTCGGCGACCTGCTCGCCGACCTCATCTGGTCGAAGGATCTCAAATTGTTCGCCGGGATAGCCGGTTTGGACCTTGGGACCGAAGGCGGCGGGCATTGTCGCGAGGATGTTGGTCGCCACCGGGCCGGGGCAGAGCACGGTGACACCGATCCCCTGCGGCTGCAGATAAAGCCGGAGTCCTTCTGAGATCTGGACGATCGCGGCCTTCGTCGCCGCGTAGGGCATCCGGTCGTACGAGTACGTGTAGAGACCGGCGAACGATGCGGTGTTCACGATGTGGCCATGGCCCTGCGCGATGAGAAGCGGGAGAAAGACGGCGTTGCTGCGCACGACGGACATCAAGTTGATATTGATAATCCGCTCCCACTCACCGACCGGCATGTGGTCGGGTCGACCGCTGGTCAGTACGCCGACGTTGTTCATCACGATATCGACCGAGCCGAACCGGTCCAGAGTGAAATCGCGGAGGTCGGCAAAGGCGTGATCGGTTCCGACGTCGCATACGAACGCCTCGGCCGCGTAACCGTTCTCTCGTAGTTGCGCCGAGGCGTCATTGGCGTTGTCCGCGTGAACATCCGCGACCACGACCCGCACTCCTCGCGTGGCCAGGGAGTGTGCGGTCGCGCGGCCGATGCCGCTGGCTCCGCCGGTGATAACGGCGGTGGCGTCCTGCAGGTTCACCGGATCGTGAAGCCGGCGTCGAGCGGCCATTGAATGCCGGTGATGAACTTGGCCTCTTTGGAGACGAGGAAGGCCACGGCGTTGGCGACGTCCTCGGGCTGGAGGATGGGCAACGGAAGTGCGTTCTCCATGCCGGAGATCGCGTTCTGGCCGCCTTCCGCCGCTTGCGCCATCAACGCGTTCATCGCGTCGTTCTGCGTCATGCCGCTGAGGACCCCGGTGGGGTGGATGGTGTTGACGCGGATCCATTCCGGGGCAAGGTAGTTGGCGAGGTTCTGCATCAGCGCCACCACGCCTCGCTTCGCAGCCGCGTAGGCGTTGCCGCTGGCGTTAAGTGAGGCGGTGCCCTTCAGGCCCGCGGTGGAGCTGGTGATGACGATCGACCCGCCGCGCTTGCCGTCGCGCATGACGGGCAGAGCCGCCCGGATGGTGTGGTAGACGCCGGTGAGGTTGGTATCGATGACGTTCTGCCAGTCCTGCATGAAGTCGTCGGATTCACCTGCGAGGCGGACGATTCCGGCGTTGGCAATGATGATGTCGATGCGGCCGAATTGCCCGACGCCAGCGTCGACCGCGGCCTGCATACCGTGGAGGTTGCGGACATCGCCTTTGCGCGCCACCATGCGGCGGCCTTCTTTCTCGACGAGCCGTTCGGTTTCCTCGAGGTCGTCAAGCGTGGCGTTCGGATATGTCATCGTCTCGATGTTCTCGCAAATGTCGACGCCGACGATGTCGGCGCCGTCGCGCGCCAGCCGCACCGCGTGAGCTCGGCCCTGTCCCCGGGCGGCACCGGTGATGAAGGCGACCTTGCCTTCGAGTGGCTTCGACATCAGTCTCCTTTCGCGGCGGCCGTGATCCGCCGCCACGAGTCGTCGGCGGCCGTCTGCAGGAGACGGCCCTTGGGAAACCCGCTGTAGGCGGAGAACTGCAGGATGACTTCGTTCATCTCCGCACGGGTGATGTCACCCGACCCCAGTGCCGCGCCGACATGTGAGTAGATCGGCCCGAGCGCGCCCGAGACCCCGACGGCGGCGACGGTGATCAGGCGGCGCTCACGACGGCCGAGGTCGGGTCGTTGCCAGAGGTGGCCGAAGACGAACGCGAGGATGCCCGCCTGGAAGTACGGCGAGTCGCGCGGTGGCGCGGGAAGCAGGTTGACGTCGACGAAGCACTTCTCGCCCTCGTCGAGGCGAACGTGGTGATCGGTCGGCCCTAAAGAATCCACCGGGAGATCGCGCCGCGGGGGGACCTCCTCGCCGCGCTCGGCGGCCAACCGTGCCCACTGGCTGCGAGCCGCTCCTTCGGCTTCGGACGCCCGAGGCCAGCCGCAGTAGACGGCGAATTGTAGTACGAACTCGAGGATCTCGTCGTAGGTGATGTCACCGCTGGCAAGTGCGGCGTACATGTGCTGGTTCATGTGGTCAACGCTCTCGAGGGCGCATACACAGGTGAGGGTGACGAACCGGCGATCTCGTCTGCTGAGGCCCGGTCGTTCCCAGACGGGCCCGAAGACAGGATCAGCGATCATCACGTCCTGATATGCCGGGTCGGCCATGAACACCCCCTAGGAGTCGGTCGACTGAACTCTAAGTCCATAGACTTAATTCGTCCAGTGTGAGATTCTGGGCATCATGTCCAGGTCCGTGTCTGTGCCGGTGGAGCCGTCGGCGAAGCAGCAACTGGTGCTCACCGCCGAGCGGTTGTTCGCGCAGCGCGGCCTCGACGGTGTTCCGCTGCGCCAGATCGGCACCGATGCGGGCATGGCCAACAAGTCGGCGGTCCAATACCACTTCGGGTCGAAAGACGGCCTGATACAAGCGATTCTGTTGCACCGCCTCGAGGAGTTGACTCAGCGACGCCGGCTGCTGGCTGCCCGGGCTCCCGCCGATGACCTACGCGCGATCATCGAGGCGCATCAGCTGCCGCTCATCGAGATGGCAGAGGACGAGAACTGCTTCTACGTCTCGTTCTTGGAGCAGCTGCTGCGCTACGACTCGTCGATCAGTCCGCTCGCGAACCTGCCCGCGGAGCATCAGCGCTCGCATCGGGAGTACGTCAAGAGGGTCAGCGATGTCACCAGGCACATTCCGCGGCCCATCCGCGAGGAGCGGATCCACAGAGTCTCCGCGATGTGTGTGCACGCTTGCGCCGACCGCCATCGATACCGTGCGTTCGGGCTGCCGGTTCCGTTGTACGCATTGCACGTCAGCTCTTTGCTCGACGATTTCGTGGCGCTGCTGGTGGCTGCACCTTCGGAGGAGACGCTCGCCGCTTTGAAGGGATCGCGGGCGCGCCGCGTGGCGCTTCGGGCGTTGCCTTAGGGCCCGGACGGAGCTCGGGGCCCATGGGGTCTCGTCGAGTGCAGAGATATGAGCGCCTACGGCCTTCCGGGATGGTTTTGGGGAGGCCCAACATGATTCGCGCAGAAGTACGCGCTGGCGCCTGCCGCTCATCACCTCCGGACCGGCGCCCCGGGGACCGTCTGGGTGACGAGGGCAGGGGGTAGACCCTTTGGCCCGGTAAGCCAGTCTGCCGAGACGCAGGTCCTCCGACCGCGACCCAGCCGCTTCGATGGTCCGCTTCACAGTCCGGAAGTTGATCCCCGATCCCTTTGCAGCAGCATTGATGGACTCACCGCGGCGGTGCGCATCGAGAACGGCGATTACAGTCTCGACGGGTTGGTCGTTGTACCTGATGCAGTCAGGTCGGCGGCAAGGTCGGTATCGGCCTGCCAGTCGGCATTGTGCGACCACAACCCCGCATCCACCAATTCTGCGGGAAAGTCGCGAGCGCACAAGGATCCGCTGAACCCCCTGGTAGCGGAAGACCTTCTCCACTCCGGCCTCGCGGAGGGCGTCGAGTTGCAGCGCCATGTTCTGGTTGGCGGTCGAAACCCTCGCGGATCCCATGTGCGCCACTGCATTCCCCTGCCTCATTAACCCGTACATGTGTTCGTTTTGAGAAATACCGGTTATGGGACAGCTTTTCTAGACAGTCGGGAACCGGTGTCGTCGCTGCTGGGATGGCAGACCGAACCCGGTGCGCCCCAGTCTCAAGAACCCATCGCTTTCGAGACGTGGGTCTGCCGCGACGGCCTACCTTCCAGCCCAGCCGACGATCTGATCAACTACTCGACGAACGGACGGCATCTCCACCCCTGCCAAGTCGAGGGCGCGGACGAGGCGCCTCACCCCTTCCGGCGATTCGATGGGCAGTCCGTAATGCTTCTGGGCGTGTTCCTTCCAGGGAGCGGAAGCCGGCGAGGTTTCCCCGAGGGCGTCGCGGCACTCCTGAACAAGCTCATGCCAGCCCGGAAAGTCCGCCAAGTTGCCTCGCGCTAAACCTGCTGCGTGCTGACGGATGCCGTCCGCCGGCAGCGCGAACAGCAAGTCATCTTCAGGAATCCCGAAGACGGTGGGCAAGGGCAAACCCCTTGACTCGAACGTCCTGATCAACCTGATGACTTTTCGTTCTTCCCCTGATCGCCTCTTCCGTGGGCGCTCATGCATCGTGGCGGTGACGGTGTTATCCGTCAGAATGCCCATCTTGATGCCCAAGCGGACGGTGAGTTCGGAGTCGATCAGACCTTCGAGGTTCTTCGTGCCGTGAATGGGGACGATTAGCACCCCGGCGGCGTCGAGGGCCGGCCCGGCGTACTCGTCGAGAACCGCTTCATCGAGGGTGCCCTCCACGAACAAGACGGCACGACGGAGAGACAGCGCCACAGCAGGATGCATCCCGACCTCGGCAGCTAGTTCCTGCAACACGGGGGTCGCTGCACTCGACAAGGTGCGAGCGCGGGTGAGCACAGCATCTTGGAGTTCTCCCGCTACATCGGTCCAAGTTCCGTCGCCACGGGTCACTTTGACGAACCTCACATCGCTGCCGGTCGTCCGCAGAAACTCTTCGTGGTGCGAAGCGGCCACAACCTGAAAACCGGCATTCACCATGCGGCGACACCAACGAACCACACTCGCGACCGCAGATGGGTGAAGGTGTGCTTCAGGTTCGTCGACCAGGAGAACTGAACCCGAAAACCTCCTGCCCGCGTCATCAAGTACGCCTGATGTTAGCCAGTCTTTTTCCATGATGTGGATCGCCACTTGGAGCGCGATGGATAGCCACCGGGAGGCGCCCCTGCCGAAGTCGTTGATGGGATGCCCGTTGTCGCTTCCTCGCTCCACGTATTGCACACGGACATGGGGTGAACCGGCCCACTCGGTCGGAACTATAAGTTCTGTGCGGATCAGGCCGTCTAGAAAGTCGGGCAGAAGATCGGTTGCCAACGCGGCCAGCTGATCCAGTCGTGCGACTACCTCTGGACGAACACGCCAGGCGTCCCTATGGGGGTCAACCACTAGGCGGGTGCGCTTTCGGCCGAGCAGCGCTTCCGCCTCCTTGATGCGGTCATCCTCATCTAACTTCGCCCCCTGAAACCGCATCAGAACTCCACGGGAGCCGGGAATGTGGGTGATGGGGAATCCCCCATCGGTGTCTTGCCACCTGTCCGGGACGACACTCAGATCGGCGATTGCCGCGGTCACCCATCGGTCAACGTCGGAAAACTCCCAGCCTAGGAACACGGGCCGCACACGCGGCTCGGCGCCGACCAGTCGGGTTCGCTCGTCAACCGGGTGAACCTCGTCGGGCGAAACATCGTCGCGAATCTCCCCGTCCAAATCGGTCTTTGTCCAGTAATCGCGCAGGTCCACGAACCAAAGTTCCTGCTGCCAGTCTGGGTTGGGCAGGCTCGTATTATCCGGAGTGCTGGCATAGCAGACCTGGTCTTGCGGCAGTCTTGGAAACCGGAGGTAGCCGCCGTCCACGTTGTCGGGGATCAACGTCAGGACAGCATCATCGAACTCCAAGCCCTGCTCAAGATCAACATAGACTGCCCCGTACGCGCCGGTGTCGGCACGCAAATCACGGATGCGGTTGCTCTCATCGAAGAACACATGTGGAGCAAGCACGCCATAGATCGCTTCGAGTATGTAGGTCTTGCCGACGTTGTTCCTTCCGAACAACACGGTAAGAGGACCGACATCAAACTCCTCGACTGGGACCGCCCTATAGCCACCCAAACTGATTCTGGACATCCGCACAGCCCGAAACCTACCGTCCCTTGTGGGCCAGTGATGGCATCCTCGACCGCATGTGCAACGACGCAATCCCGGTACGCCTCGTTGAGTGGAACGTCGCCATGTCGCTCCACACCAAGGCGCACCTGCTGGCGCCCCTGAACCCCACCGTCGCGGTCCTGCCCGAATCCGCCGGCACCGCCCTGGCTAAAAACGCACTACAGGCGGTCGGAGCGACATCCGTAAGATGGATCGGCGGCAATCAAAATAAGGGCCTCTTTGTCGCCGCCTTCAACGGATGGCAACTAGCCATCGACGACGAATACGACCCCGGGTACCAGTGGGTCATGCCCGTGCATGTCACCGGCCCAGGGCATATCCGACTGCTGGCGGTATGGGACATGAATCACCGAGGGACCGGTCACCTATCGGCTCGGCAACTCGGGGCTTGCCGCGCCTCCATCGACCACTACGAGCAATTCCTTTCTGGCCCCGCCGATCTGGTGATCATCAGCGGCGACTTCAATAACTCCGTGTGCTGGGACAAGCCCGCCAAACGAGCAAAGTTCGGCGACTTCATGGACCAGTTGGAAGCACGCGGGTTTGTTAGCGCGTATCACCACACCCGTGGCTGCGAACGCGGTGCAGAGCCAAACCCGACACTCTGGTGGACCAGAAACGCCGATAAGCCCTACCACATCGACTACACGTTCGTTTCCCGCCCGGAAGCCATAGACGCCGTCACAGTCGGCGCTCACACCGATTGGCTCGCCTACAGCGACCACAGCCCCATGGCCGTCGATCTGCGGGTGACTTCAAGCGCCGACTCCTCCGCTGCTCCGACACCACGAGAGTCATCGCAGGCGGACGCGGTGAATACCGTGATTCCAGAGCGGTCCACGGACCCAGCGAGTCGCGGACTGTCCGCCGCTCCGGACCTACCGGCGCGACCTTCAGACAACAAACTGACGCGCTTTCAACTCGAACCAGGCAGCCTGCCCGACATGCTGTGCGGCGTCAACGGCGAAGGGTTCGTCCAGGCGTTCCGCCCTACGTCGTTCACCGCCGAGTGGTCAAGCGGAGTGCTGGTGGAGGTGAGGATATGGGGACCACGCGTGCTACAAGATGGTTCTCTCGGCAAGCGCGATCTCGATCATCGCTGGAAGAGGGCCAAGGCAGGTGGTGGGATCGATATCATCGACCTGCCACCACTGGTCGCTGACCGACTTCGGTCGTCCGATGCCACAGCTAGGTGAGTCAGCCGTCGCCGATGATCACGCATCCCTGCAGCGTTCACGCGGGTTAAGGCGTTCACGCGGGTTGATTGGGCCACATCATGCATGACAACCACAGATGGACGACCGCCACCTGCCGACTGTCGACGCTTGGCGGAAACTTTCACCTGCTAGTCGAGCATCTTCCGTAGCCGAACTAAACCCAGACGGTCCATCCAACGCCACCCGCTTGGCTTTCGCTCCTTGGGTGACGGCATATGTTGGCGTTGCCGCCAGGCAGGCTCATCAGTGGGAGGCGAAGGCTTTTCATACCCGTACTGGTTGGGTGACGGCATGTGTTGGCGCTGCCGCCAGGCAGGCTCATCGCCGGGCGGCGAAGGCTTTTCAAACCCGTACTTGATGTCGCGGATCGGATCAGCGCCCGCACCCCGCTCACCCATCGTTCGCCGTCTGCGCTCACTCATGTTTAACCTCTCAGCCTTGGCGGTCTAAATTACGGCCGCCCGGTGACGAACGCCAGTGATGACGCAATAGGTGACGCACGCCCCGTTGGGGGTTCTGAGCGGGGTGCTCAGCAATCGTCTTATACCGAGGAGACCGAGAGGTCCTTAATCTCGACGTAACCGACTCAGGTCCGATCACCATGTAGCGCGGTCCGGAGAAGACCTGAGTTTCGATCCGCCCCGCCCCGGTCTGACAGGCGGCGTCGGCATAGCGTGTATGCGCCCTGGCCGCCGTAGCTGCCGCCCTGCTCCACCGGGACGGCCTACTATGTGCCCTGAGAGATGAAGCCATCGCCGACTTTGAACATGCCGTTGATGGCCGGTCCAGGCGGCATTTCGCCGGCAGTGATGAGGACTCCTTCGCGCTCGAACTGATGTTTCTGATGAAGCTCACCAGGTAAGCATGTCGAGGAGTCTCAGATCGCTGACAGCCCGCATCGCCTGAACTCGCGCGGCCGAGTGGATGGCCATCCTGTTGCGCAGTTCGGTCAGCCCGTCGGCGCTACGCTCGAGGTCAAGCCTGATCGCGGCCCAGTACATCCGCCTATTGCCTCGGCTCGCGTAGATCGCCGCTGCCCGCGTCGCGGCCTTCGCGTAGGTCCGTACTAGCCGACTGTCCAGAATCGGAAACTGCGTCGGCCGCTTGAGATGCAGCACCTTGCTGATCTTCGCGATGCCGACGCCCTTCGGGGCCGCGCCTGCGAAGTGTCCGTATAGGCGGAGCATCGAGTCGTAGAATCCGCCGACCTCGGCGGGATCGGCATCCTGCAAATCACCGCTGACAGGAGTCCACGGTGCGGTGATGGAGAGTGCGATGAACCATTCACCCTCGACCGCGCTTATCCGCGAACTAATCGCTCTGGTCCGCGCTATCTCGCCCAGGCTGATTTGAAAGGGGTGTCCCGGGCCGGGATAGTCATAAGTCATTGGTGTGCGCAGCGGGTACCTTTCCAGGCACTGCACTGCTTCGTCGAGCCCCATAGATTCTCCCGCGATCACAATGCGGCCCGCCTGTGGTGGCTGCTTCGTCACGGCCGAGGTCATTCTGTGATCAAGTCGGAAATGGGATGGAGTTTCGCGGATTTCGCCGGGAACAGGGTGAGATGGCGATGAGGGTGGGCGGGTACTCCGGCGGGTAGACGGGCTTGGAGTGGACGAAAGCGCCCAGTCGGCGTTCGAGGAGACCACACCCTGCCCGCTGCGCCTGCGCCAGGCTGCGCCCTTCACGGCGTCGGTCGATATCCCGCTTCCCGAAAACCGAACACGTCAGGTGGCCCAACTCGACCAGTCGACCGGCCGGGCACCTGAATTCATCCGCGCAGTGTGGTCCCTGCTGTCCCTCGGGTTGTGTCCGGTCCGGAGCGGTTAGAGGCCATCTCACTTTTCTAATAGTGCGCCACCCCGTTTCCGGCATAACTCGGTTGCGTCAGATATATCGCGCACTCGTCCGGAGAGCGGTTCGTCTGCGACTGGCAGACGTACATGTTGATGTCGATTGGACCGGGAGGAAGGAAGATATTCGTGTCGTGGTAGGACCAGAAACCCACCGGCACGTCCAACCCTACGACGTAACTGCAGTACGCGGTCGCACCGCCTGCGGTGACGGTGGGATCACTTCCCTGATTGCACGAACAGCCGATCACCGCAGCGGTGGAGGGTCCCGACGGAGCCGGACAGCGGTTGGGTTGCGCCGACGCCGACGAGGAGGTGACCAATGCGGCTGACAGGAGTACCAACATCCCTACAGTTGCTGCGAGGTAATTCCGGGCGGTCTTTTTGCCTTCACGTGCCCCCATTCGTCGGAGATTACCGCCGACGCGCGACGTTTGGCGCCAGTTCGACCCCGCCCGGTGGTCATCGTGAACTTCATCGGCCTGGCCCGTCTTAGTGACCCAGCCGGCCTTGGAGCACACACGGGCCGAAGTTAGAGGCACTGTCGGCCCCTCACCGCGATACCGATCAGTCGATTGGCTCAGTCTTCACGGCAACGTCCTCGCCCGCCCGTCGAGCAGCTTGCCTATGACAGCTTCGAGTCGGTGATCGGTCATGTCGCTCACGCGCAGCGCTTTCGGTCCCACTGACTCATCGGTGTAGAAGTACAACGCCCGCGTTCCATTTGCGTGTTTCTGCTGTGCGAGGTTTCGGGCCGTCTCGATGGGGAACAACCAAACGCTGTCGGACGACATGTCGACACACGCGAGCCACTGCGCCGGAGAGTCGTCCGGGAAGGCCCAACTCACAAGCAGTTTGCCCTTGCCTCCAGCCGGCTTCGGCGCGACGTTCGCTTTGACCTGAATAGTTGCTGCTGACTGATGACCCGGCACATACATCACCAAGTCGATGCGGAATCGGTGGTGAGGCGGGCACTGTCGATGCCCAGTTTGAGCAGTTGGTACTGCACCAGAAGTTCTCCGGCAGCGCCGATTGCCTGGGTGCCGAGCTTCACGGAAGTCATCTCGAACCGGCCTTGTCAATGTGGTTACGCACGATGCAGACGGGAGTCCGGCACACGCTCCTGATCACTGCCGAGCTACGCGACGCGCTGCTCGGGCTCGAGTTGTCACAGGCAACATTCACAGGTCCTGGACCACAGGGGTGACGCGGGACTTGCGCGGGACTTGGCGGTACTTGGCGCTTCGGCGTGGCGCCCTTCAATCACGTGGGCAGCTCTGTGCGGAGCCGCGATGACTTGACGAACGGGCTCGGCTTGAACCCTGTTCCGCTGTCAGCCGTTGCGGGCCGACTTCTGGAGCGCGAGCGCCGAGACTACTGCGCGCCGTTTGTTGACGACGATTACCGCTCCGTTGCCAGTTCCGAGAGACGCACTCTGCGCTTCGAGAACGTCTTTTCGGCCTCGCTCGTGCGACACGACGCCTCATCGTGTAGTCGGTTGAACAGAAACATGAGGTGATAAGTGTCGGTTCGCCGCGCTTCTTGTCCTTGCTCCTGGCTGATGGTCGCTTGAATCTCGTTGACTTGGTGCGAGCTCGACGACGCGCGCTTCCTCGGCGGGGTCCGCACGCTCGCACCCGTAGTCGTCACCGAAGAGGCGTGCGGACAAAGCCGCTATCCCGGACCGGGCAGATTTTTTGCTGTTGTTAGACGAGCTTATGGGCAGGAGCGTTGTCTTCTCGGCGACGAGCAGTGACTCTGCCTCTCGAGCCCGTTTCGCGCGTCACCGCGAGGGACGTTTCAGACGGGGCCCCACCGCAGGCGGCAGGACCCCGTCTGTCTTTGCCTCTGCTTCGTGCCTGTGATTCGGTGAATATGTCTCTGCTTGGCTATAAGTCGGCGGTGTGACGCTGGACCGGTACGGCAACCTTTACCCCGCCAAGCTCGACGCCGTGGCGAACGCATTCCATGTCACCGCGCAATCTACTGCGGACCAACCGCGGACTGAGCCGCACCTGTCCGTCAAGACTTCGAGCAAGAACAGGATCTGACCAGCGGTGATACTGGTGGCAGGTAGAGGATTCGAACCTCTGTAGGCTTTCGCCGACGGATTTACAGTCCGCTCCCATTGGCCGCTCGGGCAACCTGCCTGGGTGTGGTGCACCTCCGGGCTGACCCGGTTTGGTGCGACTAGCAGGGTACAACGAGGATGGGCTGAAGACGAAAACGGCACCTGACCGTCACCCGACCATCAAGGAGGATCGATCCCATGGCGGATTCATCGTTCGACGTCGTCAGCAAGGTCGACCGCCAGGAAGTCGACAACGCCCTGAACCAGGCCGCCAAGGAGCTGGCCACCCGCTTCGACTTCCGCGGCACCGACACCTCCATCGCCTGGCAGGGCGAGGAGACCATCACGATCACCAGCTCGACCGAGGAACGCGTCAAGGCCGCGATCGACGTGTTCAAGGAAAAGCTGGTGCGCCGCGACATCTCGATGAAGTCCTTCGACGTCGGCGAACCGCAGGCCTCGGGTAAGACCTACAAGGTCAGCGGCACCATCAAGCAGGGCATCGACAGCGAGAACGCCAAAAAGATCACCAAGCTCATCCGCGACGAGGGCCCCAAGGGCGTCAAAGCCCAAATCCAGGGCGACGAAGTGCGGGTCTCGTCGAAGAAGCGCGACGATCTGCAGGCCGTCATCGCCATGCTCAAGAAGGCCGACCTCGACGTCGCGCTGCAGTTCGTCAACTACCGGTAGAGCTCCAGCGGGTGACGCCACCGCAATCGGTTGAACCGAGCGAAGCCGCGGTCCGCGCTCACCCACGTCGCATTGTGTTCCAGGGCGTAAGCACCGAGGTAGGCGTCCGCGATGTCGTTGCTCCGGGCGTCGATCTCATCGGCAAGTTGGCGAAACAATGTCCAATGTCGTTCGCCTGCTCGAAGCTGCATCACCGCGGGTGCGTCGAGTAACCCTTCGACGGCCTCCCACGCCACCTCCGGGCGGGTCGGTTCGGTGAAGACTCGGCGATCGGTGATAGCCCTCACGAAGCCGCTGAGCACAATATCGGGCACGCCGACCGGTTCCTCACCGTTCGCCAACCGCTCGAAAAGTGGCCGGTAGTCCGGGTGTTCGGGCAGATCTGCGCGGTGGGCATAAAGCAATACATTGATGTCAACGCAGATCATCTAACGACGCACCTTCGTCCAGCGTTTCGGCGGTTGCGGCGTTCGACGAGAGGTCCACACCGGCTCGCAGCCCGCCCCGCCCGGTGGGCCTGATCTTGTAACCGCGTGCACCCCGGCGCTGCGGCGGCTCGAGACCGCGTCGCACCGCGTCCTCCAGAACCGCAGCGACCGTACGCCCCGATCGTGCGGCTTTCTCCTTCACCTTTCGGTAGAGATCGTCGTCGATGCGGATGGTCGTTCGCATAGCAGCATCTTAGCATTAGGCTGTGTCATCAAGATGTCACAAGATGACGACTGCGACCTTGGCAAACCGACCCTCGCTGCTGATCACCGGCTCTAACCTGATCGGCATGGCACCTGAGAAACGTGTACCCAAGGTCGTCGTTCTCGGTGGGGGCTCCTGGGGCACCACCGTGGCGTCCATCTGCGCGCGGCGCGGCCCGACGCTGCAATGGGTGCGCTCGCAGGAGACCGCCGACGACATCAACGACAACCACCGCAACACCAAATATCTCGGCAACGAGGTGGAGTTGCCGGAGTCGCTGAAGGCCACGACGGACTTCTCCGAGGCGGCGTCGTGCGCCGACGTCATCGTGATGGGCGTGCCCTCACACGGCTTCCGCGCGGTGCTGACCGAGTTGGCCAAGGAACTGCGGCCGTGGGTGCCGGTGGTGTCGTTGGTCAAGGGGCTCGAGCAGGGCACCAACTACCGGATGAGCCAGATCGTCGCCGACGTGCTGCCCGGGCATCCGGCCGGAATCCTGGCCGGACCCAACATCGCTCGCGAGGTGGCCGAGGGATATGCCGCCGCTGCGGTGCTCGCGATGCCCGACCAGCAGCTCGCGGCGAATTTGGCACAACTGTTTCGCACCAAGCGGTTTCGCACCTACACCACCGACGATGTCGTCGGCGTGGAGATGGCAGGCGCACTGAAGAACGTCTACGCGATTGCGGTCGGCATGGGCTATTCGCTTGGCATCGGCGAGAATACGCGCGCGATGGTGATGTCGCGCGCGGTGCGCGAGATGTCGAAGCTCGGCGAGGCGATGGGCGGACACCGCGACACCTTCGCGGGTCTGGCCGGGATGGGCGACCTCATCGTCACGTGCACATCGCAGCGCAGCCGTAACCGCCACGTCGGCGAGCAGCTCGGCGCGGGCAAGCCGCTCGAGGAGATCATCGCGTCGATGAACCAGGTCGCCGAGGGTGTGAAGGCCGCCAGCGTCGTCATGGAGTTCTGTAACGACTACGGGCTGTCGATGCCGATCGCGCGTGAGGTCGACGGGGTGGTCAACCACGGCTCAAGCGTCGAGCAGGCCTACCGCGGGCTGATGGTCGAGAAGCCGGGCCACGAGGTGCACGGCGCCGGCTTCTAGTCCACCGAGCGTACGGTTTGTGACGGGTCTACTCGACGTTTACGTACACAACCGTGCGCTCGGCGCAAAAAAGGCGCTAGTTGAAGTACGGGTTGGTGCCCTCGGGCCGTTCCAGCAGCGGACTGCGGCCATCGTTGATGATGTAGCTGCCCGCCGGGCTGAGCACGAACCCAGACTGGTTGCGGCTGTCGGCGCACGTCGTCACCGAACCGTCGCTGCCGCAGCTGACCGTCTGGAAGCTGATCCGCGAACCGGCCGGAAGAGGTTTCACCTCGCCGACGAAGCCGAACACCGAGGCGTCGGCGTTGGCGAACCCGGGCGCTCCCGGCCCGCCGCTGACGAAGTTCGCTCCGTTTGGTGCGGCCGGGATCGCGCCGTTGCAGCCGTATCCGCCGCTGCGCTGCAGCACACAGGTCAGCCCGTCGGGGGTGCGGAACGCATACCAGCTGCCGTCCATCACCGCGTAATCGGAAAGCTTCACCGGTGCGTAGGCGTTGACGTCGGGTGCAGGCGGAGCCGGCGGCGGCGACGGCGGCTGCGCCGCAGCGACGCCCGAGGCAGCGGCCAGCGCCGCGCCTGCACCGAGGGCACCGACCAGAACTCTATTCAGCACAGTCCACACAGTAAGGCGTGAGGGGGCGGCTCGCATACCGGGAACATCGGCTCACGGCCACCTGTCGTTACGCGATTTCGGCGCGCTCACACCCCGCCAGCGTCCGCTAGCGCGCCCAAGTCACTAGACTTTGCCGATGTCCAAGTTGGCCAAAGCGGGTGACGCGGTATTGCGGTCGCGGGCCTTGATGCGTGCCCCGATCTGGGTCTACAAGGCTCGGCTGGGGTTTCTGCTCGGCTCGCGCATCCTGCAGCTCGAGCACATCGGCCGTCGATCAGGGCTTCGGCGCTACGTGGTGCTCGAGGTGCTCGACCATCCCGACCCCGACACGTACGTCGTCGCCTCCGGCTTCGGCACCCGCGCGCAGTGGTACCGCAACATCGAGGCGAACCCGAACGTTCGCGTGTCGTCCGGCACCCGCAGATCCGTCCCCGCGACGGCGCGGGTGCTGAGCACCAGCGAGGCAGACGCCGCGCTCGGCCGCTACATCAGCCGTCACCGCCGTGCCTGGGACACGATGAAACCCGTCCTCGAGCAAACCCTTGGCGCCCCGATCGAAACCGAGAACACCGCGTTGCCGATGGTCGAGTTGCGCCTGACGCCTCAGTAGAGGCCGGGGCCTCTGTGGTGACCGGGACCGGCCATCTCCTCGAGCCGCCGGATCCGGTCCTCCATCGGCGGGTGCGTGGAGAACAGCTTGCCGATCTTCTCCCCGGCGCGGAACGGGTTGGCGATCATCAGGTGCGCCTGATCGGCGAGCTTCGGGTCGGGCGGCAACGGCGCCTGCTCCACCCCCGCGCTGATCTTGCGCAGCGCGCTGGCCAACGCCAGCGGATCACCCGTCAGCTCGGCACCGGACTGGTCGGCCTGATACTCCCGCGACCGCGATACCGCCAGCCGGATCACCGTCGCCGCGATCGGGCCCAGCAGCGAAACCAGCAGGATCGCAAAGGGATTGGCGCCTCCGCCACGGTTACCGCCGAACATGGTCGCGAAGAAGGCGAGGTTGGCCAGCGCGGTGATCACCGACGCCATCGCCCCGGCCACACACGAGATCAGGATGTCGCGGTTGTAGACGTGGGACAGCTCATGGCCGAGCACCGCACGAAGCTCACGTTCGTTGAGGACGGCCAGAATGCCCGTCGTACAGCACACCGCCGCGTTGCGCGGGTTGCGGCCCGTCGCGAAGGCGTTCGGGGCCGCGGTATCGCTGATGTACAGCCGCGGCATCGGCTGACGCGCCGCGGTCGCGAGCTCGCGCACGATGCGGTACATCATCGGTGCCTGCATCTCGCTGACCGGCTGGGCGTGCATGGCCCGCAGCGCGAGCTTGTCGCTGTTGAAGTAGACGTAGACGTTCATCCCGACGGCGAACAGCACGGCCAGAAACATGATGTTGCGGCCGAACATCGCGCCGACGCCGACGATCAGCCCGGAGAACAGCGCCAACAACAGGAACGTCTTGACCCTGTTGGCGTGCGGGTTCCACGTCATCGCGGATTCCTCCTGCTTGGGGCTCTAGTGGAACTGGGTCTTCGTTGACATAACGCTGAGCCGACGCCCCCGGTTCCAGACGTCCTAGCCGTGCCGATGCACGGTGTAGTGCACCAGCGTCGCGAGCGCTTCGCGGCCGGGACCATCGGGCAGCCGGTTGAGCTCGTCTTCGGCCTTCTCGGCATACTGCGCGACGGTCTCTTTGGCCCGCGCCATACCCGGTGACCTGCGCAGCAACCGCAACGCCTCGGCCAGGTCGTCGTCGTTGTCGACCGGCCGGGAAAGCAGCTCGCGCAGCCGCTCGACGTCGGGGCCGGTTTCACGCAGCGCGTAGAGCACCGGAAGGGTGTGCACCCCTTCGCGCAGATCGGTGCCGGGCAATTTGCCGGATTCGTCGGGGTCGCTGTCGATGTCGATGATGTCGTCGGAAATCTGGAACGCGGTGCCGACGATTCCGCCCAGGCGGGAAAGCCGCTCGATCTGCTCGTCGTCGGCGCCGGAGAACGTCGCCCCGAACCGGCCGGAGGCCGCGATCAGGCAGGCGGTCTTCTCGTAGACCACCTTGAGGTAGTGGTCGACGGAGTCGACGTGGTCGGCGGCGCCGCGGGTTTCGCGCATCTGGCCGGTGACCAGCTGGGCGAAGGTGTCGGCGATGACGCGTACCGCCTCCGGGCCCAGCCGGCTGACCAGACGCGAGGCCGTCGCGAACAGGTAGTCGCCGGCCAGGATCGCGATGTTGTTGCTCCAGCGGGCGTTCGCACTCGGCGCGCCGCGGCGGATCTGCGCGTCGTCCATCACGTCGTCGTGATACAGCGTCGCCAGGTGCACGAGCTCGATGACGGCGCCGGCGACCGTCACTTGCCATGCGTCGGGGTCCGGACCCAGCCGCGCCGACAGCACCGTGAACAGCGGACGGAACCGTTTACCGCCCGCCCGGAACAGGTGTTGGACGGCCTCGGACATCAGCTCGTCGGCTTTGCCCAGCTCAGCGGCCATCAAGTCCTCGACGCGGGCCACGCCGTCGCGTACGTCCCGCGCGAACGCGGGGTCGCCGAAGTCCACTCCCGCCACCACGCTCGCTGGGGTTCTCACACAGCCAACATACTGGGAACCATGGATTCGCGAGCCGACGTGGTGGTGGTGGGTGCCGGACCCGCCGGATCGGCGGCTGCCGCATGGGCGTGCCGCGCCGGACGTGACGTGGTGGTGATCGACTCCGCCCAGTTCCCGCGCGACAAGTCCTGCGGCGACGGCCTGACCCCGCGCGCCGTACAGGAGATGGGCCGGCTGGGACTGGGTTCGTGGCTAGACGGCCGGGTGCGCCACCGCGGGCTGCGGATGGCGGGCTTTGGCGCCGACGTCGAAATCGAGTGGCCGGGGCCGTCGTTCCCGGCGACCTCCAGCGCGGTCCCGCGCACCGAGCTCGACGACCGCATCCGCATGGTGGCCGTCGACGAGGGGGCCAAGATGATGTTGGGCGTGAAAGCCATTGGTGTCACTCATGATTCGGCTGGACGGGTATCGGAGGTGCGGCTGGACTCCGGGGCGTCGATCGGCTGTCGCGAGCTGATCGTCGCCGACGGCGCACGCTCGACGTTGGGCCGGGTGCTCGGCAGGCAGTGGCACAAGGAAACCGTGTACGGCGTGGCGATCCGCGGCTACATCGGCACGCCGCGGGCCAGCGAGCCGTGGATCACGTCGCACCTGGAACTGCGCTCACCCGAGGGTGCGGTGCTGCCCGGATACGGCTGGATCTTCCCGCTGGGCAACGGCGAGGTGAACATCGGCGTCGGGGCGCTCGCGACGGCCAAACGCCCCGCCGACGCCGCGCTGCGACCGCTGATGTCCTACTACGCCGGGCTGCGCCGCGACGAGTGGGGCTTCACCGGCGAACCGCGGGCCGGGCTGTCGGCGCTGTTGCCGATGGGCGGCGCGGTGTCCGGGGTGGCCGGGCCGAACTGGATGCTGATCGGCGATGCGGCCGCGTGCGTCAACCCGCTCAACGGTGAGGGCATCGACTACGGGCTGCAGACCGGTCGGCTGGCGGCCGACCTGCTGGGCTCCGGTGATCTGACCGCGGCGTGGCCCGCGGTGCTGTCGGCGCACTACGCGCGCGGGTTCTCGGTGGCGCGACGGCTGGCGCTGTTGCTGACGATTCCGCGCTTCCTGCCGCTGGCGGGTCCGGTGGCGATGAGATCGGACTTCTTGATGACGGTCGCGGTGCGGGTGATGGGCAACTTCGTCACCGATGAGGATGAGGACTGGATCGCCCGGGTCTGGCGGGCGGCAGGAAAGGTGTCGCGACGCATCGACGAACGACCCCCGTTTTCCTGATGGGTACACCGGCCGTCTACCGCGCGCCGATGCGTTCGCGCAACGACGATTTCGACGCGGCGGCAGCGGTCGAGCGCGCGTTGGCGTTGGGCCTCGTGGGCTTCGGTGAGGCCGGTGCGGATGAGCGGCTGCAGCGCCGCGTCGACCGGTTCGCCGACGTCGCGGACGGCGCGTTCGTATGGACGCGCGACGCCGACGGCCTGTACTGGCTGGGCCGCATCGACGGGCCGTACTTCTACGACGGCGACGGGGCGGCAGTCGATCTTGTGCATGTGCGCCCATGCCGGTGGCTGTCGCGGCCGCTGCCCGAATCCGCGGTGCCCGCCGCCGTCGTCGCCACCTTCGCACGCGGCGGACGCAACTTTCAGCAGACCCACGACCGCGACGTCGGCGCGCAGTCTCAACACGCTTGGGACGCAGGCGTTGTCGAGCCGAGCTAACTGTAAGCCCAGCTAGCAGAACTGTTCACGGGCTGGCTCTGGGATTACTCTTGGGTGCGGCGGCGTTTGTCAATGCATCGAGGGAGGAACCACGATGCGGGGTCTGAGGATTCGGGCGGCACTCGGCGCGTTCGCCATCGCGGCGGCCGTGGGTTCAGCAGGCGTCGCCGCCGCGGCGCCCTCGGGTCCGTGTCAGAACGTGACCTACGTCGGTGTGTGCGAACGGCTCGGTGACCAACCACGCATCCCGCCGCAGCAGGCCACGGGCGAAGTCATATTGGCGCCCAACAACATTCAGAACTTCGGCTAGCCTCCACCTGGGCTATCTGGACGGCCAGCGGGTGTCGAAGATGTCGAGCACATGCGGCAGACCCGAGCGGTAACGACCCCGGTCGAGTTCCTTGAACGGACCCCACCAGGGCGCCTGGAACAACTCGACGATCTTGACCATCTGCCCGGAGTAGCCCGACGCCTGCAGCACGCCGTTGGCCGCGTAGCGCCCGCCCTCGTTAGCGCCTTCCATCGTGGTGACGTTCTGGTCGGTCTTGACCCAGTCGCCCGCCAGAAACAGGTTGTCGATTCCCGTCACCGCGTTCGGTCGACGATGCCACGAACCGGGGTCCTGGATGAACAGCGGTTCGTCGTTGCGCACATCCGGTGTGCCCGTGTCGATGATCGCCGGGTCGAGGAACCACGAATGCAGCATGTCGTCATCGACGACCTTGCCGGTGTCGTTGAGGTGGGCCTTGATCTGTTGCCACGCCTCGCGGGCGACCTCCGCGGGCGTGCAGTCGCGCGCGCTTTTGCCGTTGAAGTTACCCGGGGTCGTCCAGTCCGAGATGATCGCCGACATACAGTCTTTGACGGTGCCGTCGCCGTATTCGGTGAGGCTCTTCTTCCAGAACTGTTCCTGGCTGATCGACGTGATCGCCCAGCCGGTGTCGACGTAGTTGACGTGGCCCGTGGTGACGTCGACCCGTTCCTTGAGGTAGAACATCAGGCCGTTCATCCACTCGGTGCGCAGCAGCGCGATGTTGGCCAGTTGCGGGTCGGCTTCGATGACGTCGGAGGTCAAGACGGTGGCGAGCTTCTCGCACGGCACGGCCGAGATGTACCAATCGGCGACGACGGGTTGCGGGATGCCGCCCTGGTTGACCACGGTGGCCGATTCGATGTGCCTGCCGTTGGGGGTGAACCGCGCCAACGCCTGACCGACGCGGAACTGCACCCCTTGGTCGCGCAGGTGCTCGATCCACGGGTCCAGCCACTGCGAGCTCGTCGGGCCGTTGAGCACGCGGTCAAAACCCTTGCCGTCGATGTCGTTTCCGAACATCAGGATGGACCAGACCGAGGCTTCACCGACCAGCCCGATCGAATGGGCGCTCGCGTCTTTGGATTTGGAGGCGGCCAGGTTGCGGATGATGCCGTCGGCGAGGTAGCGGTTGTATTCGCGGGACTTTCGGTTCGCCCCGATGTAGTCCTCCCACGTCATGTGCTCCCACTGCCCGAGTTTGCGTTCGGTGCTGCTGGTGACATAGACCGCGAGCTTCTGCGCGGCGTAGACCGCCTCCAACGGCGGCAGCCGGAACAACGTCTCGAACACCGCGGTGACCGATTCGATGAACACCTCGGGGGTGATCGGGTTGGGGATCGTCGGTAGCGGAAGCGGCAGCGGCACAGTCAGATCCGCGCGGCCCATCCCGGAATGCAGATACGACGTCGCGCGGGTCAAGTTGTCCCAGGTACCGTTTCGGTTGCCGGGGAACGGGACTCGGCGCATCGTGTTGGTGACGTTCTTGTAGAAACCGGGGAAGAACCGGAAGCCGTGTTCGGCGGGTAACGGGGTGGCGCCGGAGTCCGGGACCGGTATCGAGCGGGCCTTGCCGCCGAGTTCCTTGCGTTCGTAGACGGTGACCTGGTAGCCGCGGTCGACGAGTTCGTGCGCGGCGGTCAACCCGGCGATGCCCGCGCCGAACACCGCGACCGTCTTGCCGGACTGTGCCCTGGCCCGCGGCGGCATCGAGGCCAATGCGGCCGCCGCCGCGGTTCCGGCGAGGAACGTCCTGCGGGACAGGTGCGTGTGAGACGCATCACCCGACATGTCGATAAGTTAATGGCGATTCTGCCTCGGGACGGGCAGACACGCCGTGCGGCGTCGATTTGCCCCAGCTACGGCTTGGTCGCGGCGTGCAGCGCGACGATCCCGCCGGTCAGGTTGCGCCATCGGACCGAGGACCATCCGGCCTCGGCAATCTCGCGCGCCAGTCCCTGCTGGTCGGGCCACGCGCGGATCGACTCGGCGAGGTAAACGTAGGCTTCCGGATTCGACGACACCGCGCGGGCGATCCGCGGCAGAGCCTGCATGAGGTACTCCTTGTAGGCCGTCGCGAACAACCGGTTCGTCGGCGTGGCGAACTCACAGACCACCAGCCGGCCGCCGGGGCGGGTCACCCGCGCCGTCTCGCGCAGCCCCGCGGCGTGGTCGACCACGTTGCGCAGCCCGAAGCTGATGGTCACCGCGTCGAAAACACCGTCGGCGAACGGTAGTCGGGTCGCGTCGCCAGCCACCTTGGGCACGTCGCGCCGCTGACCGGCGGCCAGCATCCCGACGCTGAAATCGGCGGCCACACACCACGCGCCCGAGGCCGCCAACTCCACCGTCGACACCGCGGTGCCCGCCGCCAGGTCGAGCACCTTGTCGCCGGGCCCGATCCGCAGCGCCGCGCGCGTCGCCCGCCGCCAGAACCGGTCCTGGCCCAGCGACAGCACGGTGTTGGTCAGGTCGTAGCGGCGCGCGACCGCATCGAACATCGATGCGACGTCGTGCGGGTCTTTGTCCAGCGTCGCGCGGCTCACCGCGTCGACGCTACCGGTAACCCCGAGGCACAGGGATCAGCGTTACGCGGCTTTGAGTCGGCGCCGGCCGATCACGTCGTCGTAGTGGTCGATTAGTTGGTCGCAGATGGCCGGCCAGGTGCGGCCCAGCACGCTGCGCCGCGCGGCCACCGAATAGCGGGCGCGTTCGGCGATCAGATGGTCGACGGCCGCGGGCAGCTTGGTTGCGAACTCGTCGACGGTCAGCAGCAACCCGGTGCGGTAGGGCGCCACCAGGTCGCGCGGCCCGCCGGCGTTCGGCGCGACGACCGGCACCCCAGACGCCATCGCCTCCTGCACGGCCTGGCAGAACGTCTCGTGTTCACCGGGGTGGACGAACACGTCCATCGACGCGTAGGCCGTGGCGAGATCGGTTCCGTACAGTGCGCCGGTGAAAACCGCTGTGGGAAGCGTGTGTTGGAGTTTAGCGCGGTCGATGCCGTCGCCGACGATCACGAGTTGCAGATCGTCGCGGACGGCCAGCGGCGCCAGACGCTCGACGTGCTTTTCCGGGGCCAGCCGGCCCACGAACCCGACGATGGGCCTGCCGAGCGGTGACCACCGGCGGCGCAGTTCGTCGTCGCGCGCAGACGGTACGAACCCGGTGATGTCGACACCGCGCGCCCACGTGTGCACCCGCGGAATACGGTGTGCTGTCAGGTTTTCCACGGCTGCTGTCGATGGCGCCAGGGTGCGGTCGGCGCGGCTGTGCAGGTGCCGCGTCCACGCCCACGCGGCGCGCGCGGCGAAGCCGACGCCGTAGCTCTGCGCGAAACCGGCGATGTCGGTTTGGAATACCGCGACGGTCGGCACCCCGAGATGGCGTGCGGCCTGCAGGCCGCCGTAGCCGAGTAGCGCCGGTGACGCCAGATGCACGACGTCGGGGTCGAATCCGCGCAGGACAGCGAGCATCCGGGGCCGCGGCACGCCGAGCGGCAGCGAGTTGATCGCGGGGAACATGCGTGACGGCACCCGGTGCACGCGGATCCCGTCGTGCACCCGTTCGGCGGGGGGTTGGCCGCGCGGGGTGTCCGGAGCGATGACGAGGGCTTCGTGACCGGTGCGGCGCAGATGCTCGAGCACCCGGAGCACCGAGTTCGTGACGCCGTTGACGTTGGGGAGGAAGGACTCTGCGACGATGGCAACGCGCACACCGAAAGGGTGTCAGCGGAGGTTGTCGGCAAGGTTGCAGCACGGGGTACGGCGGGCGAAGACCTGGTGGTTTTGTCGAGTAGGGTGCCCACTGGAAAGGCGGTTGACATGCGGATATCGCGGATCCTGGCGGTGCTGGCGCTCGGGGTGATGCTGGTCGCCGCGGGCTGCACCCGACACATCGCCGGCATCGCGCAGCCCGACCCGGACAAGCCGCCCGTCGAGTTGAGCGCGGACGGCTACGGCGTCGTCGCCGGGTTCGACAACGCGCGGGCGCACATCGAAATCTTCACCGAGCCGCAGTGCACGCACTGCGCCGACCTGCAGGCCGACTTCGGCGATCAGCTCGCCTACTACATCGCCGTCGGGCGGTTGCAGGTTACCTACCGTCCGCTGACGTTTCTGGACACGGTGGCCGACGGGTACTCGGCGCGGGTGAGCAACGCGCTGTTTCTGGCGGCGGACCCGGAGGCCACGGGCGCGGCGTACCAGCGGTTCGTCGAGGAGCTGTGGGCGCATCAAGGATCCGGGGGCTCGGGTCCGAGCGACGATGAGATGGCTGAGATGGCAAGGGAAGCAGGGCTTGCCGACCGCGTCGCCAGTCGGGTCGGCACCGGCGGGTCGGCCGTGAACATCGCCGATATGGAGGTGACGAACTTCGGGTACCTGGTTCAGATCGACCCGCTGAGCACCGGTACCCCGACGGTCTACGACCTGGTCAACGACGAGCGCCTCGACATCTACGACGACGACTGGCTGGAAAAGCTCATCCAGTCGTGAGCTTTACTCCTGCGTCGAGATCGACCCGTCCTGCGCGCTGGGTGAGGCGGCGCTGGGCCAGGCTGGAGCCCGCCAACGCCACGCCCGCGATCAGCCAGCCCACCACCGCGATCGAACCGGCCGGGATGATCGCCAGCGACGCGTCGCGGTCCTGCACCCGCACCAGATCCGGGTCGTTCAGGTCGTATTCGACATAGATCCGCATCCCCGCCTCCAACTCCGACGGGTACAGCACCCCCAACTCCGGCCGATACGTAACCCGGTCCGGCGTCACGAACTCGATCGTCGAGCGCCGCGGCCCCGCGCTCAGCACCTCGGCCTCCGCCACCCCCATATGCCGCTCGATCTGACGGTCGTTGCGCCATGCGCCCAACACCATCAGCACCGACTGCAGCGTCACCAGGCACGCCACGATCACGATGCCGATGCGGATCCGGCGAAACACCCGCTGGGTCCGCGACCCGTTCGGGTCCGCCGACAAGTTCGGAAACACGCTGTGCAGCAACGTGATCGGATGCCGCAGCCGGCCGAGGTTCACAGCGCCGCCTTGATCGACGCGTGCAACGCCCGCAACGAGGACCGGTCCGCCTTCACCTCCAGCACCCGCATCCCGTCGAACGGTTCGTCGAGCGCATCGGCCAGCTCGTCGACCTCGAGCTGGCGACTGTCCACGTGATAGGCCCGGCACAACGCGCCGACGTCCACGTCGTGCGGGGTACCGAAGATCCGCGACGACACATCGGAGAACCGCGGATCGCCCTGCTCGAGGAGTTCGAAGATGCCGCCGCCGTTGTCGTTGGACACCACGATGGTCAGCTGCCGCGGCGTCGGCTCGGTCGGCCCGATCAACAGACCGGAGCTGTCGTGCACGAAGGTCAGGTCGCCGATCAACGCGATAGTGCGGCCGCCTGCGGTGGCCCGTTCGTGCGCCAGCGCCGCCCCGATCGCCGTGGACACCGTGCCGTCGATGCCGGCCACGCCGCGGTTGGAGCGCACCTTGATGCCGTGGGTGTTCAGCCCCGCCAGCGCCGCGTCGCGCACCGGGTTCGACGCGCCCAGCACCAGCTGATCCCCCGGTCGCAGCGCGTCGGCCACCGCGGCGGCCACGTGCAGCCCGGTCGTCAACGGGTGCGCCGCGAGCTGGCCGTGTACCGCATCGACGGCGTGCCGGTTGAACTCCTTACAACGCTTCAGCCAGCCCGGGTGCGGTGCGCCGGTGGTGACGGCGCGGGTGCCGGTGGCCTGCGAGTTTCCCGATACGTCGGGCCAGCGTGGACCCGTCGTCAACGCGTAGACCGGCACCGACGGATCGGCCAACAACGCGGAGACCGGCCGGTGCAGCGTCGGGCGGCCCAACATGATGACCTGCTTCGGGTGGATCAGCGGCAACGCCAGCGGATGCAGCGGGTTGGCGGCAGGCGGCGCCGTCGGCTCGGCGACGGTCGGCAGCTCGGCCAGGTTGGGATGCTCGCCCGCGCCGTGGCCGGCGATGACGACGGTGTCTGGCGTGAGGTCGATGTCCAGCGGCTGATCGAACGTGACGGGCGGGGTGTGGGTCCACGGCTTGCCGCCGGGCCGACCGTCGGGCGCGTACGCACCACTGGCCCGCCCCTCGAACGCGTCGGGCACCAGCGGTTCCCGCAGCGGGATGTCGAACTGCACGGGCCCCGCGTTGGCTGAGCGGGAACCTTTGGCCGCCACGAGCACTCGACACGTCGCCGAGCGCCACTGCGCGTTGAGTTCGGCCATCCGGTCGGTCGCCTCCTCAGCGAGGCCCAGGCTGATCGATTCGCGCACCTGGGTACCGAAGTAGCCGAGCTGCTCGAAGGTCTGGTTGGCGCCGGTACCCAGCAGCTCGTAGGGCCGGTTGGCGCTCAGCACGATCAGCGGCACCCGCGCGTAGTTGGCCTCCACCACGGCCGGGCCCAGGTTGGCCACCGCGGTGCCCGACGTCATCGCCACACACACCGGCGCCTGCTCGGCGACGGCCAACCCGATCGCCAGGTAGCCGGCCGTGCGCTCGTCGATGCGCACGTGCAATCGGATGCGGCCGGCCCGGTCGGCGTCGTGCAGGGCGAACGCCAACGGTGCGTTACGCGAGCCGGGGCACAACACGACGTCGCGTACGCCGCCGCGAATCAGTTCGTCGACGACCACGCGGGCCTGCGCGGTCGATGGGTTCACGACTCCAGACTATCGGCGAAGAACTCCAGCACCGCTTCGTTGACCGCCTGCGGCTGCTCGATGAAGCCCAGGTGGCCGGCGTCGGGGATCTCCAGGTAACGGCCGTTGGGGATGGCGTCGGCCACCTCACGGCCCAGATGCGGCGGCAGCACGACGTCGTCGCCGAACCCGATGACCAGGGTGGGCGTCGTGATGGTGCGGTACGCGAGCAGCCGGTTGCCCTCCGGCGCGACGCCGATCTGGGCCCGCAGTCCCGGGGTGGGCTTGGTCGGCCACATCATGAACATGTCGATCCAGTCGCGGACCTTCGCGTCGTCGTTGAGTGTCTTCGGTGAAAAGCTTTCCAGCAGGCGGATTTTGGCGTCGTAGCTGGGTGGCAGATTGATGCCGGCCTCGTTGAGCTCGCGCTCGGCGTCGCGGAAGAACTCGCGGGTGCGGTCCGCGCGGCCGCGGGTGGCCATCAGCACCGCGCGGTCGACCAGTTCGGGGCGCGACACCATGAGTTCCTGGGCGATGAACGAGCCCATCGACACCCCCACGATGCGGGCCGGCGCGGCGTCGAGTTTCTCGATCAGCGCCGCGGTGTCGGCCACCATCGTCTCGATGGTGAAGCCGCTGGCTTGTTCGGTGGCGCCCACGCCACGGTTGTCGAAGGTGATGCAGCGATAACCGGCCCGCTGGAACTCGGGGACCTGATGCAGATGCCAGGTTCGGCCGGCGCCACCGCGACCGGCGATGAACACCACAGCGGGACCGCTACCGCGGTCGTCGTAGGCCAGATTCACGCTGACGACGGTACTTGGTGGCGGTTTCGCGGTGATTTCGGCGCGGAAATGGCCCGTGGCGGGGCGTTAACGCGCCGAAATCACCGGGAGTGGAACCGCGGGGCCGTCGGGCGCGTCCAACCACCATGATCGATGACTACCTGCGCCGCCATGACGGCGTGATCACGCTCGCCCAGGCCCGCGACGCCGGCTTGAGCCGCAAAGTCGTACAGCGACACGTGGCGTCCGGCCATTGGCGCCGGTGCACGCCTGGGGTGTACTTCGTCGAAGACCGGCCGTTCACCGACGCAGCACGTATCCGCGCGGCGTACGGCCTGCGCGCCGCGGCAAGCGGTCTGACCGCTGCGTTCTGGCACAACCTGACGAGGTTCGCACCCGAGATCGTCGAAGTGACAGTCCCCCGGAACAGCCATGGACGCAGCCGTGACGGCGTCCGGGTCCGGCGGCGCGACCTCGGCCCCGCAGACGTCGTCGAACTCGAGGGCATGCGGTTGACGGCGTTGGACCTGACGGTGGTCGAAGCCGCCGTCCAGCGCGGCGGCGGGGTGAAGCTGATGGACTCCGCCCTGCAGCGCCATGTCACCCTGAACCAGTTGTGGCGGGCGCATTTGCGCAACAAGGGCCGGTACGGCTCGCCGCGGGCACGACGGCTGTTGCATGCGGCGTCTGACGGCGCCCGGTCGGAGGCGGAGCGGCTGCTGCTCACACAGCTGCGCACCGCGCGCGTCACCGGATGGAAGGCGAACCATCCGTGCGGCCCGTACAAGATCGACGTCGCGTTTCCGGTCCTGAAGATCGCCATCGAGGTTGACGGCTGGGCTTTCCACAGCGACCAGGAGGCGTTCCAGTACGACCGGAAACGCCAGAACTATCTGATCCTGAACGGGTGGCAGGTGCTGCGGTTCACCTGGTTGGACCTCGTCGAATATCCACATCGGGTTCTCGCCGCCATCCGCTCAGCGATTTCGGCGCGCTCGCGGACCCTGGCGGGGCGTTAGCGCGCCGAAATCGCCCGTTTGAGCGCGGCGTTCCACACCAGCTTGACCGACGGCGCCACCTGGTGCTGCTTGACCATATCCCTGGTGAGCAGCGCGGTCGCGGCCGCTTTGGTGGCCACCGACGCCTTGGAGGTGTGCCCGGAGTCGAACGGCGGCTGCGGGTCGTATTCGATGACCAGCTGCACGGCCTTGGCCTTGGCCTCCCCGCCGATCTGCCCGCACAGCCACATCGCCAGGTCGATACCCGCCGACACCCCGGCCGCGGTCACGATCTTTCCCTCTCGCACGATGCGCTGGTCGCCGACCGGTTCGACGCCGAAGGCCTTCAGCGTCTGCAACGCCATCCAGTGCGAGGTGGCCCGGCGGCCCTCCAGCAGCCCGGCCGCGGCCAGGATCACCGACCCCGAGCACACCGACGTCGTCCAGGTGGACGTCTCATGGACGCGGCGCACCCAGTCGAGCACCTTCTCGTCGCGGGCGTGCTCGAATGTGGCGCCGCCGCCGGGGACCAGCACGAGGTCGGGTGCGGGCGTCTCGTCGAACGAGTGCGTGGCGCCGATGAGCAGCACCCCCGAATCCGCTGCGATGGGCCCTGGCTCGTGCCAGACGAACCGCACCTCGGTGTCAGGCAGGTTGCGCAGCACCTCGTAGGGCCCGATGAAGTCCAGCGCGGTGTAGCCGGGGTACACCATGATCGCGATCTGCATTGTTTCTCCTCGGTTAGGCAAACGTCTTGCGGTACTGATCGGGCGAGACGCCGAGACGACGAACGAAGTTGCGGCGCAACGTTTCCGCGGTTCCGAAGCCGCAGCGCGCGGCGATCGCGGTGAGCGTGTCGTCGGTCTCCTCGAGCTGACGGCGCGCGGCCTCGGTGCGGATCCGTTCGACGTAGGCGCCCGGCGCCTCCCCCACCTCTTCGGTGAACACCCGGGTGAAGTGCCGCGGGCTCATCGCGGCGCGCCGCGCCAACTCCGGAATGCTATGCGGGCCACCGGGTTCGGACTCGATGGCTTCCTGCACGGTGCGGATCGGCATACGTTTGGCGCGCGGCATCCACACCGGCGCGGCGAACTGCGTCTGCCCGCCGGGCCTGCGCAGATACATCACCAGCCAGCGCGCCACCGTCTGCGCGACGTCGGTGCCGTGATCGTCCTCCACGAGCGACAGCGCCAGGTCGATACCGGCGGTGACCCCCGCCGCGGTCCAGACCCGCTCGCTGCTGCGCACGAAGATCGGCTCGGGATCGACGGTCACCGAGGGGAATTCCCGGGCCAGCCGATCCGCGAACGCCCAGTGCGTGGTGGCCGGACAGCCGTCGAGCAAACCGGCCTGCGCGGCCAGGAACGCGCCCGTGCAGACGCTGACGACGCGACGCGCGTGCTGCGCGGCGGCCTTCACCCATGCGACGACGTCGGGGTCGGCGCGGGCGTCGTCCACCCCGAACCCGCCGGGCAGGATCACGGTGTCGACGGGCCGGCTTGGGTCGGGCAGGGGTTCGGCGACGAAGGCCAGGCCGGTTCCCGTCCTCGCCGGTTCGCCGTCGGCGGTGACGACGCGCACCTGGTACCCCTCGCGGCCGTCGGCCTGCAGGTACATCGCGGCGCCGGTGAACACCTCATGCGGGCCGACCAGGTCCAACGCCTGCACACCCGGATAGCCGAGGATGATCACCGTTCGCACGGAATCAGTGTTGTGCACCGGAGACGTGGCGTCTATGCCGTGCACCCCACGAATTAGGACACGGCGCCGTGGCAGGCCCGGATCCGGTCGATCCACCACTGCCTGCGGTCGGGTGGGGCGGCCAGCGCCTCCAGCCGGGCCGGATCCGGGACGACCGGCCGCACCGGCAGCGTTCCCTCGTTGAGCAAAGGCGGTTCGGCGATGTCCTCGACGAACAATCCGCCGGTGCCCAGCCCGCACGCGTGGCGCAGGTCCGGCAGCGCCGCGGCGGCCAGCAGGCCGCGACCGATGCCCACCGCCGAGTCCAGCGCCGACGACACCACGATCGGGATGTCGATCTGCGCGGCGATGTCCAGCAGCCGTGCGACGCCACCCAACGGGGCCACCTTGAGCACCGCGATGTCGGCGGCTTCGGCGCGCACCACGTGCAGGGGGTCGTCGGCCTTGCGGATGCTTTCGTCGGCGGCGATCGGCACGTCGACGCGGCGGCGCAGCTCGGCGAGCTCCGCGACCGTCGGGCACGGCTGTTCGACGTACTCCAGCGGACCGTCGGCGGTCAACGCGGCCACGGCGGTGAGCGCCTCCTCGACCGTCCATCCGCCGTTGGCGTCGACGCGCACCGTAGGCACGTGCGCACGTACGGCGTTGACGCGTGCGACGTCGTCGGCCAGCGACTGACCCGGTTCGGCGACCTTCACCTTCGCGGTGGCCGCCCCGGGGAAGCGCTGCAGCACCTCCGGTACCGCCGCGGCCCCGACGGCGGGCACGGTGGCGTTGATCGGGATGCGGGCACGGTGCGTCGACGGCGACGGCTGGTAGGCGGCCTCGATGGCTGATGCCAGCCAGTGCGCGGCCTCGGGCGGCTGGTATTCGAGAAACGCCCCGAATTCACCCCACCCCTTCGGCCCGTCGATCAGCGAGACCTCGCGAACGGTGATGCCGCGGAACCGAACTCGCATGGGCAGCGCGACCACGTGCAGACGGTCGAGGATGTCGTCGAGGTCGGCCACGTCGTCCATCCTGCCCCACCGCCGACGTTTAGTTCCTTACCCAACCGGCAAAATCTCAAGCAACCAAGGAGAATGATGATGCGGCTGCTCGAGATCCCCGTGCAGATCACGGAATCGGTGCTGTCGATCGTGGGTATCCGGGTGGGCACCGAAGAGCCGCACTACGTGGGCACCCGGCTCACCGATGACGTGGAGATCCGTAAGTACGGTCCGCGGATAGCCGCTGAGACCACGGTGACCGCCGACGAGGACCGCGCCCGCTACATCGGGTTCCGCCGCCTCGCCGGCTACATCTTCGGCGGCAACCACCGCGAGGAGACGATTGCGATGACCGCGCCGGTGGCCCAGGCCCGAGACGGCGAGCACTCCACGATCCGGTTCTACATGCCATCGAAGTGGACGCTGGACACGCTGCCGACTCCGGACGGCGACGAGGTGCGGCTGGTAACCGTGCCCGGGGGGACCGTCGCGGTACTGCGGTTCAGCGGCGACCGCAGCGCCCAGGCCGTCGCTGCGCGCACCAAGGAGCTCTCCGAGACGTTGCGCGCCAACGGTATCGAGGTGACCGGACCGGCGCAGTCCTGGTTCTACGACCCGCCGTGGACAGTGTCGTTTCGCCGTCGTAACGAGATCGCGATCCCGGTGCGCCAGTAGCCGCTCTTAGACCGTCGCGCGGTCGCGGCCTTCCCAGTAGGGTTTGCGCAGTTCCTTTTTGAGGACCTTGCCGGTCGGGTTGCGCGGCAGCTCGTCGGTGATATCGATGCTCTTGGGGCACTTGTAGGCTGCCAGCCGTTCGCGACACCACGCAATGAGCTCTTCGGGGGTAGCCGAGACCTCAAGTGAGACAACGGCTTTGACCACCTCGCCCCACTTCTCGTCGGGTATGCCGATGACCGCGACATCGCCGACGGCGGAATGCTCGGCCAGCACCCGTTCGACCTCGATGGAGTAGATGTTCTCCCCACCGGAGATGATCATGTCTTTGAGCCGGTCTTCGACGAAGATGTAGCCGCCCTCGTCGACGTGTCCGACGTCACCGGTGCGGAACCAGCCGTCGGAGGTGATCGCCTCGGCGGTCGCCTCCGGCTTGTTGTGGTAGCCCTTCATCAACTGCGGTGTACGGAACCACAATTCGCCCTGCTCGCCGGGCCGGACGTCCTCCAGCGTGTCCGGGTCGACGACGCGTAGTTGCGCGTTGGGCACCAACGTGCCCGCGCTGGAAAGCCGCTCCTCCCTGCCGGGGTCGCGGTGCGCCTCGGGCAGCAGGTGGCTGATCACCCCGCACACCTCGGTGAGCCCGTACACCTGCATGAACTCGGTGTCCGGCCACGCCTTGAGCGCCTGCCGCAGTAGCGGCAGCGGCATCGGCGACGCGCCGTAGGCGAACGTCTTGAGCGCGGCGAACAGTTTCACCGCGTCCTCGCCGGACTCCAGCACCTTGGCCAGCACGGCGGGCACCAGGAACGTTCTGTTGGCGCCCTGCAGAATTGCGCCGGCCAGCGCTGCGCCGTCCACCTCGCGCGTCATCACGCTCGGCACGCCGTCGTGCAGGCCGAACTGAACGTAGGACGAGCCGCCGACGTGGAACAGCGGCATCGACACCATGCTCTTGTCGCCCTCGTCGAACTCGAAGCCCTCGTGCGCGTTGACGGTGTGGGCGATGATGTTGGCCTGTGTGAGCTCAACGCCTTTGGGCCTGCCGGTGGTGCCCGAGGAGTACATGATGATGCACACGTCGTCGGGTGTGACGTCGGCGCCGCGGTTCACCGGGGTCGCCGACGCCAGCATCGCCTCGTACTCGTCGCCGTCACCGCCCTCCGGGGTCACCTCGATGATGTGCTCGACGTTGGTGAGCTGGTCGCGGATCTTGTCGATGCTCGGTTTCAGCTCGGACCCGACGACCAGCAGCTTGGCGTCGGAGTCGTTGAGCACGTAGTCGAGTTCGTCGGTGGCCAACCGGAAGTTGATGAGCGCGTTGGCCGCGCCCAGCGAGGCGGCCGCCAGCGTCAACTCCACGCCGGCCGGGTGGTTCTTGTCCAGGAACGCCACCACGTCGCCGCGTTTGATGCCGCGCTCGGTCAGCGCACCGGCGAGCCGACGCACCCGGTCGTTCCATTGCGCCCAGGTCCAGGTCCGGTCCAGGTACGTCATCGCCTCGGCATCCGGCTTGGTTTGGGCCCAGTGGGCGGTTCGTTCGTCGAGGAAACGGGGCTCAGGCAGGTCAGACATGTTCAGAGCCTGCCATAAACCTGCGCGCCAGCCAGGAAAGTTGCGCGAACCTCCAGATCGGCGATCTGTTCGGCCGGCACCGCACGCGGGTCGGCCGACAGCACCACCAGATCGGCGTACTTGCCGACCTCGAGTGATCCGACGGCGTCGTCGGCGAACAGCTGGTAGGCGGCGTCGATGGTCTGCGCGCGGATCGCCTGCTCGACGGTGAGCCGCTGCTCGGGGCCCAGCACCCGGCCGCTGGGCGCGGTGCGGGTGACCGCGACGCTGATGTTGCGCAGCGGCTCTTCGGGGGTCACCGGCGGATCGTTGTGCAGCGAAATACGCATCCCGGTGGCCACCGCCGATCCGCACGGCATCCACCGACTTCCGTGCTCGGGGCCGAACAGGCCGTCGACCAGCACATCGCCCCAGTAGTGGAGGTGGTCGACGAAGATGCTGCACGTGACGCCGAGGTCGTGGGCGCGCTGCAGTTGCTCGGGGCGGATGGCGCCGACATGTTCGAGGCGCAGCCGGTGATCAGCGCGGGGATGTCGGCGCAGCGCGTCTTCGTAGACGTCGAGGATGGTGTCGACACCGGCGTCGCCGTGCACGTGGCAGGCCAGCTGCCAGCCGCGCGGGAAGTAGGCGCCGACGATCTCGGTCAGCTGCTCGGAGGTGTAGTTGGCGCAGCCGCATGATCCCGGTACGACGCCGATGGTGCGGGTGGCGTCGGTGTCCAGGTACGGAAACGTCAGGTCGATGTTGCCGATCCACGGTGAGCCGTCGACCCAGATCTTGATTCCGGTTTGGCGCAACAGGTCATCACCGTTATCGGGCGCCACGTCGGTGGCCATCCGGGCGTTGGAGATCTCATAGAGGTGCAGCCGCACGGTGAGCTCGTCGCGCATCTGCTCCACGAGGGGTCGAAGCGTCGGGTCGAACGCCATCTCCGAGCAGGTGGTCAGACCGGCGCGGTTGAGCCGGGCCAGTTCGGCGCGCAGCATCGCGGGGTAGTCACTGGGCTGGATAGCATCGGTCAGCAGCGAGAACACCGCGCCGATCTCCTCGGCGGTGCCGTCGAGTTCGCCGTCGGCGTCGCGGCCGTAGCTGGCGCCCTTGGGATCTGGGGTGTGGCGGGTCAGACCTGCCCGGTCCGCGGCGGCGGTGTTGAAGTACGCCTTATGCCCGGAGTTGTGCACGATCACCAGCGGGTGCTCGGGCGCCATGGCGTTCAGCCAGTCCAGCGTGGGGTCTGGAAGCCCGTGCTGCAGAAGCGGATCCCAGCCGTTGAGGTAGGCGCCGTCGGCGCCGCGGGAGGCGACCTCGGCACGGATCGACGCGACGACCGCGTCGGCGTCGGGCAGGGTCACCGGCCGGATGTCGGCCATGGCATCTGAGAGCACCATCGCTTCCATCAACGGATGTCCGTGGGCCTCAACAAATCCCGGCATCACGGCGCCGTCGACGTCGAGCTGGCGGGTTTGCGGCCCGACCCAGGATGCGACGTCGGAGTTGGCGCCGACGGCGACGATGCGGCCGTCGGCGACCGCGATCGCCCCGGCGGTGGGTCGGTGTTCGTCGACGGTCAGGATGGTCCCTCGAATGACCAGGTCAGCGGTCGGCATCCGGTCATCTTTGCAGCCGCGGGGAAAATGCGATGAGAAATCCCGTCGGGACGTGTCGGTCTTTAGGTAACCGAACGCACGACCCGAAGGAGACACCCCAATGGCGCGTTACATGCTGGTCATGCGGTCCACCCCCGCTGCCGAGGCCGCGATGGCCGAGGCCGATATCGACTTCGACGACATCCTCGAGTCGATGGGCCGCTTCAACGAGGAACTGATCAACGCCGGCGTGCTGCGCGCCGGCGAGGGACTGACCGGACCCGAGGAGGGTTTCGTCGTCGACTTCGACTCCGATCCGCCGGTGGTCACCGACGGCCCCTACCCCGAAATTGAGCTGTTCAACGGGTTTTGGATCCTCGAGGTGTCGTCGAAGGCGGAGGCCAAGCGGTGGGCGACGAAGGTTCCGCTGGGCAAGGGCGTCAAGATCGAGGTGCGCCGGGTCGCCGAGACCGAGGAGTTTCCGCAGGACAACCCGTGGGTCAAGAAGGAGATCCGGTGGAAGGCCGAGCTGGCCGAGAAGCTCGCCGCGCAAGCGCCCGCGGAGGCCGACAAGCTGGGTTGATTTTCCCTTGTGCCGAGGTCACGCCCGCGCGCACACCCCGAAATGCTAGACACCGCCGAATTCGGGCCGCAGGATCGGCGCCAACGCCGCGAGCGGGATATGGGCCTGTACGGTGCCGCCGTCCATCGACCACTGCATGAGCCCCGGGGTGAAGTTGATCGGACGGTCGCCGGCCACCGGATAGTCCGGCATGTAGATGAGCAGTTCGTCGGGCGTCAGCGCCCACGCCTTGTAGGCGCCGGAGTACACCTTGTCCGGGGTCCAGCGGTCCGGGGTGAACGGATAGGTGCCTGCCTGGTGCGGCGGCGGCGCGGCATCGAGCGCAGCGACGATGAATGGCGCACCCAGGCGCGGGATCTCGGCGAGGTGGTCGACACCAGGTTTGAACAGATCGGCCAATTGCAACTGCCGCCCGCCGGCGAAGGTGAAGGTGCGGTAGGCGTCGCTGACGATGGGCGCATTCGGATGCGCCAGGGCGTCGGTACCGACCGTACCCGAGTACATCTCGTGGAAGACGACCGTCATCGCCTCGCCATGCTGAAAGGTCTGGAAGTGCTGCTCTCCGAAGCTGTTCTGGACCATCTTCTTCGCCGCATTGCGCCAGTTGTTCATCAGGTTGGTGAGGTACTCCCGAACTACCGGGTTCTCCACGAGATCGCCGGGCAGCGCCATTTTGATGTGTCGGACCGCGTTGCGCTCCGACACGACCGATGTCGTACAGAATTGCCCGTCCCACTGTCCGCCCAGCTCACCGCAGAATGCGGGTGCCGACGCGTTCGCGCCCGGGGCGGTGACCAGCGTGGCGGCGACCAGCGAGGCGGTGACCGCGCTCGCCAGGCGCATCATGGCAGTTCGACTTTACTTGCGCGCCAACGCCCGTCGACGTATTCCATGGTCATCTTGATGCGGCTGCGGTCGATGCGCGGGTCGGGCACGTTGGTGTTGGTGACCGACTGGTCGACGAACAGCAGGATGACCGCCTTGTCCTTGGTCGCCGACTGCACGGCCGACTCCAGCACGACGCCGTGCGCCGAGGCCTTGTTGTCGATCAGCAGCTGACGCAACTGCTCACTGGACTGCGAGTACATGTCCTTGAACTCACCGGTGGCCCCGTCGAGGACCGCGTCGAAGTTCTCGTCGACCTTCGCCGAATCGATGCTGGTCAACACCTGCGCGTAGTCGGTCGCGGCCTGCCGCGCCTCCTGTCCGGCCTGCGCGACCTGACGCTCCTGCCACAGCTGCCAACCCAGGTATCCGGCGGCCGCCAGCACCACGACGAATGCCGCCGCCACCGCGCCCCGCAGCACGTGGCGGCGCCAGTCGCGGGCGGTGCGCCGTTCGTCGTCACCACCTGCGACGCTGTCGTCGTCGCCCTGGGCCCCGGGTGCCTCGGATTCGTTAGATTCCTTGGGCTCCTCGACGTCTTCGGCCTCGCCGGCGTCGTCGTCTTTGTCGGTACTCACAGACATCATCATCTCCTAGCGGACGTCCTCGGGTCAGCGGGACGGCTCGATGGGTAGCGTCGGGCCACCGTAGGGCGTCGGGATCGGGTAGCGCCCCTTCAGGGTTGGATCGGTCTGCCGGCGAAGATCTCACCGAGATTGTCTGAGGTGACGTCGATTTCGGCGTTCGTGCGTGAACGTTTCAACATCCCGTGGTCGCGCAGCGCCGAACGTCGCTACCGCGCGATCCGCGCCTCAATCCGGACGGGATGGCCGTACGTGCCCGCGTCGTTCAGGTGGTACCCGGCGGCGCGCAAGGGCTGGTTGCGCGAGCGCGGACGCATCCCGGCCCGCTTGTGAGTGGCGGGGGTCTGCGGGGTACCGGGGCCACCATTCTGTAACAGGTTCTAGTCTGATGGCCATGAGCGAGGACCTGCTGCGTCATCCTATCCACTCCGGCCACCTCACGGTGGGGGCGCTGAAGCGCAACAAGGACAAGCCGGTGCTGTTTCTCGGCGACACCACGCTGACCGGCGGCGAACTCGCCGACCGCATCAGCCAGTACATCCAGGCGTTCGAGGCGCTGGGCGCGGGCAGCGGCGCGGCGGTGGGCCTGCTGTCGCTGAACCGTCCCGAGGTGCTGATGATCATCGGCGCCGGGCAGACCCAGGGGTACCGCCGCACGGCGCTGCATCCACTCGGCTCGCTGGACGACCACGCCTACGTCCTCGACGACGCCGGCATCTCGTCGCTGATCATCGACCCCGTGCCGATGTTCGTGGAACGGGCGCTGGGGCTGTTGGAGAAGGTGCCGTCACTCAAGCAGATCCTGACCATCGGGCCGGTACCGCAGGCGCTGACCGGCGTCGCGGTGGATCTGACCGCCGAAGCCGAGAAGTATGCGCCGCGCCCGCTGGCGGCCGCGGACCTGCCGCCCGACCACATCGGCGGCATGGCCTACACCGGCGGGACGACGGGTAAGCCCAAGGGTGTGATGGGCACGGTGCAGTCGATCACCGCGATGACGACGATCCAGCTGGCCGAGTGGGAATGGCCCGAGAACCCGAAATTCCTGATGTGCACGCCGCTTTCGCATGCCGGGGCGGCCTTTTTTGTGCCGACGATCGTCAAGGGCGGCGAAATGGTGGTGCTGTCCAAGTTCGACCCGGCCGAGGTGCTGCGGGTTATCGAGGAGCAGCGCATCACCGCCACCATGCTGGTGCCGTCGATGATCTATGCATTGATGGACCACCCCGATTCGCACACCCGCGACCTGTCGTCGCTGGAGACCGTGTACTACGGCGCCTCGGCGATGAACCCGGTGCGGCTGGCCGAGGCGATCCGTCGTTTCGGGCCGATCTTCGCCCAGTACTACGGCCAGTCCGAGGCCCCGATGGTGATCACCTACCTGGCCAAGGGCGACCACGACGAGAAGCGGTTGACGTCGTGCGGGCGTCCGACGCTGTTCGCGCGGGTGGCGCTGCTGGACTCCGAGGGCAACCCGGTGCCGCAGGGTGAGGTCGGGGAGATCTGTGTGTCCGGCCCGCTGGTGTCCGGGGGCTACTGGAACCGTCCTGACGAGACGTCGAAAACTTTTCATGACGGCTGGATGCACACCGGCGACCTGGCCCGCGAGGACGCCGACGGCTTCTACTACATCGTCGACCGGACCAAGGACATGATCGTCACCGGCGGCTTCAACGTATTTCCGCGGGAGGTGGAAGACGTTGTGGCCGAATACCCCTCGGTCGCGCAGGTGTGTGTCATCGGTACGCCCGACGAGAAGTGGGGTGAGGCGGTGACGGCGGTGGTGGTGCTGCGCCCCGACGCCGACCGCTCCGATGAGGCGGTGGCCCGGATGACGTCGGAGATCCAGGCCGCGGTCAAGGAGCGCAAGGGTTCGGTGCAATCACCCAAGCAGGTGATCGTCGTGGACTCGGTGCCGGTGACCGCGCTGGGTAAGCCCGACAAGAAGGCGGTGCGCGCGCAGTTCTGGGAGGGCTCCGACCGCGCCGTCGGCTGAGTTCTTGGTGCTCCTTTGGGCGCGAGCATGCGTGTTTTCCGGCGACACGCCGACACAACCCTCGAGTTTGCGCACGCTCGCGGGAGAAGGTGACCCCGGTGAACAACGACGGATGGGTGCACGGCGACTATCTCGGCATCGACCTGCCCGCGCACGCCGATGCGTTACGCGCCGGCGGCGCAGCGTTTCTCACTGACGCGTTCCGGGCTTCGCGGGCGCTGGGCGCGCACGCCGACGTGATCGCGATCACCGACCTACGGGAGTTCCGCGGCGGCAGTACCGGCCGCAAGGCGCTGCTGTCGGTCGACTACTCCGGCGCTGAGGGGCTACCGACCGACCTGTTCGTTAAGTTCTCCCGCGACTTCGACGACGCCGCGCGCGACGGCGGGCGCACGCAGATGGAGTTCGAGGTCCGCTTCGCGTTGTTGTCGCGGGTGGCGGGCTTTCCGATCGCGGTGCCGCGTTGCCTGTTCGCCGACTACCACGCGCCGTCGGGCACCGGTGTCCTGATCACCGAACGAATCTCCTACGGCGCCAACGGTATCGAACCGCACTACGACAAATGCATGGACTACACCATGCCGGACCCCGTCGGCCACTACCAGGCGATGCTGGGCGCGCTCGGCCGGCTCGCCGGCTCGCACAAGGCCGGTCGGCTGCCCGCCGAGCTCGTCGAACAGTTTCCGCTCGACATGCAGCGGCTGGCGGTCGGGGAACGTTCGTCCTACACCGCCGAGCAACTGCAGCGCCGCGTCGACCGCCTCGCCGAGTTCGCCGTCACGCACGCGTCGCTGCTGCCCGCGCACCTCCGCGATCCGAAATTCCTTGCGCGCCTGCGCGATGAGGTAACCCGATTCCCCGAATCGGAGGCGGCCATCTGGAGGTACCTGGCCGACGATCCCGACTACGTCGCGCTGTGCCACTGGAACGCCAACGTCGACAACGCGTGGTTCTGGCGGCACCCAGACGGCCATCTCGTATGCGGGCTATTGGACTGGGGTTGCGTCGGCCAGATGAACCTCGCCATGGTGCTCTGGGGCGCGATGTGCAGCGCGGAGACCGACATGTGGAATCAGCACTTCGATGCGCTGCTCGACCATTTCCTCGCCGAGTTTCGCGCGGCTGGCGGGCCGGTACTGGAGGCGGGCACGGTCAAGCGCCATCTGCTGCTCTACGTCGCGGTTATGGGCCTGGCGTGGCTGCTGGATGTGCCGTCGTACCTGATGAAGCTTCTGCCGTCATCGATACCCGACCGGTTTGACGCCAGCATCGCCGGCAATGAGCAGGCCCGCAGCCGCCTGTTGATGATGACGAACTTTCTGAATCTGTGGTCGCGGCACGACATCGCTGGGGCGCTCGACGGTATTTGACGCTGGATGTGTGACGGCGCGCGTTCGTAAACTCCGTCGTTGTATCGGCGTGTTGCACTCTTACTACGCACGCTCGCGCTAGAAGAGGTGATCGGCTTTGTGTCGACACGCCTCGATGCGGGCGGCGTTGGGCTCGTCGACGGCGCGCACCCAGGCCTGCGCCTGCTCTGCAGTCTTGCCGAACTGCATGTGGCGCTTGACAAGTCGTGGCAGACGTTCGGCATGCGCAGCGTCGATAAACCACACCTCGTCGAGCAGATCGCGGACGGCGGGCCACGGCGGGTCGTCGTCGAGTAGGTAGTTGCCTTCGGTGACGATCAGCCGCGCATCGGGTGCGACGGGGATGCTGCCCGCGATCGGCTGTTCCAGGTCACGATGGAACCCGGGCGCGTACACGGTGTGCGACGGCTGAGCCCGAACACGTTGCAGCAGCGACAGATAGCCGTATCCGTCGAACGTGTCGATGGCGCCCTTACGGTCGAGCCGGCCGAGCCGCGCCAACTCGACATCGGCCAGATGAAAACCATCCGCAGGCACGTAGGCGGCACCGTCGAACGCCGCGACCACCGCTTCGGCCAGCGTGGACTTCCCCGCACCCGGCGCGCCGGTGATGCCGAGCACGACGCGGTGTTGCCGATCCAGGAGGGCAGCCACCCGCGCCTCGAGGTCGCGCGGCAACGGCGTCATCAGTCAAGCAGCGCGTCGATCTCCGCCGCCAGCCGCGCGATGCGCTCCTTTTCGCTGGGGATACCGCGGTTCTCCTCGGCGGCGCGCTGCCAGCCCAGCCGCCACATCCGCGCCACCACGCGGTCGCCAATGCCGGCATACGGGTTGACGAGCGTGTGCGGGAACGCCTTGCGTCCCTCCCGGTAAGCGGTAACCAAACGATGAGCCATCGCCGATCACCTTCCCACCGCGAGCAGACGCGGAATCGTATGCGCACCGGCGTGTCGACACGATTTTGCGTCTGCTCGCCGGGAGAAGGCCACCGCTAACATGAGGCGATGGTTCGTGCCGTGCTGTCCTTCGAGGTCAGCGCGGTCAAATCCGCGCCGCGATCTTCGAGACCACGCCGGCGCGGCTCGGGGTGGACGCCGCGCACGCCGTCATGGTCGGCGACAGCGACGCGGACTACGGCGCCGCGGTCACGTAGCGTCGTGGCCATGTCCAACGCGTCGCTGCCGTGGTGGCTGAAGTACGTCAACAAGGTGATGATCGGCTTGCAGAAGCTGGGTGTCGGGTTCGGCGGCAAGGGCCCCGTCGTGCTCAGCGTGCCCGGCCGCAAGACGGGCAAGATGCGTTCCACGCCGGTCACCCCGATGACCGTGGACGGTAAGCGCTACATCGTCGGCGGGGTGCCGGGCTCGGACTGGGCCGCCAACCTGCGGGCCGCCGGTGAAGCGACCCTGCACCAGGGCCGCAGCAGCCAACGCGTGCGCGTGGTGGAGATGCCGATCGACGAGGCCCGTCCGCTGCTGCGCGCCTTCCCGGTCGAGGTGCCCACCGGCGTCGACTTCATGAAGAACATCGGCCTGGTCACCGGGCCCAACCCCGACGAGTTCGAACAGCTCGCCGGCCGCTGCCCCGTCTTTCTCTTGGAGAACGTATGAGCGACAACCCGTTTGATCCGAACCTCTGGCAGCCCGTCGCCGGGTTCGACTTGACCGACATCACCTATCACCGCCACGTGCTCGACGACGTGGCGCAACCCACGGTGCGGGTGGCCTTCGACCGGCCCGAGGTGCGCAACGCGTTTCGTCCGCACACCGTCGACGAGCTGTACCGCGTGCTCGACCACGCCAGGATGTCCTCGGATGTCGGGGTGGTGCTGCTGACCGGCAACGGCCCGTCGCCCAAGGACGGCGGCTGGGCGTTCTGCTCGGGCGGTGACCAACGCATCCGCGGCCGCAGCGGTTATCAGTACGCCGCGGGCGAGACGGCCGAGACGGTCGATCCGGCGCGGGCGGGCCGACTGCACATCCTCGAGGTGCAGCGGCTGATCCGGTTCCTGCCCAAACCGGTGATCTGCCTGGTCAACGGCTGGGCGGCCGGCGGCGGGCACAGCCTGCACGCGGTCTGCGACCTGACGCTGGCCAGCCGCGAGTACGCGCGGTTCAAGCAGACCGACGCCGACGTCGGCAGCTTCGACGGCGGGTACGGCAGCGCCTACCTGGCCAAACAGGTCGGGCAGAAGTTCGCCCGCGAGATCTTCTTCTTGGGCGACGCCTATTCCGCCGAGCAGATGCACACGATGGGCGCGGTCAACAAGGTCATCGACCACGCCGATTTGGAGAAGGTCGGCCTGGAGTGGGCCGCGCAGATCAACGGCAAGTCGCCGCAGGCCATCCGGATGCTCAAGTACGCGTTCAACCTGAGCGACGACGGCCTGGTGGGCCAGCAGTTGTTCGCCGGTGAGGCAACGCGTCTGGCGTACATGACCGATGAGGCCGTCGAGGGCCGCGACGCGTTTTTGGAGAAGCGCGACCCGGACTGGAGCAACTTCCCGCGCTACTTCTAACGGACCAGGCCGCCGAGTGTGGACTGGTGTCACGCCCGAGGCGCTGATGGTGTGCGGGTAACCCACGTTCGCGGGCCTCGTAGACTGCGGACTCGTGAGTAAGAGCCCGCTGCGGCGGTTGCGCGAGCAGGTCGTGCTGACCACGATGCGGCCGCCGTTGGCGCCGCAACTGGTGATGTTGCGGCCGGATATGGCCGACGTCGACCTGCGCGATAAGCGGGTCCTGCTCACCGGGGCGTCCTCGGGCATCGGCGAGGCGGCCGCGGAGAAGTTCGCCCGCCGCGGCGCGACGGTGGTGCTCGCGGCGCGCCGCCAAGAGCTGCTCGACACGGTCGTGGACCGCATCACCGCGGCCGGCGGCAGCGCGACCGCGCACCCGTGCGACCTGTCCGACATGGACGCCTGCGATGCGCTGGTCGACCGGGTCGAAAGCGAGCTCGGCGGCGTCGACATCCTGGTCAACAACGCCGGCCGGTCGATCCGCCGCCCGCTCGCCGCATCGCTGGATCGCTGGCACGACGTCGAACGCACGATGACGCTCAACTACTACTCACCGCTGCGGCTGATCCGCGGCCTGGCCCCGGGTATGCGTGAGCGCAAAGACGGCCACATCATCAACGTGTCGACGTGGGGTGTGCTCAGCGAGGCCTCCCCGCTGTTCGGGGTATACAACGCGTCGAAGGCCGCGCTGTCGACGGTGAGCCGGGTGATCGAGACCGAATGGTCCTCGGCCGGTGTGCATTCCACCACGCTGTACTACCCGTTGGTGGCCACCCCGATGATCGCCCCGACCAAGGCGTACGAGGGTCTGCCCGCGCTGACCGCCGCCGAGGCGGCCGACTGGATGATCCTGGCCGCGCGCAAACGGCCGGTGCGCATCGCGCCGCGGATCGCGATGACGGCCAGGGCGCTGGACACCGTCGCCCCCAACTGGCTCAACGCGTTGATGAAGCGGCAGACCGTCCAGCCTTGAATTCGATGCCTGAGCTCACCACGATCGCCGATATCGTGCGGATCCACGGCGCGCAGCGCCCCGACGCCGTCGCGCTGATCTGCGGTGCGCGCACCGTCACCTTCGCCGAACTCGACGCGCGCTCCAACCAAGCCGCGCAGGCGTTTCGCGCGGCCGGTGTCGGGTTCGGCGACCGGGTGGCGTTCGTCGAGAAGAACGGCGTCGAGTTTTTCGAAGTCCTGTGCGGGCTGGCCAAACTCGGCGCGATCGGTGTTCCGGTGAACTGGCGGCTGGCTGCCACGGAGATGGCCCACGTCATCGCCGACGCCGGCGCGGCCGTGGTGGTGGTCGGCGACGAGTTCTTCGGGCACCTCGAAGCGATCGCCGACCAACTCGAGCATGTGCACACCGTGGTGGCGATCGGCGAGCACGACCGCTGGCCGTCCTTCGACGACTGGCTGGGCGCGCAGACCGCCGAAGACCCTTACGTCGCAACACGTTCCGACGATATTGCCGTGTTGATGTACACCTCGGGTACGACGGGCGCACCCAAGGGTGCGATGCTGAGCAACGCCAACTACCTGGCCAAGACGGTCGGTTGCGCCGACCAGTGGCTGTTCAGCGCCGACGCGGTCAGCCTGGCCGTGATGCCGTTGTTCCACATGGCCGGCTCCGGCTGGGCACTGGTCGCCCTGTATGTCGGCTGCCCGACGGTGCTGCTGCGCGACGTGGACCCGCACGCGATCCTGGCCGCGATCACCAAACACCGCATCACCAACATGCTGCTGGTGCCCGCGGTGATCCAGCGGCTGCTGGGCACCCCCGGCATCGACTCCGCGGATCTGTCGAGCCTGCGCGTGATCGTCTACGGCGCATCACCGATCACCGACGACGTGTTGGTAACGGCCATCGAACGATTCGGCTGCGATATGCGCCAGGTGTACGGCATGACCGAAACCACCGGCTCCATAACGCAATTGGATGACCATGACCCCGAGCTGCTGCGGTCCTGCGGTAAGCCGTACCCGTGGGTGCAACTCCGCGTCGTCGACGCCGACGGCCACGACGCGCCCAGCGGCACCGTCGGCGAACTGTGGACCCGCTCGACGCAGAACATGCTCGGCTACTGGAACAACCCGCACGCCACCGCCGAGGCCCTCACCGGCGACGGCTGGCTGAAGACCGGCGACCTCGGCTACCTCGACGACGCCGGCTACGTCTACCTGTACGACCGGGTCAAGGACATGATCGTCTCCGGCGGCGAGAACGTGTACCCGGCCGAGGTGGAGAACGCGCTGATGGCCCACCCCCAGGTCGCCGACGTCGCCGTCATCGGCGTTCCCGACGACACCTGGGGCGAGGCGGTCAAAGCTGTCGTCGTCCCCGCCCAGACACCCGGGCCGGAGCCCGCCGAACTGATCCGGTTCGCCCGCGAGCGGCTGGCCGGTTTCAAGCTGCCCAAATCGGTCGACTTCGCCACCGAACTGCCCCGCAATCCCAGCGGCAAACTGCTCAAACGGCAGCTACGTGAGCCCTACTGGCGCCACGTCACCCGGCGAGTCCAGTGACGCGCCGGGTGTCGCGGTTAGATCACGGCCACGACGTGCTACACACATCGGTATGGAGATCCTGGCCAGTCGGATGCTCATCCGACCGGTCGACTACCAACGCTCGGTGCGCTTCTACCGCGACGGGCTGGGGTTGGCCATCGCCCGGGATTACGGCTCGGGCACCGTCTTCTTCGCAGGTCAGTCGCTTATCGAGCTGGCCGGCCACGGTACTCCGAACGCCGGCGGCGCGATGTGGCTGCAAGTGCGCGACGTCTACGCCACCGAGCAGGAACTGGCAGGCCGCGGCGTGCCGATCGCGCGGGAATCCCGCCAGGAACCGTGGGGTTTACACGAGATGCATGTACACGATCCGGACGGGGTGCATCTCATCTTCGTGCAGGTTCCGGAAACCCATCCGCTGCGGCGCGACAACAGAGGATAACGCGATGCCACCCGGAGAACCCGCACTGTGAGCCTTGAGCTTTTTCTGCTGATCATCGTCGTGATCACGGCACTGGCTTTCGACTTCACCAACGGGTTCCATGACACCGGCAACGCCATGGCGACCTCGATTGCCAGCGGTGCGCTCAAGCCGAAGGTCGCCGTCACGATGTCGGCGGTGCTCAACCTGATCGGCGCGTTTCTGTCGACGGCGGTGGCCGCGGCCATTGCCAAGGGGCTGATCGATCCGGGCCTGGTGAGCCTCGAGCTGGTGTTTGCCGGCCTGGTCGGCGGCATCGTGTGGAACCTGCTGACCTGGCTGCTCGGGTTGCCGTCGAGCTCCTCGCATGCGCTGATCGGCGGCATGGTCGGGGCGATGCTGGCCGCGGTGGGCGGCCACGGTGTGATCTGGCAGGGCGTGGTGTCCAAGGTGCTGGCGCCTGCGGTGCTGGCACCGGTGATCGCGACCGTGGTCGCGGGGGTGGGCACGTGGCTGGTGTACCGCATGGTGCGCGGCGTCCCGGAAGAGCGCACCGAGAGCGGGTTCCGCTACGGCCAGGTCGGCTCGGCGGCGCTGGTGTCGCTGGCGCACGGCACCAACGACGCGCAGAAGACGATGGGCGTGATCTTTCTGGCGCTGATCGCCTACGGCTCGGCCAGCGAGTCCGATCCGATGCCGCCGTTCTGGGTGATCCTGTCGTGTGCGGTGGCGATCGCGCTCGGCACCTATCTCGGGGGTTGGCGCATCATCCGCACGCTGGGCAAGGGCCTCGTCGAGATCAAACCACCGCAGGGGATGGCCGCCGAATCCTCCTCGGCGGCAATCATTCTGCTGTCCAGCCACTTCGGCTACTCGCTGTCGACCACCCATGTTGCGACCGGTTCGATCCTCGGCAGCGGTGTCGGGCGGCGCGGCGCGGAGGTGCGCTGGGGGGTGGCCGGACGGATGGCGTCGGCGTGGCTGATCACGGTGCCCGCCGCCGGGCTCGTCGGCGCGCTGACCTACTGGGTAGTCAATGCGATCGGTGGTTACACCGGTGCAGGCGTGGGCTTCCTGCTGCTGGTGGCGGTCTCGCTGGCGATCTGGCTGCGGTCGCGCAAGGCGCCGATCGACCACCAGAACGTCAACAATGACTGGGAGGGCAACCTGACCGCGGGTACCGCAGCGCAAGCCCCGATGCCGGTGCCGCCCGTACCCGACGCACCGCCGCAACCGGTCAGGACACCCGAGCCCGTATGACCCCGATGACCGGAGACCAACCGTGAGTGACTGGTTCAACTACATCGCAGCGCTGAAGATCCTGGCCGTCGGGCTGGTGATCGGGGCGGGGCTGCCCGCGCTGTTCGCGATTGGGGTGCGGCTCAACGCCGCAGGAGCCGGCGTCACTGAAAACGGTGCGGTGCAACGCAATCCGAGGCTCATGGCGCTGAGCTGGGCGCTCTTCGCGCTGGTGCTGGTCGCGGTGGTGATCGGGGTGCTGTTCATCGCGCGTGACTTCATCGGCCACCAGACCGGGTTGTACCTGCTCGGCGCGCAGCCCACGTAACATCGTGAGTGACTGTGACCAAGTTTCTGGCCAAGATCGTCGCGTGGGTCACCGACGGCTATCCCGAGGGTGTGCCCGGCCCTGACCGGGTTCCGTTGCTGGCGCTGCTCAAACGGCGGCTGACCGACGACGAGGTCAAGGCCGTCGCGCGCGAGTTGATGGCCCGCGGCGAGTTCGACAACGCCGATATTGGGGTGCTGATCACCCAGATCACCGACGGGTTGCCGTCGGTCGACGACGTCGAGCGGGTGCGCAGCCGGCTGGCCGCCAAGGGCTGGCCGCTCGACGACCCACGCGACCCCGAGGGGGACACATAGCCGTCCTGCGCCCCGTCGCCGTCGCGTCCGGCGCCTCGGCGCTGACCCTGCTGCCCGTCGTAGCCGACGCGCTCGAAGGGCGAACATCGTTGCTGCCGGTGCCGGCCGAAGGCGAGCGCGAAAGTTCGCTGTTGACAACGTCGTTGCGGGCCGGATTCGAGGTCGATGACGACGTCGCGGTCGTGGTCGCTACGTCCGGGACCACCGGTGTCCCCAAAGGCGCGATGCTGACGGCTGCCGCGTTGACGGCCAGCGCCGACGCCACCCACGCCAGGCTGGGCGGCCCGGGCCGCTGGCTGCTGGCGCTGCCGGCCCATCATGTGGCGGGGCTGCAGGTGTTGGTGCGCAGCGTCGTCGCGGGTACGGCGCCGGTGGCGATCACGTCAGGATTCGATGCGGCCGAACTGGTTTCGGCCGTTGAGGCGTTGGGCGACGGGCGGCGCTACACGTCGTTGGTGGCGGCGCAACTCGACAGGGCGCTGCGGGATCCGGCGGCGACGGCGGCGTTGGCGTCGCTGGACGCCGTGTTGATCGGCGGCGGCCCGTTGCCCGCCGCGGTGGCGCGCCGTGCTGCCGACGCGGGCATCGCGGTGGTGCGCACCTACGGGATGAGTGAAACCGCGGGCGGGTGCGTGTACGACGGCGTCGCGCTGGACGGGGTGCACGTGCGCATCGACGCCGGAGCCGGGCCGACGGCGACATCAAACGGGGGCCGCGTGGTGTTGGGTGGTGCGACCCTGGCCAAGGGCTACCGCAACCCGGTACACCCCGACCCATTCGCCGAGCCGGGCTGGTTTCGCACCGATGACCTTGGCACGGTGGATCATTCAGGCCGCCTGACGATTCTCGGCCGGGTGGACGAGGCGATCAGCACCGGCGGGTTGACGGTGCTACCGCAGCTGGTGGAGACCGCGTTGGCGTCGCATCCCGCGGTCACCGAGTGCGCGGTGTTCGGGGTGCCCGACGAACGGCTCGGCCAGCGGGTGGCCGCGGCCGTCGTCGTCGCCGCCGGGCAGACCGCGCCCACGGTGGCCGAGTTACGCGTCCACGTCGCGCAGACGCTGGACGTGACCGCCGCACCACGGGAGGTACATGAGGTGGCGTCGCTGCCGCGGCGCGGCATCGGCAAGGTGGACCGCCGCGCGCTGGCCGCCCGGTTCGGCTGAGCTCAGCGCGGCGCCGGTTTGAGCGGGTCGTGGCCGATCGTCATCAGCCGGTGGCGCCAGTTCTCCTGGCCCGCGGTGGGCTCGAGGTCGTCGCGGCGTTCGGCGTGGATCCGGTCGACGACCTTGCGCATGACGCGCTCGTCCTCGTCGGTGAGGTCTCCGCGGCGCTTCTGCAGGATGTCGAGGACCGCGCGACCGGTTTTGGTGCCCGCCTGGTCCGGTAGCTCCTCGGTGCCCTCGTCGGCCGACCGCGTGCGTAGCCAATCGAGCAGCTCCCGCGATGTCATGTTCACGACCCGGTGGAACTCGTCCCAGAGTTCCGGTTCGACTTCGACATGATGTGCCATGCCGATCGGCTACCCGGCCGCCGCGCCGATTAATCGCAGCGGGGCATGATAGGACGATGCGTCGTTTAGTCGAGAGCGTCGAGGACCTGCAGGCGATCGTCGGTGAGCCGGATGTCTACGTCGCCAACAAGGTGAAGGACCGGCTCTCGCCCGTGCAGCGCGACTGGCTGGCGCACTCGCCGCTGTGCTTCGTTGCGACGACGGACGCGCATGGCCGCGTCGACGTGTCGCCCAAGGGTGACCCGGCCGGCTTCGTCCACGTCATCGACGACACCACGATCGCGATCCCCGAGCGGCCCGGCAACAAGCGCGTCGACGGGTACCGCAACGTGCTGCAGAACCCGCATGTCGGCACGCTGTTTCTGATCCCCGGCCGCGGGGACACGCTGCGCATCAACGGCACGGGTCGAATCCTGTCCGACGCCGACTATTTCGATGTGCTCGCGATCAGGGGCCGTCGGCCGCCGCTCGCGCTCGAGGTGTCGATCGAAGAGGTGTTCTTCCACTGCGCCAAGGCTTTTCTGCGCTCGGACGCCTGGGACCCGTCGACGTGGAGGCCCGACGCGGTGCCCAGCGCGGCGCGGATCGCCCAGGCGGTGCGCCACGACTGGACCCAGGAGCAGCTCGACGAGTACTACAGCGAGGAGAACTACCGAAAGGCCCTCTACTAAGTTGCGGTCTTTGCGGCGAGCAGACGCAAACTCGCACGGACATGCCGACAAAAAGACGAGTTTGCGTCTGCTCGCGCCGGAGTGGGTGGCGGTCGCCGTCGGGGTGGCGCTGGTGGCGGCGGCGTTTCTGCTGCCACGCCTGGACATCGGCGTCACGCCGCTGATCAACGCGTCGCCGGAGCGGTTGGAAGCGTTCGCGGGCGCGGCGCCGATCTTCGGCTGGTTCCAAGCCCATATCGGCTGGGGCACGGTGCCTGCGGTCCTGCTCGGTGCGGCGGCGGTGCTGTGGGGTCCGGCGCTCGCCCAGCGGTTGCCGTGGCGCGCGGTGTTGTGGCTGACCTGGGCGACGGCCTGCGCGTGGGCGTTCTCGCTGGCCATGATCGACGGCTGGCAGCGTGGATTCGCCGGGCGACTGGCGGCCCGTCACGAGTACCTGCGTCAAGTGCCCACCGTCACCGACATCCCCGAGGCCGTGCGGACCTTTGCCGACAGAATCCTGGACTACCAACCGGATTCGTGGATCACGCACGTGTCGGGGCATCCGCCTGGCGCGCTGCTGACGTTCGTGTGGCTGGACCGCATCGGGTTGGCCGGCGGCGCGTGGGCGGCGCTGCTGTGCCTGCTCGCGGGTTCCAGCGCAGCGGCCGCGATCCTGGTCGCAGTGCGCGCGTTGGCGTCTGAGGACACCGCGCGAATGGCGGCACCGTTCGTCGCGGTGGCGCCGACGGCGATCTGGATCGCGGTGTCGGCCGACGGCTACTTCGCCGGCGTGGCGGCATGGGGTATCGCGTTGTTGGCGTTGGCGGTTCGGGGTATGGCGCGCTGGCCGGTGCTCGCCGCATGTGGCGCGGGGCTGTTGTTGGGCTGGGGGATTTTCCTAAACTACGGCCTGGTGCTGATGGCGCTGCCCGCGGTGGCGGTGCTGGTGTGTGCGCCGTCGTGGCAGGTGGCGCTGCGGGTGTTGGCCCCGGCTGTGGTGGTCGCCGGCACGGTGACGGTGGTGTTCCTGGCAGCCGGTTTTTGGTGGTTCGACGGCTACTTCCTTGTGCAGGAACGCTATTGGCAGGGCATCGCCAGCGACCGGCCGTTCTCCTACTGGGGGTGGGCGAACCTGGCGTCGGTGGTATGCGCGATCGGGCTGGGCAGTGTGGCCGGCATCGGTCGGGTCTTCGATATCGCGGCGATCCGGCAGCGCGCCGGTCTGCACTTGCTGGTGATCGGCGCGCTGGCGGCGATTGCGTTGGCCGACCTGTCGATGCTGAGCAAGGCTGAGACAGAACGGATCTGGCTGCCGTTCACGGTGTGGTTGCCTGCGGCGGCGGCGCTCCTACCGCCGCGGTCACACCGTTGGTGGCTGGCGCTCAACGTCATCGGCGCGTTGGCGCTCAACCACCTGATCCTGACGAACTGGTGATCGCCTCGACGAAGCGGCTGCCCGCCGGGCAGGCCCGGTGCACGGCGGCGAGATCGTCGACAGTGTCGAAGTCGGCCTGTTCGGCGACCAGCCGGACGTCGATTCCCTTGGCGTACAACGCGGCCAACGTCAACGCGCCGGTGTCCGGGCGCGACATCGGCACGCCGCGAAGGCAGTCGGCCATCGCGGCGTCGGACACCCCGAGCACCCACCATCCGCCGTCCTTCGCGAGTCCGACGACGGCCTGCGCGCTGAGCAGTTCGCGCGCACACTCGACGAGCATCTCGTCGGAGACCTGTGGGGTGTCCATCCCGATCTGCAGCACCGTCTGATGGTCGGCGGCGTCGGCGGCGTCGCGATGGGCGTTGGCGAGGCGCTCGGCGAAGGCGGCGCCGCGCTGCGGAACCACGGTGAATCTGCTTAGGCTGTCCTGGATTTCGTCGACGCGGCAGGCACCCACGAGGTCACCGGCCAGCGCCACCACACGATCCTGCAGCGGTGCGGCGGCCATCGCGTCGAGGGTGTCCAGCAGTGCGGCGGCGGCGATGTCGGCGGCGGCCCGCTCACCGATGCTGGCGGCGAGGCGCGTCTTGGCCAGCCCGGGCACCGGCGCCTTGGCGACCACCAACCCGACCACCGGCAGCACCGTCACGAGATCACCCGCCAGAAGTCCATGGCCGCCACCAGACTGCCGCGCAGCGAACCGCTGACCTTGGACTTCCCGCCGGTCCGCGGGCCGTAGGCCACGTCGCGCTCCACGACATGCCAGCCCGCGGCGGCCGCCCGGACCAGCAGTTCCAGCGGGTACCCAGACCGGCGGTCGGCCACACCCAGGCTCAACAAGTCGTCGCGGCGAGCGACCCGCATCGGGGCGATGTCGTGCACCGCCAAGCCGTGGCGTCGGCGCAGCCGCCAGCACACCGCGGCCGTGCCGAGTCGGGCGTGCCACGGCCACCGCAGCCCGGGACGCGCGCGTCGTCGCCCGATCGCCATGTCGGCGCCGCGGTCGAGCGCATCGACGAGTCGGGTCAGGTCACCGGGGTCCAGCGACCCGTCGCCGTCGAGCACAGCCACGACGTCCGTCGTCGCCGCCACCACCCCGGCGTGCACGGCCGCCCCGTAACCCGGTTGCGCCTCGGCGACGACGTCGGCGCCGTATCGGCGCGCCACCTGCGCGGTGTCGTCGGTGCTGTTGTTGTCCACGACAAGCGGCCGGTAGCCCGCGGGCATCGCCGCCAACACACCCGGCAGCGACTCCGCCTCGTTGAGGCACGGCAGCACCACGGTCACCCGCGACGCCGAGTGATTTCGGCGCGGTAACGGACGCTGAGGGTGCATGAGTGCGCCGAAATCGCAAACTAGTCCGGGAGCGAGTTGCTCAGCCGTTCGGTGGCGGCCAGGTAGTCCTCGATGAACTCGCGCACCACCTCGCGGGCCGGTTTGACCTTGTTCATCAGCCCTACCCCCTGCCCGACGAAGTAGGTGGCCAACGCCTGCGCGCCCGGGTGGCCCTGCGACGCCAACACGTCGACGCGGCGGATGACCGGTTCGGCCAGCATCGACTGCAACGGCAGCGGCAGCGGCTGCTGCCCGCCGTCGTTGGGCAGCCAGGCCTGCGTCCAGTCCGAAACCAGTTGTCGCGCAGGCTTACCCGTGCGGCTGGCCGACCGGATGGTGTCGCGCGACGACGCCGCCAAGAACTTCTGCACCGTGTAGGGCGCGGTCTCGGCCTCCTCGGTGGTCAACCACACCGAGCCCGTCCAGGCACCGTCGGCGCCCATCGCGACGCAGCCGGCCATCTGCCTGCCGGTGACGATGCCGCCGGCGGCCAGCACCGGCACCTTGGCACCGGCGGACTCGATCGCATCTATCACATCGGGCACCAACACCAGCGTCGTCACCTCACCGCAGTGCCCGCCGGCCTCGGTGCCCTGCGCGACGATCAGGTCGACGCCGGCCTGCACCTGCTTGACGGCGTGCTCCTTGGCCCCGACCAGCGCCGCGACCGGGATGCCGTTCTCCTTGCCCGCCTCGATCATGTAGTCCGGCGGCACCCCCAACGCGTTGGCGATCAGCCGAATCGGATGGCTCATCGCCACCTCGAGCAGATCCTTGCCGGTGTTGCCGGACAGCATCGACGGCCCGGTGCGCGGCGCCTCGTCGGGTTCGATGCCGTGCTCGGCGAGCAACGCGTCGATGTAGCTGCGGTACTCGGCGGGGATCCGGCTGGCCAGCGCGCCGTCGGACAGCTTCTCGCCCTTGCCCTCGAACTTGGCGGGCACGATGAGGTCCAGCCCGTACGGTTTGCCGTTGACATGCTCGTCGATCCAGGACAGTTCCTGGTCCAGCATCTCGGGGGTGTAGGCGGTCGCACCCAGCACACCGAAGCCGCCGGCGTTGGTCACGGCGGCCACGACGTCGCGGCAGTGGCTGAACGCGAACAGGGGAAAGTCGATTCCGAATTGCTCACAGATCGCGGGTTTCACCCCGCCAGTATCGCTAAGTCACTCCGGCCGATGACAGGAACTGCCGGATAGCGTCGAGCAGCACGGCGCCGTCGAGCAGCACCTGGTCATTGTGGCCGGCGCCGGGCACCACGACGTAGCGCTTGGGTTCGTTGGCGGCCTCATACAGTCGCCGGCTGAGCTGCTCGGGCACGATGGCGTCGCGGTCGCCGGCGATCACCAGCAGCGGCACCCGCACCGACGCGATCCGCTCGATCGACGGGAACCGGTCGATCAGCAGCCGTCGCACCGGCAGCCATGGGTAGTGCTCGGCAGCGACGTCGGCCAGCGACGTGAACGGTGACCGCAGGATCAGCGCGGCAGGCGGCCGGGGCACCGCCAGCCCGACCGCCACTGCCGCGCCTAGGGATTCGCCGAAGTACACGATTTGTTCGACGCCCGGCTGCTCGGCCAGCCACTTCTCGGCGGCACGGGCGTCGGCGGCCAGCCCCTCTTCGGTGGGGCGGCCCGGGTTGCCGCCGTAGCCGCGGTAGTCGAACAGCAACACCGAAAGGCCTATCCGGTTCAGTGCCGCCGCCAGCGGCCAGCGCGCTGACCGGTCACCGCCATTACCGTTGAACGCCAGCACCGCAGGCCCGTCCGCGTCCACCGGGAAATACCAGGCCCCCAGGGAGATTCCGTCCTCGGTCTCGATCACGACGTCACGCCCGTTGGGCAGCACTGCGCTCGCCGACGGCACCGGTCCCGGTGAGGGGAAGTAGATCAGCCGTCGCTGCTGTGACCAGATCAACCCCAAAAGCCCCGTCGCCACAAGCGTGACGATAGCGACAACGACCACCGCGCGGCGCATCAGGCCCGCAACGGTGCGAACGCGAACTCCCGCAGCCCGTCACGCGGGTCCACGACGGCGCGAAAGCCCAACACCTGAGCGGCGCGTGCGGGGTCGGCGACGATGTGCCGGACGTCGCCGCTGCGGTACTGCCCGGTGACCACGGGTGGTGCGTCACCGCGCGCCTCGCACAGTTCGGTCGCCACCTGCGAGATCGAGATCGGCCGGCCCGAGCACACGTTGAACGCGGTGAACCCGTCGAGTCGGGCCGTCACGGCCGCGACGTTGGCCGCGGCGACGTCGTCGACGTGGACGAAGTCGCGCATCTGCTGACCGTCTTCGAAAACCCTTGGCACATCACCGGATTCCAGTTCGGAACGGAAGATCGCCGCCACCCCGGAGTACGGGGTGTCGCGCGGCATGTACGGGCCGTACACGTTGTGGTAGCGCAGCGCGGTGACCGCCCCGCCGGTGGCCTCCGACCAGGCCAGCGCGTAGTGCTCCTGGGCGGTCTTGCTGGCGGCGTACAGGCTTCGGGGCCGTAGCGGCGCGTCCTCGGACACCAGCCGCCATCGCACGAACGCCCCGCACAGCGGGCAGCGATGGTCGAACACCCCCGCGTCCAGATCCGCACGGCTACGCGCGTGCGGTTCAACCGGGCCGTGCTCGGCACAGTCGTAACGGCCCTGCCCGTAGACCACCATCGACGACGCGAGCACCAGCCGGTCACAGCCCGCGGCGAACATCTCGGCGAGCAGCACCGCGGTGCCGTAGTCGTTGTGGCTGCCGTAGGACGGCGCGTCGGCGGCGTTGACCCCGGCGCCGACGACCGCCGCCTGGTGACACACCACGTCCACGCCCTTCATCAGCCGCGCCAGCGCCGAGGCGTCGCGGATGTCGAGCACCCGGCAGCCCTGCGGCGGGCGTGCCCCCGAACCGTGCGCGGCGGACAGCATGGCGTCGACGGCGACGACGTCGTGGCCGGCGTCGCGCAGCGCGGTGTCGATCCGGGCCCCGATGAAGCCCGCGGCACCGGTCAGCAGGATTCTCACGGCAGGTCGAAGGGCAGTTGGACACCGTCGTGGGCCAGACAGTGCGTGCAGGCGCGCTCGCTGGCGGTGGCCTCAATGGCGTCGTGCACCAGCTGGCGGAACGGCCCCAGGTTGCGTTCGAACTCCGCGAACACGTCGACCGCGCGGACCCCGCTTCCCGCGTCGACGCCCGCGTCCACATCGGTCACCAAAGCGATGGCGGCGTAACACATTTCGAGTTCACGCGCCAGCACCGCCTCAGGGTAGCCGGTCATGTTTACCAGCGTGAAACCCTGATTTGCGAACCATCGGCTCTCCGCTCGCGTGGAAAACCGCGGGCCCTGGATCACCACCATCGTGCCGCCGTCGACCACGCCGGGCAGCCCGGCCGCAGCGGCGCGCAGCGACGGGCAGTACGGGTCGGCGAACCCGACGTGGATGCCGCCCGAATCGAAGTAGGTGTCGTCGCGCCCGGTGGTGCGGTCCACCAGTTGATCGGGCACCACCGTCGCGCCCGGGCCGTGTACCGGGGTGAGGCTGCCGACCGCGCACGGCCCGAAGACCCGGCGCACCCCGAGCGCGCGCAGCGCCCACATGTTGGCCCGGTACGGCACGGTGTGCGGGGAGAACTCGTGATTGACGCCGTGGCGCGGCAAGAACGCGACCTCATGCACGCCGACCGTGCCGACGGTGATCGGCGCACTGGGTGCCCCGTACGGGGTGTCCATCGCGACGCTGCGGGCGTCGGCGCCGAAGAACGAGTAAAGGCCGCTGCCTCCGATGACCGCTAGCACTTTTTTCTCCTCGCGTCCGCAGGCATCACCACATTGTCCGCCATGCGACGATGACGCTCGTGGCCAGTTTCGCGCAATGGGTCGAGGGTGCTCGCCCCCGGACGTTGCCCAACGCGATCGCCCCCGTCATCGCCGGCACCGGAGCCGCAGCTTGGCTCGATGCGGCCAGCTGGTGGAAGGCGTTGCTGGCGTTGCTCGTTGCGATGGCGATGATCGTCGGGGTCAACTACGCCAACGACTACTCCGACGGGATCCGCGGCACCGACGACGTGCGGGCCGGACCGCTGCGGCTGGTCGGGTCGCGGTTGGCCGCGCCGCGGGCGGTGCTGACGGCGGCGCTGGTGAGCCTGGCCGCCGCCGCGGTCGCGGGCGTGGTGCTGGCCTGGTCTAGCGCGCCCTGGCTGATCGCGGTCGGCGCGCTGTGTCTTGCCGGGGCGTGGCTGTACACCGGCGGCTCGCGGCCCTACGGCTATTCCGGGCTGGGCGAGGTCGCGGTGTTCGTGTTTTTCGGGCTGGTCGCGGTGCTCGGCACGCAGTACACCCAGGCGCTGCGCATCGACTGGGTCGGGGTGGCGTGCGCGGTGGCGATGGGATGTCTGTCGTCGGCGGTGCTGGTGGCCAACAACCTGCGCGACATCCCGACCGACGCGGAGTCGGGCAAGATCACGCTCGCGGTGCGGCTCGGCGACGCCCACACCCGGCTGCTCTATCAGGGGCTGGTGGTAACGGCGTTCGTGCTGACGGTGGTGTTGATGCTTGCGACGCCGTGGGCCGCGGTCGGTCTCGTGGCGCTGCCGCTCGCGGTGCGCGCGGCACTTCCGGTGCGTCGTGGTCTCGGCGGTAAGGCGTTGATCCCGGTGCTGCGCGACACCGGGCTGACGATGCTGGTGTGGGCCGCCGCGACGGCCCTCGCCCTTGCCCTGGCGATTTCGGTGCGCTAACCAGCGATGGGCGCAGGTTTGCGCGCCGAAATCACAAGTCGGCTACCTTGACCAGCTGCACCTGTGGGCGGGCCGGCACCTCGTCGGCGAGGAACCAGCGAAACGCCAAGTTGCCGCGGGGATAGTCCATCGTGGTGATCGCGTTGGGATGCTCGGTCATCCCGCGCGAGACGACGACGGTGACCGAACCGTCGGCGTTGGGCACCGCGGTGTGGCCGTTGATCGAACACCGCCCGTCCCCGGCGCTGTGGGCGGCCATGAACTGGTTCCACACCACCAGGTTCCAGAACCGGCACGACGGCGGGGTGTGCGTGACCACCAGTGCCTCGTCGTCCTCGAGCACGAAGCTGCCGTAGGAGTAGCAGGCGTCGCGCGCCGACCAGCCGAAGTTGGCGTCGGGCACCTGGTAGGGCTGGGCGAAGTCATTTGCCCCCTGCGAGAATTCGTGGCCGAGCGTCTTGGCGTCATCACTGCGGACGCCGACCGTCAGCGGCACGATCGCGAACATCGTGCGCAGCCACGCCGCGCTGGCCCGCAGTGCCGCAGCGGTTTCGGCGTCGCCGTGGCGGATGGGATCGGGTTCGTCGAGCGCCTCGATGCGCCACGACACCGGACGGCCGGTGTCCGGGTCGGCCTGATAGTCGCGGGTCATCAGCACGACGCCGTCCTCCGTGGGACCCAGGTCGAACGTAAAGTTACCGTCGGCATCCATGGCGCCCGAGCGCTCGAGGTCGTCGTCGCGCACGAGCGCCACGATCCGGTCCGACCACGCCCCGGGCGACGGCTCGTTGTAGGCCGTCACCGAAAAGTACACGCTCTCACCGCGATTGCCGCTGATGCGGTAGCGCCGCTTCGGGTCGATCGGGCACATGTAGTAGTAGGCGTCGGTGTTGTCGCCGCCCCAGCGGCGGTCGCGCCGATACGGCGAGTTGACCTCGATCCACATCGGCCGGCTCGGTTCGGCGAACAGGTAGTTGTCCAGCGCGACACCGAGAGTGGTTGCGAGCATGCGGTAGCCGTCGGCGATGTGGCGGTCGTCGCTGACGGCGCGATCCCCCTCGAGGAAGGCCTTGTCGAGGCCGCCGAGCGTGTCGAGCAATTCGCGCCAAGCTTTCGTTGATTCGTGTTGCGTCATGCGCTGATCCCTTTCGTGATGAGTTCGGCGGTGCGGTTCACCCACGCGTCGTCGAGCGTGTCCGCGTGGGTGATCAGGGCCAGAAACGTGATGCCGGCGATCGCGTCGACGATGTCGGCGGCGGTGACCTCAGACCGGACGTCGCCGCGCGCGACGGCGGCGGCGAGCCAGTCGGTCAGCCCGCGGCCCAGGATGTCGGCGAAGCGCTCGAGCAGCGCCGCGTGCAGGCTGGGATCGGCGGCCATCTCACCGACCAGGCCGGGCAGCGCCGCCAACGCGGCCGGGGTGGTCAGCACGGCCACCGTGCGGCGCAGGATCTCCCGCACGTCGCCGCCGATCGAGCCGGTGTCGGGCAGTTCGGTGGCGGCCCCGATCGGGAACACGGCCTCGTGCACCACGTGGGCCTTGCTGGGCCAGCGGCGGTAGATCGCCGGCTTGCTGGTGGCGGCCCGGCGGGCGATCGCGTCGACCGAAAGCGCTGCGTACCCGGTTTCACCGAGCAGTTCGACCGTCGCCGCGAGCACCGCGCCGTCGATGCGGGGATCGCGGGGTCGACCAATGTCCACCGTCATTACGGAACTGACAGTAACATAAGTGGCTGTGACGGACACCACAGCCGATCCCGTGCAATTAGACGACCTCGCCGAACCCAGCTTCCCCGCCGACGTCGAACCCCTCCGGCAGATGATGGCGGCGATGGCGCCCGACTGCCCGCTCGACGCGGATGCCCTGCACGCCAAGGCCGCGGCCGAGACGGGTCTCGACGACTTCGGCGCCGACGACTACCGCGACCGCCTCGACACCTATCTCGTTGCGCTGCGGGAGATTACGAACTTGCACGACGGGGGTGTGGTGAACTTCCATGCGCAGCTGGTGCAGTTCTTGAAGAACAGGCTGTTGCTCACCGACCTGCTGAACCGGCACCCCGAGATCCACGACATCGAGCTGGTGCCGCCGGTCGTCATCGCCGGGCTGCCCCGCACCGGCACCACGCACCTGCACAACCTGCTGGCCGCGGGGCCGACCTTCCGCACGATGCCGTACTGGGAGAGCAACGAGCCGTTCCCGCTGCCCGCCGAGGCCGGTGTCGAGCCGGATCCGCGCCGGGTACGGATGGACGCCGCGGTCGAGTTCATGAACGCGGTGATGCCGCACTTCGCGCTGATGCACGAGATGACCACCGACCACGTCCACGAGGAAATTCAGCTGCTGGCCAACGACTTCTCGTCGATGCTGTTCGAGACGCTCGCGCACGTGCCGCGCTGGCGCGACTACTACCTGTCACACGATCAGACGCCGCACTACGAGCACCTGGCCACCCAGCTCAAAGCGTTGCAGTTCCTGCGCGGCGGGCGGCGCTGGCTACTGAAATCGCCGCAGCATCTCGAGCAGCTGCCGGTGCTGAACCAGGTGTTTCCCGACGTCGTGGTGATCGTCACGCACCGCGACCCGGTGCCGGTGGTGTTGTCGATGCTCACGATGATCACCTACTCGGCGCGGATGCACTGTTCGCCGGTGCCGGTGGACGATATCGCCGCGTCTTGGGTGGACCGGCTCGAGCTCATGCTGGGCGCCCTCATCCGCGACCGCGACGCGCTGCCCGCGCAGCGTTCGATCGACCTGCGCTTCGACGACTTCATGGCCGACGAAATAGGCTCCGCCGCAGCAATTTACGAACTTGCCGGCGAGACGATGAGCGACGAGGCGCGCGCGGCCATGGTCACCTATTTGGACGGCCATCAGCGCGGTCGGCTCGGCCGGGTGGCCACGTCGGCGCAGATGTTCGGCCTCGACGAACATGAGCTGCAGGCCCGCTTCACCCCCTACATCGAGCGATTCCTGAGCTGACGTCTCCCTCGCGAACGTGCGGTTTCATACGCCTGCAGCGGCGTGTCGCGCATGAATCCGCACAGCCAGCGGCAGCGGGACCGTCGCGCCGTGGCTAGGCCGCCTGGTCGAGAAGGGTGGCAACTGCGGCACGCAGTTCTCCCACGTCCACGCGCTCGGTGATCAGGCCGACGGTGAACTTGTCACCGCCACGCAGGATGCCGAGCAGGACGTGCTCGCATCCGATGGTTCTGCTCTTGTGCGCCAGCGCTTCTCGCAGCGAGAGTTCGAGTGCCTTCTTGGCAGGCTTGGTGAACGGTATGTAGCCACGACGCCTGCGGCGGCCGGACCGGCGAAACGCGCTGTCCCAGGCGTCCTTTCCGAACGCGCGGTTCACGCGGTCGCGGACCGCATGCAAGTCGATCCCGATCGACCTCAGCGCCTCGGCATCCTCGTCGAACAGCGGGTCACTCGACGCAGACTGTGTATCCAGCCGCGCGCGCACCGCCTGGGCGGTCAACCCGTAGCCGAGCAGCAGGCCCGCGAGCTCCCGCCCGGCGCTCTGTAGGACACCGACCAGGAGATGTTCAGCACCGATCACTTCCGAATCCAGTTCCCGCGCCTCTTCCTGGGCGAGCGTCACCGCGACGCGGGCACTGCGGCTGAACCGCTCGAACATGTCATTTCCTCCTGTTGTGCTTCTGATGCACGGCTTGGCGGCTGACCCCGAGCGCGCTGGCGATGGCCTGCCAGCTCCAGCCCTGTTCGCGGGCGTTCGCGACGTGGATCGCCTCCAGGCGCTCCTGGAGTCGCTGCAGCGCGCGGACCGCCTTGAGCCCGACAGCCGGGTCGTTGCTGGTCAACGCGTCGATATTGGTCACGTTGTCAAGTTTAGTTGACGTCAACCTTACGGACAAGACGTGTGCGCCTACCCTCGCCGGGGTAACCAACGCTGTCCGCAGCCCGATAGGCATCCGGAAGGCAACCCCGAAAGGCACTGCATGACCGCCACACGCCCGCAACTCGACCGCCGCGATCTCGCCGACGCGCACCGCGTTGCCGCCGCGGTATCCGATGCGTTCTCGGCCAAGGTCGTGGGTCAGGAGAACCTGCGCGAGTCGCTGTTGATCGGGCTGCTCGCCGGCGGACACGTGCTCATCGAAAGCGTTCCGGGCCTGGCCAAGACGACGGCCGCGCGCGTCATCGCCGAATCCATCCACGGCGGGTTTCAGCGCATCCAGTGCACCCCGGACCTGTTGCCCAGCGACATCATCGGCACCCAGGTGTACGAGGCCGCCACGAACTCGTTCGTCACCCAGCTCGGTCCGGTGCACACCAACATCGTGTTGCTCGACGAGATCAACCGCTCCAGCGCCAAGACGCAGAGCGCGATGCTCGAAGCGATGGAGGAACGCCAGACCACCATCGCCGGGACCGTCTACCCGATCCCGGAGCCGTTCCTGGTGATCGCCACCCAGAACCCGGTGGACCAGGAAGGCACCTATCCCCTCTCCGAAGCACAGACCGACCGGTTCATGCTCAAGGAGACCCTCGGCTACCCCTCCGCCGAACAAGAGGTGGAGGTGATGTTCCGGATGGACGCCGGGCTGTACGACAAGGATCACCGGGCGCGGCCAGTCGTGACGCTCGACGACATCCGACGCGCCCGCGACGTCGTGCGCCACGTGCACATGGACCAGGCGCTGATGCTCTACGCCGGCCAACTCGTCGGCGCCACCCGCAACCCCGAGCAGTTCCTACCCGCCCAGCTCGCCCGCCTCATCGAGTACGGCGCGAGCCCGCGCGCGACGATCGCGCTGTGCCAGAGCGCACGTGCCCTTGCGGTGCTGTCCGGACGCGCCCACGTCATACCCGACGACATCGCCAAGCTCGCGCACCGCGTGCTGCGGCACCGGCTGATCCTCGGGTTCGAGGCGGCCAGCAAGGGCATCACCTCCGAGCGCATCGTCGACGCGGTCCTGCAGGCGATCCGGGTGCCCTAACGGTGGGCCAGCATCTCAACCGCGCCAAGGCGCATTTCGGCACCGACACCCGCGGCATGCTCGAAGGCGGACGCTACGCGCTGCTGCACACCCGCAGCCTCGAATTCGACGAGCTCCGACCGTATGTGCCCGGCGACGACGTCCGTGACATCGACTGGAAGGCCTCCGCGCGCTCGGGGAACATCCTGATCAAACGCTTCGTCTCCGAGAAGCACCACAAGATCCTGCTGGTCACCGACGCCGGCCGCAACATGTCCGCGCTGGCACCCGGCGGTGAGCTCAAACGCGATGTGGCAGCACACATCCTGGGTGCCTTCGGGCTGGTCACGCTCGGGCGCGCCGACCAGATCGGCATGGTGTACGGCGACGCCCGCGGCTGCGTCAACATCCGTCAGCGGCGCGGGGAAACCCATATCGAGAACATGCTGCACCGGTTCTACGCCCACACCCTCGCCCGGCCCGGCCCCAGCGAGATCGGGTGCCAACTCGACTACGTGGCAACGCATTATCGTCATTCGATGTTGATCGTCGTGGTATCCGACGAACCCGACATCGATGACCGCCTGGACGACGCCGTCCGCCGACTACGCGCGCGCCACGACGTGTTGTGGGCGATGGTCACCGACATGCCCGCGGTGGGTGACGACCAGGACGGCTACGACGTCGGGTCCGGCCGCCACGTGCTCAACAGCGCCGCGCTGGGCCCGCGGGTGGTGGCCGCCTACCGGCGTGCCGAACAGGCACGCGCACATCGACTCGACGAGTTCTTGACCGCCCAGGCCATCCCCCACACCAGGATCGGCGCCAGCGGTGAGATCCGGCCCCGGCTCGTCGAACTGACCGAGGTGTTCGCCCGTGCCGGATGACCTGCTCAACTACATCATCGGACCCACTCCCTACTCGGCATGGTGGCTGTGGCTCGCGGTCGCGCTGACGCTGATCGTGATCGGCTGGTACACCGCGGTTTTCGTGTGGACGCTGCCGTCGCACCGGCTGCGGCGCCTGCCGGTTATCCGGAGCTGGCATGCCACCCTGTTGCGGCGCCGCTTCGCCCGCAGCATCGGCACGGTCGCCGACAAACACGAACGCGGTGAGCTGTCGGCGGCGCAGGCCGCCGCCGGGATCAGCCGCACCCTGCGCAGCTTCCTGCATCAGGCGACCGGCACCCCGGCGCAGTACATGCACGTCGAGACCATCGCCGCCAGTCAGCTCGCTTCGGCTGCGCCGGTGTTCGAGGCGCTCGACGATGCGCAGTTCAACACCGCATCACCGGTGGACGTCCGCCAGACTGGTTCGGCAGCACAGGAATTGGTGCGCACGTGGCCTTGAGTTGGTGGCCGGTGGCGGTGCTCGGCTTCGTGTGCCTGGCGGCGGCGGTTGCCCTGGCGCTGCTGCCGATCGACCGCGAGATGCGCGAGCTCCGGCCACTGGCCAACACCGCACGGCTGACCCGGTTGCCCGAATACGCCCGGGTGGCGCGCACCAGGACGCTGTCGATGATTGCGACGATCGTGCTGCTGCTGATTCTGTTCACCGCCGCCATGCTGGCCAGCGCCAGACCCAGCGGATGGGGGTCGTCGTCGCGCGCCGTGCAGGCCCCGTCCGACATCATGCTGTGTGTTGGCCAACCCGTCACCGACGGAACCACCGCGGCGTTCCTATCACACTTCGCTGAGCAGGCCCGGACCTTCGGCACCCAGCGCATCGGGTTGACGTCACCCAATCGGCGCGTCATTCCGCTGACCCGCGACCACTCGTACGCGGCCGAAAGGCTCACCGACATCGCCGACGTCGGCCGCATACCCGCCGAGCCCGAACTGTCACCCGCCCAACGCAGCGCCGCCGCCTCGTTCTCGCCCGCGGTGTCCTATCTCGACTTCGCGCCCAGCGTCGCCGACCTGTTGGCGTTGTGTATCACCGGGTTTCCGTCGTTCGACGAACCCAGCACGCACCGTCGCTCGCTGGTCTATCTGGGCCCGGGCGAGCTCCGCGCGCCCGGGGAGACGCGGGCGTCGCTGCTTGACCTCCCACAGGTCACCGACATGGCGAGCCAGGCGGGCATCCAGCTCAACGTTCTCGCGACCAGCCCGGGTCCATTGCGCGACATCACCGAATCGACCGGCGGGCAATATGTTTCGCTCGACGCCGGAGATGCCGGTATAGTGCGCGCCCTCGACGGCATCGAAGCCAACCCGCCCGAACCCACCGCGGAGGCCGAAACCGTCACCGCATGGTATGGCGACTCGCCGACGATCCCACTGACGGTCGCCGTCGTGGCGTCGCTGCTGCTGGCGTTGGCGCTGGTGGTGTTGCGGCGATGACGTGGGCTCCGGTGGTTCCCGCGGCGGTGCTGTTGGCCCTGGCCGCGGCGGTGATCGTGCTGCGGCTGATCGCCATGCGCTCGCTGGCCAGCGGGCCGCGCGTGCGCTGGGCAACGGTCTGGCGCTGGTCGGGGCTCACCCTGGCGCTGCTTCTGATGCTGATCGCCGCCGCCCGACCCGGGTTCGGACACCACGAACCGCAGCACACCACCTCCGCGCGGTCCGGAGAAAACGCCAGCGTCTTCTTTCTCGTCGACCGCTCAACCGATGCCATCGACGAGATCCGCGACAACATCCAGACGCTGATCGAGCAGCACCCGCAGGCCCGGTTCGCGGTCATCAGCTTCGCGTCGCGGCCGTCGCTGGACTGGCCGCTGTCCCAGGACGCGTGGAGCCTGGTCCCCGAGATCGCCGCGCTGGTGTCCTATGACGAGCCCCGCGGTCAGGTGAACGCCGCGGCCGCGGCCAACGTGCTGCGCTACCAACTGATCGCGGCGAACCAGCAGTATCCCGACGCACCGAACCTGGTGTACTACGTCGGTTCCGGAGCCCCCGGATCACGCGCTCCGCAGAGCGATTTCGACCCGGTCGCCGGGTCGGTCGACGGTGGGGCGGTGTTTGGCCACGGCGACCCACTCGACGAGGCGGCTCTGCGGCGCATCGCCGATCAGCTCGGGGTGCCCTACCTGCGCCCCGGCCAGGTGCCCGGCCCCGAGACCGCGCCGGACGGCGCGGCGCAGCAACCCGACGCCGAACCCAGCAGGCGCACGGAACTGTACTGGGTGTTCACGCTCGTCGCGGCGGTGCTGCTGCTCTTCGAAAGCTACTCGAGCATCCGCGAATTCCGCCGCACCAGAACCGCGCGACGGGAGGTGGCGTCATGACCCGCCACGTCCCCGCGCGGCTGCGGCTGCGGCGACGGCTGCTGGTGTTCTCCGCCCCGGTGGCCGTCGTCGCGGTACTTGCCGTCGTGAAGATGCTGTCGGTCGTTGTCGCGGGACACGCGGCCGAATCTCACTTCAACGCAGGCGATGTGGACGCGTTGCGCAACGACGTCGCCACGCTGAGTATCGTCAACGTGATCGAACCGGCCAAGGCGCCGTTCGCCGCGGGCACGCTCGCCGTTCTGCAGAACCGCCTCGAGGACGCCGATGCGTACTTCGCCGAAGCGCTTTCGGCCACCGATGCGGCACAGTCGTGTCCGGTGCGGGTCAACCTGGCGTTGGTCCGCGAGCGCCAAGGAGACATCGAGGCGTGGGAGGGCCGACCGGATGCGGCCCGGCAACGCTACGACAGCGCAGCGCAGTTGGTCGCCGACGCGCCGCAGGGCTGCTTCGCAGGTAACACCGACCCCGATCCCGATCGGCGCGCGGTGCGCGCCGACACGCCCGCGCGGCTGGCCGCCAAGGTCGCGGGCCTGACCGCCCCACCGGCGCCACCGCCGCCGCCGGCGTCAGCGCCGCCTCCCCCGCCACCCGCGGCCGTCGTAATCCCCGGGGCACCCGACTCCGAGCGGCCACCGCTACTGCTGCACCCCGAACGGGGCGATCCGCTCGGCCGGTTGCGCCAACTGCTGCAGGATGCGGCGGGGTGAGCTCAGGCGACCGACGTGCCGGTCCAGTACTCCGCGAACCGCCCGTCGACCACCCGCAGGATGTCGTTACCGGTGAACCGCTTCGGGCCGTCCTTGGCCGCGCCGGTGCCGATCCAGCGGGCCGCGAGCAGGTCACCTTCGACGAACGGTTCGACTTCGATGACGAACTTGAGCTCGTTGAACATCCGGTGGGTCTCGTCGACCACGTCTTCCAAGCCGTCGGGACCACGCACCACGCGGTCGGGCCAGTGCCCGACGAAATCGTCGGTCACCACCTCGGCCGCAACGGGCTGGCCCGCCCAGACCTCATAGATCCATCGTTCGTACAAATCCTTGGCTGACCTCATACCCGAACGACTACCCGGACAGCTGAGCGGGTAATCGAGGCGTTTCAGGAGGTCGGCGGGTCTTCACCGCGCAGCCTGGCCTGCAGTTGCTCGCGGTCTTGGCGCCGGCGTTCGTCGAACACCGCGATGCTGGCGGTGGCGCGGCGCCGTAGCGGGGCGAACACCCAGATGCCGAGCGGCAACGCGATGATGATCGCGAACAACAGGGCCACCACGAGCGGGAACTCGTGCAGTCCGAGCAACTGCGCGGCACCGAAGATCGCCGCGGCCACCACGGCGACCAGCACCAACCGGGCTGCGGCATAGGCGACCACGTCGATTACCAGACGGGCTGCGGGACGACCATCAGACACGGCCCGAGCTTACCGATGGCACGCGTATCATCGGACCCAGGAGGTGCTTTTCCCCGTGGCGTACTTGCTGATGATTGCCGTATTGGCCGGGCTGACCTATCTGGGTTGGCGGCTGACACGGGTGTCCGCGAGCCGTCCGAAGACCCGCGTGATCGGGCCCGACGACGACCCCGAATTTCTGCGCCGCCTCGGCAGCGAGGACAACCCCCGCAGTTAGCCCGCGGAGCGTTTAGCGCCGGGAAACCCATCGGCGACCACGGCTGCGAGTTCAACGAGCGCCTCGCGGGTCTGCGGCTTCAACCGATCGAGGCTGATCTCCGCGCCCTCCTCCAGATGCGGATCGAACGGCACCTCGACCACCGCCCGGCACCGCCGGTTGAAGTGGTCGATCACCTTATGCATATCGACCTTCCCCGATCGCGGCCGCACCGCGTTGATGACGGCGATCGCGTTGCGCACCATGTCCTGATGACCGTGCGCGTCCAGCCAGTCCAGCGTCGCCGAAGCGCTGCGCGCACCGTCCACCGAACCCGAGCTGATCACCACCAGCGCATCGGCCTTGGCCAGCACCGCGGCCATCGCCGAATGCATCAGGCCGGTGCCGCAGTCGGTGAGCACCAGGCTGTAGAACTTCTCGAGCACCTCCAGGGTGCGGGTGTATTCGGCCGAGCTGAACGCCTCCGACACCGCCGGGTCGCTTTCCGAGGCCAGCACCTCCAGCCGGCTCGGCCCCTGTGAGGTGTAGGCGCGGACGTCGCTGTAGGACATGATGCCTTCGGCGTCGCGCAGCAGATGGCGCACGGTGGCCGGGGTCTCCAACGGCACCTTCTGGCTCAGCGTGCCGCGGTCGGGGTTGGCATCCACGGCGACGACGCGGTCACCGCGGATGGAGGCCAGCGTCGCACCGAGCGTCGCGGTGATCGTGGTCTTCCCGACCCCGCCTTTGAGCGATAGCACCGCGATCCGGTAGCAGCCCCGCAGCGGGCGTTGCACCTGCGTGACGAGCACCTGACGCCGGGTGGCTTTGCGGCCCTCCCCCACGTTGATCAGCTTGAACGACGCCAGATACAGCCACTTGCGCCAACCTTCGGAGGGTGCGCGTTTGCGCTGGCCCAGCAGCGCCACCGTCGACAGGTCCAGATACGGCGGCGGATCCTCGTGTTGCTCGGTCTGCGGCGGCGTTACGGCGGGCATCCCCCTGGGCGGCGTCGGGGCTGTCCACTCCGGCGGCGGGTCGGCCGCCGGATCGATGAACCGGTTTTGTGCACGGAATCCAGTTGGCACATAACCAGTTTCGGATGCGCGGGGCGCAGGCTGTTCAGACACCCTTAACCCACACCCGCATACGAGTGCAGTCCGACCGTCACGAGGTTGATGAAGAACAGGTTGAAGACCATCGCGATGAAGCCGGCGACATTGATCCACGCGGCCTTGCGGTCACGCCACCCCGCTGTCGAGCGGGCGTGCAGGTAGGCCGCATAGATGACCCACGCGATGAACGACACCGTCTCCTTGGGGTCCCAGCCCCAGTAGCGACCCCACGCCTCCTCGGCCCAGATCGCGCCGAAGATCACCCCGAACCCGAACACCGGGAACGCGAAGATGGTTGTGCGGTAGGCGATCCGGTCCAGGGTCTGTGCGTCGGGCAGCCGCGACACCACGCGCGCGAGCAGGCCGTCGGCTGCGTCCTGTTGAGGGGTGCCGAACCGCGACATCTTCAGCAGGAACAGGATGCTGGCCACCCCGGCGACCAAGAACACCCCGGAACCGAGGCTGACCACCGAGACGTGGATCGGCAGCCAGTAGGACTGCAGTGCGGGCATCACCGGGGCGGCGTTGGTGTAGAGCCACCGGCCCGACACCGTCAGCAGGATCAGCACCGGCAGCAGCACGAACACCCACAGCGTGCGGTATTGCGGGCGACGCAGCACCACCGCGGCGGCGACCAGCCCGCAAAAGCAGGTGAGGTTGATGAACTCGTACATGTTGCCCCACGGCGCCCGCGAGGTGGCCAGCCCGCGCAGCACGATGCAGGCCAGCAGCAGGCCGATGCCGAGGTAGGTCAGGGCCACCCCGGCGCCGCCGATGCGCTGGTCGATCGGGCGTCGGGGCCGCTCGGCGACGACGCCGGGCGCCGCGCTGTCGGCGCCGACCGGCGCGCCGGTCCCGGATGTCGCCGCCGGGGCGGCTCCGGCCCCGACCAGCTCGCGGCTTTCGACCTTGCGGCTGCGGCTGTAGGCCAGCTCGATCGCGAGCAGCACCAGCGCACCGAGGAGCACCAGCACCGACGTGGTGAACGCCCAGTCCGAATAGCGGGCCAGCCCGATGTCGATGTTGGTGTTCATTTGACCTCTTCTCGTGACCGCTGGGCGGTGTCATCCGGCACGCCGTCAGGCACCAGGCGCTCGGTCAACCGCTCGAACTCGTCACCCCATCCCGAGTTGTCGGTGCGGGCCAGCCCGCCCAGCTCGACGCTTACGGTACCCGGGCCGGCCGGGGTGATCCGCACCCAGATCCGTCGTCGCCGCACCACCAGCGACACCAGCAGACCGGCCATCATCGTCATCGCGAAGACCAGCACCCAGAGCTGGGCGGGGTCGTGGGACACCTGCACGTTGATGAACGGCACCGCGCCGTCGAAGCGCACCACGGTGCCGTCGTCGAGTTCGGTCGACTCTCCGACGCCGAGGTTGACGCGCGCCATCTTGGTCAGCCGGTCCTGTTCGATCAGCCGGGCGTCGAGGTTGAACAGCGACTGCGGCCGACCGCTGTCCAAGCCGGCGTCGCCCTTGTAGATATCGATGGCGACCGCGGGGTCGTTGAGCGCCGGGAAGCTCGACGACAGCAGCGTGCCGTGCAGCATTTCGGTGGGCGCGAACAGGCCTTGGATCGCGATCTGGTTTTCGCGGCGTTCGTCGGGGTCGGGGTAGGTGCCTGCCGGCGGGTCGAAGCGCATCGCGCCCGACGACAGCAGGGTCAGCTGGTCGTCGGGGCGGAACTGCAGCGTCTGGGTGCGGGCTTGGCCGTCGGGGAAGATCACGGTGAAGGTGGGGGCGTAACCGTGGCCCTGCAAGTAGATTCGGTCGCCGCCGACCCGCAGCGGCTCGTTGACCTTGAGCCGGTAGGGCCGCCAGGTTCCGGTGGCGAGGTCCTCGCCGGCCTGGTACTCGATGTCGGAGGCGTACGAGGTGGCCTGCCCGGTCGGCAGGTAGTCAGCCGCGAAGTTGTTGACGCGCAGGCAGATCGGATGCAGTGCGGTGCCGTCGACGGTGTTGCCGGCCCGGAACGAGTCGAACGCCGCCGGGGATGCCGAGCAGAAGCCGGGTCCGCCATCGGCGATGACGATGACGTTGCCCTCGTAGCCGAACATCTTACCTGCGGCCACCGCGACCAGTAGGCCGAGCAGCGAGAAGTGGAAGACGATGTTGCCGAACTCGCGCAGATAGCCTTTCTCCGCGGAGATTTCGGTGATGTCGTCTCGGGTGCGGATGGTTTTGCGCCAGCCGCGCAGCCGTTCGGTGATCGTCGCGGCGAGCGCGTCCGGTTGCGCGCCGACGGTGGCGGTGTGGTGTTTGGGTAGCCGGCTCAGGTTGCGCGGCGCCGCGACGGGGGTGGCGCGCATACTGCGGATGTGCTCGACCATCCGCGGTGTCACACAGCCCACCAGCGAGATGAACAGCAGCACGTAGATGGCGGTGAACCAGAAGCTGGAAAATACGTCGAAGGCCTGCAGCCGGTCCAGCCACGGCCCCAGCGTCGGGTGTTCGGCGATGTACTGCTGCACCTTGGCCTCGTTGAGGTTGCGCTGCGGCAGCAGGGCGCCGGGGATCGCGGCGAGCGCGAGCAGAAACAGCAGCACCAGCGCGGTGCCCATCGACGTCAGCGTGCGCCAGGTGTTGCGCATTCCGGCGAGCGGACGTGAAAACACCCTATTTCCCCCACTTTTGGGGGGTTGTAGGTCTTCTCGCGCCTCGGTGGTACTCATATCGGCAGGGTGACGTCGGTGACGAAGGCGTCGCGGACCCAGGACACGAAGTCATTCCACACGCCGGTGACCAGCGCCGTGCCGACGAGGATCAGCAGAAGGCCGCCGATGATCTGGATGGTGCGGGTGTGGCGGCGCAGCCAACCCCACCCCTGCACGGCTCCTGCGGAGCCGAAGGCCAGCAGCACGAACGGGATTCCCAGGCCGAGGCAGTAGGCCAGCACCAGCGCCACACCGCGCGCGACGTTGGCGCCGTCGGTCGCCGACGCGACCGTGATCACCCCGGTCAGGGTGGGGCCCAGGCACGGTGTCCAGCCCAGCGCGAAGACCGCACCGAGCAGCGGTGCGCCGCCGATCGTCGACAGCTGGCGCGGGGCGAACCGGGCGTCGCGCTGCAGTGCGGGCACGAAGCCGACGAACACCAACCCCATCACGATGGTCACGATGCCGCCGATGCGTTGCAGCAGAAGCTGGTTGGTGATCAGCGTGGTCGTCATGCCCAGCACCGCCACGGTTCCCAGGACGAACACCGCGGTGAACCCGGCGACGAACAGCGCGGCGGCCCCGGCGACCCGCAGCCGCACCCCACTCGTCGAGACCGACGCTTTGGCGGTTTCTTCGCGCACTTTTCCGCCAAAACGTCGGCTTCGGCGGGAAAGGTCCGGGGCGTCCGCGGGTGCGACGCCGACCACCGCGGCCAGATACGACAGATAGCCGGGCACCAGCGGCACCACGCACGGCGAGGCGAACGACACCAGTCCGGCCAGCACACACACCCCCAGCGCCAGCAGCACCGGGCCGGCGGCGGCGAGTTCGGCGAACCCGGTCACGCCTTGGGCTCCGACTCGGTCGCGAGTTCTTGCACCACCGGTTGCAGGTCCTCGGCGAGCAGCTCACGCAGGAACACCGCGGCCACCCGGTGCTGTCGGTCCAGCACGATCGTCGACGGAATGACCGTGGTCGGGTACTTGCCGCCGAAGGCGATCATCGTACGCATCGCCGGGTCGTAGATCGACGGAAACGTGATACCGCGGTCGACGAGAAAATCCCGGGGAGCGTCCATATTGTGGTCGCGGACGTCGATGCCCAGGAACTGCACCCCGAGGTCGCGGGTCTGGTCGTAAACCTGTTGCAGCTGGGTGATCTCGGTGCGGCACGGTGCGCACCACTGCCCCCACACGTTGATCACCACCACTTTGCCCGCAAAGTCGTCGAGCGAGATGGTCTTGGCCGGGTCCATCAGATCCGGACCGCTCAACGCGCCTGGGCGGCCGCGGCTTTCGGGCGGATCGTAGAAGATGTCGGTCTGCCCGCCGGGCGCGACGAACTCGAAGGTGCCGCCCTGCGCGACGGCGTCGTCGCCGGTGGAGCATCCGGTGAGCACGGCCAGGACCGCGCTCACGATGACCACCAACCACTTCACAGTTCTGCGGCCGGCTCTCGGTAGTACCAGTCGACGAGCGTGTCGCCGTCGTAGACGAACGAGTTCAGCGACGCCAGGGCGCACTGGCGCTTGCGCGGATCGTGGGCGAACCGCTTACTGGTCAGCGACCGGCGCAGGATCTCGACGGGCAGTTGATGGCTCACCACCACCGCTTCACGGCCGCGCGCGCCCTCGCGGGTCCGGTCCACGGCGCGTCGCATCCGGGCGGCGATCTCGCGGTACGGCTCCCCCCAGGACGGCCGCAGCGGGTTCCACAGGTGGCGCCAGTTGCGCGGGTCGCGAAGCGCGCCGTCGCCGGGGGAAACCCGCTGGCCCTCAAAGATGTTCAGTGACTCGATGAGCTCGTCGTCGGTTTCGATCGGCAGGTTCAGCCGCTTGGCGATCGGGGTGGCGGTCTCCTGTGCACGCAGCAGCGGTGAGGCCACCACCACCACGATGTCGCGGTCGGCCAGGTACTCGGCCACCTTCTCGGCCTGGGCGTGACCCCGCTCGGACAGGTGGTAGCCGTCGAGGCGGCCGTACAGGATGCCGTCAGGGTTGTACACCTCGCCGTGCCGCATCACGTGCACGGTGGTTGTTTCGCTCATGCGGGCCTGCTCGCTTCCGCTGCGGCGCGCGCGGCGCCAGGCAGTGCTGCGGCGATACGCTCGAACGCCTGGTCATCCAACATCGTTGAGACGAACCAGGTTTCGAAGGCGCTGGGCGGCGGGTAGATACCCGCGTCGAGCAGACCGTGGAAGAACGGCGGGAAACGCCACGTCTCGGATGCCCGCGCCGACGTGAAGTCGGTGACCGGTTGATCGGTGAAGAACACCGACAGCATGTTGCCGGCGCGTGCAACCTGGTGCGCCACACCGGCTTCGGTCAACGCCTGCCCGAGCAGGTCGGCCAACCGGTCGGCGTTGAGATCCAGCGCGGCGTACGCGTGGTCGTCGGCGGCGCGCAGCGTCGCGAGCCCGGCGGCCATCGCCACCGGATTGCCCGACAGCGTGCCGGCCTGATACACCGGGCCCAGCGGGGCCAGCCGCTCCATCACCTCGGCGCGGCCGCCGAATGCCGCGGCGGGCAGTCCGCCGCTCATCACCTTGCCGAATGTGAACAGGTCGGCGTCGATGGGATCGATGCCGTACCAACCCGATCGGCTCACCCGAAACCCCGTCATCACCTCGTCGACGATCAGCAGCGCGCCGGCGTCGGCGGTGATGCGGCGCAGCGCGGCGTTGTAGCCGGGTCGCGGCGCCACGGTGCCCATGTTGCCGGGGCTGGCTTCGGTGATGATGCAGGCGATCTCGTCGCCGAACCGGCCGAAGGCGTCTTCGACGGCGGGGATGTCGTTGTAGGGCAACACGATCGTGTCGGCAGCGGCCGCGCCCGTCACGCCCGGTGAGGACGGCAGCCCCAGCGTCGCCACCCCGGAGCCGGCGTCGGCCAGCAGCGCGTCGCTGTGGCCGTGGTAGCAGCCGGCGAACTTGATGATCTTGGGCCGGCCGGTGTAGCCGCGGGCCAGCCGGATCGCGCTCATGGTGGCCTCGGTGCCGGAGTTGACCAGCCGCAGCCGTTCGACGGGGGCGACGCGGGCCACGATCTCGGCGGCCAACTCGGTCTCCGACGGTGTTGGTGCGCCGAACGACAGGCCGTCGGCGGCTACCCGCTGCACGGCCTCGACGACGGCGGGGTGGGCGTGGCCCAGGATCATCGGGCCCCAGGAGCAGACCAGGTCGACGTAACGGTTGCCGTCGGCGTCGGTCAGCCAGTAGCCGTCAGCGGAGGTGATGAACCGCGGTGTGCCGCCGACCGAGGCGAAGGCCCGCACCGGCGAATTCACTCCACCGGGGATGACCCCGCTGGCGTCGGCGAACAGCCGCGCCGACACCTCGGTCGAGATCTGGTCAGCACGCATGGCCACCAGTGTCCCAGGCCAGCGCAACCCGTCAACTACAGGGTGTAGTTGTTCAGCGGTCAGGGCACCTCGACGCCGGCGGCCCGGCGATGCTCGGCGTCCAGGGCGGTCCCCTCGATATCCAGATCCGGAACCACCTTGCCGAACCAGCGGGAATGCACCCACATCCTCCTGCCCAGCACGGCCATGATCGCCGGTATCAGGGTCAACCGCACAACGAACGCGTCGAGCAGCACGCCGACGGCCAGCGTGAGGGCGACGGATTTGATGATCGGGTCGGTGGCCACCAGGAACGCCAAGAAGATGCCGACCATGATCGCTGCCGCCGCGGCGATCACGCGCGCCGAGAGACCGACCCCGAGGCGGATGGCTTCCAGCGCGTCGTCGCTCTTGACGTATTCCTCCTTGATCCGGGACACGACGAAGATCTGGTAGTCACTGGACAGGCCGAAGATGATCGCCAGCACGATGATCGGCAGAAAGCTGATTGTCGGCCCGGGGATGATCCCGAGAAGGCTTGCTCCCCATCCCCATTGGACGATGGCGACTTGAACGCCGAGCGCGGCGAACACCGAGAGCAGAAACCCGATGATCGAGGTGATGGGCACCAGGGCGGCACGAAATGCGACCGTCAACAGGATGAACGCCAGCCCGACGACGACCAAGAGGAAGATCGGCAGCGCTTCGGCGAGCTTTTCGGAGGTGTCGATGTTGGAGGCGGTGGGGCCACCGACGAGGATGGCAGCTCCGGTGGATCCTTCGATGGTCTGCCGGTCGTCGCGGATGGTGGTGACCAGATCGGCGGTCGCGGGATCGGTCGGTCCGGTCTCGGGGATGACCTGGATGACCGCCACGTCGTTCTGGCTTGCCGCGGGTGCGGCGTGCAGCACGCCCGGTTCGGCCTGCAGCGCGGCGGTGATCGAGCCGACGGCGGTGGGGTCGGGTGCGCCGCTGAGGTCGGCGATGACGAGCAGTGGGCCGTTGAAGCCGGGGCCGAGGTGTTGGGCGGTGAGGTCGTAGGCCTGGCGGGCTGTGCTGGACTCGGGCTGGGTCGCACCGCTGGGCAAGCCGAAGTGCATGCCCAGCGCAGGCAGACCGAGCACGGCGAGCGCCGCGACGCCGACGAGCAGCAGCTGTTTGCGGAAGCGCACGACAAAGCGTGCCCAGCTGGCGCCGAGGGTGCGCTGCGGGGTGTAGGTGGCGATCTGGGCGACCTGCTTGGCGTGGCCCGGCCGGAGCGGGGTGCTGACGAACTTCGCGACCTTGGTCCCGGCGAAGTTGAGCAGCGCGGGCAACAGGGTCAGCACGACCAGCATGGCGATGAACACCGCCGCGGCCGCGGCCAGCGCCATCGCGGTGAGGAACGGGATCCCCACCAGCGACAACCCGCAGAGCGCGATGATCACCGTCAGCGCAGCGAAAACCACGGAACTGCCCGCGGTTCCGATCGCCAGCGCAGCCGAATCCTCGGGATCCATCAGCAGCAGCAGGTTGTTTCGGTGCCGCGTCAACACCAGCAGCGCGTAATCGATACCGCAGGCCAGGCCGAGCATCAGGGCCAGCGACAACGCGGCCGACGGGATGTCGGTCAGGGCGGCGGCGGCGAGGATTCCGAGCGCCCCCACGCCGACCCCGATCCCGGCGGTCAAGATCGGCAGGCCGGCTGCCACCACCGCGCCGAACGTGATCAGCAGGATGATGAACGCGATGGCGATCCCGATGATCTCGGGTTCCACCGGAATGCTGATCTTGAAGCCGGGGTAGATGCTGCCGGAGTAGTCGACCTGAACGCCGGCCGCCTCGGCGGGATCCATCGCGCGTTGCAGCGCCTGCAGCGTCGCGTCCTCGACGCCGCCGATCTGGGTGGCGTACTGCACGGTGCCCAACGCGACGCGGCCGTCGGGTGAGGCGAGTCGGGTTTCGGCGGGACCGGCCGCCATCGCGACCTGGGGGATGGCGTTGACGTTGGCGATGGATTCCTGGATCGCCGCGGCCACCCGTGGGTCGGTGAGCGTCGCGTCACCTTGCGCGGCGAAGGCCACCTGGGTTTGGGCCCCGGCGAACGTCGGGAGCTTTTCTTGAAGCAGTTCGATGGCCCGCTGTGACTCGGTGCCCGGGATCGAGAAGTTGTCGACGGGTTGGCCGCCGAGTCCGAGCCCGGCCCCGCCGACGCCGAGCAGCACCACCAGCCAGGTGCCCAGCACCGCCCACCGGTGTCGGAAGCTGAACCGCCCGAATCGGTAGAGGTAGCGCGACATGGTCTTGGACTTTGTGGTCTTGGACTTTGTGGTCTTGGACTTTGTGGTCTTGGACTTTGGCGTTTCGGAGTCGGAACTGTCGGCCTTTCTCGTTTCCGAAGTCATTTCCGGAGCACTCCCGCCTCCAATGCGCTGTTCAGGCTTGATTGGCTAACACCGGAAGTACGAGTACCCGCAGCGCAGTCCTCAAACCCGTGGAGTGCTTCAGCCGTTCGGGGTGAGCACGAACACCGGGTGGTCGGCCTCATGCGGTAACTGCTTGAAGTAGCCGTCGACCACGCGGCCGGCCTTCTTGCGGTACGCGGCCAGGATCGGCGGGCGGTCCTGTTCGGGGATCTCGCGCGCGACGTAGCCGGTCGACCCGAGCGTGAGGTTGGGTTCGGCGCGCACATTTTTGACCCACTCGGCTTCGCCGCGGGTGGACACCAGGTATTTTGCACCGTCGACGTCGACGGAGATGATCGGGATCTGCTGGGGTCGCTTGCTGCGTCGCGTGGTGACGGTCAGGGTCTCCCAGAGGCCGACGGTCTTCGCGAACGGGTTGAAGATCTTGGTGGTGAGCCAGCCGGGCTTGAGGTACGCCATATGTCCCGAGTTTGATGGTTCGTATGCAACTACCGCAATGGCTGGCCCGGTTCAATAGGCATGTCACCAACCCGATCCAGAAGCTGTGGGCGGGCTGGGCGCCGACGTTCGGCATCCTCGAGCACGTCGGACGCAAGTCCGGTCGGACCTATCGCACGCCGTTGACCGTGTTTTCCACCGAGGACGGGGTGGCGATCCTGCTGACCTACGGGCCCGACCGCGACTGGTTGAAGAACGTCACGGCCGCCGGCCGCGCGCGGATAAAGCGCTACGGCCGAACCTTCGAGGTGCGCGATCCGCAGGTGATGCCCAAGGCGCAGGCGGCGACGGCGGTCACCGGTCTGTGGCGGCCGATTTTCGCGCGGCTGCCGTTCGAGCAGGCGGTGTTGCTCACGCGAGGGTGATCATGCGCCATTTTGGGTGCCGAATATCCCTTTCGGCGCTTAGGTCCGTGGGCGCAGCCGGGCGCGGATCGGGCCCTTGGCCACCGTCGTGAACGGCACCTCGCAGTGGAACTCGTCTTCGGTCGACCGGATCTCGAGGGCCCGCACGATCGTGGCCAACGCCAGCGTCGTCTCCAACCGCGCGAAGTGCTCACCGATGCACGGCCGGCCGCCGCCGAGGAACGGCAAGAACTGCCAGCGGTCGCGGGCCTTGACCTTCTCGGGGCTGAACCGGTCCGGGTCGAACACCATCGGATCCGGCCACAGCGCCGGGTCGTGGTGCAGCGCATACAGGCCCACGGCCAGCAGGCTGCCCTTCTCGACCCGGTAGCCGTCCACGGCGATCTCCCGCGTTGCCAGCCGGGCGACGCCCGCGGCGGGCGGGCACAGCCGCAACGACTCGTGCAGCACCTGCACGGTGTACTCGAGTCGCGGGACGTCGGCCGGCGTCAGCTCCCGGTCGCCGAGCGCGGCGGCCTCCTCGGCCACCCGGGCCTGCACGTCGAGATGGTGACCCAGGATCCACAGCGAGTACGTCAACGCCGTCGCGGTGGTGTCGTGCCCGGCGAGCATGAAGATCAGCAGGTCGTTGGAGATGTCCTCATCGGACAGCGGTTTGCCGGTCTCCGGATCGGTGGCCGCGATCAGGGCCTGTACCAGCGGCGCGTCCAGATCCGGGTCGGCGCGGCACGCGTGCACCATGTCGTCGGTGATCTTGCGCATCTCGGCGACGGCGGCGCGGGCGCGTCGGCGCGCGGGGGTCGGCAGCCAGCGCGGCGCGCGCACCGGGCGCAGTGCACGGTCGGCGGTGTACGACGACGCCACATGCATGCACCGCGCGATGGTCTCGGCGCGTTCGTTGAGGTCGAGTCCCAGCACCGAGCGGCCCAACGACTGCATGGCCACCTTGCGGCACTCCAGGTCCAGGTCGATGTCGCCGCCGTCGGGCCAGCGGTCCACGAACTGCTGCGCCGCACCCGACATGTGGCCGCCGAAGTTGCGGACGTTGTGCTTGGTGAACACCGGTTGCAGCGCGCGTTTTCGCGGCCGCCATTGTTCGTTGGGCAGCACGAACAGGCTGTCGCCTGCCATGTTCTGCACTTCTTCGTGGATGATGCACCGATCCGACGAAGCGTCGCTGCGGCCCAACACGTCGCGCATCGAACTGGGCGACATCACCGCCACGATCGGCGGGAACAACCACTTCGGCCCGAACTGGATGCGGGTGATGCGGCCGCCGGCATCGCGAATCGTTTCCTGGCCGGTGTCGAGCCTGCGCACCAACTTGACCAGCTGCCAGAACGGCAAGGGGTTCTTCGGTACCAGCGGCAGGCTGCCGACGTCGAGCGTCGTCGTCATGGCTTTGATCATCGCCCAGCCTCGACGCGCACGGCGAGGGGGTGTGGGTTTTGGCCGGTCAGGCCGCCCAGAGCAGCGGGGCGCCCTGGCCCTTCATCATCACGGTGCCGGCCATCACCCGGATCCGGTAGGGGCCCAGCCGCAGCGCCGCGAACTGGTCGGACGTCGGCCCGTCGCGCCACATCCCGATGATGCGCGGGTCGTAGCCGACGGGCTCGGGGCCGGTGGCGAACTTGTCCCACACCGCGGCGCGGGTGTCGTCGTCGAGATACCACTCGACGAGGCATTCCGCGCTGCACGTGTCGTGGCTGGGCGACCAGTAGCTGACCGACACCTCGGGATGGGCGGCCAAGTGCGCCTTCTTCACCGGGCTGGGCACGGTCGCGATCCAGCCAAACAGGTCGGTGCCGTCCCACTCCCAGATCGGGTGCAGGATGCGGGTGCGCGGTCGGCCGTCAGCGTCGACGGTGGCCACCGACGCCCAGACGATCGAATGGGCCATCTCGATGAAGGCCGGCGCGATCTGCTCGAGGGAGGTCACGCCGGCACTCTACGTGGACGGCGCGTCGTCCTTGCTGTACTTCGGGTTACCCTCGTCGTCGACCCAGTCGTTGACCGCAGTGCCGGCCACCGCGCCACCGGTGCCAGGCATCGTGATCGTCGGGCGTTCGTCGTGGTAATCCTTGGCCATTTCCTTGGCCTTCTCGCGGTGTTCCTCGGTCACCTCGGGCTTCTCGGTGGGCGGTGGGTCCTCGGGTTTGTCGAGAACTTGATGGTGGTCATCGGTGCGGGGTTCGGAGCTTTGCCGTTCGTCGTTGCTCATGGCTTAACGTCTGCCCCGACGGCGTGGATACAAAACCGGTTCAGCTGCTCTCGGCTAGCACGCGCTCGATCACGTCGGCCGCCGTCGGTGCGCCGCCTGCGGAGCCGATTTCGTCCTGCATGCGGCGCAGGTTCTGCGCCAGCCGCGCGTCGCCGGTGACGTCCGCGACCGCCGTGCGCAGCCGCTCGGCGGTGGCGTCGTCCGGCGGGATCCGGACACCAAGGCACAGCTGGGCGATGCGGTCGGCGTTGGCCTGTTGTTCGGTCATCTGCGGCACCGCGACGATCGGCACCCCGAAGCTCAGCGCCTCCATCGTGCTACCCATGCCGGCGTGGCTGACGAACGCCGCCGCATGGCGCAGCACCTGCAGTTGCGGCACGCTGCGGTGCACCTCGAGGTGCGTCGGCGTCGTGCCCAGCTCCGCCGGGTCGACCTTGTCCCCAACCGCCAGCACGACGTGCCACGGCGCATCGGCGAACGCGGCGACACAGGCCCGGAAGAAGTCGGCCCGGTCGTGGTAGGCGGTGCCCAGCGAAACCAGCACGACGTCGTGGTCCAACGGCGGATCCCAGCGGCCGTCGGAGGGGCGCTCGGTCAGGCACGGTCCGACGAAAACGTAAGGCGCCCCGAACGTCTCGCCCGCGTACTGGAAGGCCCTCGGCACAAACACCAACTGGGCGTCCGCGCCGGCGGCCTGCAACAGGTTGCCCGCGGTCAGGCCATGACGCCGCGCGATGCGGTGCGCCCGCCACAGCACCGCGAGCAGCCGCGGATGGACCGGGTTGATCTTGACGTAGCGGTTCAGCGACCAATGCCGGTTGCCGACGAAGTTAGGCCAGCCCGCCACCACCGGTGCACCCCAGTCCGCGGCGGCCAACCGTCCCCACCACGCCACGGTGGCGTCGTGCAGGACAAGGTCCGGCTGGTCACCGCTGAATCCCGAAAGTACCTGGGGCAACACGTACTCCACTTCGTCGAGCGCGGCGTGGGTGGCGCGGTGGAAGTCCTGGGCGGTGAACTGCGGAGGGGGCTGCGATCCGGCCATCGTGGTGCGGTACGGCACGAGCTGCGCGCCGACGTCGGTCGCCCGGGCGCGGTGCGTTGACGTCGCCGCGTAGGTGACCCGGTGTCCGCGGGCGATCAGCTCTGCTGCGACGCCCAGTGTGGGGTTGACGTGGCCGGTGCCCACCGACACGCAGATCGCGATATGGCCCATGCCATCTCAGGCTAGGCGGGCACGGTGCGCAGCGCGGCGGGCAGGCTGGGCAGGAAGTGGCGGGTGGCGAATGCGCGGATGTCGTCGGCGGTGTCCAGCGGTGTGACGCTGGGCAGCAGCAGCACCATCGCGGCGTAGCGCAGGATGGTGTCAGCCAGCTCGTTGACGGCATCCGCGCCGATCCGTTCGGCGAAGCCCGGCGGGAAGATGATCCGCAGCGCTTCGGCCATCCGCTCGATGGCCGCCGGCCAGTGCTGGCTGGCCAACTGCAACACCAAGGCCGGTTCGTCGGTGACCATCCGGTGCAGCACCCGGTGGCTGCGGAACTTCAGGATAGCGAGCGTGAACGCTTCGACGTAGTAATTGGACTGCGGCGCAGTCTGTTTGAGTTCGTGCGCGATGTCGGCGAACAGCGTCGCGTTGCCGCGTTCGATGACGGCGGCGATCAGCTCGTCCTTGTTGGTGAAGCGTCGGTAGATTGTGGTGCGGCTGACGCGGGCGCGGCGGGCGACGTCGTCGAGGGCCACCCGCCGAAACCCGTGCCGTTCGAACTCGACGACCGCGGCGTCGAGTATCGCCCGTGTGGTGGCATCAGCCTCTGGCATAGCCCTTGCACGCATATCCGTTGTAGCGCAGCCGCATCGGCAACCGGTCCCACAGCCAGTTCACCGGGCGAGTGCGCCAGAACGCGGCGAAGCGCTGGTATCGGCGCTCTTGGCGGTCGCTCCACGGCAGGCCCAGCATCGCCCTGGTGCGCGGCGGCATGCCGCCGGTGGTCAAAAAGGCCGCCATCGGGTTGAAGACCGGTGCGACGAGGCGCCACACGAGCGGGTGTACGCCCTTGGGGCGCGGAAAGCCTTTGGTGACATAGCCGACGCCGTATTTCGCAGTGGGGTGCGCGACGACGATCTCGTCGATCATCCGGTTCCAGTAGCGTTCGAACGCGTCGTAGTCGGCGGGCATCGGCCGGTCGCTGACGCCGTAGCGGCGGTACCACGTCTTGGACTCGAGATAGATCTGTTCCTTTTCTTCGCGGGTGAGCCGCTTGACGAAGGTGTCGGCGAAGTAGAGCACCTGCTCGACGAACGTCGCGTGCGCCCAGAAGTAGGTATCCGGATCCAGCGCGTGGTAGCGCGCGGCCACCCCATACTCGCTAGGCATCTCCCCCTTGATGTCGGTGTGGAAGTCGCGGACCTGGGTGCCGGGGTGGTCGTCGTCGGAGCCGTACACGGTGTTGAAGATCGGCGGCAGCGACCGCTTGACCCGGGCGGCGGTGTCGTCGAAGAACACCGAATGGTCGAGCACACCCTGGCCGAGTTCGGCGAGCATATTCTGCAGCACCGCGGGTCGCGGGCCGATCAGGAACATCCGGTTATCGCCGAAATAGCGCCAGACCAGCGACTGCGGGCCCAGCGGCAGCGCGTCGTCGAGGTGCTCGGACTTCTCCATCAGCTCGGTCATGTGACACAGTGTTACAAATTCCGCACTTTGTACCAAGCGGTTGTGAGGGGCCTCTCACTTCTGCGCCTTTTCGCCGAAACGGACAAACGGGCGACAAAGTGCGAGTGGATCGGTCATTTCGTCGCTCTCGGCGCAACGTGCTACCGCCGGCGCAGTCGGGCAATACCCAGCACGGCCAGCACGCCGGCCACCGTCGCCAGCAGCAGCGACAACCCCAGCAGTGGCGCGCTGTAGACCACCGACGACGTCGCGGGCTCGCCCTCCAGCACCGGGGCCACCATGACCGTCGAGCTGGCCGACACCCAGCTCAGCACGCACCCGACGGCCGCGGCGACGGCCAGCGTCAGTTCGACCGCGACCCGCACCGGCGCCCTCACGGCGTGCGGTCCGGCGGGATGCGTTCCTCGATCAGCTGGGTCAGCGTCGTGCGCAGCTGGTGGTGTTTACGCGCCCACGCCTGGGCAGCACGGTCGTTGGTCAACTTCAGGCCGATCCCGGTGCGGCCGCGCGGTACGCCGGTCAACTCTCCGAGCGCCCGTGCCGACTGCCATTTCGGCGCTTCGGATCCGGTGGCCTCCGGATAGACCCGCACGATGTCGTCGACGCTGAGCAGTTCGGTGCCCTGCCGCAACGTCTCCGGGGTCAACTCGACCGAGGTGTGGATGCGCGCCGCCTTGACCTGGATGGCCAAAAACCCCGAGACCAGCACCAGGAAGATGCCGGGCACCAGCCACTGGACGCCGTAGCCGGCCGACGCCTGGATCAAGCCCATCGCGATCGCGGCGACGGGTCCGGCCAGCACCCACCACCAGCTCGCACCCTGCTCGTAGAACAACACCTGCGGCGGCGTTGCGTTGCCCTCGGTCACTGCGCTTCCTCCTGCACGGGTTCACCTCGCCGCGTCATCAACACGGCGCCGGCGATCAGCGGAAGGATCGCCAACAACGTAAGTAGGTGCACGACGCCCAGCGCCGCGGACAAGCCGATCCACGCCGAGCTCACCACCGCCAGCGCCACCGCGGCGCGGCGGAACCGAATGTCGCCCTTCCGGCTTCGGCCGGCCAGAAACGCCATCGCGGCGCCGACGACGACGGTGAGTACGCCTGCTACGCGAAATACCGTCGGCAGGTTCACCGATGCGGTCAGCATGCCACCTAGCATCAGCAAGACCGCGGCGGCCGCCCAGCACCAGAACGCAGCGGTGACGAAGCCCGGTCGCGGCTGATCAGCGGTCATTGTCGGGCCAGCCTAACGGGTCATGTACGCGTGGGCGTCCTTGCGGTGCAACAGCACCGCTCCGCCGAGAATGAGCACCGACCCCACGATGGCGCACACCGCGTAGGTCAGCGCCGCGGCGGTGTCGCGTTCGGTGGTGAACAGGCTGCCCGCCATGTAGACCACCGAGGCCACCCCTCCGCCGGTCAACAGCGTGCGCGCCCACCGGTAGCCGTGGCGCATGAGGATCTGAAACGTCAGCACCACCGCCGACAGGATCACGACGAACATCACCGAAACGACCCCGACCAGAACGGGCACCCGCGCATCGGCCGACCCGAACACGTCGACGAGATACCCGATCACCGTCAGCGGCAACGCGATCACCCACAGCCAGAACCCGGTATCGACGTCGGGCGGTCGACCGTCGGATGACTGCGGCTCGGGCTGCGACGGCCGGCCTTCGAAGCCCGACGTCACGCCAGCCAACCGGCGGCCTCGGCCGCCCAGTACGTCAGCACGATGTCCGCGCCCGCGCGCCGGATACCGGTCAGCGTCTCGATGGCAACCGTCTGCAGGTCGATCCAGCCATTGGCGGCCGCGGCGCTGATCATCGCGTACTCACCCGAAACCTGATAGGCCGCAACGGGTACCGGTGACATGTCGGCGGCCGCTCGCACGATGTCCAGATAGCCCATCGCCGGCTTGATCATCACGATGTCGGCACCCTCGTCGATGTCCAATTCGACTTCGTGGCACGCCTCGCGGGCGTTGCCCGGCTCCTGCTGATACGTGCGACGGTCACCGCTCAGGCTCGACGCCACCGCCTCGCGGAACGGACCGTAGAAGCCGGAGGCGAATTTGGCGGCGTAGGCCAGGATCACGGTATCGGTATGCCCGGCCGCATCCAGCCCGTCGCGGATCGCCGCCACCTGGCCGTCCATCATGCCGCTGGGCCCGACCACGTGTGCGCCCGCATCCGCTTGCGCCACAGCCAGTTCCACGTAGCGCGCGTTGGTCGCGTCATTATCGACCCGGCCCGCTGCGTCCAGCACCCCGCAGTGGCCGTGGTCGGTGAACTCGTCGAGGCAGGTGTCGGCCATCAGCACGGTCTCGTCGCCGAGATCCTTGGCCAGATCACGCAATGCGGCGTTGAGGATCCCGTCGTGCGCCAGTCCGATCGATCCGCTGGCGTCCTTGTCGTCCTCGCGCGGCACCCCGAACAGCATCAGCCCGCCCACCCTGGCCGCGACCGCCGCGGCGGCCGCACGTCGCAGGGAGTCGCGCGTGTGCTGGTAGACCCCCGGCATCGAGGAGATGGGCCGGGGCTCGTCGATGCCGTCGGCGACGAACATCGGCAACACCAGATGCCTCGGCTCCAGCGACGTCTGGGCCACCAGACGGCGCATGGCCGGGCTGGACCGCAGCCGACGGGGACGGTGACGCGGGAACACTCCGGCTCCTCCCGTCGCTACCGCCGACGGCTCTTCTTGCGCGGCGGCGGCAGCGCACCCTCGGCGCGCAGCCGTGCGGCGTGCTCGGCCAGCGCGTCGACCAGCGGGCCCACCGCGGCGACCTCGGGCTGCACGTCCACGCGCAGACCGAATTCCGCTGCGGTTTCGGCTGTTTTGGGCCCGATGCAGGCGACGATGGTGCGGGCATGCGGTTTACCCGCGATGCCGACCAGGTTGCGCACCGTCGAGCTCGAGGTGAAGCACACCGCGTCGAACCCGCCGGTCTTGATCATCTCGCGGGTGTGCGCCGGCGGCGGTGCGGCGCGCACCGTGCGGTACGCGGTGACGTCCTCGATCTCCCAGCCGCGCTCACGCAGCCCCTCGGCCAGCGTCTCGGTGGCGATGTCGGCGCGCGGCAACAACACTCGGTTCACCGGGTCGAAAACGTCGTCGTACGGCGGGAAGTCGTCGAGCAGACCCAACGAGGACTGCTCACCGGACGGCACCAGCTCGGGTTCGATGCCGAAGGCACGCACCCGGTCCGCGGTGGCCTGACCGACGCAGGCGATCTTCACACCGGAGAACGCCCGCGCGTCAAGGCCGAACTCGTTGAACTTCTCCCACACCGCGCGCACCGCGTTGGTCGAAGTGAACACCACCCACTGGAACCGGCCGTCGACCAGCCCCTTGACCGCGCGTTCCATCTGCGCCGGGCTGCGCGGCGGTTCGACCGCAATGGTCGGCACCTCGACCGGCGTTGCGCCGTGGCCGACCAGCTTTTCGCTCATCTCGCCGGCCTGGTCCTTGGTGCGGGGCACCAGCACCGTCCAGCCGTACAGGGCGCGGCTCTCCCACCAGTTCAGTTTGGCGCGGTGGTTCACGGTCTTACCAATCGTCACCACCAGCGGAACGCCCTGGGCCCACTCGCCGTTCGGCGGGGCCGGCTCCATGCCGGAGGGCTTGTCCAGCGCCGTCTTGTCGAGCAGGCCGACCAATGTGGTTTCCGCCGAACGCTGTTGGCACGTGGTGCCGTTGGCGGTCACCACGGCCGGGGTGGCTTCGGCCAGCCCGTACTCGATCAGCGTGCGCGCCGCGTCGGGCAGATGCGACGCGGTGGCGTGCAGGATCAGCGGGCCGGGCGCGGCCGCCAAGGCCGCCCAGTCGACGTTGGGGTCGCGGACGTCGGCGACGGTGTGCGCCGAACCCAGCGGAAGACCCGCATACGTCGGCACCGCGGTGGTGTCGGGCAGCCCCGGCACGACCTCGAAGCTCAACTGCGTCTTGGCCAACGCCGACACCTCCGTGATCACCGCATCGGTCGACAGCGGGTCACCTGCCACCAGCCGCACCACGTCGACACCTGTGCGGGCCTCGGTGGCCAGCGCCTTGGCGACCTCGGCCGGTTCGCCGACCGCCGACCGGACGTCCGGGCCACCGGGAATCGCCGAGGTTTCCCCATCGGCATCCGCAGCCGCCTCAGCAGGCTCGGGACCCGCCGGCGGCGGCAACTCCGCCCCCACCAGGGCACGAACGGCCTCCGGCACGTCGGGGTCAGCGAACACCAGGGCGGCGTTGACCAACACCGCGCGGGCCCGCAACGTCAGCAGGCCGGGATCTCCCGGGCCTGAGCCGACGAATGTGATGTGGCCCGGCGTCGGCTTGCGACCTCGCCCGCTACTCTGGCCTGTCATCTCTCGTCACTCCGCTCTACAGCTCAGTGCGATCCGCCATGATTTCGCGCGCCCCGAGCTCGAACAGCTCCCTGGCCACCGAGAGCCCCACCTCTCGTGCCCGATCGGGAGTTCCGATCCCGGACGCGCGGATCACGTCGGATCCGTCCAGCGCCGCCACGCAGCCGCGCAGCGACAGCTCTTCGAAGACCCGGCCGTCCTCATCGATGGACTCGACCACCTCGGCGATCGCGCCCACCGGTGCGGAACAACCCGCCTCCAGTTCGGCGAGCAGGGCTCGTTCAGCGGTGATTGCTGCGCGGGTGTCGGCGTCGTTCAACTCCGCCAGCTGCGCGGCAAGCTCGGTGTCGTCTGCGCGGCACTCCACCGCGAGCGCACCCTGAGCCGGCGCTGGCAACATCTGCACCGGCTCGAGAGCCTCGGTGACATCGGCCAGTCGCCCGATGCGGGCCAGTCCCGCCCGTGCGACCACGATGCCGTCGAGATCACCGTTGCTAACCCTGTTCAACCTGGTATCTAGGTTGCCTCTTAGGGGGCGGATTTCCAAACCGAGACCCAATGCCCTAAGCTGCGCGATCCGCCGCGGGCTCGATGTGCCGATGGTCGAGCCGGCCGGCAACTCCCCCAGCACCAACCCGTCGCGGGCGCACAACGCGTCGCGAGGGTCCTCGCGCGGGGGTGTTGCAGCGATCGTGAACCGCGGGTCGACGGCCGTGGGCAAATCTTTACAGGAGTGCACGGCCAGATCGACCCGGCCGTCGTGGATGGCCTCGCGCAGCGCCGCGGTGAACACCCCCACCCCGATGTCGGCGATCGGGCCCATGTTGCGGTCACCTTCGGTGGAGATGATGACCAGCTCGGCATCGTGCCCGCGCGCGGTCAGGGCGTCCAGCACGGTACCCGCCTGGGTGGTGGCCAACAGGCTGCCGCGGGTGCCGATCCGAAGTTTGGGGCGACGATTCGTCAAGCGTTACTCGGTTTTGTCGAAGTCGGTTGCCCGCAAGGGCAATTCACCAGCGGCGACAGCGTCGACGGCCTGCTGGTCGAGCTCGAAGAGCTCGCGCAGCGCCTCGGCGTAGCTGTCGCCGCCCGGTGCACTGGCTAGTTGTTTGACCCGCACGGTCGGCGCGTGCAACAGCTTGTCGACCACCCGCCGCACGGTCTTGGCGACCTCGGCGCGGTGCGCGGCGTTCAGTTCGGGCAGCCGGTTGTCCAGGCGCAGCAACTCGGCTTCGACGACGTCGGCGGCCCGCTGCCGCAGCGCGGTGACGGTCGGGGTGACCTCCGACATGCGCTGCCCGGCCAGGTAGTTGGCAACCTCGGCGGCGACGATCGTGCGGGCGGCTTCGGCGTCGGAGGCCGCGGCGCGCGCCGAGGGCTCGCGCTGGATGCGCTCCATGTCGACGACGTAGACGTCAGGCAGACCCGAGATCGACGGGTCGACGTCGCGCGGCATACCGAGGTCGCAGATCACCAGCTGGTCGGGCTGCCTGCGGCCGGCCAGCCCGCGGTGCGCGTCGGCCAGCGAGACCACCGGCCGCACCGCGCCGGTGCAAGAGATCACGACGTGGGCGTTGCCGAGCACGCCCGCCATGTGGTCGAGCGGATAGGCCTCGGCGACGACGCCCTGGTCGCGGACATGCTGGGCGAGTAGACGGGCCCGCTCCAGCGACCGGTTCACCACGTGCACGCTCTCTATGCCGGCGCGGATCAGGTGTTTAGCCGTGAGCGAACCCATCGAGCCGGCGCCGACCACGACCGCGGTGCGTCCGGCCAGCGAGCCGAGCTTGCTTTCGGCGATGCCCAGCGCCACCGACACCACCGACGTGCCCGCGGCGTCGATGCCCGTCTCCGAGTGCACCCGCTTACCGACCGAAAGCGCGCGTTGGGACAGCTCGTGGAGGGTGCGGCCGACGCTGTGGTTGGCCTCCGCGGCGGCGTACGCGCGGCGGACCTGCCCGAGTACCTGCTGTTCGCCGATCACCGCCGAATCCAGGCCGCTGGCCACCGCGAACAGATGCTCGACGGCGGCTTCGGCGTAGCGCACGTAGGCGTATTTGGTCAGGTCACCCAGCGACATGCCGGAATGGTCGGAGAGCACCTGTCCGATGGCCGAGAGGCCGCCGTGGAACGCGTCAACGACGGCGTAGACCTCGACCCGGTTGCAGGTGGACAGCACCATGGCTTCGGTCACCAACTCGGACTGCAGCACCTGGTCGACGATCTTTGCCTGGTCGCCCTCGTCGGTGCTCAGTTGCTCGAGGACCGACACCGGCGCACTGCGGTGCGAAACACCGAAAAGCAATACGCTCACGGCCGCATCACCATGTCATCCAAGGTAGTCGGTGAACACTTAGGTAACCAAATTTCGCGATTTCTGCACTGAAATCGATATTCCGGCAGGTCCCGCCGGGATTGCGTGGCTCACATCGCCAGGTCGGCGCGCAGCCGGGTTTCGTCGACCTCCCAGTAGCTGTGCTCGCTGCCGTCGAGCAGCACCACGGGCAGCCGGTCGCCGAACTCCGCGCGCAACGCGGCATCCCCGGCCGCCGCGACGGCGTCGACGTCGGTGACCGTCAGCGTGAAGCCCAGCTCGTCGGCCAGGCTGCGCAGCTGGGTGGCCGCCCCCTCGCAGATCACACAGCCGTCCCGCGTCAGCAGCTCCACTCGCCGGTCCATATCGCAAGTATCGCCGCCAGGTGACTTAGGGTTGAAACCGTGTCCGAATCCGGTCGCATTGATACGGAACAGCTGGCGGGGCCGTCGACGCCCGAAGCGCAGCAGGCTGCCGGTGAAGCCAGCGCCAAAGCGGCCGTAACGGAGCTGGCCGGCGAGGAGTACGGCGCTCCGCCGCCACCGCCGCCCGACCTGACCGCTGCGGCGTTCTTCGACGTGGACAACACGTTGGTGCACGGGTCGTCGATGGTGCACTTCGCTCGCGGACTGGCCGCACGCAAGTACTTCACCTACGGCGATATCGCGAAGTTCATCTACGCGCAGGCCAAGTTTCAGCTCATCGGCCGGGAGAACAGCGATGACGTCGCGGCGGGTAAGCGCAAAGCGCTGGCGTTCATCGAGGGCCGGCCCACCGCGGAACTGGAGGCGCTCGGCGAGGAGATCTACGACGAGATCATCGCCGACAAGATCTGGCCCGGCACCCGCGCGCTGGCGCAGATGCACCTCGACGCCGGCCAGCAGGTGTGGCTGGTCACCGCGACGCCGTATGAGCTCGCCGCGACGATCGCGCGACGGCTGGGGCTGACCGGTGCGCTGGGCACCGTCGCTGAATCGGTCGACGGGGTATTCACCGGTCGGCTGGTCGGCGACATTCTGCACGGCACCGGCAAGGCGCACGCGGTGCGGTCGCTGGCCATCCGTGAGGGGCTCAACCTGAGGCGCTGTACGGCCTACTCGGACAGCTTCAACGACGTGCCGATGCTGTCGCTGGTCGGCACGGCCGTGGCCATCAACCCCGACGCCGACCTTCGTGAGCTCGCTCGCGAACGGGGTTGGGAGATCCGCGATTTCCGCACCGCCCGCAAGGCCGCGCGCATCGGTGTGCCGTCGGCGCTTGCGCTCGGCGCGGCCGGCGGTGCGCTGGCCGCCATCGCGTCCCGGCGCCAAGAGCGCTGATAGGCTCGCGCGTCATGGCCATCGCCGAAAACATCATCGGGACTCACTACCGCTACCCCGATCACTTCGAGGTGGACCGGGAGAAGATCCGTGAGTTCGCCAGGGCGGTCAAAGACGAACATCCGGCGCACTATTCGGAGGACGCCGCCAAGGAGTGCGGCTACGACGCGTTGATCGCCTCCCTGACCTTCCTGGCGGTCGCTGGCCGGCGGGTGCAGCTGGAGATCTTCAACCAGTTCGACATCCCGATCAACATGGAGCGGATGCTGCACCGCGACCAGAAGCTGACCTTTCACCGGCCCATCGTCGCCGGCGACAAGCTGTACTTCGACTCCTACCTCGATTCGGTGACCGAGTCGCACGGCGCGGTGGTGACCGAGGTCCGCGGCGAGGTGACCGACGCCGAGGGCAAGCCGGTGATCACCAGCGTCATCACCGTGATGGGTGAGGCCGCGTCGGACACCGAGGCCGACGAGGTCAGTGCGAAGATCGCCGCGGCCCGCGACGAGGCCATCAAGAATATGATCGCCAACCAAAAAAGCTAACCCGCGAGCGGCCAGTTATGGCACGCGAAGCCGCGCAAAGTGGGCGTTAACTGGCCACTCGGCCTAACCGAAGAACGTGTTGCGGCGGTTGGCCAGCAGCTGATACAGCGTCTGCTGGATGGTTTCGCGCACGTGGTCGGTCAGCTCGAAGGTGACCATCGGATCGTCGGCGGCCGACTCGTCGTAGTCGGCGGTCTCGATCGGCTCGCCGAACTGGATGTGCCACTTCGACGGCAGCGGCACCATCCCGGCCGGCCCGGCCAGCGGGAAGAACGGGGTGATCGGGAAGTACGGCAGCCCGAGCAGGCGGGCCAGCAGCTTGACGTCGGCGATCATCGGATAGATCTCCTCGGAGCCGACGATCGAGCACGGCACGATGGGCGCCTTGGCACGAAGTGCCGACGAGACGAACCCGCCGCGGCCGAACCGCTGCAGCTTGTAGCGGTCCTTGAAGTGCTTGCCCAGGCCTTTGTAGCCCTCCGGGAACACGGCGGTGAGCTCGCCGGCGGCCAGCAACCGGTGGGCGTCGGCGGTGCAGGCCATGGTGTGGCCGGCCTTGCGCGCGGCGTGGCCGAGCACCGGCAGGTCGAACACCATGTCGGCGGCCAGTAGGCGCAGATCGCGGTTGGTCGGGTGGTGATCGTGCACTGCCACCGACGCCATCAGCCCGTCGAACGGCAGCACGCCCGCGTGGTTGGCGACCACCAGTGCCGGCCCGGAGATCGGCAGGTTTTCGATCCCGCTGACCTCGACCCGGAACCAGGACTTGAAGAACACCCGCATCAGCGGCAGAAACAGCGCGTCGTTGAGATGGGAGTCGAAGCCGAACTCGTCGACGTTGTAGTCACCGGTCATCCGCTTGCGGAGGAATTCAGCGACGTCGGCGATGCGCTTGGCGAGTTCGTTGGGGACCTGCTCGCTGCCGGACGCCTCCCCGCGATGCTCGTCGATCTCGTGGATGACGGCCGCGATCTGCTCGGCCGATGCGTTGCCGGGCGGATCGGAGAGCACCGAGGGATGTCGACGGCGAGCGCTTTCAGCCCGCGCAGCAGATCGCCGCTGCGCCGCTGCACGACTCGGATTCTTATGCAGCGGAATGACTTTCGCCTTCGGCTCGCCCGCCACGCTGGTACCCTCTTCCCACCGGATGTAAAGTTTTGCGACTACCTTCCCCACCGTTGCGCCGCTGCCACGGCTTTACTCTCCATTGAGCGTACCCAGCCGGGGTCGACGATCGGGGTCAAGCCCCGACCCCGGACGTAATCGTCAAAGGCCTCGGCGGTCGTCCATTTTGGGCTGAAGCCGAGGTCATTTCGCATCCGCGAGGTGTCCATGACCCTGCCGTAGCTCAAATAGTTCAATTGCTCGCGATCTAGCTCAGTGTAGCGAGTTGCGCGCCACACCGAATCCACAGCGGCCAGCGCCGGCCGGGGCAACGGCAGCGGTATCCGGCCGGCTCGCCGGATCGCCTGGCTCATCATGACGATCCCGGGGGCGCCGATGTTGAACGTGCCCGGCTTACCGGCCATCGTGGCCCGCTCCAGCGCGCCGAGCGCGTCCTGCTCGTGCAGCAGCTGCAGCCGTGCGTCGTGCCCGGCCACCGTCGGCACCACGGGCCCGGCGAGGTAGCGCGACAACGCGGTGTCCATCGCGGGCCCGATCATGTTGGCCAGTCGCAGGATCGTGACCGTGATGTCGGTTCTGCGCCGGCCCACACCCCGCGCGTAGCCCTCGATGTCGATGCTGTCTCGGGCGAACCCGTCGCGCGGTGGTCGGCGGGCACTGGTGTCCTCGGTGAACATCACCGGGTCGTGCGCGCTGGCGCCGTAGACCTCCGATGTCGACTTGAGGATCACGCGGCGCAGCGACGGTGCCTTCTGGCAGGCGGCGAACAGCTGAATCGCGCCCATCACGTTGAGTTCCTTGAGCGTGGCCCGTCCCGAGCGCGGGGCGTAGGACGCCGCGGCGGCGTGCACCACGGTGTCGACGTCGCCGTTGCGAATCACCTTGGCGATGAAGGGGTTACGGATGTCGGCGCGCACGAACTCCGCGCGGCCCATCCGGCGCAGCAGGTCCTTGCTCGGCGCGACCGCGTCGACGGCGATGACGTGGTTGATCAGCGGGTTCTGCGCCAGCCGGGCGGTGAGGTACCCGCCGAGGAACCGGCATGCCCCAGTAACCAGTACGACCTTCGGATAGTGCACACTGTCGCGTGCATCAGACCCGTCGACGTGCCCAGCGGAGCGACCCTCGGAATCCATATCGGGTCAGCCTAGCGAGGCCGCGCGAAAGTTACTTGCCGAGCTTTCTGCGCTGCACCCGGGTGCGACGAAGCAGCTTACGGTGCTTCTTCTTCGACATCCGCTTGCGCCGCTTCTTGATGACTGAACCCATGAACTCCGCTACCTCGAGGTGTTTTACCTTGACCCCGTTACCTTACCGGGGTTACCTCGGAGAACGGAAAACGGCTCCGTCAGCAGACCGGCTCACGCCCGGTCGGGCAGCGCCCGTCGCCGCGTGCGCGGCGCGGGCCCGTCCTGCAAGCTATCCGGCGTCGAAGTACGAACTCTCCAGCATGTCGTGGACAGCCTTGGCGTGCACCCGGAACGAGCGGCCGACCCGCACGGCAGGCAGCTCTCCGTTGTGCACCAGCCGGTACACCGTCATCTTGCTGACCCTCATCAGGCTGGCCACTTCGGCGACGGTGAGAAATTGAGCTCGTGGCGGTTGGCTGTCGGCGGAGCCGGTTTCGCGTGCCGACTTGCCACTAGCCGAATCCCGCGCCGATGGCCCGTTCATAGACGTCATCGCAACCCAATCCAGTCGTGCACAGGCCGTTCCAGCGGCTTCCCCACCGCTGGCACACCGACCTGTGCTTACAACCAGGAGAATAGCGTGGCTTGTGGGGTTACTGCGACGGGTGTGGGTTAATCGACCAGAATTAATTGAATTACTGAGATGTAATTCCTAGCTGCTCAGAGCGGGTTTTTGCGGCTTCGACGGCGTTGGCCACGGCAGCCCGCAAACCTCCCTTTTCGAGTTCCCGCAGACCAGCAGCGGTGGTACCACCGGGCGAGGTAACGGTCGCGCGCAGCTGTGCGGCCGAGGTGTCGGTCTCCGGACCGCCTACCGCCTGGGTCTGGTCGAGCCGATCCAGCAACATCGCCGCCGACCCGGCCATGGTCTGCACGACCAGCTCGGTGGCCACCGCACGCGACAACCCCGCGTCGACGCCCGCGTCCACCATCGCCTCGACCATCAGGAAGAAATACGCCGGGCCCGAGCCCGACAACGCGGTGACGGCGTCCAGTTGCGACTCGGGCACGGTCAGCACACCGCCGACCGCGTCGAAGATCGACGACACCTCCTTGAGGTGGGCTGCGGTTGCGAACCGGCCGGGCGCCAGCGCGCTCACCCCGCCGCCGACGACCACCGGCGCGTTGGGCATCACCCGGATCACCGGTGCACCGGCGGGCAGCTTGTTTTCGAAGAACGCCGTGGTCACCCCGGCCGCCACCGTGACGAAAACCTGTTCGGCCGTGTCGCTGTCGGCCTGCGCCGCGGCCTCCCCGATCTCGGCGACCAGACCTTCGACGTCGAACGGCTTCACCGCGACGATCACGTACTCGGCGGTGTCCACGGCGTCGGCGACCGACGTCACCAACACGGAGTGTTTGTCGGCCAGGTACTTCGCGCGGTCGGGGTCCTTTTCGGCCACCACCAGATCCTTGACCTGCCGTCCGGCGCGCAGCAGCCCGGACAGCAACGCCTCACCCATGCCTCCGCCGCCGACGATCGCGATTCTCGCCATGCCGCAAAGCATGGCAGATGCGGGTCGCGCTATTCGGCGGGCACCAGCGCGAGTTGGCGGGTCTGCACCACGATGTGGCCCTCGCTGTCGACGACGATGTGGTCTTCGTCGAACCAGTCCTGGCCGATCTGCACCGTCGTGCACATCACCCGCAACCAGCCGTCGGCAGGAAGGGTGCGCAGGTAGGCCGTCAACTGCACCGTCGGCGCCCACCCGAACCGGTTGACGCCGAACGTGACCGGAGCCGACACGTCACCGCACAGCAGCGCGAACAGCACGTCGGGCGCGGTGCCCTTGGGCCGCACCCAGTACTCGATGATCGGCGGTCCGCCGTCGGTGCGGGGCTCAAAGCTGGTCAGCGACGGCCGGATGTCGCAGCCGCGGGCCAGGTGCACGATGTCGGCCATCGGATGGCCGGGGCCGATCGGCTCCAGGCCTGGCGGCGGCTCGGGCTGCATCAACGGGATCACCGGGTTGACCGATAACAGGGGCGGGACGTGGTGTTCGGGGACACCCAGCGTCACCGCCGCATGCACGGCGGTTCGGTCGCCCTGGTTGAGTTCGACGTCGATCAGGCTGACCCGGCGGCCGCGTTTGCGGACGGTGGTGACCAACCGCAGCGGCCCGGGGTCCGGCGCCCACAGGAAGTTGCCCGAGACTGCGATCGGCTCGGCGCCCGGCCCGAACTCGGTGCGCGCGGCGTTGGCGCACAACGCCAGCATCGCGCCGCCGTGCACCTTGGGTCCGATCGTCCAGTGCTCGTTGAGCTCACCGTCGTAGACACCGTCACCGGCCGCGGTGAGCGCCATCGCATCGGTGAACAGGGTGGAGCCAGCCATGTGCGGTTTTCCTCCGTCAGCGGGAATGTCAGCGCAGCAGGTGCGCGCGAGCGAACTGCAGCGACTCCGTCAGCAGCGCTTCACGCTCGGCGGCGGTGCGCGCGCCCGACGTGGTCACCTCAAGGATCACATGCCCGGCAAAGTCGCTGGCCGCCAGCATCTCGCAGATCTCGACGGCGGGCTGGGTGCCGTGGCCGGGCACCAGATGCTCGTCGGTGGAGGCGCCGCTGCCGTCACACAGGTGCAGGTGCACCAACCCGTCCCCCATCCGGCGGGCCATGTCGACCGCGTCGGTGCCCGCCGTGGCCGTGTGGGACAGGTCCAGCGTGTAGTGGGCGTGGTTGCCGTCCAGCGGGTCGTAGGACGGCGCGAACGCCGAGATGCCGGGTCCGGGCCTTCCGCCGCGTTTGCGCATCCGCTCGATCGACGTCTGGCCGGCGCCGAAGAACCGGTCGGCGCGGAACGGGAACATGTTCTCGACCGCGACCAGCACGTCGCTGGACGCCTCGAGTTCGGCGACCTGTTCGCTGAACCCTTCGGCGTAGCGGCGCTGCCAGCGAAACGGCGGGTGCACGACGACGGTCTGGGCGCCCAGGTCCTCGGCGGCGCGCACGCTGCGCTCCAGTTTGGGGATCGGGTTGGCGCCCCACACCCGCTGCGAGATCAGCAGACACGGCGCGTGCACCGACAACACCGGCACCCCGTAGCGCTCCGACAGCTTCGCGACGGCCTTGACGTCCTGGCTGACCGTTTCGGCCCACACCATCAGCTCGACACCGTCGTAGCCGAGCCGTGCGGCGTACTCAAACGCGGCCTCGGTTCTCAGCGGATAGACCGAGGCCGTCGACAGACCGACCTTGATGGCGGGGCGCACAGGTTATCGGCCGGCGCCTAGCCCGACTGCAACAGTGCCAGCGGGCCGAGCGTGACCAGGGCGCCGACCGCCACCGCGATCAGCGTGCTGCCGATGTCCTCGGTCTTGCGCACCACCCGCACACCCACGACGAGGCCGAGGATCACCAGCACCGACAGCATCAGCGCGACGATGTTGTTCCACTTCCACAGCTGGTCGAACGCGATGAACAGGCCCGCGCCGAACGCGACCGCGACGACGCACTGCCCGACCACCCAGGCCGCCCGCAGGATCGACGACATCCGGCTGCCCGCCGGGGCCGCATCAACCTCGTCGACCTCGTCGGCCTCCTCTTCCTCGCGGTCGTCGAGGTCGATGTCTTCGGGACCGGGGCGCGTACCGCGCCGGGCGAGGTCGTCGGCGACCGTCTGGCCGCCGAACAGCGGTCCGGCCGTGGAGCGCAGGTACGACGGCAGCTCGTCGTCGTCCTCGGCGGCCTCGTCGACGTCGGTTTCGGCGTGTTCGGTCGGTGAGTCCGCGTCGTCCAGGTCGGTCTCGGTGTCGGCCCAACCGACAACCGGGTCCGGGCTCATCTGCTCGGCGCCCACCTCGTCGGTCGGCTGGCCCGACGCGGGGCGCCGCGACGGTGCGAAGAAGTCCAGGTCGTCGTCCTGTTCGCGGTGTTCGACGTAGGCGGCGTAGTCGGCGACCGCGTCGGCGTAATCGTCGTCGACGTCGTCGTCGGTGGCGGCGTCCCCGGCGACGGTGTCTTCGGCGTCAGCGACATCAACGTCGGCTGCTTCGTCCTCGATTTCGGGTTCCGCGACTTCGGCGACGTCGGCGTCTTCAGCTTCGGTCTCGACCGCCTGGGCGACGGCGCCGTCGGTCTCCACAGCCTCGGAATCGGCCCCGGTGTCCGGCGCTGCGGCCGCGACGGTGTCGGTGTCGACGTCCCCGTCGGGGCGGATGATCGGGATCTCGCCGGTCAACTCGGCGACCGTGATCGAACCCGTGTCGCCGCGGCGGCGCCTGCGCCGCCCACCCAGCGGTGGTGCCCCGATGGTGCCGTTGCGCGCGAGCAACTCCGCAACCGAGATCGGTCGCGTGTTGCTGCTGCTGTCGTCTGGTCCTGTCATCGTCTGTCGCCTCTGGGCCTCGTCACTATCGTCCAACATGTCGTCCGGACGTTTCCAGTGTGGTCGGACTGTCGCTCCCGTTGGCTTCGCTGTCGAGTTTCCGCAGAATAAGCCCTTCTCGCAACGCCCACGGGCAGATGTCCACGGTCTCCACAGCAAGCGCGTTCATGCTTGCCTCGGCCACCAACGCCCCGGCCACGATCTGCGGCGCCCGGTCGCTGCTCACCCCTTCCAACTCCGCGCGGTCAGCAGCGGTCATCCTAGAGATGAAAGCTATGAGCTGCCTAAGGCCGGTCGCGGTGAGGGTCCTTTTCACCCTCGGCCCTGCTCCCGAAGGTGCCGCTCCGGTCAGCCGAGCCAGCGAGCGAAACGTCTTGGAAGTGGCCACGGCCAGGTCGGGGGCGCCGGCCTTGAGCACTTCGGCCCCGGCGTCGGCGAGTTCGGTGGCCAGCCAGTCGCGCAGCATCGCGACCCGGCGTCGGCCCGGCGGGTCGTCGGGCAGCCACTCGCGGGTCAGCCGCCCCGCGCCCAGCGGCAGCGACAGCGCGACATCCGGTTCCTCGTCGACGCCGTTGCACAGCTCCAGCGACCCGCCGCCGATGTCGATGTTGACGATGCGTCCGGCGCTCCAGCCGTACCAGCGGCGCACGGCCAGAAACGTCAGCCGCGCCTCCTCGACACCGCCCAGCACCTGGAGCTCCACCCCGGTTTCGGCGTACACCCGCGCGAGCACCGCCTCGGAGTTGGTGGCGTCGCGCACCGCGGAGGTGGCGAAGGCCATCAGCTCCGCGCAGCCGGAGCTGGTCGCGATCCTGGCGAACTCGTCGACGGTGCGGACCAGCTTGTCGGCGCACCTGCGGGTCAGGTTGCCGGAGTTGTCCATTGCTTCGGCGAGCCGCAACGATGCCTTGGTCGAGCTCATCGGCGTCGGGTGGCCGCCGCGGCGGGCATCCACCACCAAAAGGTGAACGGTATTGCTGCCCACGTCGAGCACGCCTAATCGCACCCACCCAACTTAATCGGTCTACCGTTGGATACGTGACTGGCACGCACCCCGGAGAGGTCGAACTTGATTTCGCCCGTGAGTGGGTCGAGTTCTACGACCCCGACAACCCCGAGCATCTGATCGCCGCCGATATGACCTGGCTGCTGTCGCGGTGGACCTGTGTGTTCGGCACGCCCGCGTGCAAGGGGACGGTGGAAGGCCGGCCCGACGACGGGTGTTGTTCGCACGGCGCGTTTTTGTCCGACGACGACGACCGCGCCCGCCTCGACGACGCCGTCAAACAGCTCACCGACGAGGACTGGCAGTTCCGGGACAAAGGGCTGGGCAAGAAGGGTTACCTCGAGGAAGACGAGTACGACGGCGAACCCAACCTTCGCACTCGAAAGTACAAGGGTGCCTGCATCTTTCTGAACCGGCCGGGTTTTTCGGGCGGCATCGGGTGCGCGCTGCACAGCAAGGCGTTGAAGCTGGGTGTGGAGCCGTTGACGATGAAGCCCGACGTGTGCTGGCAGCTGCCGATCCGGCGGGTGCAGGAGTGGGTGGAGCGCCCCGACGGTTCGGAGATCCTCAAGACCTGGATCACCGAATACGACCGCCGGGGCTGGGGCGAGGGCGGCGCCGACCTGCACTGGTACTGCACCGGCGACCCGAACGCTCACGTCGGCGCCCGACCGGTGTGGGAGTCCTACGCACCCGAGCTGACCGAACTGCTCGGCGAGAAGGCCTACGCCGAGCTGGCCGCGATGTGCAAGCGGCGCAGCGCATTAGGCCTCATCGCCATCCATCCTGCGACCCGCGCTGCCGAGTAATCAGCGCGAGCAGACGCGAACACCCCCATTTTCGCGGCATTTCGGGGGCTTTCACGTCTGCTCACGGGAGTTATCGCTAGCCCTCGAGCTTGTAACCGAGGCCACGCACCGTGACCAGATGCACCGGGTTGGCGGGGTCGGCCTCGATCTTGGATCTCAGTCGTTTCACATGCACGTCAAGGGTTTTGGTGTCACCGACATAGTCCGCACCCCACACCCGGTCGATGAGCTGGCCGCGGGTGAGCACCCGGCCGCTGTTGCGCAGCAGGTACTCCAGAAGGTCAAATTCCTTGAGCGGCAAGGTGACCGTTTCGCCGTTGACGGTGACCACGTGCCGTTCCACGTCCATCCGCACCGGACCAGCCTCCAGCACACTTTCACCGATAGCGGAATCCTCGACCTCGGCACCGCGGCGCAGCACCGCCCGGATGCGGGCGATCAACTCACGCGCCGAGTACGGTTTGGTGACGTAGTCGTCGGCACCGATCTCGAGGCCGACGACCTTGTCGATCTCGCTGTCGCGGGCCGTCACCATGATGACGGGAACACTTGAGCGCAAACGTAATTGCCGGCACACGTCGGTTCCACTCATCCCCGGCAGCATCAGGTCGAGCAGCACGATGTCGGCACCGGCCCGCTCGAATTCGGCTAGCGCCGAGGGTCCGTCGGTCACCACGGTGGCTTCAAAGCCCTCCTTGCGGAGCAGAAAGGCCAGGGGATCAGCCAAGGACTCCTCGTCCTCCACGATCAACACGCTGGTCATATCGTTTCGTCGGTCCTCTCGTCTTCGTGATCGGGATAGGCCGGAATCGACAGCGTGAACGTCGATCCCGTGCCTGGTTGGCTCCACAGTCGGATGGATCCGTTGTGGTTGGCGGCGACATGTTTGACGATGGCAAGCCCGAGTCCGGTGCCACCGGTAGCTCGCGAGCGTGCCTTGTCGACGCGGAAGAAGCGTTCGAAGACACGCTCCTGGTCGTCGCGGTCGATGCCGATACCGCGGTCGGTGACCGCGATCTCGATGTTGTCCCCACGTCGGCGTCGGCTGATCGACACCGATGATCCGTTGGGCGAGTATGCGATTGCGTTGGCCACCAGGTTGGCGAGCGCGGTGACCAGCAGCGGCTGATCGCCGAGCACCCGGTAGCCGGTCGGGGTGTCGGTGGTGATCGCGATGTCGGCGTTGTCGGCAACCACCTTGTAGCGCGAAAGTGCCTCCGACACCACGGTGTCCACGTCGACGGCTTCCAGATCCGGAAGCCGTTCAGCGCCCTGCAGCCGTGACAGTTCGATCAGCTCACCGACCATGTCGCCCAGCCGCTTCGACTCGGTGAGCATCTTCTCGGCGAAATGGCGTGCGGTTTCGGGGTCGTCGGCCGATGCCAGCAGTGCCTCGGCGAGCACGCTCATCGCGCCGACGGGCGTCTTGAGTTCGTGGCTGACGTTGGCCACGAAATCTCGGCGGGTGGCCTCCATCCGTGCGTGCTCGGACTGGTCGTCGACGTACACCACGGCGAACCGGCGGTCCTCCTCGGTCAGCAGCCGCACATGGCCGCGGATGGACTGCGCCGTCCGTCCCGGCGTGCTGCGTCGACGCGGCGACAGGTCGACCTCGACATCCTCCCCCGTGGTCAGCGTGCGCTGCGCGGCCAGCCACGTTCGGTCGTCGAGCAGCCGGTCGGTTACCAGACCCAACTTGCGCGCCCGGTCGTTGGTGTAGACGACGTCACGGAAGGTGTCGACCACGACGATGCCCACCGGAGACTGCGAGATCACGTGTTCGAGCATCTGCGAGACGGTGATGCCGGCTTGTTGGGCGGTCCTGCGGCGTCGACGCTCCACCAGGCGGGGAGCAAAGCCCGCCCCGAGCCCGACACCGATCACCAGTGCGAGCAACGCCACCGCGCCAAGCAGTAGCGCCGATACGACACTCACGCGAGAAGCGTACGCATTCGGTGAACGTCATCCCAGCAGCGTGCGGCGTAAACGGGATAAGTCACACAGCAAATCTGAGGTATTCGACTGCTGTTCACCCGGTGTTCGCCCGAAACGGCCGCTCGGCAGACTATTTGGCGCCCTGGGCGGCGACGGCGGCCGCACCGGCCGCGGCGGCTTCAGGATCGAGGTACTGCCCGCCGATGACGGTGGGCTTGAGGTCGGAGTCCAGGTCGTAGCGCAGCGGGATGCCGGTGGGGATGTTGAGGCCGACGATCTCCTCGTCGGACATGCCGTCGAGGTGCTTGACCAGCGCGCGCAGCGAGTTGCCGTGTGCGGCGATCAGCACCGTCTTACCTGCGCGCAGATCGGGTTCGATCACCTCGGTGTAGTACGGCACGAAGCGTTCCACGACGTCTTTGAGGCATTCGGTGCGCGGCGGGCCGCCGGGGATGTCGGCGTAGCGCGGGTCGCCGTCTTCGCTGTAGGTGCTGCCCGGTTCGATTGGCGGCGGTGGGGTGTCGTAGCCGCGCCGCCACGTCATGAACTGCTCTTCGCCGTACTTGTCCTTGGTCTCGGCCTTGTTCAGGCCCTGCAGCGCGCCGTAGTGGCGTTCGTTGAGTCGCCAGTCGCGGTGCACCGGGATCCAGTGCCGGTCGGCGGTGTCCAGCGCGAGGTTGGCGGTGCTGATCGCGCGGCGCAGCAGCGACGTGTAGAGCACGTCGGGTTTGCGGTCGAGCTCCTTCATCAACTCGCCGGCGCGGACGGCTTCGGCGCGTCCCTTTTCGGTGAGGTCGACGTCGACCCATCCGGTGAACAGGTTCTTGGCGTTCCATTCGCTTTCGCCGTGGCGCAGCAGGATGAGCGTGGAGTTACCCATGGCACCGAGACTAGCCCGCGCCGAGTTCGACGAAATGGTGGGATCGACTCGCACAAACCCGCCCAAAGGGGCATTTGGGCGGGAAAATCAGTCGTCGTCGATGAGGTGTTCGAAGGCCCGCAGGTTCTTCAGCGACTCACCGCGCGACACCCGCCACTCCCATTCCTTCTGGATCGACGAACGAAAACCCAACTCCAGCAACGTGTTGAAGTCGGAGTCGACGGCTTCGAGCACCTGACCCAGCACCCGGTCGATCTCGTCGTGGGTCACCGAATGCAGCGCCATGCGGCCGACCAGATAGATGTCGCCGACGTTGTCGAGGGTGTAGGCCACACCGTACATCCGGCGGTTGCGCTTGAGCAGAAAGCGGTAGACGCCCTCGTGGTTCTCGTCAGGTTTGCGGCACACGAACGCCTCGACGCGCACCGAGTGCTCACCGATGGACAGGATCGTGTTGGTCACCAGGCGACGCTCACCGGGCAGCTCGACGATGATCCCGGGCAGTCCGCCGTGTGCGCCCTCGTGGCGGGTACAGACCAGTTGGCTCTCCTTGCAGGCGTCCTCGATGATCTGCTCGACGTCTGCGCTGTTCATGCCCGTACCCGTCGTCTGGTGAAGATGCGTCCGTTGCGACGCGCGGCGGCGTCGCGGGGTTGATGCCGTGCGCGGTAGTCGCTGATCGCGCGGCCGTAGCTGGCCAGCAGCGCGTCGACGGTGTGCGACCAGGAGAACGTCGAGGCGTGCGCGACGGCCGCGCTGCTCAACGTGGCCGGGTCCCGCTCCAACAGCGCCCCGAGGGCCGCGGACCAGTCGTCGATGTCGTGGCTATGCACCAGGGTGCCGCTGACCCCGTCGCGCACGGCCACGGGCAGCCCGCCGACCGCGGCGGCCACCACCGGGGTGCCGCATGCCTGCGCCTCGACGGCGACCAGACCGAACGACTCCGAATGGCTCGGCACCGCGATCAGGTCGGCGGCCCGGTACACGTTGACCAGTAGCTCGCGCGACTGCGGCGGCAGGAACGTCACCCGGTCGCCGATACCCAGATCGTCGGCCAGCCGAATCAGCCCGTCGGGCGCCGCCAGCCCCGTGCCCGACGGCCCGCCGGCCACCAGCACCCGCACCCCCGGCAGCTTGGCCGCCGCGCGCAGCACCACATCGGGTGCCTTGAGCGGCTGGATGCGCCCGACGAAACCCACCGTCGGCGCATCGAGATCCAGGCCCAGCGCGGCGCGGGCTGCGCGCCGGTCACCCGGGGTGAACGTGTCCAGGTCGACGCCAGGGTGCACGACGTCGATGCGGTCCGGATCGGCCGAATGCAACGAAATCAGTTGTTGGGCTTCGAGTTCGGTATTGACGATCAACCGGTCGGCCTCGTCGACCACCTGCTGCTCACCGACCGCGCGCAGCGGCGGTTCGGGCGCGTCACCGTCGGCCAGCGCGGCGTTCTTGACCGCCGCCAGCGTGTGCGCGGTGTGCACCAGCGGCACCGCCCACCGGTCGCGGGCCAGCCAGCCGACCTGACCCGACAACCAGTAGTGGGAGTGCACGATGTCGTAGTAGCCGGGCTCGTGGGTGGCCTCGGCGCGCAGCACGCCCGCGGTGAACGCGCACAGCTGGGTGGGCAGATCGTATTTGTCGAGGCCCTCGAACGGCCCGGCCACGACGTTGCGCACCAGCACACCGGGCGCCACCGGCACGACGGGCGCGTCGGCCGAGGAGGTCGCACGCGTGAAGATCTCCACCTCGACACCGCGCCGCGCCATCTGCAGAGCGGTCTGCAAGACGTAGACATTCATGCCGCCGGCATCGCCCATACCGGGCTGGGCCAGCGGCGACGTGTGCACCGACAGAACTGCGACGCGTCGCGGAGCCGGGCCGCCGGCGACATCGTCTCCGGGCACATCGGTGACTAGACGCACACACTCATGTCTACACCGCGGGCGCGGGATGCCTCCAAGGGCGGTCGGTCTGCGCATTCGTATGCGTGGTCGGCTACACGCTGATGTTAAGATTTACCCATGCGTACGACAGTGGAGTTCGACCCGGACACCGCCAAGGCTGTCGAGCAGCTGCGCCAGGAGCTCGGAATCGGCGTCAGCCAAGCGGTGAACGAACTGATCCGTCGCGGCCTGATGCCTCGACCCGACGCTCCGCAGTTCCAGCAGCGCACCCGGGCCTCCGGTATCCGAATCGATGTCTCCAACGTGGCCGCCGCTCTAGAAGACCTCGAAGGCGTCGAGGCGCGCTGAGTGCTCGTCGACGCCAACGTGCTGCTATACGCGCATGACACCGACAGCCCCTTCCATGAACCGGCACGCGACTGGCTCGAGCAGGCGCTCAACGGCACGCGCCGGGTGGCCATACCGTGGCAGTCGCTGACGGCCTTCGTCCGCATCGGCACCCATCCTCGGGCGCTCCGCAACCCGATGACGCCCGGTGAGGCGTGGTCTTTTGTCGAGGACTGGCTCGACGCGCCGACCACCTGGATTCCCCAGGCCGGGCGGACGCACCGGGAGATCCTCGGCCGGCTGGTGCGCGACCTCGACCTTCGGGCCAACCTCATCGCCGACGCCGTACTGGCAGCGCTGTGCATCGAGCACGGCCTCACGATGATCAGCGCCGACAGCGACTTCGCCCGCTTCACCGAGATCCGCTGGGTGAACCCGGTCGCGCGCTGATCGGGCTCATGCGGTGGGAACAGCACGACAACTAAGGTTGGGCAGATGACGACACCACAGACCGGGAGTCGGGTCGCGGTGGTCACCGGTGCCAGCGCCGGCATCGGCGAGGCAACCGCGAGAACTCTTGCGGCACAAGGATTTCACGTGGTCTGCGTGGCGCGTCGGGCGGAGCGTGTCGAGGCGCTGGCCAACGAGATCGGCGGTACCGCGAGCGTGACGGACGTCGCGTCCGAGCAGGATGTGGCGGCGCTGGCCGAGGCCCTGGACCGCGTCGATGTGCTGGTCAACAACGCCGGCGGCGCCCGCGGACTGGAGTCGGTGGCCGAGGCCGACATCGACAACTGGCGGTGGATGTGGGAGGCCAACGTGCTCGGCACGCTGCGGGTCACGCGGGCGCTGCTGCCGAAGCTGATCGACTCCGGCGACGGGCTGATCGTCACCGTCACCTCGATCGCGGCGTTCGAGACCTACGACAACGGGTCGGGGTACACGTCGGCCAAACACGCACAGGCCGCGCTGCATCGCACGCTGCGCGGGGAGCTGTTGGGAAAACCGGTGCGGCTCACCGAGATCGCGCCGGGCATGGTGAAGACGGATTTCTCGCTGCGCCGGTTCGAAGGCGACGTGCAGCGCGCCGAGAAGGTGTACCAGGGGGTGACGCCGCTGGTGGCCGAGGACGTCGCCGAGGTGATCGGGTTCGTCGCGTCACGGCCCTCGCACGTCAACCTGGATTCGATCGTGATCCGCCCGCGCGATCAGGCCAGCGCCACCCGCTTCAACCGCCGCTGACGGGTGATTTGTGTGCGTTTAGGCGCGGTGAGCGCAACAAACCGCACACAAACCGCTCAGCGGCCGGCGGGTTGCGGCGCACCCGTCGGGCCGCCCGAGGGCGTCGCGGGAGCGGAATCGGGAATCGCCTCGGGTGCGGGCTTCTCGTCCAGCGCCGACATCGCGACCCACTCGTCCCACGGCACCACCCAGTCCCAGATGTCACCGTCGGCGTAGGACAACTCCAGGCGGGTGCCGGTGATCTCGACCGGGTCCCCGTAGATGGCGCTGTTGTAGTACTGCTCGGCGTCGCCCGGCGACAGGTTGATGCAGCCGTTGGTCACGTTGCTGCTGCCCTGCGAGCCCAGGCTGCCCGGGTTGGCGTGGATGAACTCGCCGTTGTTGGAGATGCGCACGGCGTGGCGCATGTGCACGTTGGAGTAACCGGCAGCCGGGTTGCTCATGTAGAAGTCCAGATGCTTCTCGGTGACGACGTGGATACCGCTGCGGGTGACGTTGCGGTCCAGATCGCCCTCGCCGTAGCTGCAGGCGAAGTCCATGATCACCGCGTCGTCGGCGTCGAGCACCTGGATGCGGTGCGACGGCGCGTGCCCGCGCACCACCTGCCGGCGGCCGATCTCGAAGTGCAGAGTCGCATCCTGCGCGCCGTAGGCGCCGTCGCCGAACGGCACACCGTAGAGGCGCGAGTCGACGTTGACCTTGGTACCGGCTGGAAAGTAGTCCCGGGGGCGCCAGTGCATCCGCGAGCCGCCGACCTCATCGGGCAGCCACGCCCAACTGCCCTCGACGGGCGGGTCGGTGGTCACGGTGACGGCTTCCTCGACGGAGGCCTTGTCGCTGATCGACGCGTCGAACTGCAGGATGATGGGCGCCGCTACGCCGACGACCTGACCGTCGGCGAGCTGGAACCGGCCGTTGACCTGTTTCGTCGGGGCCAGCGTGGTGAACGCGCCTGCCAACGGAACGGCCTTGCCGTCGCGGCCGACGACCGAACCGCTCCAGGTGTACCGCGAGCCGTAACCGAGCGGCTCGGACACGGTGAACTCGGTGCGATCCCGGTTGAGCGTGCCCGCGACCACCTTGCCGTCCGCGTTGGTCAGCGCGACCCGCTGGAACCAGCCGTCGGTGACCGCGACACGCACCGGTGCGACCGGTGAGACGTCGGTGGCCGCGTCGGCCGGTTCCGACGTCACCGTCGGCGCCGGAGGTGCGGCCGCCTCCCCCGATGTCGTGCTGGACCCGGCACAGGCCGCCAGCGTCCCGGGCGCGACGACACCGACCACCAGCGCGGTCAGGGCGCGCCGCCGGCTGATCTGCGGCGGCCAGGCGTCGAAAATCGGGCTGGGGCTCACGCGTTCCCAGCGTACCTAGATACGGCAGCCGACCAGCGCAGGCTCGGGTGTGAGTTCGATCCCGAATGTCGTTCTGACACCGTCGCGTACGGTCCGTGCCAGCGCGATCACGTCGGCCGCCGTGGCCGCGCCCCGGTTGGTGATCGCCAGCGCGTGCTTGGTGGACAGCCGCGCCGGGGCGTCGTCGCCCGGATAGCCTTTCGCGAAGCCGGCGCGTTCGACGAGCCAGCCGGCGGCGAGCTTCACCTGGTCGGCGGCCGGGTAGTTGGGCACGGGGCTGTCGACGCTGGTGCGCAGCCGCTCGAACTCCGCGCGTGACACCACCGGGTTGGTGAAGAAGGACCCCACACTCCAGGTGTCGTGGTCGGCCTCATCGAGCACCATGCCCTTGCGCGCCCGCAACTCCAGCACCGTGTCCCGCACCCGCACGGGGTCGACGTGCGCCCCGGCCTCCACTTTCAGAGCAGTGGCCAGTTCGCCGTAGCGCATCGGGGCGCTGCGGCCGTTGGTGTCGAGCGCGAACTCCACTTCGAGCACGATCGCGTCGTGCGAGTGCTTGAGGGCGCTGGTGCGGTACCCGAACTGCAGCGCGTGCGCGGCGACCCACCGGTCCTCGCCGGTGCGACGGTCCAGCAGCCGCACGCGACGCAAGGTGTCGGCGACTTCGGCGCCGTATGCGCCGACGTTCTGTACCGGGGTGGCGCCCGCCGAACCCGGTATGCCGGAAAGACATTCGAGCCCGCCGAGACCATGTGCCAGCGATGTCACGACGACGTCGTCCCACACCGCACCCGCCTCGGCGCGCACCACGTTGTCTTCGACGGTCACCTCGGTGTTGGCGAGCAGGATCACGGTCAGGTCGGTGAGGTCATCGGCCAGCACGACGTTGGATCCGCCGGCGAGGACGAGCGCGTCGTCGTCGGGTCCGAGGGCACGTACGACGTCCACCACTTTTTCAGTGGTGTCGCAGGTGATGAGGCGCTGTGCGACCCCACCGACCCGCAGCGTGGTCAGCGGGCCCAGCGGCACCGCCTCGGCGACGGACGCGCCCCCTATGACCGATGTGACCACGGGCGGTAACGGTAGCGTGGCCAGCTATGCCGCGTTCATTCGACATGGCCGCCGAATACGGGGGCAGCGTCGAACAGGTGCACCGGGCCTTCCGCGACGAGCGGTATTGGTGGGCTCGGCTGGCCGATTCCGGCGCCGACGACTACTCGCTGGACTCGATGGCGGTCACCGAGGACGGCGGAATCGACGTGGTCACCACCCAGATGTTGCGTGCCGACCGGTTGCCCGGCCTGGTCACGCAGTTTCACCGCGGCGATCTGAGCGTCATCCGCGAGGAGACGTGGAGCCCGGTGCACGACGGACGCGCCGGCGCGACGGTCAACGGTTCGATCGGGGGCGCCCCTGCCAGCCTGTCCGGCACCGCCGTGTTGAAGCCGGCAACCTCAGGCAGCGGCTCGCGGCTCGAGTTCAGCGTCGCTGTCGAGGTTCGGGTGCCACTGGTGGGCGGCAAGATCGAGAACTTCATCGGCTCTCAGCTGACGGAGCTGCTCATCGCCGAAGAACGCTTCACCACCATGTGGATCACCGAAAACGCCTAGTCAATAAGTAGACTTAGGCGCCATGTCGCGTCGCATGGAGTACACCATCGCGTTCGACGTGCCCGCGGAGAAGATGTATCAGGATTTCACCAGCCGCGACTACTGGCAAAGCCTGATGGGCGCCTATCGGCGGCTGAGCCCGTCGGAGATCACGTCGTTCTCCTCCGATGAGCGGGGCACCGACATCGTGTTTGTGCAAGAGGTGCCGCGCTCGGAGTTGCCTGCGATCGCGCGGTCGGTGGTGCCCTCCGACATGGTCATCACCCGCAAGCAGCATTTCGACCCGTTCGACCACGCGAACAATCGGGCCAAGGGCCACTACGCGGCGTCCATACCGCGTGGGCCCGGCCGGTTCGGCGGCCAGTACGTTCTGACCGACACCGACGCCGGCAGCCAGTTGCGGTTGGCCAGCGTCTGCAAGGTGTCGATTCCGTTGGTCGGCGGTGCGCTCGAGGACCTGATCTTGCACCACATCAAGTACCTCTTCGACGCGGAGGAGGAGTTCGCCGCGCACTGGATCTCGCGGCATCATTGAGCGCGCTGGCCGCCGAGCGCACCATTTGGGCGACGGCGGCCCGTCTAGGCTCGGCACCATGCGGATTGCGCTGGCGCAGATCCTCAGCGGCGCCGAACCGGCGGCAAACCTGGGGCTGGTCGAGGAGTACACCCGCCGCGCCGCCGACGCCGGCGCGCGGATGGTGTTGTTTCCCGAGGCCACGATGTGCCGGTTCGGGGTGCCGCTCGGCCCGATCGCCGAACCGCGGGACGGGCCGTGGGCCGCGGGCGTGCGGGCCATCGCCGAACGGGCCGGCATCGTCGTGGTCGCGGGCATGTTCGTACCGGCCCCCGACGGGCGGGTGACCAACACGTTGATCGCGACGGGCCCCAGCACCGACGGGCTCGTCGATGCGCACTACGACAAGATCTATCTCTACGACGCGTTCGGGTTCGCCGAATCCAGAACCGTCGCGCCCGGCCGTGAGCCGGTGACGATCAACGTCGACGGTGTCGTCGTCGGCCTCACCCTGTGCTACGACGTCCGCTTCCCCGAGCTCTACGTGGAATTGGCCCGCCGCGGAGCACAACTGATCACCGTGCACGCCTCGTGGGGCAGCGGCGACGGCAAGCTCGACCAGTGGACGCTCTTGGCCCGGGCCCGCGCGATCGACACCACCGGCTTCGTCGCCGCCGTCGACCAGGCCTACCCGGGTGACGAGATCGCTGCCGCCGGTCCCACCGGTGTCGGCGGCAGCCTGGTTGCCTCGCCGGTCGGCCAGGTCATCGCGTCGGCAGGCGCCGACCCGCAGCTGCTCGTCACCGACATCGACCCGGCCGCCGCGCGCCAGGCCCGCGAGACGATCGCGGTGATGAACAACCGCGCGGAGTTCAACTCCTCGGGTAAGGCAGAATCGCGCAAATGACTGATCCGTGGTCCCGCCCGGAGCCGCCACCGCAGCCCGGCCCGCCACCGCAACAGCCGGGCGTGCCGCCGGGCTCACCGCCTCCCGGCCCGCCACCGCCACCCGGCCCGCCCGGGCCGCCGCCCCCCGGAGATGAGGACCCGTCGATCCTGGGCAAGCTGACCAGCCTGTTGCGCGATCCGCTGTCGATCGTGCTCGTCATCGTCATCGTGCTGGCCCTGACGTTCGCCGGGGTGCTCGCCGGTGAGCTCTACGCACGCAACCGGGCCAACACCGTGGTGGCCGGCGTCGTGGAATGCGTGGTCGAGGACAAGGCGAGCGCGTCGTTCGGCGTCATGCCCCCGTTTTTGTGGCAGCACATGACCGGGCACTACACCAACATCCACATCGAGACGGCAGGCAACCAGATCCGCGACGCCAAGGGGATGAAGGTGGTCCTGGAGATCAACGACGTGCGGCTCGAGGACACCGCCACTTCCAGCGGTTCGGTCGGCTCGCTGGTCGCCCACATCACCTGGTCGGCCGACGGCATCCGGCAGACGATCGCCGATTCGGTACCGCTCGTCGGCGCATTCATCAACGGGGTGACGACCAATCCGTCCGAGGGCACCATCGAACTGGAAGGCACGCTGGGCAGCATCAAGGCCAAGCCGGTCGTGGTCGACGACGGGCTCTCGCTACAGGTCACCGAGCTCACCGGGCTGGGCTTCACCCTGCCGCGCGAAGCGGTGCAGCCGGCACTGGACGCCTTCACCGCCCAGCTGACGGAGAACTACCCGATGGGCATCTCCGCCGACTCGGTGCAGGTCACCGATTCCGGTGTGGTGAGCCAGTTCTCCACGCAGAACGCGTCGATGCCGAAGGGCGAAGAAGACCCCTGTTTCGCGGAACTCTAACGGTTCAGCCGGACAGGTCGCGCCACCGGAAGCTGTTGACATACTTGCCCATATCCATGGCCAGCTGGAGGTTGGCCGCTGACGGATGCCCTGGGCCATCGTCGGGGGTGAACTCGCGGTAGGGGCCGATCGCGGCGGCCACCAACGCGTAGTCGTACTTGACGGCGACCATCACGATCGCCCGTGTCCGGTTGAAGGGTCCGTAGTCGTCGACGACGACGCCGTAGCCGGGTTCGTAGCCCACCATGGCGTTGGGGATCTCGTAATCGGTTACCGCGTCGGGAAAGTGCTCGCTGATCAGGTCCTCGGCGATCTGTTTGGCCGACTGCTCGTGTGCGGGCATCCCGAACAGGTGCATCGTGCCGGTGTCGCCGGCCACGAACTCCAGCTGCACGCCGTCGGGGTTCAGCGTCGCCTCGTAAGCCGTTCCGGGGCCGGGGTATTGGACGGTGAACGCGCCGTCGCCGGATACGAAGCGCGGGTTGGACTCGACTTCCTCGCCGAACGGCGGAATGCCGCAGTCCGGTGGGCAGGCGAACGGCGCGGGCGGCGGGGTCAGCAACGCCGCGGCGGCCACCCCGCCTGCGGCCGCGACGCCGACGCCCGCACCCAGCACCGTGAGCACCCTGGCGGGGTTCAGGTGGCGCACCCGCCGGTCAGGATCCGCGGCGTCAGGTTGGTGCTGCAGCATGTCCCGCAGCCCGATCCGCAGCGCCAGCAGGGCGAGCACCGCGATCACCGCGTGCAGGGCGAAATGCTGGCCGTGCAACAGCGGCGAAACCTCGAGAAGGCCCGTAGCCGCGTAAAGCCCCAGCGCCACAACCACACTGACGGCGATCAGCCGCCGTCGACCCGACCACAGCGCGGCGCCGACCAAGCCACCGATCGCCGCGGCGGTCACCGGGATCGCCGCGCCGACGATCCCGGCCTGCGCCAGCAGGGCGCTCACCGGCCGGTCCTGTGCGGTGATACCCATCGTCAACTGCGGCGCCAACCGGATCATGGCGGCCGCTGCGCTGAACACGACCGCGCTCGACGCGCCGAGCGCGAAGCCGTCCAGTGGCTTCCTGTCGGGTTGGCGGATCAGCCGAGCCGCCGCGACCGGCACAAGCATGAAAACAGCGCCGACGGTGGGTATTGCGACGCCGACCAGGTAGGCCTGCTCGTCGGTCTGCGGTCCGAACACCGCGATGTCATACGCATCCGCGGAGACCACACCGATCAGCCACGCCCAGCCGGCACCGATGACCACCGCCAACACCGTCGTCACCGCCAGCCAGCGCGCCGGCAGATCGCGGTGGACGTCCGCCTCGTACAGATACAGCGCCAACACGAGCGGCACCCCAACCACGCTGACCATGATCAACGGGGCCGGTAACCGCAACAGCGCCAACACGATCGCGGTCACCACCAGGATCGCCAACGCGGCGCTCAACAGACGGCGACGCTCACTCACCGCGGGGCCGTCCCCCTCTGCAGGTCGAGGAGGTTGCGCGCCAGGTTGTAGATGTTGGGGCTGCCGAGGCCGGTGACAAGGTCGTAGCCGGGTTGCGTCAGGTCGACGGCGTTGCCGCCGCGGCGCACATCGCGAAAGCCCGGCAGGTTGGATCCGGCGGCAACCCGGTACAGCTGCGGGTTGAGGTTGCCGAGCTGGTGGCCGCCGTTGGCCACCACGTACTGGTTCATCAGCACGGTCAACGCGGCCCAGATCGGTGCCGCTTGCGATGTGCCGCCGCCGAGCACCTCCTGCCCGCCGTAGATGAACCGCACTCCGGTGAACGGATCCGCGACGGCGGCGACGTCGGGTGAGAGCCGCTTGAACGCGGTGTCGCGCTCCACCGACAACCGCTGCTGCCACTGCGGGCGCTCGAACAACTGCGATACCCCACCGCTACTGCCGTGCGACAGCGGTGAATCCACCCAGGCGTGCTCGCCGCGCCACTGCCCGCGCGGCCCGGTCGACAGGGTGGTTCCGCCGACCGCGGTCATGGTGGGCAGCGACGAGACGGAGTCCAGCCCGACGTCGTCGGCGCCCGGCGGCGACGACCACTCGTCGCCGCCCTTACATTCCAGCCCACCGTTGTCGCCGCTGGCGTCGAAGGCCGACGTCCCGCGTTCCTGGGCGGCCGTCAACGCCGCCTGCACCGGGGCGAGATCCGCTGCGGTGACGAGCTTCTCGCAGCCCCACCCGATCGACAGGCTCCAGACCGCGCCGGGGAACTGCTGATCGACCGATTCGAACAGCTGACCGATCTTCTCGTAGGCGCCGTCGCCCACTATGGTCGGGCGGGCGTTGACCACGACAAGCTGCGCATCGGGCGCGATCGCGTGTGCCACTTGCAAATCCATCGCCGTCTCACCATGCGACTCTTCAGGTTGCCCGCCGACCCAGATCGGGGTGAACCGCGGCAGCCCCGACGTGTCCGCGAACAGGTCGAGGTCGTCCTGATCGGCGCCGTCGAACGCGAAGAACACGAGCGTCGCGCCCGCACCGGTGAAGCCCGCGTCGGCCAACGGCGTCGCGTTGTACGCCTCGAGCAGACCCCGCGGCGTCAACCCGCCCATGGGCACGTCGAGCGGAACGAAGTCGGGCGTCTTCGGGTAATGCGGTGTGTAGCTCATGATGCGGCCGACTTCGGTGACCGGTCCGCGCAGCGACGGCGGCACCGGCGGCTGCATCGCCGATGCGTAGAACACCTGCCCCTTCGGGCCGCGGTAGTCGCGCACGGGTACGTCGAACGCACGCGCGACGTTCTCGGCGGCGCCCTCGACGATCGCCCAGCCGTCACCGAGGCGCCACCGCACCCACAGGCCGCGGACCTGCGCCCAGTCCATCAACGCGTCGGGTCGGCGCGTGCCATCGAGCGTGACGGTGAGCTGGACGTCGGCCGAACGCGACGGACCCAGATCGGTCGAACTGGCCAGCAATGCCGCATAGGGGCCGGTGATCACCGCCGACGGGGGCGTAGCACACGCGGCAGACGCCGCGATCAGCAGCGCGGCGAGGAGGAGGGCCGAAACCCGGCGGCTACTGCCCCCGAGGACCGTGATGGCGGCCAGGTGTGGGGCCTTCAGGCGGCGGAGCATGGACGGTGGGGGTAAACGGATTCGGGTTGCTCGGGTCGATGCGAGGAGCCTTCTCGGTCGGCGCAACAGTCTCCGCCGGGGCGGAGGTCGTCGTCGGAGTCGTCGTCTCGGGCGCGCTTTCCTCCTCGCTGGCGCAACCTGCTGTCAACGCTCCCATGGCGATGAGGGCACCCATGCCGAGGACAGCAGCAAGCTGCCTGGGCCGACGATTCAGTTCGGTCATGCGCTGGTCCCATCCGTAGGCAGCAAATTGTTGCTAGCGTAAATAAGCTTCATCGATCGTACTTGATGTCGTCGAGTAGCGCGCGCGTACCGGACAAGCCCAGTCGCTCCGCGCCCGCATCGAGCATCGCGGTGGCATCAGCGGCCGTACGGATCCCTCCGCTGGCCTTCACCTTGACCTTCGGCCCCACCGCCGCGGCCATGGCCGCCACGGCAATCACCGACGCACCGCCCGCCGGGTGGAAACCGGTGGAGGTCTTGACGAACTCCGCACCGGCCTCGGCGGCCGCCACGCAAGTATCGCTGAGCACACCCATTCCGCCGAGCTCCAGCAACGCTGCGGACTCGACGATCACCTTCAGAAGGACCGATTCGCCGACCGCCGCGCGCACCGCTGCGACGTCGGCGCGCACGGCCGCGAGATCACCGGACACCGCGGCGCCGACGTCGATCACCATGTCGATCTCGTCGGCGCCTGCGGCCACCGCCAGGCGCGCCTCTTCGGCCTTGACGGCCGAGACGTGTTTCCCGGACGGGAATCCCACCACCGCGCAGATCTTCTGGGCACTCGATCGCGTCCGCGCCGCCACCGCGACCATCGACGGGGACACGCACAGCGCGTACACCCCCAACTGTGCGCCCTCATCGGCCAACCGCACGACGTCGGCTTCGGTGGCTTCGGGTTTGAGCAGCGTGTGGTCGACCAGCGCGGCGACGTCCGCGCGACTGTAGTTGCCCACCGTCAGAATGGCTCTTCGGTGCCGCCCGGATTGCAGCCGGCGACGATCATGTCGTCGAAGCTGACCTCGGGTCGCCACGGTTCCAGGTTCCAACTCGCCTTGCCCGGCTCGATGATTTCGGCGTAGTACCAATGACATTCGAACTGCGCCCGCATGCCGGGAAGATCGGCGTCGGGCGACAGCGCCAGCACCTCAGACCACGCCGCGTCAGGGCCGACGGGGCTGGTCAGGCCGGCGGCCTCGCGGCCGGAGTCGGTGGGATAGACCCGCAGGCTCGACAGATCCCCCCACTTCGCCCACTCGGCGTCGTCGACATAGGGCGCAACGGGCACTGCGGGGTCGGCCGACACCGTCGGCGCCAATGCGACGCAGCCCAGCACACCGGCCACCGTGACGGCCAGCGTCAACAGTGGACGCACTACCGGGACTTCCCCTGGACTTCCAGGATCTTGGGCCGCACGTCCACCAGGTAGACGCCGGCGGCCACGGCGGCGATGGCCGTGCCCAAGATGCCGAGCACCAGCGACAGCAGACCCCCGACGCCGAGGATTACCAGCCACACCGGCTTGGTCAGCTTGTCGACGGCCGTGTAGGCGTCGGGACGCTGCATGGCCGCGTGCACGAACGCGTACACCACCGTCACCAACACGGCGATCTGCAAAAAGAAGAGGACGTAACCCACTAGGCCTTCGAGCTGCACGAGCCCAAGCCTATGCGGGTTACGCCCTCTGGGCGAATTTCTCGCGAACTACTTCTGGGTGACCTTCTTGGCCGGAGCCTTCTTGGCCGGTGCCTTCTTGGCCGGCCCCTGCTTCTCGGCCTTCTTGGCCGGAGCCTTCTTGGCGGGGGTCTTCTTGGCCGCCGCCTGCGTCTTCTCCTGGCCCTTCGCGGCGCCCTGTTCGGCCTTCTTCGGTAGTTCGACGCCGACCAGCTTGGCGGCACGCTCACCGACGGCGCGGGTCTGCGCGGCCACGTTGCCCAGCGCGCCCTGGGTCAGCTCGACGGCCTGGTCGGTGTAGCCCTCGACGCGGTCTGCGGCGTCGGAGAAGCCGGACTGGCTGCGCAACCGCTCCAGTGCGACCTCGCCACGCTCGACGAGCTTGTTGTAGGTGCTCTGGGCGGCCTCGGCGTAGGTCTCGGCGAACTTGCGCAGTTCGTCGCTGCTCAGCCGCTCGCGCAGCTCACCGAACTGCGACGGCAGCTCTTCCTGCAGCTTGTTGATGCGCGCACGGCGCTCCTCGGCGGCGCTGCGGGCATCGGTGCGGGCGTCGTCGGCGCGCTCGCGCAGGGTTGCGACGATCTCGTTGACGCGCTCCAGCGCCAGGTCGGCGGCGCCCACCGCAGCGAGCAGCGGAGCCATGAGGTCATCGGCGGTCGGTTGGTTCTTGGCCGGGGTGTTTTTGGCCATCGTCGGTGTTCCTTTCGAAAAGTGGCTTGTCAATGGGGGTGTGGGATGGTCAGTCGGAATGTCTCAATCAGTCGGCTCCTCGTCTGCCTGGGTAGCTTCGGCTTCGTTCTGCTGGCAAAACGACGTGTAGATGTCGAGCAGCACCTGCTTTTGCCGCTCGGTGATCGCCGAGTCGGTGATGATGGCGTCGCGGACGTCGCTGGTCTCGCTCAGCTCGAGAATCCCGGCTCGCACATAGAGCACTTCCGCGGACACGCGCAGCGCCTTGGCGATCTGGTTGAGCACGTCGGCAGAGGGTTTGCGCAATCCCCGCTCGATCTGGCTGAGGTAGGGATTGCTGACACCGGCCTTCTCGGCCAACTGACGCACGGACACCTGTGCAGCCTCACGTTGGGCGCGGATGAAGCTACCGATGTCCTGAGCAGCGCTCTGGGCAGCGCTGGACACGACGACGGCAAGGTTGTCATCCTGCGTCATGCGAGGCCCCCTCGTGCGTTGGGTATCCGAATTGCGACACCACTACCGTACGACGGAGTGCTAACTTTTGCAAGCAGCAGTTAGCGCAGGTCAGAAGAATAGCTGGGCTACGGAATAGATCACCAGGCCCGCCATTGCACCCACCACGGTGCCGTTGATCCGGATGAATTGCAGGTCGCGACCGACGTGTAATTCGATGCGTTTACTGGCCTCGTCAGCGTCCCAGCGCTCGACCGTCTCGGTGATGATCGCGGTGATCTCCACCCCGTACTCGCCGACCAGGTGCGACGCGGCGCGGATGATCCAGCCGTCGACCTTGTCACGCAGTTCGGCGTCGTCGCGCAGGCTGTCCCCGATGTGCACCACCGACTCCGCGATGCGTTCGCGCAGCGCCGAGGACGGGTCGTCGACCGACTCGAGGATGATCCGCTTGGCCGCGGCCCAGGCGGTCTCGGCGGCCCTGGCGACCTCGTCGCGCGCCATGAGCTGTTCCTTGACGTTCTCGGCGCGCTGAATCGTCGTCACGTCGTGCTGCAGGTCGTCGGCGAACTCGAACAAGAACCGGGTGGCCGAGCGACGCAACTCGTGGTCGGGGTCGCGGCGCACCTTGTCGGTGAAGTCCATCAACTCGCGGTGGATGCGGTCGCCGACGAGATGGTCGATCCACCGCGGCGACCAGGTCGGCGAATCGCGTTCGACGACGCGCTCGATGATCTCGCCGGCGTTCAGCGACCACTGGAAGGCCCGGTCGGCGAGCAGCTGCAGCAGCGCTTCCTGGCGGTGCTCGGCGAGCAGCGTGGCCAGCACCCGACCAATCGGCGGACCCCACTGCGGTTCGGCGATGCGTTTGACGATCATCCGGTCGAGCACCTGCTGGACGTCGTCGTCGCGCAGCATTTCTACCAGAACCCTCAGCACTCTGGAGGTTTCGGCGGCGACGCGCTCGGCGTTGGCCGGTTCACACATCCACTTGCCCAGCCGGCCGGCGATCTCGGCGTCGCGCAGTTTGGTCGCCACGACGTCCGGCGACATGAAGTTCTCCCGAACGAAGTTGCCGAGGCCCTCGCCGAGCTGGTCCTTCTTGCGCTTGACGATCGCCGTGTGCGGGATCGGGATGCCCAGTGGGTGCTTGAACAGCGCGGTGACCGCGAACCAGTCCGCCAACGCGCCGATCATGCCGGCCTCCGCGCCGGCGCGGACGTAGCCGACCCAGCCGGGTGCGCCGCGTGACTGCGCCCAGGTGCAGACCAGAAAGATCACCGTGGCGCCGATGAGGAACGACAGCGCGACGACCTTCATCCGACGCAGGCTGCGGCGCCGCTCGGCGTCGGCGACGCTGTCGACACCCGCGAGCGACTCGGCGAAACTGGGGCGGTCCCGGGTTACGGCGCGTCGGCCAGCCGCGAGCCCTGGCGCGGGTCTGTGTGCCACCCCACCATCATCCGCTATGACAGCCACGGCGACCCATCGCAGCGCCCGGGACCAAGATCAGCCGTACTATCGAGGGCAACTAGGGAACGGATCCAGGAGAAAGTGACACAGCAGAGCGAAGCCCTCGCGGTCAAGACCGACGGGCGTAAGCGGCGTTGGCATCGACACAAGGTGGAGCGCAGAAACGAGCTGGTCGACGGCACCCTGGAGGCTATCCGGCGCCGCGGAAGCAATGTCAGCATGGATGAGATCGCGGCCGAGATCGGTGTCTCCAAGACGGTGCTGTACCGCTACTTCGTCGATAAGAACGATCTGACCACCGCGGTGATGATGCGGTTCGCGCAGACCACGCTGATCCCGAACATGGCGGCGGCGTTGTCGTCGGACCTCGACGGCTACGAGTTGACCCGGGAAATCATCCGGGTCTACGTCGAGACGGTGGCCGCCGAGCCCGAGCCCTACCAGTTCGTCATGGCGAACAACTCCGCGAGCAAGAGCAAGGCGGTCGCGGCGTCCGAACAGATCATCGCGCGGATGCTGGCGGTGATGTTGCGTCGCCGGATGCTGGCGTTCGGGATGGACGTCGGCGGCGTCGAGCCGTGGGCCTATCACACCGTCGGCGGTGTGCAGTTGGCCACGCACTCGTGGATGAGCGACCGGCGGATGAGCGCCGACGAGCTGATCGACTACCTGACGATGCTGTCCTGGAACGCGCTGTGCGGCATCGTCGAGGTCGGCGGGTCGTTGCAGCGGTTCCGCGAGCAGCCGCACCCGTCCCCCGTGCTGCCCACGCCGCCGTCGCAGCCGCACGACATATGAGCGAAATCCCGGCACTTGTGCGATTCCGCCCCGGTGTCACGGTCGCCGACGTCGACACCAACGCCACCCCGGGCTTTGTCGGGTCCAAGTCGGATGCCGCGCCGGTGCAGGCGTCGCTCAGCGAGCGGCTGGCCGACCTCCAGGCACTGCTCTACGCCAACTGGAAGGCCAACGACGACCAGCGTTCGGTGCTGCTGGTGCTGCAGGGTATGGACGCCGCGGGCAAGGGTGGCATCGTCAAACATGTTGTGGGAGCGGTCAACCCGATGGGTGTGCGCTACACCGCCTTCGGCAAGCCGACCAAGGAGGAGCTCGCTCACCACTACCTGTGGCGGATTCGGCGGGCGTTGCCGCCGCCGGGGCACATCGGGGTGTTCGATCGGTCGCATTACGAGGACGTGCTGATCGTCCGCGTGCACAACCTGGTGCCGCCGGAGGTGTGGGAGAAGCGCTACGACGAAATCAACGCGTTCGAACGTGAGCTCGTAGACGCCGGAACGACTCTGGTCAAGGTCGCGATGTTCATCTCGCTCGACGAGCAGAAGGAGCAACTGCTCGAACGGCTCGAGGATCCGACCAAGTACTGGAAGTACAACCCCGGCGACATCGACGAACGCCTCAAATGGCCGGCGTATCAGGAGGCCTATCAGGTGATGCTGGATCGCACGTCGACCGACTACGCGCCGTGGCATGTGCTGCCCTGCGACCGCCGCTGGTACAGCCGGCTGGCCGTCACCGAGCTGCTGATCGAGGCGCTCGAGGGCCTCGACCTGTCCTGGCCGCCTGCCGATTTCGACATCGAGGCAGAGAAGCGCCGGCTCTTGGACTCCTAGCGCGCCGAGCGCACGGTTGTTGACGCGTCTACTCGACGTTTGCGTGCAACAACCGTGCGCTCGGCGGTACTAGATCAGTGGAACTGGCCCTCTTCGGTGGAGCCCCGCAACGCGGTGGTCGAGCTGTTCGGGTCCACCGTGGTGGCGATCCGGTCGAAGTAACCGGCGCCGACCTCACGCTGGTGCTTGGTCGCGGTGTAACCGCGCTCCTCGGCGGCGAACTCGCGCTCCTGCAGCTCGACGTAGGCGCTCATCTGGTTGCGGGCGTAGCCGTAGGCCAGATCGAACATCGAGTAGTTCAGCGCGTGGAAGCCGGCCAGCGTGATGAACTGGAATTTGAATCCCATTGCGCCAAGCTCTTTTTGGAACCGGGCGATCGTCGCGTCGTCGAGGTGCTTGCGCCAGTTGAACGACGGTGAGCAGTTGTAGGCCAGCATCTGGTCGGGGAACTCGGACTTGACGCCCTCGGCGAACTTACGGGCCAGGTCCAGATCCGGAGTGCCGGTCTCCATCCAGATCAGGTCGGCGTACGGCGCGTAGGCCTTGGCCCGCGCGATGCACGGCTCCAGACCGTTCTTGACCCGGTAGAAGCCCTCCGAAGTGCGCTCCCCGGAGATGAACGGGCGGTCACGCTCGTCGACGTCGGAGGTGATCAGCGTGGCGGCCTCGGCGTCGGTGCGCGCGATGACGACCGTGGGCACGTCGGCGACGTCGGCTGCCAGCCGCGCCGAGGTCAGCGTGCGGATGTGCTGCTGGGTCGGGATGAGCACCTTGCCACCCAGGTGGCCGCACTTCTTCTCCGAGGCCAGCTGGTCCTCCCAGTGCGAACCGGCGACACCGGCGGCGATCATCGCCTTCTGCAGTTCGTAGACGTTGAGCGCACCACCGAAGCCCGCCTCGCCGTCGGCGACGATCGGAGCCAACCAGTTCTCGACGGACGTATCGCCCTCGACCTTGGCGATCTCGTCGGCGCGCAGCAGCGCGTTGTTGATGCGGCGCACCACCTGCGGCACCGAGTTGGCCGGGTACAGGCTCTGGTCCGGGTAGGTGTGACCCGACAGGTTCGCATCCCCGGCGACCTGCCAGCCCGACAGGTAGATGGCCTTCAGGCCGGCACGCACCTGCTGCACGGCCATGTTGCCGGTCAGGGCGCCAAGGGCGTTGACGAACTCCATATCGTGCAGCTGGTTCCACAGCACCTCGGCGCCGCGGCGGGCCAGGGTGTGCTCCTCCACGACGGAGCCCTGCAGCGCTACGACGTCGGCGGCGGAGTACTCCCGGGTGACGTTCTTCCACCGCGGGTTGGTGTCCCAATCCTTCTGGATCTCTTCCGGAGTCCTCGGCTTACCGACCGTTGACATGGTCCCCTCCATATGTGTGAGAGTTGTTAACTATCGAGCGACCTTACGGCCGCAATGATTCGAGCATGCCCTACGTCATAACCGCAGGTCCAGTCGATTCCATTGTCAAGTTCCGTTAACGCCGCGCGATAATTTGCGAAGTTTGCAAATCACATGGGGCACTGAACCGGTTCAGTAGTTACCGATCGGTAACCGATTTCCGCAGGTCAGTACGGACGTACTGTTTGAACGCGCGGGCTCAGAGTTCGAAGATGGCGGCGACGGCTTTGGTCTCGTCGCCGACCGCGTATGTGAGCGTTGTAACAGTGCGATCGGTCAGGTTCGGGCCGAATTGATCGGTCGATCCGGCCGGGTGCACATGCGAGATGATCTCCAGCTTGTCGCCGAGCGCGACGGCGGCGTCGTGTTCGATCGTCACCCGGATCGGCTTGCCCTGCAGTTCGGGCGTGGAGAACAGATGGTCCTCGATGACCGTCCAGTACACCGAGTTGTTCATGTGGTCGAAGATGTCGATGTCGGCCACGCGCACCGGATACTCGCGGATCTGCGTGGCGTCCTCGCGACTGCCCGCCTTCAGGTAGGCCTTCCAGCGCAACCGGTCGACGTCGGTGGTTCGCTGCAGGCCCTCGATGAAGTCGTCGGCGATGCGCGCAGGCCCCTGGGTCTCCCGGTTGATGTTGATCCAGAACGCCTCGGATTCCATTAATCCGCGCCCGCGCTTCCCATCTATGCGTACCCGCATCTCGCACCACCGGTTCGACGTGCCCGAACACCAGCGTCGCAGCCGCAGCATGTCCTGGAACTCGATGGGTTTGATCAGGTCGATCATCGTGCGCCGGACGATCCAGAGCGGATGCGTGGCTTCGTAGCCAAGCTCGCGCAGTTGGTCTGAGCCGATGTCCTGGATATGGCGGGTCGCGGCGTCGAAGCGCAGCCGGCCGTACCGGTCGACGTCGCCGACCCGCAGCGGCCACTGCCTGTCGAAGACGTCGGGGTGCGGGTCGGGCACCGGCATCATCACCTTCGCCAACCCGGTCTTGTCTGCGTCAGCCGCCATGCTCGAGTTCTCCCCTGATTCCGACCCCGCTAAATCCTCCCATAGCGACGAAGTTGCCAACAATGCGAAGACGGACTTCACACCGAGGTTAAGGTGGTGACGTGGCGAAAACGTTCGTCGGTTCGCGGGTCCGTCAACTTCGTAGCGAACGCGGGTTCAGCCAGGCCGCGCTCGCGCAGATGCTCGAGATCTCGCCCAGCTACCTCAACCAGATCGAGCACGACGTGCGGCCGCTGACGGTGGCGGTGCTGCGGCGCATCACCGAGGTGTTCGGAGTGGATGCAACGTTCTTCGCCTCCGAGGACGACACCCGGTTGGTCGCCGAACTGCGCGAGGTCACCATCGACCGCGACGTCGACGTCGACGTCGACCTCACGGAGGTGGCCGACATGGTCAATGCGCATCCGGCCCTGGCCCGCGCGATGGTGAACCTGCACCGGCGCTACCGGTTGACCACCACCCAGTTGGCCGCCGCAACCGAGGACCGCTACTCCGACGGCAGCGGTCGAGGGTCGATCACCATGCCGCACGAGGAAGTCCGCGACTACTTCTACGAGCGACAGAACTACATACACGAACTCGACACCGCTGCAGAGGATTTCACCGTCCGCATGGGAATGCACCGCTCCGAGCTGGGCCGGCAACTTTCCGACAGACTCACCATGGTGCACGGTGTGCACATCGTGCGGCGAAGCGATCTCGGCGACACGGTGCTGCACCGCTTCGATCCGACCACCAGAGCCCTGCAGATCAGCAACCACCTGTCGTCCGGTCAGACGGTGTTCAAGATGGCCACCGAATTGGCCTACCTGGAGTTCGGCCACCTGATCGACAAGCTGGTCGCCGACGGCAAGTTCACCAGCGAGGAGTCCGCGATCCTGGCCCGGCTCGGCCTGGCCAACTACTTCGCGGCCGCAACCGTGTTGCCGTACCGGCATTTCCACGAGGTGGCCGAGAACTTCCGCTATGACGTGGAACGGTTGTCGGCGTACTACTCGGTCTCCTACGAGACCATCGCGCACCGGCTCTCGACGCTGCAGCGGCCGTCGATGCGCGGGGTGCCGTTGTCGTTCGTCCGGGTGGATCGAGCCGGGAACATGTCGAAGCGCCAGTCCGCCACCGGGTTTCACTTTTCATCCAGCGGTGGCACCTGCCCGCTGTGGAACGTCTACGAAACCTTCGCCTACCCGGGCAAGATCATGGTGCAGATCGCGCAGATGCCCGACGGGCGTAACTACCTATGGGTGGCGCGAACCGTCGAGCGCCGCGCTCGGCGCTACGGCCAGCCCGGCAAGACGTTCGCGATCGGGCTGGGCTGCGAGCTGCGGCACGCACACCGGCTGGTCTACTCGGAGGGGCTGGATCTGTCCGGGGACAACGCGACACCGATCGGTGCCGGATGCCGGGTCTGCGAGCGGGACAACTGCCCACAGCGCGCCTTCCCCGCGCTGGGCCGCGCACTGGACCTCGACGAGCACCGCAGCACCGTGTCGCCCTATCTGGTGAAACAGCCCTAGACTCGCTTCGATGAGCGCAATCGAACCCGCGCGCATCGCGCCCGGCGGATTCAAGGAACTCGGCCCGCTCAACTGGGCCATCGCCAAGCTCGGCGCCCGTGCGATCCGGGCGCCGAGGTTCAGCCTGTTCAATGTCCTTGGCCAGCATCGGCTTCTGTTTCTGGCCTGGCTGCCCTACAGCGGAATGCTGCTCGGGCTGTTGAGCAAGCTTCCGGTGAAAGACGCCGAAACCGTCATCCTGCGCGTCGGTCACCTGCGCAATTGCGAGTACGAGTTGCAGCAGCACCGCCGGCTGGCCCGCACCCGCGGCCTCAGCCCGGAGTTACAGGCCAAGATCTTCGAGGGCCCCGACGCCGACGGGCTGACGGACCGTCAGCGCGCGCTCATCACCGCCACCGATGAGTTCGTCGTCACCCGCGGGGTGTCGTCGCAAACCTGGTCGACGTTGGCGCGCCACCTGACCAAACCGCAGCTGATCGAGTTCTGCATGCTCGCCGCCCAATACGACGGGCTGGCCGCCACGATCACCACACTCAACGTGCCGCTCGACTTCCCCGACTAGTGATTTGGGCGCGCTGACGCCCCGCCAGGGGCCAAAAGCGCGCCGAAATCGCCCGGACTAGAGGCTAGAGGTGGGTGACGCCAAGCACCACCAGCGACAGCAGCACCGGCGAGACCGGCAGGGCGCACAAGAATGCCGCCCGCACCTCGGCCTTGTCTTGATACGCCCGCCAGCCCAGCACGCCACAAACCGCGCCCAGAACGAACGACGCCGCGGCCACCACCAGCACCCAGGTGCTGACCGTGCTAGAGGCGGTGGCAAGGGAGATGCCGGCCAGCCACAGCATGTGGCCGACCACCAGTCCGCCGATGCCGGCGACCCAGATGGCTCTCAAAAGTTGATCATGTGGCCGGCGAGACCGTGGAAGCACTCCTGCAGCGCCTCGGACAGCGTCGGGTGCGTGTGCACGTTGCGGGCGAGCTCGTTGACGGTCAGGTCCCACTTCTGCGCCAGGGTCAGCTCGGGCAGCAGCTCAGAGACGTCGTGTCCGACCAGGTGCCCGCCGAGCAGTTCACCGTACTTGGCGTCGGCGATGATCTTGGCGAAGCCGCTGGGATCACCTAGGCCGTGCGCCTTGCCGTTGGCGGTGAGCGGGAACTTGGCGACCTTGACGTCATAGCCCTCGTCGCGGGCCTGCTCCTCGGTGAGGCCGAAGCTGGCGACCTGCGGCTGGCAGAACGTCGCCCTCGGCATCATCCGGTAATCGCCGAGCGCCAAAGTCTCTGCACCGGCGATGGTTTCGGCGGCCACCACACCCTGTGCCTCGGCGACGTGAGCCAGCTGCAGCAGCCCGGTGACATCGCCGATGGCGTAGATGTGCGGCACGTTGGTGCGCATGTAATCGTCGATGCCGATGCCCTTGCGCTCGGTGAGGTTGACCCCGGCGGCGTCGAGCCCGTAGCCCTCGACGTTGGGCGCAAAGCCGATGGCCTGCAGCACTTTGTCGGCCTTGAGCTCATCGGACTTGCCGTCCTTGCTGACCTGCACCGTCACCGTCGAGCCGTCATCCCGGATGGACTCCACCTTGGTGCCGGTGAGGACCTTCACGCCCAGCTTCTTGAACTGCTTCTCGATCTCCTTGGAGACCTCGGCGTCCTCGTTGGGCAGCGCGCGCGGCAGGAACTCCACGACCGTCACGTCCACGCCGAAGTTGCGCAGGACGTAGCCGAACTCCATGCCGATCGCGCCAGCACCTGCGATGACGATCGACGACGGCAGCTCGCGCGTCATGATCAGCTCTTCGTAGGTGACGACGTTGTCCGACAGCGACGTGCCCGGCACCAGCCGGGTGCTGCTGCCGGTGGCGATGATGGCGTTGTCGAAGGTGACCGTCTCGGTTTCGCCCTCGTTCAGGTCGACCTCGAGGGTGTTGGCGTCCTTGAACTTCCCGTAGCCGTGAATCTCGGTGATCTTGTTCTTCTTCATCAAGAAGTGCACACCGGACACCCGCCCGTCGGCGACCTTGCGGCTGCGGTCGAAGGCCGCCCCGTAGTCCATGGTGGGCTCACCGCTGATGCCGAACAGCTTGGCGTCCTTGGTGATGATGTGGGCCAGCTCCGCATTGCGCAGCAGCGACTTCGACGGGATACAGCCGACGTTGAGGCATACCCCGCCCCAGTACTTGGGTTCGACGACTGCGGTGTTCAGTCCAAGTTGGGCGGCGCGAATGGCCGCGACGTATCCGCCGGGGCCGGCTCCGAGAACGACGACGTCATAGTGGGTCACGCCCCCACACTAATGGGCATCGCCGAACGGCCCGCCATGTCCTGCGGGATCGCGCTGGATCGGCTTGGGCCACGGCGCCGGGCGCGGCCGCGGGCGCACCGCCAACGGCCACCAGAACCAGCGGCCGAGCAGGGTGGCCACCGACGGTGTCATCAACCCGCGGATCACGAAGGTGTCGAAGATCAGGCCCAACGCGATCGTGGTTCCGACCTGGCCGATGACGATCAGATCGCTGACCGCCATCGTCGCCATGGTGAACGCGAACACCAGCCCGGCGGCCGTGACCACGGGACCGCTACCGGCCATGGCGCGGATGGTGCCGGTGCGCAGACCGGCGTGGATCTCCTCTTTCATCCGCGACACCAGTAGCAGGTTGTAATCCGCGCCGACCGCCACCAGGACGATGATCGCCATCGGTAGCACCATCCAGTGCAACGGGATCCCGATGACGTGTTGCCACAGCACCACCGACATCCCGAACGCGCTGCCCAGGCTCAGTGCCACCGTGCCGACGATGACCAGGGCGGCGACCAGGGCCCGGGTGATGATCATCATGATGACGAGGATCAACAACAGCGCGGCCGTCACCGCGATCAGCAGGTCGTAGTCGGCGCCTTCCTGCATGTCGTCGAACATCGCCGCGGCACCGCCGACGTAGACCAGGGAGCCCTCCAGCGGTGTCCCCTTGATCGCGGCCGCCGCCGCCTTCTTGAGCGGCTCGATGCGGGAGATGCCCTCCTCGGTCAACGGGTCGCCCTGGTGGATGATCGTGAACCGGACCGCATGACCGTCGGGCGACATCATCAACTCCATGCCGCGCTTAAAGTCCGCGTTGTCGAACGCTTCGGGCGGCACGTAGAACGAGTCGTCGTTGAGCGCTTCGTCGAACGCCTCCCCCATCGCGGAGCTGTCTGCCTGCTGCTCGATGGTCTGGTCCTGCTGCGCCCGCTGCACCTGATACTGGTTCAACATCATCTGGCGCTGGTTCTTCATCGACTGGATCATGCCCGGCATCACCGCGGTCATCTCCAGCGTCAGATCGGCCATCCGGTTGATGTCAGGAACCATGTCCTGGAAGTCGTCGGACATGGTCGCGATGCCGTCCAGGCTGTCGAAGATCGAACGCAGCGACCAGCACACCGGGATGTTGAAACAGTGTGGCTCCCAGTAGAAGTAGTTGCGCAACGGCCGGAAGAAGTCGTCGAAGTGGGCCATGTGATCGCGCACATCCTGCAGGGTCGCCGACGTGTCGCCCATTTTGTCGGCCATGCTGCGCGACACCACCGACAGCTCTTGGGTGATCGCGTTCATCTTCTCCATCGACTCGATGGTGTGGGCCATCTCGTCGGCCTGGGCCAAGATGTTGTCGATGACGCCCTGTTGGTAGTCGTTGGCCATGAGCTGGCCGACGCCCTGCTGGCCGATCATGTACGGGATCGTCGTGTGTTCGATCGGCTTGCCGTCGGGCCGGGTGATGGCCTGCACCTGGGCGACTCCGTCGACTCTTGCCAGCGCCTTCGCGATCTTGTCGATCATCAAGAACCCGGCCGCGTTTCGCAGATCGCGGTCGGTCTCGACCATCAGCACATCCGGGTTCATCCTGGCCTCGGAAAAGTGCCGGGTCGCGGCGGCGTAACCGATGTTGGCCGAGATGTCGTCGGGCAGGTAGAGGCGGTCGTTGTAAGTGGTGTGATAGCCGGGCAGCGCAAGCAGACCCACCATGCAGGCCGCCAACGCGACCACCAGGAACGCCCCCGGCCAGCGGACGGTCGAGGTGCCGACCCGCCGCCACGCCCGGGTGGACGAGTTGCCCTTGGGTTCCAGCAAGTTACCGAAACGGCTGACCACCGAGATCATCGCCGGACCGAACGTCAGGGCCACCGTGATGCCGAACACCATCGCCACGGCCATCGGGTAGCCCATGCTCTCGAAGTAGGGCAGCCGGGTGAACTTCAGGCAGAAGGTGGCGCCCGCGATCGTCAACCCGGATGCCGCAACCACATGCGCGGTCCCATGAAACATGGTGTAGTACGCCGACTCCCGGTCCTCACCGGACCGGCGCGCCTCCTGATACCGGCCCATCAGGAAGATGCCGTAGTCGACCGCCGTGGCGATGGTCAGCGTGACGACCAGGTTGGTGGCGAAGGTTGTGAGGCCAAAGACGTTGTGGTAGCCCAGAAACGCGATCAGCCCGCGGTTGCCCAGCAGACCCATCCCCAGCATGCTGAGCAGCACCAGCGTCGTGACGACGGACCGGTAGATCACCAGCAGCATGACGATGATGACCCCGAAGGTGAGCAGCTCGATGGTGCGCATACTCTTGTCGCCCACCGCATTCTGATCGGTCGTCGTCGCCGCCGCACCGGTCACGTACACGTCGACACCCGGCGGTGTGGGATGCCTGTCGACGATGTCGCGGACGGCCTCCACCGACTCGTTGGCCAATCTCTCGCCCTGATCGCCAACGATGTAGACCTGGGTGTAGGCGGCCTTGCCGTCGACGCTCTGTGCGCCCGCCGCGGTGAACGAGTCAGACCAGAGGTCTTGGACGTACTGCACGTGTTCGGTGTCGGCGCGCAGGTCGGCCACCATCTGCTCATAGAACTCGAGCGCCTCTGCGCCGAGCTTGTTCTCGCCTTCGAGCACGACCATCACCGAGCTGCTGGTGTCGTACTCGTCGAACGTGGTGCCGATGCGCTTCATCGCGATCATCGACGGCGCGTCCTGCGGGCTCATCGACACCGCGCGCTGCTTGCCGACCACCTCCAACTGCGGCACCGTGGTGTTGAGCAGGCCGACGATGACGACCCACGCCAGGATGATCGGCAGCGCGAAGAGTCGGATCAACCGCGGCAGCCACGGCCGTCTCGGGCGCGCGAGCGGGTTCGGAGCCGTCGGCGCGTCGTCAACCGGAACGCTCATGCCGACTTCACCAGACAGAAGGTCTGCGCGTTCATACCGGTGGCGGTGTTCTCGTCTTTGATCTCGTCATCGACGGTGATCCGGCACGTGATGGACGAACCGTCGGTCTGGGCGATGATGTTCGGTGCCACCGAGGGCGCCGTGGTCTCCAATGTCAGTGTCCAGGGCAGGCTTACGGTCCCCGCGCGCACCGGCTTGCCGTCGAGATCGAGATAGTTGACGACGGCGCTGCCCGTACCCAGCACCTCATAGGTCACAACCTTGGGAATGAACTTCTCGGCGGTATCCGCGCCGATCGGCGTCACCAGGACAGGCTCGGAACCGAAAACCGTCCGAAGCTGCGACACCACCAGAACACCCACAGCCACGGCGAGAACGATCATGGTAGGCAGCCAGATACGCCTGATCGTCTTCATCGTCGTTGGCGTCCTTCCGGCTGGGCTAGTCAGAGAAGCTAACGAATTAAGCGGATCAGGTCAATCCGCTTATCTGTGCGCTGCATTACACTCGGTTCGGTGACCGCGCATGAGCCGACGGGGCGCCCGCTGCGCAAGGACGCCGAGCGTAACCGGGCGCGGGTCCTCGAGGCGGCCCGTGACCTGTTCGCGTCGGAAGGCCTGGAGCCCAACCTGAATGACGTCGCCCGCCACGCCGGCGTGGGGGTGGGGACGGTGTACCGGCGGTTCGCCACCAAGGACGAACTTCTCGAGGCGATCTTCGTCGACGCGCTGCATCAACTCACGGCTCTGGCGCAGGCCGGGCTGAAGTACGACGACTCCTGGGAGGGCTTCGCGTGGTTCGTCGAGCAGATGTGTGAGTTGACCGCGACCGATCGTGGCCTACGCGAAATCGCGTTCAGCAAGGCATACGGCGGAGATCGCGTGATCGCCGCACAGGACCGGCTCGGCCCGGTGGTCGCCGAATTGGTTGCGCGAGCACAGCACGACGGGCACCTGCGCCCCGAAATCTCGGCCACGGACATGCCGATCATCAGCTTGATCGGTGGCACGGTCAGCCAGTTCGCGGGCCACGTCGACAGCAGTCTGTGGCGTCGGTTCACTGCGATCCTGCTCGACGGGATGCGTTGCGGCGGCAGCCAGTCGGCGTTACCGGTCGACGCGTTGGACGACCAGGGACTCGACGCGGCGATGCGCACGTGGGAGCCCGCCAGCCGCTAGAGTGCGAACACGCTGTGGCTCAACGTATCCACCAGCGCCTCGTCGTGGCTCACCAGCGCGATGCCGGCATACATGCTGATCTCACGCAGCATCGCCACCACGTCGGCAGTAGCGATCGGGTCGAGCATCGCGGTCGGCTCGTCGCACAGCACGAACACCGGCCGCTGCACCAGGACTCGCGCGATGCAGGCGCGCTGCAACTGTCCGTCGCTGACCTGCCCGGGGTAGCGGTCCAGCAGCGGTTCGGCCAGCCCGACCCGGCGCGCCACCTCGTCGATCACCACCGGCTCGCGGCGGACGGTCGCGGGCTCGGCGATGAGCGCACGCAGCGTCCAGCGCGGGTTGCACACCAGGCGCGGATGCTGAGCCACCAGTGCGATCGACCCCGGCGCCGCGACCGGCGCGCCGTCGTAGGTGACCTCACCGGAACCGGGCGCCAGCAGGCCCGCTAGCACCCGCAGCAGCGTCGTCTTCCCGCTGCCCGACGGACCCGTCACGCCGACGACCTCGCCGGTGCGCACGGTGAGGTCGACGTCGTCGAGTACCCGGCGCCCGTCGAAGCACACGGTGAGGTGCCGGGCCGCCAGAACGTGCGTGGTCACAGCATCGCCCCCGCGAAGAACCGCTGCACGTAGGCGTCGGCGCTGTCCGTCACGGCGTCGGCCGTATCCTGCTGCACGACAGTGCCGTTGCGCATCAGCGCGATGTCGTCGCACACCCCGGAGCGCAGCAGCCCCGGCAGTTCGTGGGTGATGACGAGCACGCCGGCGCCTGCCGCGGCCGCCTCGCCGAGCAGCTGCCACACCATGTCCGCGTTGTCGGGGTCCAGAGCCGATGTGGGTTCGTCGGCGAGTACGACTTTCGGGCGCGCGGCGATGGCCGCCGCGATCGCCACCCGCTGCGCCATGCCGCCCGACAGTTCGTGCGGGTACCGGTCCGCCACCGCCCCGGGCAGGCGCACCGCGGCGAGCAGCTCGTCGACGCTGCGGTCCGCGTCGAGGCGTCGGCAGACCTCGGTGAGTTGAGACCCGACGGTGCGCACCGCGGTGAACGACGTCGCCGCGGACTGCGGAACGAAACCGATGTGCGCGCCGCGTAGTTGACACCAGCGCCGCTCGTCGGCGCCGGCGAGGCTGACGCCGTCGATCACGACGTCGCCGCGCGCGTTCGACCCCGGCGGCAACAGACCGCACAAGGCCAACGCGGCCAACGATTTTCCGCATCCGGATTCGCCGATCAGCGCGGTCACCTTTCCGGTGTGCACGCTGAGGTTCACCGCGTCCAGGACGCGCACCTGCGGTGACGTGTTGCCGTGGCGGGTGGCGATGTCGACGGTGAGGCCGCACAGTTGCGCGATGGAATGCGGGGTCACCAGACCTGTCCTCCTGGCGGTTGGGTTCGGCGTTGCATCAGCGCACCGGCCGATGAGAACGCCAGCGCCGTAGCGATCAGCGCCACCGCGGGAACGGCCAGCGTCCACCAGGCGCCGAGCAACACGTCGCCGCGCGCCTGCCCCAGCAAGGTGCCGAGACTGGCCTGATCCGGGGAGAACCCGACGCCCAGAAACGACAGCGTCGACTCGTGCCAGACCGCGTGCGGCAACAACATGACCATCGCCACCAGCGCCTGCCCGCGCACCGCGGGCAGCAGGTGGCGGCGCGCGACGAACCATCGCGACGCGCCGGCCAACCGTGAGGCCTGGATCCAACCCGACTCCGAGACCGACAACAGTTCGGCGCGCACCACACGCGCGACCGCGGGCCAGTGGGTCAGCGCGATCGAGGCGATGATCGCCAACGGCGCGCCCCGCCACATCGCCGCGATGACGATGCCGAGCACCAGGTGCGGTAATGCGTTGAAGCCGTCGACAATCCGCATCACCAAGGCATCCACCCAACCGCCGATCAGCGCCGAACCCACACCGATCACCACCCCGAGCACGGTGGCGGCGACCGCGCACACCGCGGCGATCACCAACGAGATCTGTAGGGCCTGCGCGCACCTGACCAGAAGGTCGTATCCGGAGTGATCGGTGCCGAGCAGATGCGCCTGCCCCGGCGGGTGCAGCGCGGCTGAGAAGTCGGCGACCTGGTTACCCGCGATGACGGGGATCACCACGGCCGCCGCGGCGATGACGGCCAGCACCAGCCACGGCCACTGCAGCCGGCGCTGCGGTCTGGTCACGATGCTCATGCCGTCATCTCGATTCTCGGGTCGACGGCCACCGCCGCCGCATCCGACAGCGCCGAGCCGAGCAGCACCGCGAGTGCGGCGCCCACCGTCAGCGTGGCAAGCAGCGGAAAGTCCAGCGCCGCAGCGGAGTCCACCAGCACCGCAGCCATCCCCGGCCAGCCGAACACGGTTTCGACGACCGCGGCACCGGCGATCAGTTCGGGTAGCCGGGTGCCCAGCAGGGCCAGCGTCGGCAGCACCGACACCGGCGCGATGTGGCCGCGCAGCAGCACCCAGCCGTCGACGCCGCGGCTGCGGGCGCCGCGCACCGCGTCGGAACTGCACGCGTCAACCACGGCGGTGCGCATGGTCAACAGCAGCCACGGGATCTGCGATACCGTCAGCGCGATCAGCGGCAGCACAGCGTGATTGAGGACGCCGGACATGGTGTATCCGGCACCGGGCGCGCTGGCGCCCGACGTCGGAAACCAGCGCAGGCCGACGGCCGCGACGGCCACCAGCCCCAGCGAGACGACGAACGGCGGCACCGCGGCCATCGTCACCGCGAACACGTTGCACGCCTTGTCGATCAGGCCGCCGCGACGCATACCCGCGATGCAGCCCAGCACGATCGCAATGGCGGCCGCAGCCACCAACGCGGCGCCCGACAGCCCCAACGTGAACGGCATCCGCTCGGCCAACACCGTTGTGACGGGCTGCGATTGGGTCGACGACCAACCGAGGTCACCGCGGGCCAGGCCGGTGACCCAGTCCCACCACGCCTGCCACCACGGCAGGTCGGTCTGGTAGGCCTCGCGGAACGCCGCACGCTGCGACTGCGTGGCGAATTGATAGTTGTTACCCAGGTACGCCGCCAACGGGTCGAACGGCGACAGCGAGGCGATCCAGAACATCGCCACCGACACGGCCGCAGTCACCGGCACGGCGATCGCGCTGCGCACCGCCAACAACCGGGCGGCAGCCCGCAGTCGACGGCGGCGGTCGACGCGGGGCTCGACCGGCCCCTCGACGACGACGCGCTCAACTGTTGCTGTCACGTGTCCACGCAACTATGTCCCACCATGGCCCCCACGCCACACCGTGCGAATGCGGCTCGAGGATCGGTGGGGTCTGGTTCCAGCCGAGTTCGCGATACGCGTAGGTGTGGTCGAGGAAGGTCAGGAAAACGTGGGACGGCTCCGCCACATACCTGGCCTGGACATCGCGGTAGAGCGTGTCTTTGGTTGGGCCCGAAGCCGATTCGCGTGCTTGCTCGAGCAGGCCGTCGAGTCCGGGCGCGGTGAAGTTGCCGGGGTTCGAATACGGCGACGAGCCGGGCACCCGCGTGTGCAGGGTGTCGTAGACCTGCGAGTCGATGCTGTAGGGGGTCGACCCGCCGCCGAGAACGACCGCGGAATCGCCGAATCGGGTGTCGATCTCGTCCCAGCTGGTGCCGCGCGGCCGCACGTCGACGCCGAGCGGTCTGACCGCAGCCGCGAACGCCACCGCGAGATCTTGGCGCAGCGAGTCCTGCGCGTTGTACAGCAGCGCGAACGACGCTTTCTCACCGTCCTTTTCGCGGATGCCATCGGCGCCGGGCGTCCAGCCGGCGTCCTGCAGGATCTGCTTGGCGCGCTCCAGATCGAAGGTGAATGTCGCCTCCGGGTTGTATGCGTCGCCGTACACGTCGGCGACGGGGGTGTACGAGGGGCGGCCGTGGCCGGCCAGCACGTCACGGATCATCGCGTCGCGGTCGACGCCGATGTTGAGCGCCAGCCTCGCCTGCGGATCGGAGGTGAACGCGTTGCCCGCCGGCAGCGCGACCGCGCGCCAGTCCGCGGATTTGGCCGCCACGGTCGCGACGTTCTCGACGTTGATCGAGTCGATGAGCCGTGGCGGCAGGTTGACTCCGTCGACCTCACCGGCCACGAGGCGCTGGGCGCGGACGTTGTCGTCGGGGTTGTGGGTGTAGACCAGGCGCTTCACCTGCGGTGTCTGGCCCCAGTAGTCGTCGCGGACGACCAGAACGGCCTGATCGGGCCGCAGGCTCTCCAGACGGTAGGGTCCGGTGCCGACGGGCTGGGTGTTCAGCGCCCAGGCGGCGGCGGGCCGGTTCTCGATCGCCTCCGATGGGGCGATGCCGACAAGAAGGTACGGTGTCGGCTCGGCGTCGGTGTTGACCTCGACGTTGACGGCGTGCGACCCATCCGCGGTGATCGCGGCGATCGGGGCGACGTGTGTGGAAATCTCCGATGCCACCGCCGGGTTCTTGATCGCGGTGTAGGTGGCCACCACATCGGCCGAATCGAACTCGCTGCCGTCGGAGAACGTGACATCGGTGCGCAACGGCACCCGCCAGCGCCGCGGCTCCACCAGTTCGGGCGGTGCGGAAGCCAACGCGGGCACCAGATCCGGCACCTGTTCGTCATCGGGCGCCTCGGGGCGGTACAGCGCGTCGTAGATCGGGGAAACGCCCGCTTCGCCGTAGCCGAGAACGGGGTTGTAGTCGCCCAGCGGCTGCGCTTCGGCCAGCACGATCTGGTCGGACTCCGCGTCGGGCTGGGCCGTGGAGCAACCGGCGACGGTGATCACGATGGCGGTGACAACGACGGCCAGCCCTCGCCACGGGGCCCAATTCACGACGACGCCCACCTCCCACGCCTGTCCGAGTGAACAGGTAAACAGATGGATGCGACTCTACAACGCCGCCGTCGTCAGTACGGGATCAGGCCGACGAAGCATCGGCTGGCGTATTCGCAGAAGTTCAGGCCGTGTAGCACCGCCGCGCCAGCGGTCGCCGCCAACGGCGCCGACATCACCGCGATCGCCAGCCCCGAGACCGCCGGCCGATCCGGAACCATCGCCAGCAGCACGCCAGCGACAGTGCAGGTCACCACGAAGATCAGCACGACAAACACTGGCGCCGTCTTGTCGATCGAGTGAAACCACCAGTAGTACAGGCCCCACCCGGCTGCGGCCGCGGCGATCCACACGCACGCCACCACCGCGACGAACGTCCAGCGCTTGAGGTACTGGTAGCTGCCGGGTACGACGAGCGGTGGGGGCGGCACCGGCAACGGCTCCGACGGCTGGGCGGGCAGTTCGCCGGTGAACATCGGCGTGTAGGGCTCGGTCGGTTCGCCCGTCAGCGTGTCACGCACCGTGCACCACCTGGATCGCCGCCAGCGCCCCGAACCAGCCGGGTGCGATGGCCAGGATGAACGCGCCGACCGTGGTGACCCAGCGTCGGCCCGACAGCAGGATTGTCAGCACCCCGATCACGCTGGGCACGCCGATGACGAGCCCGATCACGATATCGGGCCGGATGCTGGCGCTGACCAGCAGCATCGCGCCGATGCCAACGATCACGCCGACCGCCGCCCCGACCAGCATCGCGCTGGTCAGCAGCCACGGACGCGGCAGCGGTAACACGCTTTTCAGGTTAACTCCGATCGGGCCTCAAACCTCTGAGGCACGCCCTGCCGCATATTCGGCACCGGTGACCGGTGCCCGCTCGGCCAGCAGCGCGTTCTCTTCGTCGGTGAACGCCCGGCCGCGCGTCAGGAACCGCATGCCTTCGGGCGCTTCGATACTGAACCCGCCGCCGCGGCCCGCCACGACGTCGATCACCAGCTGGGTGTGTTTCCACGCCTCGAACTGCGGTCCGGAGATCCACACCGGCACGCCGTCGCCGACGTCGAGGATTTCGAGCAAGACGTCGCGGTCCCCGACGATGAACTCGCCGTCGGGGTAGCACATCGGCGACGACCCGTCGCAGCACCCGCCGGACTGGTGAAACATCAGCGGGCCATGTCTGGCCTGCAGCCTGGTCAGCAGGTCGGCGGCCGCGGCGGTGATCAGCGCCCGCGGCGGCGAGCCTGGCGGCGATTTCGGCGCGCTAACGGCCGCGGAGGGGGCGTTTGCGCGCCGAAATCGCTCCGACATCAGAAGAAGCCCTGCGCCTTGTCGCTGTAGGACACCAGCAGGTTCTTGGTCTGCTGATAGTGGTCGAGCATCATCTTGTGGTTCTCGCGGCCGATGCCCGACTGCTTGTAGCCGCCGAACGCCGCATGCGCCGGGTAGGCGTGGTAGCAGTTGGTCCACACCCGGCCGGCCTTGATGTCGCGACCGGCGCGGTAGGCGGTGTTGCCGTTGCGCGACCACACCCCGGCGCCGAGTCCGTAGAGGGTGTCGTTCGCGATCGCGATGGCGTCGTCGTAATCGCGGAAAGACGTGACGGCCACGACCGGGCCGAAGATCTCCTCCTGGAAGATCCGCATCTTGTTGTGGCCCTCGAAGATCGTCGGCTGCACGTAATAACCGCCGTTGAGGTCGCCGCCGAGTTGCGCGCGCTCCCCGCCGGTGACCACCTTGGCGCCCTCGGACTTGCCGATGTCGATGTAGGACAGCACCTTTTCGAGCTGGTCGTTGGACGCCTGCGAGCCGATCATGGTTTCGGTGTCCAGCGGATCGCCCTGGCGCACCGCCTTGGTCCGGATCGCGGCCAGCTCCAGGAATTCGTCGTAGATGTCGGCCTGCACCAGGCTGCGCGACGGGCAGGTGCACACCTCGCCCTGGTTCAGCGCGAACATCGTGAAGCCCTCCAGCGCCTTGTCCTGGTAGTCGTCGGCTTCCCCATTCGGACTGGCCAGCACGTCGGCGAAGAAGATGTTCGGGCTCTTGCCGCCCAGCTCCAGGGTGACGGGGATCAGGTTCTGCGATGCGTACTGCATGATCAGCCGGCCGGTGGTGGTCTCACCGGTGAACGCGATCTTGGCGATGCGGTTGCTGGACGCCAGCGGCTTACCGGCCTCGAACCCAAACCCGTTGACCACGTTGATGACTCCGGCGGGCAGCAGGTCGCCGATCAACGACATCAGGTACATGATCGACGCCGGGGTCTGCTCGGCGGGTTTGAGCACGACGGCGTTGCCTGCCGCCAGCGCGGGCGCCAGCTTCCAGGTGGCCATCAGGATCGGAAAGTTCCACGGGATGATCTGGCCGACGACGCCGAGCGGTTCGTGGAAGTGGTAGGCGACGGTGTCATCGTCGATCTGGCTCAGCGAGCCCTCCTGGGCGCGGATCGCGCCTGCGAAGTAGCGGAAGTGGTCAATGGCGAGCGGGATGTCGGCGTTGAGGGTCTCGCGGATGGGTTTGCCGTTGTCCCACGACTCTGCCAGCGCGATCGATTCGAGGTTGGCTTCGATGCGGTCGGCGATCCTGTTGAGGATGTTGGCGCGTTCGGCGGGCGCGGTCTTACCCCACTGCCCTGCGGCGCCGTGGGCGGCGTCGAGAGCCTTGTTGACGTCGTCCTCGGTGGAGCGCGCGACCTCGCAGAACGGCTGGCCGGTGACCGGCGTCGGGTTCTCGAAGTACTCCCCGGCAACGGGCGGCACCCACTGGCCACCGATGAAGTTCTCGTAGCGCGACTCGTATGCCATCAGCGCGTCCGCCGAACCGGGACGAGCGTAAACAGTCATCAGCGACTCCCTCCTCAGACGGTGTAACCGACCTCACACTACGCCGAGCGGCCACAATGGATCTGTGACTGGCTCTGTGACCGATGACCCGTACCTGTGGCTGGAAGACATCACCGGCGACGACGCGCTGGACTGGGTGCGCAAGCGCAACGAGCCGACGCTCGCCGAGTTCGGCGGCGAACGTTTCGAGCAGATGCGCGTCGATGCGCTGGAGGTGCTCGACACCGACGCCCGCATCCCCTATGTGCGTCGGCGCGGCGAACACCTCTACAACTTCTGGCGCGACGCGGCCAACCCGCGTGGGCTGTGGCGGCGCACGACGCTGGCCAGCTACCGCAGCGAGGAGCCCGAATGGGACGTGCTCATCGACATTGATGAGCTTGCGCGTGTCGACAAAGAGAACTGGGTGTGGGCCGGCGCCGACGTGATCGAACCCGATTACAGGCTGGCGCTCGTCGAGCTGTCACGCGGCGGCTCCGACGCCGCGGTGGTGCGCGAATTCGACATGACGACACGGAAATTCGTTACCGGCGGGTTCGAGCTGCCCGAGGCCAAGACCCAGATCACCTGGGCTGACGAGGACACCGTCCTGGTCGGCACCGACTTCGGCGAGGGCTCGCTGACCGAGTCGGGCTATCCGCGCCAGGTCAAGCGCTGGCGCCGGGGACAGCCGCTCACCGAGGCCGAGACGGTGTTCAGCGGGGCCCGGGATGACGTCATCGTCGCGGCGGCCGTGGACCGCACGCCGGGCTTCGAGCGCACCATGATCAGCAGGGCGATCGACTTCTTCAACGACGAGGTTTACGAACTGCGCGGTGCGGAACTGATTCGGATCGACGCGCCTACCGATGCGACCGTTTCGGCGCACCGCAACTGGCTACTGATCGAGCTGCGCACCGATTGGTACACCGGCACGGCGCAGTATGCGGCCGGGTCGCTGCTGGCCGCCGATTACGACGAGTTCCTCGCGGGCACTGCGGAACTGACGGTCGTGTTCGCCCCCGACGAGCACACCTGCCTGAACCAGTACGCATGGACGCGCGACAAGCTGGTCATGGTGACTTTGGCTGACGTCGCCAGCCGCGTGGAGGTCGTGACACCGGGAACGTGGCAGGCCGAGCCGGTGCCGGGCCTGCCCGCCAATACCAACACGGTGATCGTCACAGCCGACGATGTCGGCGACGAGATCTTCCTGGACTCAAGCGGATTCGATACCCCATCACGCCTGCTGCACGGATCTGCCGGCGACCAGTTGACCGAGATCAAGCGGGCCCCGTCGTTCTTCGACGCGGCCGATCTCGTGGTCACCCAGCACTTCGCGCAGTCTGACGACGGTACCGCGATCCCGTATTTCGTTGTGGGCCACCGTCACATCGAAGCGTCGGGCCCGACGCTGCTCGGCGGATACGGCGGGTTCGAGGTCGCCAACACACCGAGCTACAGCGGGGTACTCGGTCGGCTGTGGTTCGCCCGCGGCGGCACCTATGTGCTGGCCAACATCCGCGGTGGCGGGGAGTACGGTCCGCGCTGGCACACCCAGGCGATGCGCGAGAACAGGCACCTGGTGTACGAGGATTTCGCCGCTGTGGCACGGGATCTGGTGGAGCGCGGTATCACCACCGTCGACCAGTTGGGCGCTCAGGGCGGCAGCAACGGTGGACTACTGATGGGGGTGATGTTGACGCAGTACCCAGAGCTGTTCGGCGCGCTGGTGTGCAGCGTCCCGCTGCTGGACATGCGCCGCTTCCATCTGCTGCTGGCCGGTGCGTCGTGGGTGGCCGAGTACGGTGATCCCGACGATCCGGAGGACTGGGCGTTCATATCCAAATACTCGCCGTACCAGAATATTTCGGCGGGCCGGCGTTATCCGCCGGTGTTGATCACCACATCGACCCGCGACGACCGGGTGCATCCAGGACATGCCCGCAAGATGACTGCGGCGCTGGAGGCGGCCGGCCATCCGGTGCACTACTACGAAAACATCGAGGGCGGGCATGCGGGTGCTGCGGACAACGCCCAGATCGCGTTCCGTTCGGCCTTGATCTATGAGTTTCTGTGGTCGGTGCTCAGCTGACCAGCTGGTCGCCGAGGAACCGGTCGGGGCCGCTGACGCCGGGCAGGACGAAGTAGAAGCCGCCGCCGACCGGCAGGATGTACTCCTCGAGCGGTTCGCCCTTCAGCCGGCTCTGCACGGTCAGGAACCCCTGCTGCAGGCTGCGCTGGTAGGCGATGAACGCCAGCCCCTGGTCGAGCCGGCCGGCACCGTCGAAACCGCGGGAGTAGTTGAATCCGCGGCGCAGGATCAGGTTTTCGTCCGTCTGCGTGGTGCGCGGGTTGGCCAACCGGATGTGCGCATCGAGCGGGATCCGCTCGCCGTCGGGGTCCGAAGGGTAGTCGGGATCGGCGAACTCGTCGGACATGCCCAGCGGCGCGCCACTGACCTTGCTGCGCCCGAAGATCGCCTCCTGCTCGACCAGCTGGGTGCGGTCCCAGAACTCGACGAACATCCGAATGATGCGCACCGCCTGATACGACCCGCCGACCGCCCACGCCGGCTCGCCGTCGTCGGGCCCCACCCACACGTGCCGGTCCATCACAGCGGCGTCGTTCACATCCAGGTTGGAAGTTCCGTCCTTGAATCCCAACAGGTTTCGCGGCGTCGTCGCCTCCGAGGCCCGGCCCGCGCCGATGCCGCGGGCGTAGCCGTCGACCATCCAGCGCAGCACCAGATCGCTTCGGGTGCGGCGCATCAACTGACGCAGCGCGAACTGCACGGTGTCGTTGTGGCCGGCCTCGAAGATGATCGACAGATCGCCGTGCGACAGCGTCGGGTCCAGCCGGTCGTTGGCCAGAAACGGCATGGTGACCAGTTCTTTGGGCTTGCGGTCGGCCAGCCCGAACCGGTCGTCGAACAGCGACGCCCCCACCCCGACGACGATGGACAGGTTGTCGGCGGGCGGCTTGTCCCCGAGGATGCCGGAGTCCACCGGCGGATATTCCGGGTCGCGCACCTCCGGCGGTTTGCCCGCCATCAGGCCGCGGATCTCGTCGGTGAGCGTGGCCAGCGTGTCCGCCAGCGCGGCACGGTCCTTGGACAGCACGTTGAACGACGCCACCAGCCCCTGCTCGGGCACCGGCAGCGCGGTGATGCCGGTTTGGTGTGGGCCCTCGAACGGCACGAACGTCGGCTGCGGCGCGGCAGCGGGGCCGGCGTCGCGTGCGCAGCCGACCAGCCCGGCGCCGGCGCCGACGACCGCGCCGGTGCCAAGCGCCCCGGTCACGAAGGCCCGGCGCGAGATGCCTGGCCGGCGCGGCCCTGGGCTCACTTCAGCTTCAGTACTCCCGCGACTTGAGACATGTTCTCGGAGAGCCCGGCGAGCTCGGCCTTGAGCTTGTCGATGGTCGGCGGGTCGACGGTCACCCCGGTGCAGCGCGGGGACGGGTAGGGATCGTTCTCGGTGCAGAACAACACCCAGCCGTCGCCGCGACGCAGGGGTCGCATGGTGTCGAACACCGAGTTGATGCCCGCGTCGATCTTGCCGAGTAGCGCCGGATCAGCCTCAACCAGCGCGGGATTCAACTTGCCGACCGCGTCGCGGGCACCTTGGAGGTTGGCGTCGAAGTCCCACAGGTCGGTCTTGGAGTAGCGGTCCTCCTCGCCAGTGATCTTGCCTTCGGACACCTCTTCGATCAGCTCCGCGGCTCCGTTGGCCACGTCGACGGGTTTCACCTCGACCGAGGGGAATTGCTCCTTGAGCGCCGCGACGTCTGAGTCGAGCTGGTCGGCGAACGGGGCGGCGCCCTCGGTGGTGTTCTGCTCGAACAGGATGTACTCCAGCCGGTGCCAGCCGGTGAACTCGGGATCGTCGACACCTGCGAAGTCGTCGACGCGGGCGTCGATCTTGCGGTCGATGTCTTCGACCAGGCCCGCGATCGGCTCGATGCGCTCCCACGGCACCCGCGACGGCGCGTAGGCGTCCTGCGCCGCCTGCAGGTCGCCTGCGCGCACCGCATCGGTGAAAACCTTTACGACGCGCTCGAGTTCGTCGATGTTGCTCGAGACATAGGCCTTGTAGTCGGCGGCCGCCTTGTCCAAGACTTCGGCGGGAACCGCTGCGGCCGCCGAGGTTGTGGTCGCTTCGGCGGTCGTGGGGGCGTCGGTGCTGGTGGAGTTGTCACCGGAGCATCCGACCAAGATCAGGCTCACGGCTGCCACGGGCACTGACCATGCGATGTAGCGGTTCATTTGCCACCTCTCCGTCGGGCGAGGCTGAACTTTACACCCCTTGCCGACTGTCGGGTTCACCTACGTCTGAGCGCAGAAAGCGTGCGTCAACCCGACACTCGCGCCAGACTGCAGGCATGTCGACACCGCAGTTCGAGACGCTTCTGTACCGCAGCGAACCCCCGATCGCCACCATCACGCTGAATCGGCCAGATCAGCTCAACACCATCGTTCCGCCGATGCCCGACGAGATCGAGCAGGCCATCGGCCTGGCCGAACGCGATCCCGCGGTCGCTGTGATCGTGTTGCGCGGTGCGGGCCGCGCCTTCTCCGGCGGCTACAACTTCGGCGGCGGCTTCCAGCACTGGGGTGAGGCGATGAACACCGACGGTCGCTGGGACCCCGGCAAGGATTTCGCGATGGTCAGCGCCCGCGAAACCAGTCCGCATCAGAAGTTTATGGCGATCTGGCGCGCGTCCAAACCCGTCATCGCGCAGGTGCATGGTTGGTGCGTCGGCGGTGCCAGCGACTACGCGCTGTGCGCCGACATCGTCATCGCCAGCGACGACGCCGTCATCGGCACGCCATACGCGCGCATGTGGGGTGCCTACCTGACCGGCATGTGGCTCTACCGGCTGAGCTTGTCGAAGGTCAAATGGCATTCCCTAACCGGTGAGCCGCTGACCGGAAAGGAAGCTGCCGCAGTCGAACTCATCAACGAGTCGGTGCCGTTCGAGAAGCTCGAAGCCCGCGTGCGCGAGATCGCAGCCAAGCTCGCCAACATCCCGCTGTCTCAGCTTCAGGCCCAGAAACTGATCGTCAACCAGGCCTACGAGAACATGGGCCTGGCCTCCACCCAGACCCTCGGCGGCATCCTCGACGGGCTGATGCGCAACACCCCCGATGCTCTCGGCTTCGTCGACACCGCTGCATCCCAAGGCGTTCGGGCCGCCGTCGAACAGCGCGACGGTCCCTGGGGCGACTACAGTCAGGCGCCGCCCGAGAAGCGGCCAGACCCGTCACACATCATCGAACCCTAGCGGCTCGTACGCAGCTCGAAGAGCGCGTGGAGATCCCCGATCGCACGCAACGTGTCGTTGAGGTGCGTGCATGTGGTCGTGCCGACGAACTCGCGGCGGATACGGTCCCGCAACTCCATCAGCGAAATCCCCTGGACACGTTGGGCGCTTCCGATGGCGCCGGGACATTCCTGCCACGGCAACACCCGCACCTCCGCCCGCACCGAGGCGATGGTCCGCGTCGACGTATCCACAACGCCGGTGACGGTGTACTCGTGCACGATCGTCTCGAGCCCGTCGCTGTCGACATGCGAGTCACGGAAGTGGGCATCGAACTCCGCTGATCCGGCATCCGCCGGATGCAGGTCCAGTCGCCGGTAGCGACGCATCCCGTTGGGGCGCAACGGTTCGACAGCATGCGCAGAGTCAAGAACCGGCGCAACCGGGCCGCGCGCGGTCGGGATGATGTCGTTGCGTCGCGCGTACGACACCAGCGACGCATCCGGCGCGAAACCCGCGCAGATGCCCGTCATCCGATCCACGGTGCCAGCCGGCAGTTCGCGCTCGGCACCGAGCTCGATAGCCGTGTGTTGCAGCGCATAACCGGACACCAGGGCCGCGCCCACCCAGTCGTCGAGCAGCAGATTCAGAAGGCTGGCCCGCTCGACATCCTCGGGCAGCAGTTCAGTCACCGTCGAGCGGAAGCCGGGGCCGACGCGGTGGCCTACCAGCCGGCTCAGCCGGTCGTCGTACGGAACGGCGGAAAGGTCGGCGATGATGCGGTTGTGCAGGCGCGCATGTATCGCGACCCGGTCGAGTGTGTCGGCTCCGCCTCCCACCACGTCGCTGGCGCGCAGGTGGACGTCGGAACCCCCGTCATCGGTCGGATGCGTGTCGATGGTGCTCGTGCGGCGCAGCGCCCCGGCGGCCAGCGGCGGCGACGCTTGCACGGGCTGCTGGGGGCCGACGATGTCCGAGACGAACGGCATGCGTCGACGGTATCAATACAAAGATGGGCTAACCGTCGCGTCGGCGCAATCCACCCAGCATCGACACCAGCACCCCGAACACCACCAGCGCTGCGCCGGCGGCCAGCGTCAGGTTCAGCCAGTGGTGCAGGCTGTCTTCGGCGCGGCCGACCAGTACCTCGGCGATCAGGCGGATGTCGCCGGTGGTTTGGTTGAGCGCGTCGTCGACGTGGCTGCGCGCCACCTCCAACCCCGCCCACCCGGCGGCGCCGACCAGTAGCGCCGAAACGCCCAGCGCGGCAAACGTTTTACCGCGTGATCGGGACGCGGCCAGGGTCAACAGGGCGAAGACGCCGGTCAGGATCGTCGCGCCGACGCTGACCCACGGTCCCCACATCGACACCAGCCGCAGCTTCCCCGGATGTAGCCCCGTGGTTTCTGGCACCGTGATCGGGACGGTCAGGGTCTGGGGCACGTCGAGGTCGATGTCCCCGAGCAACTGCTTGATCGAGGGGTCGTTGAGCATCGGGGCGATATCGATCAGCCAGCGGTTGGAGCCTTCTTCGCGCTGCACGGAATCGGTGAACAGCCAGCGGTGCGCAATGCGGTTGGCCTGGCCGAACTGCCCGGGAAAGCCGGCGCTGCTGGTGTAGGCGACGGTTCCGCCGCGGACCAGATCGCGGTTGAGTGTGTAGCCGTTGTCGGACGCGAAAGAGAGGATCTGTCGTGTCAGCTCGGCGGCCATCGCACTCTGCAACTGCGGGTCTTTGGCCGCTGAGGCCGCGAGCGCGGCATAACCGTCCTCGCTGACGACGTTGCGCTGTGCCCACATCGCCGGGACGGCCACGGCAAGAAGGATCGTGGTGACGAGCCACAAGACCATGGTCGTCACCAGCCGCACGCGTGCCCTCCTTACCTCGTTGCCGTAGTCGAACTTACTCAAGCCCTTCCGGCGGAGAATTTCTGCGCCGACGGGCAAACGACCCTCGGTAAGGTTTCGGCGATCCCCGAGCTACTTCGCGACGCGGCGCGGCCGTGCCAACGCCAGCTTCATCATCAGCGTGTTCAACCGCTTGAGCGCCTTGAGCGAGTTGTTGTAGTACGTGCCGCCCGCGCCGACGTTGGTGCGCGGCGCCACCACCGCCTCCTGGCGGCAGAACTTGCGCAATCCCTCCGCGCCGCCGAACCGCGCCCCGATTCCCGATGCCTTCCAGCCGCCCATCGGCGCCGTCGTACACATCAGGTTGGAGATCACGTCGTTGATGTTGACCGCGCCGCAATCCAACTGCACCGCAATCGCTTTGGCGCGCTCGATGTCCTTGGAGAACACCGATGCCGACAAGCCGTACGGGCTGTCATTGGCCAGCCGGATCGCTTCGGAGACGCTGTCGACCTTCATGATCGGCAGCGTCGGGCCGAAGGTCTCCTCGGTCATGCACGCCATCGAATGGTCGACGTCGACGAGCACCGTCGGCTGATAGAAGCTGCCCGGTCCGTCGAGGCGCTTGCCGCCGGTGAGCACCTTCGCTCCGGCCGCCACGGCCTCGCGCACATGCCGTTCGGTCACCTCGATCTGGCTCTCGTCGATCAGCGAGCCGAAGTCGTAGCCTTCGCCCGCACCCATCTTGAGGTTCTCCACCGCGCGCACCACCGCGGAGACGAACTGGTCATAGACGGGTGCCAGCGCGTACACCCGCTCGACCGACACACACGTCTGACCGGCGTTGAACATCGCGCCCCACACAGCCGCGTTGGCCGCCAGCTCGACGTCGGCGTCCTCCAGCACGATCATCGGGTCCTTGCCGCCCAGTTCCAGGCTGACCGGGGTGAGCCGACGCGCCGCCCGCTCCATCACCTTGGCGCCCGTCGCGCTCGAACCGGTGAACTGTACGTAGTCGGAGTTGTCGACGACGGCCTCGACCGCCTCACGCGCGCCCTGCACGATCGCCATCACCTCAGGTGCCCCCGAGTCCAGCCAGCCGCGCAGCAGCAGCTCGGCGGTCAGCGGCGTGCGCTCCGACGGTTTGAGCATCACCGCGCACCCGGCCGCCAACGCCGCCAGGCCGTCCATCAACAGGTTGGCCACCGGATAGTTCCACGGGGCAACGATGCCGACCACCGGACGCGGCCGGTAGTGCACCTCGACCTTCTTGATCGCCAGGAACGGCAGGGCCGCCGGCCTGGTCTCCGGCGCCAGCGCTTTCTCCATCGTCTTGATGTAGTACGACGCGATCATGACCAGCAGCGGCACCTCTTGGGCGGCGTCGGCCGCCGACTTGCCGGTCTCCTTGATCAGCATCGCCTCGATCTCGTCGCGGTGCTCACCCATCCACACCGCATACCGGGCCAATACCTTGGCACGCCCCTTGGGCCCGCGCGCTTCCCACTGTTTCTGCGCGTCGCGCAGCCGGGCCGCGACCCGCGGCACATCGGCGGGATCGGTCCATCGCACGGTTCCGGCGACCGCGCCCGTCGCGGGGTTGTGGATGGTGCTGGTATCGGGCCGCTCAACGTCGGGTGTCGCAGTCATAACCCCATGCTAACCACCTCGTGTGACCCAGACCGCACGCGTGTTGACACGCGTCAAGTTCGGTGCCGCGAGAAGCGCCGCGATGCCGACCAGCGACGTGCCCAACAGCATCCCGCCGACCGTGTCGGTGAAGTAGTGAAACGTTGTGCCGACCCCGATAACCGCCAACCCGATATACACCGTCGCAAACACCAGCGCCCACAGTGCACAGCCGGTGACCAGCACGAACAGCCCCAACACCACGGTCGTCGTCGTGATGTGCCCACTCGGATAAGCCAGGCCGCCGCCCTTCTCCCGGCCGAAAACGGGCTTGATCACCTGCACCAGCAGATACGCGCTATACGGCAGCACCGCGGCGATGGCGGCCAGCAGCCACCGTCGCCGATACATCGCAAAGGCGACCGTGGCAGCCACGATGACGACCAGCGCCAGCGGATCGGTGAACCCTCGCAGATCACGCGTCGGGCTATTGCTGTACTGGTGAAACCAGTCGTCAATGCCGGTGGATGATTTGCCCACGACCCAGCCGAGCAGAACCATCGCGGTCAACCCGACCGCCGGCCACCACTTGATCACGCAATTCCGCGCAGGTAGGCGGCCGCGCCGAGGTGCTGGGCGGCATCGTCGACGATGCTCACCAGGCGCACGCCCGCGGTGACGGGCGGATCCCAGTTCTCGTCGACGACGCGGCGCAACTCATCGGGGGTCACCGACGCGATGTACTCCAACGTCATCTTGTGCACGGCGCGGTAGTAGCCGGCGAGTAGATCGGCCGACGCGCGCACCTTGGCGACCTCCGCCGGCCCGTCGCCGTACCCCATCGCGCCACGCGGCAGGTCGAGGTTGAACCGGTCGACCCAGCCGTCGCGGAACCACACCTGCTCGGTATCGGCGAGGGCGCACAACTGCAGATCCTGCTGGCGCGCGCTGTGCCAGATGAGCCAGGAGATGCTGTTGGCCTCGTTGGTCGGGCGGTAGAACGCAACCTCATCGGTCAGTCCGTCTGTCAGCTCCTCGACGTGCTCGATCTGCCGGGTGAACATGTCACGCAGCAGTTCGCGAACCGCCGAAACATCAGAGTCAGCCATGCCCCGACGTTACTCAGTCCGCCGCCGACGCCGCGCCAGCGGAAAAGTCGTGGAAAACCGCCTCGATGTTGTTGCCGTCCGGATCACGGACGAACGCCCCGTAGTAGCCGGGGTGATACTCCGGCCACAGCCGCGGCGCGTGCAGGGACTCGGCGCCGGCCTCGAGCGCGGCGGCGTAGAAGGCCTGCACCGCATCGGTGTCGACGGCCTCAAACGCGAAATGCACCTCACGGTTGGGTCCGGCCGCGTCGCCCTTGGTCATGTCGGCGATCCAGAAATCCGGCTTGCCGTCGGCGCCGTAGCCGATGGCGACCTGATAGTCCAACTGCCGGGTGTAGCCGAGCACGCCGAGCACCTTGTCGTAGAAGGCCTTCGACCGCTCCCAGTCCGCACAGTTGATTCCGAAGTGATCGATCACCGGCTCATCGTAGATTCGACGTATGACATATGAACTCGTGATCCGCGGCGGGACCGTCGTCGACGGCCTCGGCGGCGACCCCTTCGTCGGCGACGTGGCGATCTCGGACGGCGTGATCGCCGCCGTCGGCGCGGTGGACGGCACCGGAACACGCGAGATCGACGCGACCGGCCTGCTCGTCACGCCCGGCTTCGTCGACCTGCACACCCACTACGACGGCCAGGCGATCTGGTCGGACCGGCTCACCCCCTCCTCGGCGCACGGGGTGACCACGGCGGTGATGGGCAACTGCGGCGTCGGGTTCGCGCCCTGCCGCCCCGAAGACCACGACGTGCTGGTCGACGTGATGGCCGGCGTCGAGGACATCCCCGGTGTGGTGATGGTGGACGGGTTGCCGTGGAGTTGGGAGACGTTCCCCGAGTTCCTCGACGCGCTGGAGTCGCGACACCGCGACATCGACGTGGCGGCGCTGCTGCCGCACTCCCCGCTGCGCGTCTACGTGATGGGTCAGCGCGGCGTCGACCGCGAACCGGCCACGACCGAGGACCTCGCGCTGATGCGCAAGCTCGCCGCCGAAGCGGTCCAGGTCGGCGCGCTGGGCTTCGCGTCGTCGCGGTTCACTTTGCACAAGACCGAAAGCGGCCGGCCGATCCCCAGCTATGACGCCGACCGCGCCGAAATCGAGGCCATCGCACGCGGCGTCGACGATGCCGGCGGCGGCCTGATCCAGTTCGTCCCCGACCTGGTCGCCGGCGACTACGAACCCGTGCTGCAGACGGTGTTCGATGTCGCCGAGGACGTCGGCCTTCCGGTGACGTTCACGTTGGCCATCGGCAACGCCGGCGACCCGTTCTTCGTCGACGCGCTGACCATGGTGGAGAAGGCCAACTCAGCGGGCGGCGATATCACCGCGCAGATCTTCCCCCGCCCGATCGGGCTGGTGCTCGGGCTGGAGCTGTCGGGCAACCCGTTCGTCATGTACCCGAGCTACCGCGAGATCGCGGCGCTGCCGCTGGCCGAACGCGTCGCCGAGATGCGCAAACCCGAAGTGCGCCAGCGGATCCTGTCTGATACCCCGGCTTCCGACGGCCACCCGCTGATGTTCGCGGCGCAGGCGTTCGAGTGGATGTTCCCCCTTGGTGACCCGCCGAACTACGAACCTCCGCGTTCGGAGAGCATCGCCAGCCGAGCCAGGGTCCGCGGCGTCAGCCCGCTCGAGGAGGCCTACGACCGGCTACTCGACGACGACGGGCACGCGATGCTGCTCGTCACGCTGGCCAACTTCCGCGACGGCAGCCTCGACACGGTGGCGGAGTTGATCCGCCGCGACGACGTCGTGCTGGGTCTCGGTGACGGCGGTGCGCACTACGGAATGATCTGTGACGCAAGCTTTCCCACCTACATGTTGGCGCACTGGGCGCGCGACCGCGCGTCGGGCCGGCTGTCGGTGGCCGAAGCGGTACGCGAGTTGACGTCGGTGCCTGCGCGGGTGGCCGGCCTGGCCGACCGCGGCCGAATAGCGGTGGGCTACAAGGCCGATCTCAACGTCATCGACCACGACGCGGTGCAGCTGCACCGGCCCGTCGTCGCCCACGATCTGCCCGCGGGTGGTCGACGCCTGGACCAGCGCGCCGACGGTTATGTCGCGACCATTGTGTCCGGTGAGGTCATCGCCGAGCACGGGGTGCCCACCGCGGCGCGTCCCGGCCGGTTGATCCGGGGTCGTCAACCGGAGCCGACGTCATGAGTGTCAAAGTCGACCTCGACAAGCTGGGTGACGCGCTGGCCGATTTCGACTTCGCCTACCTGATCACCGTCGGCGACGACTACCGCGCGCACACCGTCGCGGTGGACCCGGTCCTCGTCGACGGCACGCTCGACGTCGGATCCATCGGCAAGACCACACAACGCAACGTCACCGCGCACGGCGATGTCACGGTGCTCTGGCCGCCGCGCGAACCTGGCGGCTACTCGTTGATCGTCGACGGAACCGGCCGACCCGCTGACGACACGTTGCAGATCACGCCGACCCGCGCGGTGCTGCACCGTAAAGCCACGGCTCAATCGCCGTCGACGAGCCCGGACTGCCTGCACGACTGCGTGCCGCTGAAGAAGTAACCCCGCTGCGCGGCCCGCCGAGTGTGGCCTCGTGTCACGGCTGGCGCGAAAAAGCGTGCGGGTAACCCACGTTCGGCGGATCTGTTCGCGCACGAAAAAGCCCGGCCCCGCAAGAGGGACCGGGCCTTTCCGTTGGACAGACTTAGAAGTCCATGCCGCCCATGCCGCCGGTCGGGTCGGCCGCGGGTGCGGCTGCCTTCTCCGGCTTGTCGGCGACGACGGCCTCGGTGGTCAGGAACAGCGCCGCGATGGACGCCGCGTTCTGCAGCGCCGAACGCGTCACCTTGACCGGGTCGGCCACGCCCGCCTTGAGCAGGTCCTCGTAATCACCGGTGGCGGCGTTGAGGCCTTCACCAGCCTTGAGGTTGCGCACCTTCTCGGCGACCACGCCGGGCTCCAGGCCCGAGTTCGCGGCGATCTGCTTCAGCGGAGCCTCCAGCGCGACACGCACGATGTTCGCGCCGGTGGCCTCGTCGCCCTCGAGCTTGAGCTCCTCGAGCACCGGGGCGGCCTGCAGCAGGGACACACCGCCACCGGCGACGATGCCCTCCTCCACGGCAGCCTTGGCGTTGCGCACCGCGTCCTCGATGCGGTGCTTGCGCTCCTTGAGCTCCACCTCGGTGGCGGCACCGGCCTTGATCACCGCAACGCCGCCGGCCAGCTTGGCCAGCCGCTCCTGCAGCTTCTCGCGGTCGTAGTCGGAGTCGCTGTTCTCGATCTCGCTGCGGATCTGCGCAACGCGACCGGCGATGGCCTCGCTGTCGCCTGCGCCCTCGACGATCGTGGTCTCGTCCTTGGTGACGACGATCTTGCGAGCCTGGCCCAGCAGCGACACGTCGGCGGTCTCCAGCGAGAGGCCGACCTCTTCGCTGATGACCTGGCCACCGGTGAGGATCGCCATGTCCTGCAGCATCGCCTTGCGGCGGTCACCGAAGCCCGGAGCCTTGACGGCCACGGACTTGAAGGTGCCGCGGATCTTGTTGACGACCAGCGTGGACAGCGCCTCGCCCTCGACGTCCTCGGCGATGATCAGCAGCGGCTTACCGGACTGGATGATCTTCTCCAGCAGCGGCAGCAGATCCTTGACGGTCGAGATCTTGGAGCTGACCAGCAGGATGTAGGGATCCTCCAGGACGGCTTCCTGACGCTCGGCGTCGGTCACGAAGTAGCCCGAGATGTAGCCCTTGTCGAAGCGCATGCCCTCGGTGAGCTCGAGCTGCAGCCCGAAGGTCTGCGACTCCTCGACGGTGATGACACCCTCGTTGCCGACCTTGTCCATCGCCTCGGCGATCAGTTCACCGATCTGCAGGTCGCCGGCCGAGATGGCGGCGGTCGCAGCGATTTGCTCCTTGGTCTCGACCTCCTTGGCCGACTTCAGCAGCGTCTCGGTGATCTTGTCGACGGCCTTCTCGATGCCGCGCTTGAGGCCGAGCGGGTTAGCTCCGGCCGCGACGTTGCGCAGGCCTTCCTTGACCAGCGCCTGTGCCAGCACGGTGGCGGTCGTGGTGCCGTCACCGGCGACGTCGTCAGTCTTCTTGGCGACTTCCTTGACCAGCTCGGCGCCGATCTTCTCGTACGGGTCCTCCAGCTCGATCTCCTTGGCGATGGACACACCATCGTTGGTGATCGTGGGAGCACCCCACTTCTTCTCCAGAACGACGTTGCGACCCTTGGGCCCCAACGTCACCTTTACCGCGTCGGCGAGGGCGTTCAGGCCCCGCTCGAGGCCGCGGCGGGCCTCTTCGTCATACGCAATTTGCTTGGCCATTGCGAAGTGTTTCCTCCGGATTGGGGATGGCACATCTGTTGGCCGGGTGCAGTGCCCGCGACGGACGGCTTGGGTGTGCTCCGCGGGTGCGGCCCCTTGCCTCACCGTCCCGACCTAGCACTCACCGGTCGCGAGTGCCAACTGCATTCTTAGCACTCGACCAGGGAGAGTGCAAGGTCGCCGAGGGCTAGGCTCGACGCCGATGTCACTTGTCGTGCCGCCCTATCCTCCGCCCCGGTACACCGAGGACGAACCGGAGGTCAGCGCGTGGCTCAAACGCGGCGACGATCCAGCGGACTACGACTCGTTCGGCCTGGTGAAATACCACTATCTGGCCAATCAGCAGGCCACCGACGGCGACTACGGGCTCTACCGCGTCGAGATCGCGCCCAAAGCCGGTGGCCCGGGACCTCATTTTCACCGTGCGATGTCCGAAGCGTTCTTCGTGCTGTCCGGTACGGTCACGCTCTACGACGGCACCGGTTGGACCGACGGGCACCGCAACGACTTTCTCTATGTTCCGCCCGGCGGCATCCACGGCTTCCGAAACGACGCCGACGCGCCGGCATCGCTGTTGATGTTGTTTGCTCCGGGCGCCCCGCGTGAACACTATTTCGAGGGCATGGCGCAGCTCGGGGACATGACCGAAGACGAGCGGCGCGAGTGGTTCATTCGCAACGACAATTTCTTTATCGACACTTGACGCGGGAAAGATGCGAACGCGTAATCCGTTGCGTTAGGCTGCTTACCGATCAGTGAGGAGTCTTGGGTGCGGGCTAATTCAGCGCCCGACACCCAGGCTTTGCGAGGCTGGCAGCGTCGGGCTTTGGTGCGGTATCTTGGCGCCCGGCCGCGCGATTTCCTGGCGGTCGCGACGCCGGGTTCCGGTAAGACGGCGTTTGCCCTGCGCGTAGCCGGTGAGCTGCTCGGCGACGGCACCGTCGAGCGCATCACCGTTGTCGTGCCGACCGATCACCTCAAGATCCAGTGGGCACTGGCCGCCGCGAGGGTCGGCCTTGCGCTGGACCCGAAGTTCAGCAACTCGTCGGCGCAGACGTCGTCGGAGTACCACGGGGTCGTCGTCACCTACGCGCAGGTGGCCAGCCACCCGACCCGCCACCGGGTGCGCACCGAGAACTATCGCACGCTCGTGGTGTTCGACGAGATCCACCACGGCGGGGACGCCAAGAGTTGGGGCGAGGCCATGCGCGAGGCGTTCAGCGACGCCACCCGCCGGCTGGCGCTGACCGGTACGCCGTTTCGCAGCGACGACAACCCGATCCCGTTCGTCGCCTACCAGCCCGACGGGCATGGCGTACAGCGCTCGGTGGCCGACCACACCTACGGCTACGCCGAGGCGCTGGCCGATGGCGTGGTGCGGCCCGTGGTCTTCCTGGCCTACTCCGGTGAGGCGCGCTGGCGCGACAGCGCGGGCGAAGAACACTCGGCGCGCCTCGGTGAGCCGCTGACCGCCGAACAGACCGCACGCGCCTGGCGCACCGCGCTGAACCCGGCGGGCGAATGGATGCCGGCCGTCATCGCCGCCGCCGACAGACGGCTGCAGCAGAAGCGCCAGCACATGCCCGACGCCGGCGGCATGGTGATCGCCTCCGACCAGACCGCCGCGCGGGCCTACGCCGAACTGCTCACCAAGATCACCGGCGAGGCGCCGACCGTGGTGCTCTCCGACGACCCCGGCTCGTCGGACCGGATCAGCGAGTTCGCCGCGGGCACCAGCCGCTGGCTGGTCGCCGTCCGGATGGTGTCCGAGGGGGTCGACGTGCCGCGGTTGGCCGTCGGCGTGTACGCCACCAGCGCGTCGACGCCGTTGTTCTTCGCCCAGGCCATCGGCCGCTTCGTGCGGTCCCGTAGACCTGGGGAGACCGCTAGCATCTTCTTGCCCTCGGTACCCAACCTGCTGTTGCTGGCCAGTGAGATGGAGGCCGAGCGCAACCACGTACTCGGCAAGCCCCACCGCGAAACCGACGGTGACGACGAGTACGTCGAGCCCCGCAAGTCCGAGCCCAGCGAGCTCGACAACGGCTTCGAATCGCTGGGCGCCGACGCCGAGCTGGATCAGGTGATCTTCGACGGCTCGTCGTTCGGCACCGCGACGCCCGCAGGCAGCGACGAGGAAGCCGACTTCCTGGGTATCCCCGGGCTGCTCGACGCCGAGCAGATGCGAGACCTCCTGCGGCGCAGGCAAGAAGAGCAGTTGACCAAACGCACTGCAAGCGGCGAGGTGCAGCGGGCGGCTCACATCGCGCGCCACGGGCAGCTGCGCGAGCTGCGCCGAGAACTCAACGCGCTGGTGTCGATCGCGCATCACCGCACCGGCAAGCCACACGGCTGGATCCACAACGAGCTGCGCCGGATCTGCGGTGGCCCGCCGGTGGCAGCGGCCACCACCGAGCAGTTGCAGGCGCGTATCGAAGCGGTCCGCACGCTGAATTCGTGATTTCGGCGCGCTTACAACCCGCTGAGGGTGCATAAGCGCGCCGAAATCACACTAGGTGAGCAGCCCGCAGCCGGCCACACCGCAGAGCAGCGAGCTGGCCAGCAGGGCCGGCCAGAACGCCACGGTGACCACCAGCGCCGCGATGTTGGCGAACACGGTGAACTGGGCGCTGAGCGCATGTTTGAGTTGGCCGATCAGCTCGATGTGCAACATCGCATACGCGACACCAATCACGGTGTACAACAACGCAATCCACAACATGAGTTCGAACACAGTGTTGATGCCGCGCCGCAGCAACGCCTGCTGCATCCGCTCCCACACGGTCATCGCTCCAGCCCGAGAAGCTCCGGCAGATCGGCAACCGAGTCGATCACGTGGTTGGGCTGCATCGCGAACTCGTCTGCGGCCCAACGGTCCAGCGTGTCCTGCCGAAACTTGCCCGTGCGCACCAACACCCCTGTCATCCCGACCACCTGCGCTGCCAGCACGTCGTTGTTGAGATCGTCACCGACCATATACATCTCGTCGGGTTCGACACCCAGACGGCCAGCGGCAGCGAGGAACCCCTCAGGCGCGGGCTTACCGACAGCCGTCGCCTGGCGGCCGGAGGTCTGCTCCATCCCGATCAGGTACATCCCGGTGTCGATCCGCAACCCGTCGGTGGTGGTCCATGCGGTGCTGCGGTGCATGGCGACCACCGGCACCCCCTGAGCCATCCAGTCATAGACCCACGACAGCGTCAGATGGCCGAACTCCGGTCCCGCGCCGCCGAGCAGCACGACGTCGGGTCTGTCGGGCGTCTCGGGTCCGCTGAACTGGCTCGAGGACACGATGTCGATGCCGGGCATATCCTCGGCGATCTGGCCACTGTTGACCAGAAAGCACCGAGCGTCCGGAAAACGGTCGCGGACGTATTCGGCCGTCAACACCGCCGCGGTGATCACCTCGTCGGGACGCACCACCATGCCCGCCTCGGTGAGCAATTCAGCGATCTGCACCCGGGTGCGCGTCGTGGTGTTGGTCAGATACGAGCACGCGACCTGGTGATCGTTGAGCGTGCGCAGCGTCGCCGCCGCCCCTTCGATAGGTTTCCACGAAGTCACCAGGACACCATCGATGTCGAAGAGCACTCCACCGATTGCCATTGCCCGACATTAAACGGCAATCGTTTCAGCGCAACTCGGACCCCGCCCGAGCCCACTCGGTGTCGTCGAGCCACGGCGACGCCTGGGCGGCGATCGACCACGCCAACTCCGCGGGTACGTCGATCACCTGATAGTGCTTGACGCCCGCCGCCGTCGCCGCGATCAGCGTGGCCACCCCCGCGCGGCGTTGCATCAGCGTCTGGCGCACGGTCCAGCCGATGATGCCCGACGCCTCGATGCAGTCGCGGCGCCGCTGCAGGCTGCCGGTGCGCGCGACCAACCAGCCGTCCCCGACCCGGTGCCCCAGCGACCGGGACCGGTCGTGGGCCAGCAGCGCGCAGCACACCGCGAACATCGCCCACAACACCCAGGCCCATATCGGCGCCGCGGCGACGGCCAGCACGACCGCGAGCACCACCGGGGCCACCATCGCCCGCGTCCACCGCCGCCGCGTGGCCGCCGGGCCGTGCGCGCGCAGCGGACCGCTCACCACCTCGGGGCGCTCGATCAAATCCGACAGCACCGTTTCGGCCGTCGGCCTGGGACACGGCGGCAGCAGCAACGACGCCTCCCCCTCACCGCCGACACCGGTCATCACCGCATCCAGCCGCGCACCACCGAACAACCGCACCAACAACGGCTCCCGCAGCGTGCCTCCGCGCAGCCGCCGCATGTCGAAGGTGTGCTCGCGCACCCGCACCAGGCCCAGCCGCAAGTGCAGCACTTCGGCGTCGCGCCGCAGAACCAGGTTCGCGTAGCTCAGCAGCGACTGCAGCACCGACAGCACAACCGACGCGATCAGCACGACGACGACCGTCACCGCGACCGTGGCCACCACACCCCACTGCGCGACAGTGTCCAGGCCGGAGCGGGCGGCCTCCGAATCCTGCAGCGCCGCACCGGCTCCCATCTGATAGATCAGGCCGGCGGCCGCGGCGATCATCGCCAGGCCGGTGAAACTCAGCGGGCTGTAGCGCAACCAGGACGGGTCCCACCGCGCCAGCACCCGGCCCGCGGGCCCCTGTTCCTCGTCGGCGACAGCCAACGACTCGGCCAGCAGGACAGCGCGTAGCCGCGGCACCTCCTCGGCTTCGACGGCGTCGAGCGCGAACACCGTGTCACCCCTGGCCTCCTGTCCGGTGCTCACCCGCAGCACCGTCAACCCCAGCAGCCGGTGCAGCAGCCGGGCCTCAGTGGACACCGACCGAATTCGGTTGCGCGGCACCGCCAGGACCTTGCGTTGCAGTACGCCGGTGCGCAGTTGTACATCGCTGGGCCCGATCCGGTAGGTCGTGGTGAACCACCGCGCCACGCCGAACGCGACCGTCGCCGCGACGACCATCACCACCACGGTCGGGTTACCGGTCGCCGAGCCGAGCACCAGCGACCCGACGATCACCGGGATCTGGCGCATCACCTCGTGCACCGGATGCACCAGCAGCATGCGCGGGCTGAGCCGGTGCCACACCTCGTTGCGGGCGGCGGGCGGCGCGCTCATGTAGCGTCCTCCGCGCCGAGCGCCGCGACGTCGGTGAGTTGGGCGACGATCAGGTCGGCCACCTCGGCGTCCAGCGCCACGATGCGCACCGCACCCGCCGACGACGCCGTCGTCACCGTGACAGTGGACAGGCCGAACAGCCGGTCCAGTGGCCCGCGTTCGGTGTCGACGGTCTGCACCCGCGATATCGGCGCGATCCGGCGCTCCTGCACCAGCCAACCCGACCGGGTGTACACCGCTCGGCTATCGATGTCCCAGCGGTGCACCCGATACCGCCACAGCGGCACCACGATGACGAACACCACGATGCCCACCGCCGTGAGCACGGCCGCCAACGCGTGCAGCCACCACACCCGGAAATCGACGATCAGCCACACCAGCTGGGCGAACGCCAGGCCCAGCCACGGAATCGCCGCGCCGATCGCCCAGACCAGAGGGGCTTTGCGGCTCGGCGGATGGGCGGGTTCAAGCAGATCCATGATTCGAGCATGACGCACGACGGGCGCAGTATGTTGATGCCATGACCGCCAAATGGACCGCAGCCGATGTGCCGGATCAGTCAGGGCGGGTGGCAATCGTCACCGGCGCCAACTCCGGATTGGGCTATGACACCGCGGCGGTGCTGGCCGACAAGGGTGCACATGTCGTGCTCGCCGTGCGCGATCTGGACAAGGGCCGGCAAGCCGTCGAGAGGATCAAGTCGGCCAGCCCCAACGCCGACGTCACGGTGCAAGAGCTCGATCTGTCGTCGCTGCGTAGCGTCCGCAAGGCCGCGGACGCACTTCGCGCGGCCCATCCCCGCATCGATCTGCTGATCAACAACGCCGGTGTGATGTACGTGCCGAGGCGCGAGACCACCGAAGACGGCTTCGAGATGCAGTTCGGCACCAACCACCTCGGCCACTTCGCGCTGACCGGGCTGCTGTTGGAGAACCTGCTGCCGGTCGGCGGGTCGCGGGTCGTGACGGTCAGCAGCGTGGGGCACCGCGCCTTGGCGCGCATCCATTTCGAGGATCCGCATCTGCAGCGCAAGTACAACCGGGTGGCGGCCTACGGCCAGTCCAAGCTGGCCAACCTGCTGTTCACCTACGAGTTGGCGCGCCGGCTGAAGGCCAAGGCGGCCCCCACCATCGCGGCGGCCGCCCATCCCGGGTTCTCGGACACTGAACTCATGCGGCACCTGCCCGACTTCATCCCCGGCTTCATCTGGAAGTTCGTCACCCAGCCCGCCGACATGGGCGCGTTGCCGACGCTGCGCGCGGCCACCGACCCTGCCGTGCACAGCGGTCAGTACTACGGACCCGACGGTATCGGAGAATTACGCGGACATCCGAAAGTCGTTGCGTCCAGCGCACAGTCGCACAACCAGGACATCCAACGTCGGCTGTGGACCATGTCCGAAGAGCTGACCGGCGTCACCTTCCCCGTCTGATGCGTTCAGTCGAGGAGCATCAGCGCGCCGTCGCGGACCTCATCGTGCCCCGCTCGCCGGTCGCAGTGCCACTGGCCGGCGCGTTGGGACTGGTGCTGGCCGACGACGTCATCGCGCCACTGGCGTTACCGGGGTTCGACAACTCCGCCATGGACGGATACGCCGTCGTCGCCGACGACGTGGCCGCCGCGACACCCGAGCAACCCGTCGTGCTGCCCGTCGCCGAGGACATCCCGGCGGGCCGCACCGACGTGCTGACGCTCAAACCCGGTACCGCACACCGGATCATGACCGGGGCACCGGTGCCCTCCGGCGCGACGGCCGTCGTACCGGTGGAGGCGACCGACGGCGGCGTCGACACCGTCACCGTGCGCGCCACCGCGACGCCCGGCAAGCACATCCGCCGCGCGGGCGAGGACGTCACGGCGGGCACCACGGTGCTGCGCCGTGGACATCTGGTCACCCCGGCGGCGCTGGGTCTGGCGGCGGCGCTCGGACTCGGTGAGCTGACCGTGATTCCGCGACAACGGGTGCTGGTGATGTCGACGGGCACCGAACTGGTCGCACCGGGCACACCGCTGCAGCCCGGCCAGATCTATGAGTCCAACGCGGTGATGCTGGCGGCCGCCCTGCGCGACGCCGGCGCCGAGGTGGTGGCCTCGGCGATGTCCGGCGACGACGTCGACTCGTTCCGCGACACGTTGGCCCGCCACGTCGGGGACGCCGATCTGATCGTCACCACCGGCGGGGTCAGTGCGGGCGCCTACGAGGTCGTCAAGGAGGCGTTCGGAGTCGGGCCGCCGACGACATCCGGCCGGGGCGGCTCCGTCGACTTCGTCAAGGTGGCCATGCAGCCGGGGATGCCGCAGGGCTGCGGGCGGATCACCGGAGCAGGCTTGCCTGCGACATCAGACACCGGCACGCCGATCGTCACGCTGCCGGGCAACCCGGTCAGCGCGCTGGTGTCGTTCGAGGTGTTCCTGCGTGCGCCGCTGCGCGCTGCGATGGGCCTGCCGCACCCGGAGCGTCCGCGCCGCACCGCGGTGTTGACCGAGGATCTGACCTCGCCGCGCGGTAAGCGGCAGTTTCGCCGCGGCGTGTTCGACGCCGACGCGGGCACGGTCACCAGCTACGGCCCGCCCGCCTCGCACCATCTGCGCTGGCTGGCGTCGGCGAACTGTCTGCTCGAGATCGACGAGGACGTCACGGAGGTAGCTGAGGGCACGCAGGTGCGGGTGTGGGACCTGGCATAGCCGTCTAGGCCGCACCGCCCGCCCGTAGAATCGCGGGACAATGGCCAGACGCCCCGACCTCACATCAGGCCCCGAGCGGCTCGCGGCGCTGGTGCGCACCACGATTCCGCCGATGCACCGCGCCGGGCTGCCCTTCGTGGGCGCCAGCCTCGCTGTCGCCGCGCTCGGCTGGAAAAACCCGTGGTTGCGCCGGGCTGGGCTGTCGTCGGCAGCCGCCAACGCAGCGTTCTTCCGGCATCCGCCCCGGGTGGCGCCGACCCGTCCTGGTCTTGTCGTGGCACCGGCCGACGGGCTGATCTGCCTCATCGAGGAGAAACCGCCGCCGGCCGAACTCGGTTTGCCGCCAACACCTTTGCCGCGCATCAGTATCTTCCTTTCGGTGTTCGACGCGCACGTGCAGCGCGCACCGATCGGGGGCCAGGTGACCGCCGTCGTTCACCGGCCCGGGTTGTTCGGTTCGGCCGAACTCGAGGCCGCCAGCGAGGACAACGAACGCAACAGCATGGTGATCCGCGACCCCGCGGGGGTGGAGGTGATCGCCGTACAGATCGCCGGGCTGATCGCACGCCGCATCATCTGCGACGCCAAGGTCGGCGACACGCTGGCCATGGGCCAGACCTACGGGCTGATCCGCTACGGCTCGCGGCTGGACACCTACCTGCCCGCCGATGCGAACGTCCTGGTGACCACCGGGCAACGCGCGCTGGCCGGTGAAACGGTATTGGCCGAGCTGCCGCGATCCGATGTCGCCGCCGGAGCGGCTCCGTGATCAAACCTCGGGTCAAGCCCGGCGTGGTCAGCCTGCGCATCCTGCCCAGCGGTATGACCGTGGCCGCGATCTGCCTGGGCCTGTCCGCGGTCAAAATGGCGCTGGACGACCGGCCCACCGAGGCGATGGCGTTTCTCGCGGTCGCGGCCATCCTCGACGCGCTCGACGGGCGCATGGCCCGCGCGCTCAAGGCGACCTCGCGGATGGGCGAGGAGATCGACTCGCTTGCCGACGCGGTCAACTTCGGGGTGGCACCGGCGTTCATCGTGTACGCCACGCTGCTGTCACAGTCGCGGGTCGGCTGGATGGTGGTGCTGCTGTACGCGGTGTGCATCGTGTTGCGGTTGGCGCGCTACAACGCGATGCTCGAGATCGACCAGCCCGCCTACGAAAAGAAGTACTTCGTCGGGATGCCCGCCCCGGCCGGCGCGATCGGATCGATCGGGCCGCTTGCCGCCAAGATGCAGTTCGGGGAGGGCTGGTGGACGTCGGAGTGGGCGGTGGTCATCTGGATGATCGGCGTGTCACTTTTGGTGGTCAGCACCATCCCGATGCGCAAGATCCACACCTTCTCGGTCTCGCCCAACATGGTCGCGCCGCTGCTTGCGCTGCTGGCGATGGGTGTGGCGGCCGCGATCTTTTTCGGCTACCTGGTGATCCTGTTGATCATCGCCGCCTACGTCATCCACATCCCGTTCGCCGTGCGAACCAAACGGTTCCTGGCGCAGCACCCCGAGGTGTGGGACGAGCGGCCACGTCAACAGCGCGCGGCGCGCCGGGCCATCCGCCGCGCACAGCCGCACCGGCGCTCGATGCTGCGGCTCGGACTACGCAGGCCCGGCTCCTGACGTGGCGGACCAGCAACTCAGCCTGACCGCCCGGCTGAACACGTCCGCGCTGGACTCCCGGCGCGGCGTGGTCCGGCTGCATCCCGAAGCGATTGCGGCGCTGGGCCTCCGGGAATGGGATGCGGTGTCGTTGACCGGCTCTCGGACCACTGCAGCGGTCGTGGGTGCGGCGCCGTCGGGCACCCCGGCGGGCACGGCGCTGCTCGACGACGTCACGTTGTCCAACGCCGGGTTACGCGAAGACACCACGGTGCTGGTCGCTCCGGTGACCGTTTACGGCGCACGGTCGGTGACGGTGACGGGCTCCAAGCTCACGTCGCAGTCGATTTCACCGCAGACGCTACGACAAGCGTTGCTGGGCAAGGTGATGACGGTCGGCGATACGGTGTCGCTGCTGCCCCGCGAACTCGGGCCCGACATCCCCACCTCGCGGGCCACCGCGGCGCTGGCGTCGTCGGTCGGCATCACCTGGACCTCAGAGCTGCTGACGGTGACCGGCACCGATCCCAGCGGACCGGTCAGCGTCCAACCGAATACGGCGGTGGCATGGGCGGTGTCGACGTCGGCGTCGGCGTCACCGCCGGCCCCACCGGATACGACGCCGGTGCGCAGCATCGACGACCTCAAGGGCGCCCAACCCCAGGCCGAACGCCTCACCGAATGGCTCAAGCTCGCACTCGATCAGCCGGAGCTGTTGGAAACACTCGGCGCCGCAGCCCATCTCGGCGTGCTGGTGTCAGGTCCCGCCGGGGTCGGTAAGGCCACCATGGTGCGCGCCGTGTGCGCCGAGCGGCGACTCATCGAACTCGATGGACCCGACGTCGGGGCGCTGGCCGCCGAAGACCGGCTCAACCGGGTGGCATCGGCGGTCAAGACCGTGCGCGACGACGGCGGCGTGCTGCTGATCACCGATATCGACGCGCTGCTGCCGTCAGCGGCGGACTCGGTGGCGTCGCTGATCCTGGCCGAACTGCGCAACGCCGTGGCGACCCGCGGGGTCGCGTTCATCGCCACCTCGGCGGTGCCTGAGAACGTCGACGCCCGGCTGCGCGCCCCCGATCTGTGCGACCGCGAGCTCGGGCTCACCCTGCCCGACGGCGCGATCCGCAAACAGCTGCTGGAAGTGCTGCTGCGCGACGTCCCCGCCGACGACCTGGAGCTCGACGAAGTCGCCGGTCGCACGCCGGGTTTCGTGGTCGCCGACCTGGCCGCCCTGGTGCGCGAGGCGGCGCTGCGGGCGGCGGCACGGGCCAGCGCCGAGGACGCACCGCCGCGTTTGACCCAAGAAGACCTGATCGGCGCGACGTCGGTCATCCGCCCGCTGTCGCGGTCAGCCACCGAAGAGGTCTCGGTCGGTTCGGTGACGCTCGACGACGTCGGCGACATGGCAGCCACCAAGCAGGCGCTAACCGAGGCGGTGCTGTGGCCGCTGCAGCATCCCGACACGTTCGCCCGACTCGGGGTCGCACCGCCGCGCGGCGTGCTGCTCTACGGCCCACCCGGGTGCGGTAAGACGTTCGTGGTGCGCGCCCTGGCCAGTACGGGACGGCTGTCGGTGCATGCGGTCAAAGGCGCCGAGCTGATGGACAAATGGGTGGGCTCATCGGAAAAGGCCGTGCGCGAACTATTTCAACGCGCCCGCGACTCCGCGCCGTCGCTGGTGTTCCTCGACGAGATCGACGCGCTGGCCCCTCGGCGCGGGCAGAGCTTCGACTCCGGTGTCACCGACCGGGTGGTGGCCACGCTGCTCACCGAACTCGACGGCATCGAACCGCTGCGCGAGGTGGTGGTGCTCGGCGCGACGAACCGGCCCGACCTGATCGACCCGGCCCTGTTGCGGCCCGGGCGGCTCGAGAAGCTGGTGTTCGTCGAACCGCCGGACGCCGAGGCCCGCCGCGAGATCCTGCGCACCGCAGGCAAATCGGTGCCGCTGGCTGACGATGTGGATCTCGATGCGGTGGCCCAGGAACTCGACGGCTACAGCGCCGCGGACTGTGTCGCGTTGCTGCGCGAGTCGGCGCTCACGGCGATGCGGCGCTCCATCGACGCCGCCGACGTGACGGCCGCCGATGTCGCCAAGGCCAGCGAGGCCGTGCGTCCGTCGCTGGACGCCGCCCAGGTGCAGTCGCTGCGGGCGTTCGGCACGTGATTTCGGCGCGCTAACGCCCCGTGCGGGTCCGAAAGCGCGCCGAAATCGCAGGAAGGCGTGCTCGGCCACCCGCTGATGCCCAGCCCAGCTGGCCTGGGGGTACGCGGCTTCGATAGTTTTAAGCCACCTCCGCCCTAGCGACCGGGCGTGATGCTCGACCGCCCCTAGGATCCGCGTGCCCGCCGTTCAGTTCTATCCCGCTGCCCCGACGGTGCGCCGTGGGGTCCGCGACGATCTCAACGGGTTGCGCGGCATCGCGATCGTGCTCGTCGTCATCTATCACATCTGGTTCGGCCGGGTCTCCGGCGGCGTCGACGTCTTCCTGGTGCTCTCCGGCTTTTTCCTCGGCGGCCGACTGTTGCGGCAGGCCTCCGAACCCGGCGCCGACGAGCCGTTACCCCGCGCGCTGATTCGGCTGGTCCGCCGGCTGGGCCCGGCGCTGGTGGTGGTGCTGGCCGCCGCGGCCGCGCTGACGGTGCTGATCCAACCGCAGACGCGCTGGGAGGCGTTCGCCGATCAGAGCCTGGCCAGCCTCGGCTATTTCCAGAACTGGTATCTGGCCGTCACGGAGGGCGACTATCTGCGGGCCGGCCAGAGCGTCAGCCCGCTGCAACATATCTGGTCCATGTCGGTGCAGGGCCAGTTCCTGGTCGCGATGCTGCTTCTCGCCTGGTTGGTGATGATCGCCGCCGACAAGCGCGGCTGGGGCGCGCGGCGACGTCAGGTGTTGGTCACGGTCACGGCCGCCGCCACCGTCGCCTCGTTCGCCTACGCAGTGCTGGCCCACCATCTCGACCCGGCCACTGCCTACTACGACAGCTTCGCCCGGGCATGGCAGATGCTGGCCGGCGTGTTGGCGGCCGCGGCGATCTCCGCCGTGCGCCTGCCCGGCTGGTTGCGCGTCGCCGCTGCGTTGGCCGGGCTGGCCATGCTCTTCAGCTGCGGCGTCCTGCTCGACGGCGCGGCACAGTTCCCGGGACCGTGGGCCCTGGTCCCCGTCGGCGCCGCGCTGCTGCTGATCTTCAGCGGCGCCGGCGCCGAGGCCGGCTTGCCGTGGCCGAACCGGCTGATGGCCGCGGCACCGCTGGTCACGTTGGGCGCCATGGCCTATGCGCTGTACCTGTGGCACTGGCCGCTGCTGATCTTCGCGATGACGTTTCTGGACCGCGACACCGTCGGGTTGCGCGGCGGCATCCTGCTGTTCGCCGCTTCGCTGCTGCTGGCCTACCTGACGTTGCGGCTCGTCGAGGATCCGCTGCGCCAGGTGAGCGGTGCCCAAGACCGTAAGGCCCACCCGTGGCTGGGCGGCGCCGTCGTGCTGCTGGTCGTGGCGCTGTGCGTAGCGTCGTTCGGGTGGCGCAACCACATCGCGGACATCCGGGCCAACGGCAATGAGCTTGCGTCCCTGTCGCCGCGCGACTATCCCGGTGCCCGCGCGCTGCTCGACCCCGTGCGCGTGCCCGACCTGCCCATGCGGCCCACCATCCTGGAGGCCGCCGAGGATCTTCCTCCGACCACGACCGACGGCTGCATCACCGAGTTCGACAGCACCGAGGTGATCCGGTGCGTGTACGGCGACGCCGGCGCGGCGCGCACGATCGCGTTGGCAGGCGGTTCGCACTCAGAACATTGGATCGCCGCGCTCGACTTACTCGGCGTGCGCCACGGCTTCCGCGTCGTGACCTACCTCAAGATGGGCTGCCCGCTCACGAGCGACGACGATCCACGCAACGCCGTCACGCATGAGCCCTATCCCGAGTGCCGGTCGTGGGTGCACAAAGCCATGGCCGCCCTGGCCACCGACCGGCCTGACTTCGTGTTCACGACCACGACGCGGCCCCATCCCGACGGGCCCGGCGACATGGTGCCCGACGGCTATCTCGGCATTTGGGATGCCCTCGACGCCAACGGCATCGCGATCCTTGGCCTACGCGACACCCCGTGGATGTTCCGCGACGGCACGCTCTTTGCGCCGGTGGACTGTCTGGCAGAGGGCGGCGACGCGGAGTCCTGCGGGCTGCCGCGCCACGAAGCGCTGACCGAGCGCAACCCCACCCTCGACTACGCCGACCGCTACCGGTCGATGGCGCTACTGGACCTCACCGACGCGGTGTGCCGACTCGACATCTGCCGTGCCGTCGAGGGCAACGTACTCGTCTACCACGACGCCCACCACCTCTCGTCGACCTATGTGCGGACGCTGACCGACGAACTGGCACGCCAACTTTCCGACGCGACCGGATGGTGGTGACGCGGCTTCAATATCACACTGCCCACTGCACATACGGTGCGAAGGTGCGCCATCGGCCCACGTAGAATGGCCCCGACCTTAGCCAGACAAGCCCTTGACACCGGCTGACACCCCGCGTCTGCACATCGCCTGACGGCCGATGACGACCAGACGACCCGATCGGAGTGCCGTGCTCGCCATCTTGCTCGCCCATGCGGCGGCAACCGCGTTGGCGCCGCTTTTGGTGTACCGGTGGGGCAGGCGCGCGTTCTATCCGCTGGCGATGGTGCCAGCGGTTTCGCTGATCTGGGTGGTACAGAATTGGCCTGGGGCCGGCCAGTCCAAGACGGTCGACGTGGCCTGGGTGCCCGAGCTGTCGATGAACGTGGCGCTGCGCTTCGATTCGTTGTCGGCAATCCTGGCCGTGCTGGTGCTCGGCATCGGTTCGCTGATCCTGTTCTACTGCGGTCCCTACTTTCACCGCCGTGACGGCCGCATGGAGAACCGGTTACCCAGCTTCGCCGCCGAGATGGTGGCGTTCTCGGGCACCATGTTCGGCCTGGTTGTCAGCGACAACATGCTGATGCTCTACGTGTTCTGGGAGCTCACCACCGTGCTGTCGTTCCTGCTGGTCGGCCACTACGCCGAACGTGCCACCAGCAGACGCGCGGCCACCCAGGCGCTGCTGGTCACAACCTTCGGCGGGCTGGCGATGCTGGTGGGCATCGTCGTGCTCGGCAACCTCGCGGGCACCTACCTGCTTTCGGAGCTGATCGCGTCGCCGCCGACCGGGATGGCCGCCTCGGTGGGCCTGGTGCTGATCCTCGTCGGCGCGTTGTCGAAGTCGGCCATCGTGCCGCTGCACTTCTGGCTGCCGGGCGCGATGGCCGCCCCCACCCCGGTGAGCGCCTATCTACACGCCGCCGCGATGGTCAAGGCCGGCGTCTATCTCATTGCGCGGATGGCGCCGGGGTTCGCGGACTTCCCGATCTGGCGTCCGGTCGTGCTCACGCTCGGCCTGCTCACCATGCTGTTGGCCGGCTGGCGCGCGGTACGCGAGTACGACCTGAAGCTGATCCTGGCGTTCGGCACGGTCAGCCAACTCGGGTTCATCACCGTGATGGTCGGCGGCGGCGGCAGCGACATGATGCTGGGCGGGCTGGCGATGCTCGTCGCGCACGCGATGTTCAAGGCGTGCCTGTTCATGGTCGTCGGAGTCATCGACCACGCCACCGGCACCCGTGACATCCGGCGGCTGGCGTGGCTGGGCGATCGTGCGAAACCGTTGCTGGCCATCGCTGTCCTCGCGACGGCGAGTATGGCGGGTCTGCCTCCGTTCTTCGGCTTCGTGGCCAAGGAAGCGGATTTCGAAACCGTGCTGCACAGCCCGTCGCTGGGCGCCGCGTCGCCGTTCGTGCTGGCGGGCATCGTGCTCGGGTCGGTGTTCACCGTCATCTACAGCCTGCGGTTCCTGTTCGGCGCGTTCGGCCGCAAGGGGCAATCGAAACCCAGCAAGCTGGTCGCCGAGATGCACCGTCCGGCGGTCAGCTTCCAGCTCCCACCGGCCATCCTCGCGGTTGCGGGGCTGACCTTGGGGCTGTGGCCGTCGCGCATCGACGACGTCCTCGACGACTACGCCGACACGGTTCCCGGCGGGGTGGACGATTACGAGCTCGCGCTGTGGCATGGCTTCGGTCTGCCGCTGTACCTGTCGATCTTGGTGCTCGCCGCCGGCACTGCCGCCTACGTCGGGCGGGAGCAGCTGCGGCGCATGCGCACCGCCCCGACACCGCTGGGCAACGCCGACCACATGTACGACGCGGTGATCCGCGCACTCGACGTGTGGTCGGTGCGCGTGACGGCCCTGACCCAGCGTGGATCGATTCCGGCGACCCAGTCGGCGATCTTGGCCACGCTCGTCGTGGTGCCGACGGTGGGGCTGACCCTGGGGGCGCGCGACCGCCCGACCTTCGCGATGTGGGACCTCCCGCTGAACACCGTGATCGGGTTCGTCATGCTGGCAGCCGCAATCGGTCTGACCGTGACGCGCAACCGGCTGGCTTCCGCCCTGCTGGTCGGCGTGACCGGCTACGGATGCGGCGCGATCTTCGCGGTGTACGGCGCCCCGGATCTGGCGCTGACGCAGTTCCTGGTCGAGACGCTCACGTTGGTCGTCTTCGTCCTCGTGTTGCGGACCCTGCCCGCGGAGGCCGACCGGGCCCACGTCAACGCGCGCCGGTTGCCACGCGCCGTGCTCGCGCTGGCGGTGGGCGCCACCGTCGTCACGCTGGCGAGTTTCGCAGCCGCCGCGCGCACCGGGGTTTCGGTTTCCGAACTGCTGCCCGACGCCGCCTACTTCCGCGGCCACGGCTCCAACACCGTCAACGTACTTCTGGTCGACATCCGCGCCTGGGACACCATGGGCGAGATCATGGTGCTCTTGGTGGCGGCCACCGGGGTGACGTCGATGGTGTTCCGGCACCGGCGTTTTGGCACACCACCGCGCGTCGCCGACGCAGGCCAGCCCGACATCGGCCGGATCGCGTCGTTCATCAACATCAGCCCGGCCGTCGGCGACATCACCTGGCTGCGCGGCAGCGACCTGCGCGACCCGCAACACCGGTCCCTGGTGCTGGAAGTGGCGACCCGCATCATCTTCCCGCTGATCATGGTGTTGTCGGTGTACTTCTTCTTCGCGGGCCACAACACTCCCGGCGGCGGCTTCGCGGGCGGTCTGACCGCGGGGCTCGCCGTGGTGTTGCGCTATATCGCCGGTGGCCGTTACGAACTCGGCGAAACGCTGCCATTCGACGCCGGTAAGGTGCTCGGTGCGGGCCTCACCCTGGCGGCGGGCACCGCGGTCGGCTCGCTGCTACTCGGCGCGCCCGCATTGTCCTCGGCGGTGCTCGAATTCGACGTGCCGGTGTTGGGCACCGTCAAGCTCGTCACATCACTGTTCTTCGATGCGGGGGTCTACCTGATCGTGCTCGGCCTGGTTCTCGACGTGTTACGCAGCCTGGGCGCGCGCCTTGACGTCGAGTTGGCCGAGTCGAGTTCGGCTCGAAGCACACAGGCGCGGGTCGGATGACCTCTTACATCGTTCAGCTCCTGGTGATCGGCGGGGTCACCAGCGCCGGGGTGTACCTGCTGCTGGAACGCAGTCTGGTCCGGATGCTGATGGGGCTGTTGCTGATCAGCAACGCCGTCAACCTGCTCCTTCTGACCGCGGGCGGCAAGGCGGGCAGCCCGCCGATCCGCGGCGCCACCAGCAACGCCTCCGAGAACATGGCCGACCCGCTGCGCCACGCGATGATCCTGACGGCAATCGTCATCACCATGGGCATCGCGTCGTTCGTCCTGGCGCTGGCCTACCGCTCCTATCGGTTGACCACGGTCGATGAAGTCAGCGACGACCCCGAGGACACCAGGGTTTCGCAGCTGTCCGACGAGGAAGCCACCACCATCGACGCCGACCGCCCGTCCACAGCCGGGATATACAAGGACACCGACGCGCCCGACGAGATCGACGCGTTGCCCGGACACGAGGGGTCGCGATGACCCTCGCGGGCGTACTGACGCCGCTGCCGGTGCTGATTCCCACGCTCGGCGCTGCCGCAACCCTGCTGGCCGGACGGCGGGTCCGGCTGCAGCGCCTGATCACCACCGTCGCGTTGTCGGCGGTGGTGGTGGTGTGTTCGGTCTTGCTCGGGTTGTCCGACGGCGGCGGCACCATGGCGCTACACGTCGGCGGTTGGGGCCCCACGGTCGCCGGTATCGGTCCGCTGGGCATCACGCTGGTGGTCGACCGGCTGTCGGCGCTGATGCTCGTCGTGTCCTCGATCGTGCTGCTCGCCGTCATGCTCTACGCGATCGGGCAGGGTATCCGCGACGGCGACGAACGCCAACCGGTGTCGATCTTCCTGCCCACCTATCTGGTGCTGTCGGCGGGCGTGTGCATGGCGTTCCTCGCCGGTGACCTGTTCAACCTGTATGTCGGCTTCGAGGTGCTGCTCGCGGCCAGCTTCGTGCTGTTGACCATCGGCGGCAGCGAAGACCGGGTACGGGCCGGCGCCTCCTACGTCATGGTGTCGATGGTCTCGTCGATGATCTTTTTGTTCGGCATCGCGTTCGTCTACGCGGCCACCGGAACGCTGAACCTGGCCGAACTGGCTGTGCGCCTCGACCATGTCAGCGGTGGCACCCGCACCGCGATGTTCGCCGTGCTGCTCGTGGCGTTCGGCATCAAAGCCGCGGTGTTCCCCCTTTCGGCGTGGCTACCGGACTCCTACCCCACCGCGCCCGCACCGGTCACCGCGGTGTTCGCCGGCCTGCTGACCAAAGTCGGTGTCTACGCGATCATCCGGGCCCACACGTTGCTGTTCCCCAACGGCGGCCTCGACCCGGTGCTGCTGGTAGCCGCGCTGGTGACCATGCTGGTCGGAATTCTGGGCGCGATCGCCCAAAGCGACATCAAACGACTGCTGTCGTTCACGCTCGTCAGCCACATCGGGTACATGGTGTTCGGCATCGCGCTGTCCAGTGATCTGGGCACCGCGGGTGCGATCTACTACGTCGCCCACCACATCGTCGTGCAGACGACGCTGTTTTTGGTCGTCGGCCTGATCGAGCGGCAAGGGGGCGCGTCGACACTTCAGCGGCTGGGCGGGTTGGCCGCGGCCAGCCCGTTGCTCGCGTTCGTCTTTGTGGTGCCCGCACTCAATCTCGGTGGTATTCCACCGTTTTCCGGCTTCATCGGCAAGGTCGCCCTGATGCAGGCCGGTGCTGACAACGGATCGGTACTGGCCTGGATGCTGGTAGGTGGCAGCGTGGTCACCAGCCTGCTCACCCTGTACGTGGTGACGCGGGTGTGGACGAAGGCGTTCTGGCGGACCCGGTCCGACGCTCCCGAGGGGCACCTCGCGGCCGCGACGCCTGCGGTGCTGCTCGACGACTCCGAGGACGTCGAGTTCGCCGACCGGCTCCACGTCGGCCGTATGCCGGTCGGCATGCTGGTGCCCACCGCCGGCCTCATCCTGGTCGGGTTGGCCCTGACCATCTTCGCCGGCCCGATCATCGCCTACAGCGACCGCGCCGCCGATCAGGTGCTGAACCGTGACCAGTACATCTCCGCCGTGTTGGTGGTGGACCGATGAGGGCCACGCTGCTGCGGCTGAGCGTGCTGGCCGGACTGACCCTGGTGTGGATGCTGTTGTGGGGCAGCGTTTCTGTGGCGAACTTCCTCGGTGGTCTCGGGGTCGCGCTGGTGATCACGCTGCTGCTACCGCTGCCGGTGGTGCCTGTCGAAGGCAAACTGCACCCGTTGTCGTTGCTTCGGCTGGTGATCCAGATGTTCTATTGGTTGGTGAAGTCCTCGATCGAGGTGGCCTGGCTATCCGTCAAGCCGGGCCCGCCGCCGGTCAGCTCGGTGCTGCGTGCGCAGTTCGCACTGAAATCCGACCTGGTGCTGGCGATGGCGGTGAACCTGATCAACCTCACCCCGGGGACCATCGCACTCGAGGTGGACCAGGCGCGCCGGGTCGTCTACGTCCATGTGCTCAACGCACACACTGAGCGACGCGTCCAAGACTTCCACGACCAGATGGCAACGCTGGAGCGAATGCTGAAGGCGGCGCTGGAACGCGACGAGGACTGGCGTCCGGCGGCCGACAAGGAGTCCGCGTGAGCTACGTGTGGATGATCGCCGGCGTGCTGCTCAGCGCTGCCGCCGGCGTCACGATGTATCGGATGCTGGCAGGTCCGAGCACGCTGGACCGGTTGGTGTCACTGGACACCCTGACGGCGGTGACGATGTGCGGCATCGGTACGTGGGCTGCGTACAGCCAAGACTCCACCGTCACCTACTCCCTTGCCGCCATGGCGTTGGTCTCGTTCGTCGGCACGATCAGCGTCGCGCGTTTCCGTGTTCCAGATGTCGAGAAACCACGCGGTGGACGGGGGGCGCGATGAACGTCGCGGACATCATCACCGCGGTGCTGATCCTCAGCGGCTCGACGCTGGCGCTGACGGCGGCTATCGGGATCGTCCGATTCCCAGACACCTTGACGCGCATGCATTCTGCGACCAAACCGCAGACCCTTGGGTTGCTGCTGGTGCTCACCGGGGCGGTGATTCGGCTACGGGGTAACGCCGATGTCGGGATGCTGATCCTGACAGGTTTGTTCGCCGTGATCACTGCGCCGGTGATCGCGAACCGGGTGGGACAGCTGGCCTACCGCGAACACAGCTTCCGTGACGATCTGCTCTCCCGAGACGAAATGCGTGAAGCTGTCGCGGAAAGGGAACTCGACCAGAATGGCGAGAACTGACGACGACCATTGGGATGTCACCGAGGGCGTAGGCGCGACGGCGCTGGGGGTGGCGTGGTCGCGCGCCCAGGAGAACGCCTCGGAGTGCCCGCTGTTCACCGATCCGTACGCGCAGATGTTCATCGACGCCGCCATGGCGCGCGGCTGGCAGTTGCCGCCCGCGTACGTGGTGGAGCGGATCCGCTCCATCGCGGACTATGCGGCGTCGCGCACGAAGTGGTTCGACGAGTTCTTCATCGCCGCGGGCGCCAACGGTATCGAGCAGGTGGTGATCCTGGCCGCCGGGCTGGACTCGCGGGCGTGGCGGCTACCGTGGGTAGACGAGACCGTCGTCTACGAGATCGATCAGCCGAAAGTCTTGGCGTTCAAGGCCGAGACGCTGCGGACCAACGATGTCCGGCCGGCAGCCCGGTATGTGCAGGTGGCCATCGATCTGCGGCAGGACTGGCCGAAGGCGTTGCTGGACGCCGGATTCGACGACGCTGAACCGGCCGCCTGGGCGGCAGAAGGGCTATTGCCCTACCTACCGGCCGACGGCCAGGATCTGCTGTTCGACCGCATCCATGAACTCAGCGCGAGCGGCAGCCGCATCGCCGTGGAAGCGTTCGGGACCGGCTTCTTCGATGCGGATTACCTGGCCGGCCGGCGTGAACAGATGCGCAAGCTACGGGAAGAATCCGGTACCGACGACGAGAACGTCTTCGATGTCGAGGACCTTTGGTACGTCGAGGAGCGCACCGACGTGGTTAAGTGGCTGACGGAACAGGGGTGGGAGGTCGCAACAACCTCCGCGGCCGAACTCATGGATCGCTACGGCCGCTGCGGTTCCGACGAATCAGCGGAGAACACGCCGCGCACCGAGTTCATTGACGCCCGACTGGTCTGCTGAGGCGAGGTTCGACCGAAAATTAGCGCGCGGGACGAGCGCTGACGTCGGGTAGCTTCAACTCCATGGAGGTCGATCCCGAAATCTTGCGAGCCTTCGCCGGTCAAGTCGACGTGGCGGGTGCAGCGCTCCGAGAGGCAGATGCTGGGAACAAGGTCCGCACTGCTGCTGATGGACTCAACGGATCAAGCACGCAGTGGGCCGCGCGACTGGTCGGCGCGCACGTGGCCGAGCAGGTCGACGCCATCGCCGCGAATGTCGCCACGATGGGCGAGGCAGTCCGCGGTGCGGGCAACACGTACGAGGCGACCGACTCGGCCCTCGCAGAACGCTTCGGCAGGATCTGATCCCGCATGCTGCCGTCACGCACCCGGCTGGAAGGCTGGAAACCAGACTCGTTGTCGTTCACCGGTCCCGCGGTCGAATCCGCCGGAGCAAACGTGGCGCAGGCCGTCACCAGAATCCACAACAGTCTCGATGTCATGCCGGAAACCAAGGTGTGGTCCGGGCAGGCGCATGACGCGGCGGCGGAGATGCTCGAGCGCGCGCGCCATCATGCAGATCGCTTTTCCGAATACACCACCGCAATCGGCTACGCCCTCAAGGAGGGCGCGAGTTGGATCGCCGACACACGGTCGGCGCTCCTCAACAAGGCGGACGAGATAGATCAGGGTCGGCTGCATGTCTCGGACAACTGGGTTGTACTGATCAAGCCCGCGCCGATGTCTGCCGACGATGTCGCAGAATTGATGGAACAGGCGGCTGTCCAGCAAGGGGTCATCAACGGTCTGCTGCAAGCGGTGGGCGAGGCCGACGACGGCACCGCCGCCAAAGTCAGCGCGGCGGCTCAACCGTTCGGGTTCACCGCGCCGACTTCGGACGGGTTGGGCGGCATGATGATTCCCGGTGTCAAAAAGCCTGATGACGACGTACCCGATCCTGGTGACCACATCGGTTTGTTCCAACAGGCCACCATCCGCGGCGAAGACATGGCGACCTCCGTGCGAGAGACAAAGGAGGAGATCGTCAACGACGACGAGTACCGAAAGACCTTGACGATGCAAGACGGCACCAAGCACGTGCTCTGGGAATTCGGCGGTCCGTTGGTCCCCAAAGTGACCGACAGCCATTACGACGCCAGCGGCAACATCATCTCGAGCATGACGTCGTGGACCAATCCACTCGATGACATCAAGCACACCGACATCGAATGGGCCGACGGCACCGTCTTCAACGCGACCGAAACACCAGATGGCCACCGCACCGCGGCATTCACACTGCCTGACGGCCGCCACGGTGTCCTGCCTCCCGATAATCCGTTCTTCACGGGCGCAGGTCCAAAAGCCGTCGGACACTCCTTGACAGGTTTGGAGGCGCATATCGGTCGTGGAGGCAAGCTGCCGATGTTGTCCATGGACGCGGTAGACAAGGTCGGAGCCGGCGCGAAGTTTGGTGGACCCGCGCTAGGCATCTTATCTACGGTGTACGAGATGGGCTCGGCGCAAACACCGTACGACCGCTGTGTTGCGGGATTCGCCGGCGGGTTCGAGGTCGTGGGAGACGTGGCAGGCGGCGCATTTGGCGCGGGTCTCGGCACTATCGTTGCGCCGCCAGGGGCACAACTTGCGACGGTTCCCTTGGGTGCTATCACTTTCTCCTATACGGGTGGGGAATGGATGAAGGATGTCGGCGCGAAGGTCGGTGCGGCGATTTGCCAGTAAACGAGCTTCCGCAGCCCGAGAATTGGCGCGACCGCAACGTCCTAATTACGCTCGGGATACTCCTCGGCGCCGCGTCAGCGGTGGCGGCCGTCGTGTTGACTTTTGACAAATTGCAACACGCCGAGTACCTAACGGCGGCAATCACGCTCGGCGCCGCGGTCTTATGCTCTTGCTTCACCGTCTTGGGTTTGCGTGCTCAGTTCATGACGCTGCCACTGCGGGCAAAGTTCGATCCGTCGGGGACCGTTCTGCTGTCCGACTTAGTCGGAGTTTGGCTGGTCACCATCGCATTCGTCGCGGCCGTTGTGAGCGGTACGCTTTTCGTGATCTTCGTTCCCCAAGGCGCAGTGGACCTTCCATTGACCAGCGCGGATCGAATATTCGACCCGGTACTTATCGGCACCATGGTTATCATCGCGGCGGCCGGATTGATCGGCATTGCTCACCGGCGTGGAGCCGGCCACCTGCGGCTAGGGCCCAAGGGAGTGGAAAACGTCGACATTGTGTTCATCCGGCAGAGTTCTTGGGACGACATCATCGACATCACGGACGAATCAGCGAACAAGCAGGACCGACACCCGATTGTCTTCGTCATCAAGAACGACAAGCCTATCGTCGTCAAGAACGCCAGTGGATACGCACCCAGCGGCGCCGCGCTGTATTGGATGGTCCGGCACTACTGGAAGCATCCAGAGAGGCGCGACGAACTCACCGACGGACGAGCACTCGAGCGTCTTCGCAACGAGCAATTCGACGTCTCCTGATCCGCCGAGCGTGCGCTTGGGGATTAGGCGCTACTCCTCGGACGACAGTTGAAACTCCACCATCGCCGTCAATGTCTCGACCGCGTCGCCGAGCGCCGCCAACCGTGCCGACGCACTCGGTGCCGCCAGCACCGCATACCGGTCGGCCGGCCCGATCGGAAGCCGAGACGTCAACGCGTACAACCACATCCCCGCGTCCCCTGAGGAGTCGGCGCCGACCACGATGTCACGGCCGTTGACCTCGGCACCGCGGGCAGCGGCGATCCTCTCGAACAACGCCACCATGCGATCCTCGACGTCACGGATCGCGTCTACACCGACCGGCTCACCAGGCTCATCAGGCCACGGCTCGACGGCCGCCCGCGGGTAGGGGTCGTCAAGCTGCCATTCGAGTACCCTGATCCGCTCACCCATCACGCAGCGCAACCGGTAGCGCCCGTCGCCGTGGTCGGCGTACTCCACGATGCGGGCCAACGCCCCGACGTCGGTGCGGACGTCGCCCCCGCCGACCTCACGACCCGCCTCGATCAGCACCACGCCGAACGACGGGTCATCGGTAGCCAAGCAGTCCGAAACCAGTGCGGTATAGCGCGGTTCGAAGATCCGCAGCGGCAACTCCTCGCCGGGTAGCATCGCCACCTGAAGCGGAAACATCGGCATCGCGGGCATGACTAGATGTCCAACTCGGCGACCAGCGCATCGACCACCGCACGCAGATCACCGTCGTGCTCCTCGGCGACCCGGCGCTGCCGTTGGTAGGACGCACCCCTCTGGTAGATGTCGGCGACACGGGCCAACTCGTCGCTGCAGTGCAGCAGCCTGGCCACCGGTTCGAGCCGGTTCAGCAGCTCGTCGATATCCTCGGTGACCAACCGCTCATTGCTCTCGGCATCCAAGATGATCACTGCATCCAGGCCGTAACGCGCTGCGCGCCACTTGTTCTCCTGCACATGCCACGGCGGCATCGTCGGCAGCCGCTCGCCGGCGTCGAGGCGCCGGTCCAAATCGACCACCAGACAGTGGGTGAGCGCGACCAGTGCGCTCAGCTCGCGAAGGTTGGAAACACCGTCGAAGACTCGGATCTCCACGGTACCGATATGCGGTGAAGGCCGGATGTCCCAACGGATTTCGTTCATGTGGTCGATGATGCCGGTCTTCTTCTGGTCATGGACGAAGCGTTCCCACTCCGCCCACGTCTGGAAGTGAAAGGGCAACCCGGCCGTCGGCAGCTGCTGAAACATCATCGCCCGGTTCGACGCGTAGCCGGTGTCCTCGCCGTCCCAGAACGGCGACGACGAGGACAGCGCAAGCAGGTGCGGATAGTGGTTCAGCAGCGAGGTGATGATGGGCATGGCCTTGTGCGCCGAGGAAATGCCGACGTGAACATGCACACCCCAGATCAGCATCTGCCTACCCCACCACTGGGTGCGCTTGATCAGCTCGGCGTAGCGCGGCGCGTCGGTCAGGCTGCCCGCCGACCATTTCGCGAACGGATGCGTACCCGCGCAGAACAGCTCCATCCCGCGGTCGCGCACGATTCTGCGGGCAGCCACCAGTGTTTCGCGCAAGTCCTCCATCGCATCCGGCACGCAATCACAGATGCCGGTGACGATCTCCACGGTGTTGCGCAGCAGTTCCTTGTGCACGCGCGGGTTGTTCTCGCCGAGCTCCTCGATGACGTGGGTGGCCTCGTTGCTCACATCGCGGGATTCGGCGTCGACGAGCGCGAACTCCCATTCCACCCCGACGGTCGGCCGGGGCGATCCGGCGAAATCTATGTGGCTGCTAGCCGGTACCGATAACACCGCACGCCACGCGCTTTCCGGCATCGCCGGTAGCCAAGGTGGTTTCGTCGGGTGGCGGGTTCCCGTTGACCTGCTGGTAGCGCTCCGGCGGGATGTTGGCGAAGTTATCGGATTGCTCGTGGATGATGATCGCGGTCTTCTCGTCCGCCAGCAGGTCCTCTGCGGTGAACGTGTCGGTCGTCGTCACGAGGAGCGCTGAACCGTCCTCACGGACCTGCAGCGAGGTGAGGTCACCGCTGGCCGGATGTCCGGTGTGACCGGGCACCTGAAAATGTCCACCCGCGGAATTGAAGTCGTCGGGCGCGCCACCGGTGGGGGCGACCGAGTTCGCCTCGCACTTACCGATTGAGTGGATGTGCATACCGTGGAACCCGGGGTTCAACTTGCCCGCTTGGGTGGTCTGCACGGTGATGGTGGCGTACCCGTTGGCGAACTCGAAGTCCGCCGTGGCCACGGTGCTGCCGTCGGCCATCTTCAGATCGGCGGTCAACGTCTCACTACCGCCTTCGCCGCCCTGACCCTCCTGCTGCGCGCCGGGCGCGGCAGTCGGCGAGGGCGAACCGGTCCAGATCGACGGCGTGGTGCCCGGCGTTTCGCTGGGTTGTTCGGGTGCGGCACATGCGCTCAGCGCAAGAGCGGGAACGGCGAACAAGGCGGCGGCAGCTGCGGTCTTGAGCATGGGCAAGAGCCTAGCCGGTGACCACCACAACCACGCCCGGCGGTTGCTCAATCAGTTCGGGTAGCCGCGGTTCCACGGGCGCTTCCAACAGTCTGCCCACTTCATCGGCGGCCTCTTGCTCACCGGGCGCGTCGCTGAAATACACCGTGGTGACCGGCACCTCCGGCAGTGTCAGGTTGCCCGTCTCGGTGACGTCCCAGCCGGCGTCGCGCAGCTGGGTGGCGGTGGCTTCGGCAGCCCCTTGGACCTCTGAGACGTTGTATACGCGCACGTCGGCCCTGGCCGCTTCCGGCGATTCCGTCGGACTTCTCGGGGTCGTGGTGATGGTGCTCGTGGCGATCGTCGACTGCTCGGCGTCTTCGTCGTCGTCAGAACCCATCGCCTGAAAACCGACCAGAAGAAACACCACGCCGAGAAACAGCAGCACCATCACCATGGCGCGCAGCGGTAGGCGGGATGAGTTTCGCTGGTTCATTGCGCCCACTGTATCGGCCCGTCCGGCCCCTCAAGATCAGGTGACGTCGAAACCCAGCCGACGCGCCGCACGCGCCTTCTGCCTGCTGGCCCGCAACCGGCGCAGCCGTTTGACCAGCATCGGATCGGCTGCCAGCGCCTCGGGACGGTCGACCAGCGCGTTCAGCACCTGGTAGTAGCGGGTGGCCGACATCGAGAACAGCTCTTTGATGGCGTCTTCTTTGGAGCCGGCGTACTTCCACCACTGGCGCTCGAACGCCAAAATATCGTGCTCTCGGCGGGTCAGCCCGTCACCGCGATCAGAGTCGTCCCCGGATTGCTCAGTCCGCGCGATCGCGCCGTCCATCTCGCCCTTGGACCCTTCCGACAATCGAAATTACATCGCTGTGGTTCGGCGCTCATTCAATCACGGGTTCGTAGTGTGATGCGTCAGATACGCCCGCGAGTCGGGGGTTAAGGGTTGCCGCCTTAAGCTTTCCCCGTGGCCGTCGTACCGATCTGCATCGTAGGAGATCCCGTCCTGCACACCGCTACCGAACCTGTGATCGTCAACGACGACGGTTCATTGCCGGCCGATGTCGTGGAACTGATCCAGGATCTGTACGACACCATGGACGCTGCCAACGGCGTTGGCTTGGCGGCCAACCAGATCGGTGTCGCCAAGCGGGTGTTCGTCTACGACTGCGCCGATGCACGGGGCAAGACCACCCGCCGCCGCGGTGTGGTGGTCAACCCGGTGCTGGAGACATCGGAGGTGCCCGAGACCATGCCGGATCCGGATGACGACGACGAAGGTTGCCTCTCGGTGCCCGGTGAGTCGTTTCCGACCGGCCGCGCCGACTGGGCGCGGGTGACCGGCCTCGACGCCGACGGCAACCCGATCACCGTGGAGGGCACCGCGTTGTTCGCCCGCATGCTGCAGCACGAGACCGGCCATCTGGACGGGTATTTGTATCTGGACCGGTTGGTCGGCAGGCATGCCCGCGCCGCCAAACGCGCGGTGAAGTCGAACGGTTGGGGTGTGCCGGGGCTGACGTGGATGCCCGGCGAGGATCCGGACCCGTTCGGGCACTGATGCAGATTCCGCCGGTCGGGGCTCGTGTCGTGATCCGCTATCGGCTGCCTGCCGGTTCCGAACCGCCGCTGAGCGACGTGATCGGCCAGCTACTCGAGGTCGGCCCGACGCTGACCGTGCGCACCAAAACCGGCGACGTCGTGGCCGTTCCGGCCGACGACGTGATGGTGCTTCGAGAACTGCCCCCCGCAACGGTGCGCACCGCCGATATCCGCAAGCTCGAGCACGCAGCCGCGATGGCGTGGCCCGGCGTCGAACAACGGTGGATCGAAGGCTGGTTCCTGCGGGCCGCAAACGGTCACACCCACCGCGGCAATTCGGCTGTGCCGCTGGGGTTCGACGCCACCGCCTCGGCGCTGCCGGAGATCCTCGAGTGGTACGCCGCGCGGGAACTCACGCCGTGGCTTTCGATTCCGGACCGGCTGTTCCGGCTCGCCGATGCGGAGCCGCATCTCGAAACCGTGGTGTTCGCACGCGAACTCGGCCCCTCCGAAGAACACGACCCGGCGGTGCTGCTCGCCGCGGATCCAAGCGACGAATGGCGTCGGCTCTATGAGCGCGACGTGCCAGTCGACGTACTGACCTCCGTCGTGGACGGCGAGGCCGTGTTCGCCACGGTCTCCGGTGCGGCCGTCGCCCGTGCCGCGGTGACGACGACGATCGACCGCGGCCGGTGGGTGGGCATCTCGGCCCTGCGGGTGGTCGAGGCCGCGCTTCGACGCGGATACGCCCGGCGCCTGTGCTCGACCGTGTTGTCCTGGGGCCACTACCGCGGTGCTTCCCACGCGTACGCCCAGGTGCTGGTTGACAACGCGCCCGGCAGAAGGCTGTTCGAGTCGATGGGTTTCATCGAGCACCATCGCTCGCGGTATATGCGCGCTGACGCCCTGAGACTGTAGTCAGCCGGGAATATGCGTTGGCGGGTCGGCGAACGCGAGGTCCGCGTGCTGCTGGCCGGGGCCCATCAGACCACAGTGCTTTACGGGCACGAGGTGGGTACTGAAGCCGCTGTGCACCACCCGGGGCACTCCGACGCACCGTTCCCAGGTGCCGTCCGGCTGGATGGGGCCGTCGCACTTGCTGATGAAGGCTCCCCCGTAGTGACAGCCGGCAGCCACCGGCGGCGCCAACGCCATCGAGCCCGCCGCCGTCAGCATCGCGACCACCGTGGCGACGACGCAGCGCTTCATAGCCACGAACGCTACCGCTGTTCGCCATGTCTTCGCGGGCCTTTCGTAGCCTGTAGCCATGCGACTGGCGACCTGGAACGTCAACTCGATCCGTGCACGGGTCGACCGCGTCGTGAACTGGCTGGAACACGACAACGTCGATGTGCTCGCCATGCAGGAGACCAAGTGCTCCGACGAGCAGTTCCCGGTCATGCCGTTCCTGGCCGCCGGTTACGAAGTGGTGCATTGCGGGTTCAACCAATGGAACGGCGTTGCGATCGCGTCGCGCGTCGGCCTCGACGACGTACAGGTCGGGTTCGAGGGTCAGCCGACATGGAGCGATAAACCCGACGTGGAGGCGGCCGCCGAAGCGCGTGCGCTCGGGGCGACGTGTGGCGGCGTGCGGGTGTGGAGCCTGTACGTGCCCAACGGACGCGTCATCGCCTCGCCGCACTACGTCTACAAGCTGGAATGGCTTGCCGCGCTGCGTGACGCTGCAGCCGGTTGGCTGGCCGAGGATCCGACCGCCCAGATCGCGCTGACCGGGGACTGGAACATCGCGCCCACCGACGAGGATGTGTGGAGTGTCGAGTTCTACCAGGGCAGCACCCACGTCACCGAACCCGAACGGGCAGCCTTCAACGCCATCGTCGATGGCCAATTCACCGATGTGGTAAGGCCTTTCGCGCCCGGACCCGGCGTTTACACCTACTGGGACTACACGCAGCTGCGGTTTCCCAAGAACCGCGGTATGCGCATCGACTTCATCCTCGGCTCACCCGCGCTGACGCAACGGGTGACCCACGCCGAGATCGTGCGCGAACAACGCAAGGGTAAGTCACCCAGCGACCACGCGCCGGTGCTGGTGGAGCTGTCCTGAAAATTTCTGTGGACGACCGCCGAACTTGTCGGTGGGCCGTGGCATCATCGAGACATGCTGATCGAACAACTGTTCGAATACCCGAGCGCCGACGTGCTGATCGCGGAGATCGAGTCGACCCACCGCCAAGAATCGATGCTGATGGCGCGCCGGATGGCCAGCATCGGGGACCTGTTGTCGGTGCGCACCGAAGAAGCCGAGGGCGCTGACCCCGACCCGGGCTACGCCGTGATCACCGGGTTCGCCCGCACTTGCGCCGAGGTGGGCGCCGCGATGAACATGGCGCCGATGGCCGCCAGTCGACTGGTCTCGCAGGCAGAGGCGCTGGACACCCGGCTGCCCATGATCGCCGAGTTGCTCGAGGACGCCGACATCGATTGGCCGACGACGCAGTTGATCATCACCCGCACCGAGTTAGTCGAGGACCACCTGATCGAACAGGTCGACCAACGCCTGGCTGCCCGGCTGATCGAGTGGTCGAGCTGGTCGCGCCGGCGGCTCATCAACGCGGTCGACAAGCTGGTGCGGGAGATAGATCCCGACGCCGCCAAGGAGCGGCGCGAATCGGCCGAGAGACGCCGCTACGTCAGCACGACCGCGCGGCCCGACGGCACCGCAGACCTCAATGGGCGCATCAGCGCCACCGCGGCCGCCGCGTTCGAACAACGGATCTCACAGCTGGCGATGTCAGTGTGCGCCAAGGATTCCCGGACAATGGACCAGCGGCGCGCCGATGCCGTACTTGCGCTAAGCGAAGGCCGCGGGCTGCCATGCGACTGCGGTCGACCGGAGTGCCCGGCACGCGGCGCCGACGGCGCCGACAACGGTCCTCGGACGGTCATCAACGTGATCGCCAGCGAGGACACCGTCACCGGTGAGGGCGAAGAACCTGGTTACCTGGAGGGTTTCGGCGTGATCGACGCCGCCCACGTGCGCGAACTCGCCGATACCGCCGCGGCGGTGCGGTTGATCGAGCCGCCCACCGTCACCGAAGAGGAGGCGACGCGGTATCAGCCGTCGGCCGAGGTGGCGCGCTGGGTCCGGCTGCGCGACCTGACGTGCCGATTCCCCGGTTGTGACCGGCCGGCGGCCCGCTGCGACACCGACCACACCACACCGTTCAACCACGCCAATCCCACCGTAGGCGGTTTGACGGTGCCGTCGGGTTTGGCGGACTACTGCCGACAACACCACCGGCTCAAGACTTTCCATGGCGGACCGGGCGGCTGGAAGGACGAACAGCTGGCCGACGGCACCATCGTGTGGACCTCCCCGACCGGACGGACCTACCGCACCACGCCGGGCGGAGCCGAACTGTTTCCCCAGATGCGGCCGGCTTGCGCGGCACCCACGGCGCGCAAGGCCAGTCGCGCACGCGACAAAGCGGCCCGAATCAAGCGAATCCGCAACAAACTTCGAGAAGAGCGGCCAATCAACGCCGCCATTCGCTACCGCGATCGAGCCCGCAGACAAGAGATCGAACTTCGCAAGTGGCGGAACAGGTCGCGGAAGTATCTCCTGCTGTTCAAGGGCGGCAAACCCAGTACCAGTCCGTGGTGCCCGTGGATCAACGAGCCGATGGAACCGGAAGAGCTTCCACCTGACTGGGAGCCGCCACCAAAGCCGCCGTCGCTGCCCGACGACGCCGACCCACCGTTCTAGCGGTCTCCCGTTTGGTTGACCTCTGCGCTACCGTGGGCAGCGTCCATACACGGGAGTGCACGCCCAGTGCGCTGAGAGGACGGGTGGGCCCGTCGACCGTACGAACCTGACCGGGTAATGCCGGCGTAGGGAGAGGATTTCCATGGCGCTGTCGGATACTTCCGTGGCAACTCCGTCCATCACCACCGGCCCCATCGCGGGCAGCACCAAGAGCTACCGGGAACTCGAGGGCGGCGCCCGGGTCCCGTTTCGGAGAGTGAACCTGTCCAACGGCGAACATTTCGACCTGTACGACACGTCGGGGCCGTACACCGACCCGGCCGCGGACCTCGACCTGCAGCGCGGGCTTGCGCCGCGGCCGGGCGTCGAACGCGACCGCGGCACCCAACTGCAGCGCGCCCGCGCCGGTGAGACCACCGCGGAAATGGCATTCATCGCCGCGCGCGAAGGTGTTCCTGCGGAGTTAGTGCGCGACGAGGTGGCCCGCGGACGCGCGGTGATACCCGCCAACCACAACCACCCTGAGACCGAGCCGATGATCATCGGCAAGGCGTTCGCGGTGAAAGTCAATGCCAACATCGGTAACTCGGCCGTGACCAGTTCGATCGCCGAAGAGGTCGACAAAATGGTGTGGGCCACCCGCTGGGGCGCCGACACCATCATGGACCTGTCCACCGGCCGCGACATCCACACCACGCGCGAGTGGATCCTGCGCAACTCCCCGGTGCCGGTCGGCACCGTGCCGATCTACCAGGCGTTGGAGAAAGTCAATGGCGACCCGACCGCGCTGACGTGGGAGCTGTACCGCGACACCGTGATCGAGCAGTGCGAACAGGGCGTCGACTACATGACCGTGCACGCCGGTGTGCTGCTGCGCTACGTTCCGCTGACCGCCAAACGGGTCACCGGCATCGTCAGCCGCGGCGGCTCGATCATGGCCGCCTGGTGTCTGGCCCATCATCGGGAATCATTCCTCTACACCCACTTCGAGGAGCTGTGCGAGATCCTGGCCCGCTACGACGTGACGTTCTCGCTCGGCGACGGGCTGCGCCCCGGGTCGATCGCCGACGCCAACGACGCCGCCCAGTTCGCCGAACTGCGCACGCTCGGTGAACTGACGAAGATCGCGAAATCCCATGGCGTGCAGGTGATGATCGAGGGACCCGGCCACGTGCCGATGCACAAGATCGTCGAGAACGTGCGGTTGGAAGAGGGACTGTGCGAAGAGGCGCCGTTCTATACGCTGGGTCCACTGGCCACCGACATCGCACCGGCCTACGACCACATCACCTCGGCCATCGGCGCGGCGATCATCGCGCAGGCCGGCACCGCGATGCTGTGCTACGTCACGCCCAAGGAGCACCTGGGCCTGCCCGACCGTAAGGACGTCAAGGACGGCGTCATCGCCTACAAGATCGCCGCACACGCCGCCGACCTGGCCAAGGGGCATCCGCATGCACAGGACCGCGACGACGCCCTGTCGCGCGCACGGTTCGAGTTCCGGTGGAACGACCAGTTCGCGTTGTCACTCGACCCGGACACCGCGCGGGAGTTCCACGACGAGACGCTGCCTGCCGAACCGGCCAAGACCGCCCACTTCTGTTCGATGTGCGGTCCGAAGTTCTGCTCCATGCGCATCAGCCAGGACGTCCGCGACTACGCCGCCAGGCAAGCCGGCATGGCCGAGAAGTCCCGGGAGTTCGCCGAGCACGGCAACCGCGTCTACCTTCCGCTGGCATGAACCAACCGTTTCTGCCCGTCCCAAAACCCGGCGCCACCCCGGTGCGGGTGATGACGATCGCGGGTTCCGACTCCGGCGGCGGCGCCGGCATCCAGGCCGACATGCGCACGTTCGCTCTGCTGGGCGTGCACGGCCTCGTTGCCGTCACCGCGGTGACCGTGCAGAACTCGTTGGGCGTCAAGGGTTTTCACGAGGTTCCCCTCGATGTGATCGCGGGTCAGATCGAAGCGGTGACCTCCGACATCGGGGTGCAGGCGGCCAAGACGGGCATGCTGGCGTCGTCGGCGATCATCGACACCGTGGCTGACGTCTGGCGCCGGCAGGGCCTCGTCGGAAACGTCCCGTTGGTGGTCGACCCGGTGTGCGCATCGATGCACGGCGACCCACTGCTGCATCCCAGCGCGTTGGATTCCCTTAGGCACCAACTGTTTCCACTGGCCACGTTGGTGACACCCAATTTGGACGAGGTTCGGCTGCTCACCGGTATCGAGGTCGTCGACGCCGAGACCCAGCACGACGCCGCGCGTGCCCTGCACGCGCTCGGGCCGCAGTGGGCGCTGGTCAAGGGTGGCCATCTGCGGACGTCATCGCACAGCCCGGACCTGCTGTTCAACGGCACGGACTTCTTCGAGTTCGACGCCACGCGCATCGACACCGGCCACGACCACGGGGCGGGTGACACGCTGGCCGCCGCGACCGCCAGCGCGCTGGCCCACGGCTACTCGGTGCCCGATGCCGTCGCGTTCGCAAAGCGCTGGGTCACCGAATGTCTCAACGCGGCCTACCCGTTGGGACAAGGCCATGGACCGGTCTCACCGCTGTTCAGGCTCACCAGATGAACCTCGATCAGATCGCAGGCATCGCCCACGAACCCGCCACGGCGCCGACGGGGGTAGTCGTACTCACCCACGGTGCCGGTGGCAGCAGGGACTCACCGCTGCTGACGCGGATTTGCGACCAGTGGGCGCGATGCGGTTGGCTGGCGGTGCGCTACAACATGCCGTACCGGCGCCGCCGGCCCAAGGGCCCTCCGTCCGGATCGGCCAACGCGGATCAAGCCGGCGTCGCAGAGGCCATCGCCGTGGCCCGCACGCTGGCCGACGGCCCGATGGTCGCCGGAGGGCATTCGTACGGCGGCCGGATGACCTCCATTGTGGTCGCCGACCAGGCGGTCGACATCGACGTGCTGACGCTGTTCTCCTATCCGCTGCACCCGCCCGGCAAACCGGAACGCCTGCGCACCGAGCACCTGCCACGCATCACCACGCCGACGGTGTTCACCCACGGCACCTCTGACCCGTTCGGCACCATCGCCGAGCTGGGTACCGCGGCGGCGCTCATCGCCGCGCGCACCGAGATCGTCGAGGTCGCCGGGGCCCGCCATGACCTGGGGTCCAAGTCGCTCGATGTATCCGCCATGGCGGTCGATGCCGCACTACGCTTGCTCGCGTGACCACCCCGCCGGGCCAACCGCCGCCGTACGGACCGCCGCCGCCGTACGGTGGGCAGCAGTACCCGCCGCCTCCTCCCCCACCGTACTCGGCGCCGCCGCCGGGTGGCTATTACTACCCGCCCCAGCAGAACCCGAAGTCAAACCGCACCAAGGTGCTGTTGATCGTCCTCGGGGTCATCGTCGGGATCATCGTGCTCGTGGTCGGCGCCATCATCGCGTTGTTCCTGATCGTAGGTAAGGACACCGTCACCGCGACCGACGTGAAGGTCGGCGACTGCCTCAAGGAGATTCCCAGCGGTACCCGGGTGCTGACGGTTCAGACCACCGGATGCGACGAGCCGCATGCCGGTGAGGTGTTCGCCGTATTGCTGATGCCCGACGGCGATTTTCCGGGCCAGGACGCCATTGACGACTACGCGGACAAGTGCGGTCCCGAATTGGCCAGTTACTCGCCCGCCGCAATGGAAGACGACACCATTCAAATGTATGTGCTCTATCCCACTGCCGAAACTTGGGCCGAGGGCGACCGGGCCGTGACCTGCATCGCCACCCTCGATCCGCCGCGCACAGGCACGATAAAGGGATGATCACGACGCCAAGGCGCGCGTAGAATTAGTCGGTACCTGGGGTACCTTTTTCACATGCTTTCCGAGCAGTTAGACGCCGTCATCGTGGGCGCCGGTTTCGCCGGAATAGGTGCGGCCATCCAACTCAAGCGCTTGGGCTACGAGAACTTCCTCATCGTCGACCGTGAGGACGACCTGGGTGGCACCTGGCATGTCAACCGCTACCCCGGGCTGGCCGTCGACGTCCCGACGACCACATACTCGTACTTCTTCGAGCCGAACCCGAACTGGTCGCGGCTGTTCTCCACCGGTGACGAGATCAAGCAGTACGCCAATGACGTCGCCGACAAATACGACGTGCGCCGACACATGCGCTTCCGCACCACCGTGGAAGGCGCGCGTTGGGACGAAGAAGCCGAGGTCTGGCGGACCGCGCTGGCCGGCGGCGAGACGCTGACCGCGCGCTATCTGATCACCGCCACGGGGTTTCTCTCCCAGCCGAATACTCCGGACATCCCAGGCCTCGGCGGCTTTGCCGGCAAGATCATCCACAGCACCGCCTGGGACGACGGCTATGAGCTGGACGGTAAACGGGTCGCGATCATCGGCACCGGCGCCACCGCGGTACAGCTGATACCCGAGCTCGCCAAGAAGGCGGCCGACCTGACCGTCTACCAGCGGACCCCGATCTGGGTGGTGCCCAAGCTCGACCTCCGGTTCTCACCGCGCGCGAAGCGGCTGTTCGCCCGGGTTCCGTTGGCGCAGCGTGCTCTCCGCGCCGTCACCGACTCGCTCTACGAGTTCTTCATCTACGTCGTGCTCCATCACCGGCAGTTACTGTTCCGTCGTCTCAACGTCGCGGCATCCGATCTAGCCAAGATGCACCGGTTCTTCTCGGTGCGCGATCCCGAGTTGCGCAAGAAGCTGACGCCGGATTACGACTTCGGTTGCAAGCGGCCGTCCTTCTCCAACGACTACTACCGGATCTTCACCAAACCGCATGTGCACTTGCAGGCCGACGGCATCGAACACATCGAGGCCGACGGCATCGTCGCCAACGACGGCACCAAGACCGTCATCGACACGTTGGTGCTGGCCACCGGATTCGACCTGTGGGAGGCCAACTTCCCCGCGATCGAGATTGTCGGACGCAACGGGCGAAACCTCGGAAAGTGGTGGCGCGACAACCGGTTCCAGGCCTACCAGGGCATGGCGGTACCGTGTTTCCCCAACTATCTGAGCCTGGCCAGCCCCTACGCATTCCTCGGGTTGAACTTCTTCAACACCATGGAATACCAGATGCGGCACATGGACCGACTGCTCGGAGAGATGAAGCGCCGCAACGCGAAAACGTTCGAAGTCACCGAGCACGCCAACACCCGCTACCTGGACCGGATGACCGAACTCATCGGGGATTCGGTGCTCACGCTCGGTAACTGCGCGCCGTCGCGCTCCTACTACTTCGACCCCGCTGGGGAGGCGTCACTGCTCCGGCCGATGTCGACGCGCACCGCTCTCAAAGAGGCGGCACAGTTTCCGTTGAGCGACTATCAGATTGCGTGATCAGAGAGGACACCCGCTGTGCCCCAAGACGAATCAGGAACAAACTCGCGTGCCGCAACCCTTGCCGGTTTAGCTCTCGCTGGGACCGGGTTGGCACACTTCGCCAAGCCTGAGCTGTTCGAGTCGATCACCGAACAGGCGTTCGCGACCAAGAGCCGCCAGCAGATCTACATCAACGGTGCCATCGAGACCGCGCTGGGCCTCGGCCTGGCCGCCCGCAAGACCCGCAAACTGGCCATCGCCGGCACCGTCGGCTACCTGATCTACCTCGCGGGCAACGTCGCACGTAACCGGTAGCGGCCCAACAACGTCAGATCCAGTACCCGTTGTATCACCAGGTGGCTTTGTGGCGAATTGTCGTAGCGGGTCAGCCTGCCCAGATCGATCACCAACGACATCGCAGCGTGTACGGCGAACCGCGCCTGACCGGGCGTCCATTCCGGGCGGACCGCGACCACCAGGTGAACCCACGCCTCCACGGTGGCGCGCTGCATGTTGCGCAGGATCTTCTGGTCAGCGGCGGTCATGTTGAGCCGCTCGGCGTAGTAGACGTAGTCCAGCTCGGGCTGGTTGAAGGACCGCTCGACGTAGGCGTCGATAACCGCGGTCAGCGCGTCCTCAGGGTCGGGGATGGTACTGGTGATCGTCGCCAGCTCGGCCGACAACCGGTCGGCTGCCCGCCGGAACGCGGCGGCGAGGATGTCGCTCTTACCCGAGAAGTACCGGTAGATGCCTGACGCGGGCATGCCCACCGCCGCTGCGATGTCCTCCATGCTGGTCTCGCGGTAGCCGTTGATGTGGAACAACCACATCGACTCGGTCAACAGCGCCTCGTACTTCGACGAGTCGGCAGGCGTGCGCACCCGCGGCGCAGGTTCGGCCTCGACGAGGTCGGGCAGATCGGTGGTGAGCACCGCCCCGGCCAGGTCGGCCAGCAGCGCCCGGACCTGGACGGCGGGCAGCTTGGCCCGGTGATCAACGATGCTGCCGATCACCGACAGTACCGCGCTGGACAGCGTCCATCGCTGCCGTGAGGTGAGGCTCGGACGAATTGCGCGCAGCGGCCGTTGGATTCGGTGGTTGACGACGCGCATCTGCGCAATCAGCGACGCTTGATCGTCACCGCGCAGGTACCGGCCCTCCCACCGATACAGCCCGCCGGATGTCCGGTTTCGCATCGCGGTGTCGATGAGCGCCGCGACCAACTGGTCGAGCAGGGCCTGCGGATCGTCGAGTTCGACCCCGTCGGCGAACGCCGTACAGTCCACCAACTGCTGGCCCAGGCTCAACACCGCATCACGGAACAGCTCGTACTTGCTCGCGTAATGGCGGTACAGCGCGGCCGCGGAGATGCCGACGCGCGACGCGATAGCCTCCATGCTTACGCCGTAATATCCGACCCCGCTGAAGGCCTCGGCCGACGCCTGCGCAATCTGGGCCTTGCGGTCCTTCGGCCGACGTCGCACCGTGTCCGGGTTGGATGACCCGCTGGGCGACATGGCATTCACGATAACGGACCTTATGGACACATATCGGCCGGGTTCGCCTACAGATCATGAGCAAATCTTTGGCAGTCGGAAGAATAGTCATTAACATAATGGGGGTGTTGGGCGCGCTGCGGAAGGTCCTGGGCTTCCGGGTGACGGTCGGCGAGCTCATCGTGCTCGCCCTGGTCATCGGCACCCCCTACCTGGTCATCGGGGTCTTCTGGTCCAGCACGCACACCGAGCATCTGCAGCACATGAGCGGCATCGACCTGGCGGTTTCCTATCTCGGATCGATTGCGTCGTGGCCCGTGCTGCTCTTCTCTGACGTTTGTATGACTTGACGGGGGGACACTTGAGCCAACGGCATCACCGCCTTGCCTACACCGGAATCGTGGCCTCCATTCTCTTGGGCGTCGCCCTGCTCGCGATGAACTTCCCGGTCTACCTCGACACCTATGACCAGTGGGGGTTCCAGATCAACTGCGGCACCGGGTACATCTCGGATCTGACCCAGGCCGCCGAAGCGGTCGGGGAATCCGACTACGTCGACGAGTGCCACAGCGCGCTGCTATCCCGCCGCCTGTGGACCATTCCGCTGGCGGTGCTCTCCGGTGTCGTGCTGCTGACCGTCGTCCTCGCGTCGGCGACGACGTCGGTGCGTGAATCGCTGGTGGGGCACGGCGACGCAGGCTGAATTAGCATTTCGGCGTGAGCACGCCGGAGCGTCCCGGATTGCATCGGCGGCTGGGAACCTTCGACGCCGTCACCATCGGGCTGGGCTCGATGATGGGTGCCGGCGTCTTCGTCGCGTTCGCTCCCGCGGCCGCCGCGGCGGGTTCCGGCCTGCTGGTCGGGTTGGTGATCGCCGCTTTCGTCGCCTACTGCAACGCGACCTCGTCGGCTCGGCTGGCCGCGCTGTACCCGCAGTCCGGCGGCACCTACGTCTACGCCAAGGAGCGGCTCAGCTCGTTTTGGGGCAACGTCGCCGGCTGGAGCTTCATCGGCGGTAAGACCGCGTCGTGCGCTGCGATGGCGTTGACGGTTGGCTACTACGTGTGGCCGGGCGCGGCGCACGCCGTCGCGGTCGGCGCGGTCGTGGTGCTCACGGCGGTGAACTACGCGGGCATTCAGAAGTCGGCGCTGCTGACCCGCGCCCTGGTCGCGGTGGTGCTCGCGGTGTTGGCCGCGGTGGTCGTGCTCGTGCTGGGCTTCGGCGGCGTCGACGCGGCGCGGCTGACGTTCGGCGATGACGTCTCGGCAGGCGGTGTGCTGCAGGCAGCCGGGCTGCTGTTCTTCGCGTTCGCCGGCTATGCGCGGATCGCCACGCTCGGCGAGGAGGTGCGCGAACCCGCAAGGACGATCCCGCGTGCCATCCCGATCGCCCTGGCGATCACGTTGGTGGTGTACGCCGCAGTCGCGGTCGCCGTGCTGTCCGAATTGGGTAGCCAGACACTGGCTTCGGCGACGGCACCGCTGGCCGATGCGGTGACGGCGGCTGGTTTTGGCGGGTTCGAGCCGGTGGTCCGTGCGGGTGCCGCGGTGGCGGCGCTCGGTTCGCTGCTGGCGCTCATCCTCGGGGTATCGCGTACGACGCTGGCGATGGCGCGTGACGGGGTCTTGCCCCGCCCCCTTGCCGCGGTGCACCCGCGCTTCGGCGGCCCCCACCGCGCCGAGGTCGCCGTCGGCGCCGTGGTGGCCGTGCTGGCGGCGGTGGTCGATGTGCGTAGCGTGATCGCCGTATCCTCGTTCGCCGTGCTGGTGTACTACGCGATCGCCAACGCCGCGGCGTTCACGCTGGGGCGCAGGGCGATTCCGACCGCGGGAATCATCGGTTGTCTGGTGTTGGCGTTCTCACTTGTGGCTCCGCTGGCATAGCGTCTTACACCAGGCTCGAGTTTCGCGGTGATCGCCCCGGTGACCGCGGCAGTGGGCGCACAGGGAACCGGCAGCGCGTTGGGTGGTCTGGTCGCGGTCGGCGTCGCGCTCATCCTGATCGGGATGGTCGTGCACATCGTCGGCACCCACTGGATCGACGTGACGTTGCCGCCGGTGGTCACCGGAGCGGTCGTCGCGCTGATCGGCTTCAACCTGGCGCCGGCGGCCAGTCGCCCACATTCAGCTTGGCTGTGCTGCCGATGCTTCTGCCCGCGGTGATCGCGCTGGTCGCCGAAAACCTCGGACACGTCAAGTTGGTCGGCCAGATGACCGCCGCCATACCGTTGGTCGTGGGTATCGCCGACTTCACCTGGCACGCCCGCGGTTTGACGTTCACCGGCATCGCGCTCGGCTCGATCGCCGCGCTGTTGGTGTACCACGGGATGCGGCTGTTCGGGTTTCGCAACGCTAACGAGCGCCGCGATTTCGCTGCGCCAGAGCCGGTACCCCGTTGACCCCTTCGATGGACTGCGCGTAGGTCGCGACCGCGAACGCGGCTGCCGAACCCATCACCGAAAGCGCATCGCGGTTGATGTTGTCGATGGTGTCGCGTCTGGTGTGGTAATTCGGATCGAACGCGACACCGGACTGCCCGCCCCAAAGACGAGCTTGCGCTTCGGATTTGCGCTGCGAGGACCCTGCGGTCAAGCCGCCGATCGGCACGCCCACGGTCAGAAATGCGTTGTAGTCGGTGACCCGGCTCAGCGGCATGTCGGCAGGCCGCGCACCCGCCGAGTAGAGATACCCGGCGAGGGTGCGCTCGATCGCAGCCGACCCTTCCGGCACGGAGTCCACCGGAATATCGGGGTTGAGTTGCGCCGACTGATCGCCGTCGAAGGTGAAGTAGCCGGCGTTTGACGACCCAAGCATGTCGAAGTCGAGGTACAGCGCGATCTGGTTGAGTTCTTCGGCGGACAGACCTTGCAGGTAGCTCGTCGCGCCGGCGAGCCCGTTCTTCTCCGAGCCCCAGAATGCGAACCGCACCGCGTTGGCCGTCCGCGGTTGGGCTCCCAGTGCCGACGCGGTTTCCAACAGCGCAGCGACCCCCGAGCCGTTGTCGTTGATGCCGGGGCTGGCCGCCGAGCTGTCCAGGTGGGCCCCGGCCACCACGATGTTGTCGATATTGCCGGTCTTGGTCTGCGCCACCACGTTTCGGCCCTTGGCCATCACCGGCTTGCTATCCAGCACCAGCGACACCTGTGCGGTGGTGCGACGCAGCGCCGCGTTGGTGCCCGTGTCGATGATCCCCACGGGGACGGTCAGCTCACGGTAGTAGCCCGCGGGAAACAGGTCGGGCGGGCTGCCGCGCTGACCCGGGTCGCTGACGACGAGCAGCCCGACGGCGCCCTCCGAAACCGCCACATTCTGCTTGTCGACCACGGAGCATCCGGTGTCGTCGACAACCGAAATCGCCCCTTTGACCGAGACCCCGTCGTAGTCGGCGGTACGACACCCGGAAGGTTTCCCGGGTCGCAGGGTGACGGCTTTGAGACCGCCCGGCGGTGTTGTGATCAGCAGCGAAGCTTGATCGACACTGTGCTCACGACCGTTGACGGTCATCGACGGGTCGCCGCCCGCCATCCGGTCGAGCCGCTCGTACTCCGGTGTTTCGACGTCAAAACCCTTATCCCGCAGGACCTGCGCGACGTAGTCCACGCTGGCCTGCAGACCCGCGCTGCCCTGACCCCGGTTGCCGTCGTTGGCGTCGGCGATCTCCTGCAGTTTCTGCAGGTGGGTGTACATCCCGTCGGCGGTGACCGCCTCGGCCAACCCACGGGCGAACTCCGGCGCGGATACCTGGTCATCGGCCGTCGAGCATGACGTCAGCACCGCGGCCGCCGCGAGGAGTGCCGCCCACCTCATCATGATTCGAGGGCGTGCCGGGTGCGGTCGTCACGGATCGGCACACCGTTGCGGCCGCCCTGGTCCTGCGCGTAGATCCCGACGGCGTACGCAACGCCTTTTCCGTTGATCTCCAGCGCCATCCGGTTGACGTTCTCCAGCGTGTCGGATGCCTTGTGGTAGTTCGGGTCGAAGGGTTCGTCCGCTTGACCTCCCCACTTCTTAGCCTGCTCGGCAGACTTCTCTGCTTCCGCGCCGGTGAACAAGCCGCCCGCCGGAATGCCTGCGATGGTGAAGCTGCTGTAGTCGGAGCGGCCTTCGAAGTTGATGTCGGCGGGCGGTTTTCCGGCGTTCTCCAGATACGACACCAGCGTGCGCTCGATACCCGCCGAACCCTCGGGCACCCGGGGAACGGGTTGGCTCGGGTCGGGCGGCGCGGACTGATCACCGTCGATGGTGAAGTAGCCCGGGTTAGGTGATGCGATCATGTCAAAGTTCAAGTACAGCGCAATGTTTTTGAGCTCATCGACGCTCAACGATGACACGTAGTCGCTGGAGCCGAGCAAACCGAGTTCCTCGGCGCCCCAGAAGCCGAACCGCACTGCGTAGTTCACCTCCGGTGAGCTGCCCAACTGCAGCGCGGTTTCCAGAACCGCCGACACCCCGGAACCGTTGTCGTTGATCCCGGGTCCCTCCGGGACGCTGTCCAGATGGGCGCCGAGCATCACCACGTTGTCGGTGGAGCCGGTCTCGGTCTGGGCGATGACGTTTCGGGTGCGTTCGGTGCGCACGCCGGCGTTGAGTTTTATGGTGGTGTTGGCCGGGTCGGCGCGCAACCGCTCACCGGCGGCCTTGGTGACGCTGATGACCGGGATCTTCACCTCGGTGTGCTCTCCGAGCGTGCCGCCCATCTCGTCACCGTCCTCGTTGTTGGCGACGATCAACGCCACCGCGCCTCGCTCGGCGGCGGCGCTCTCCTTCTCGGAGAACGGGCAGGTGCCGCGGTCGACGAGCACGACGGCACCTGCGACGGGTAGCCCGTCGTAGTCAGCGGGAGTGCACCCCGGCGAGTCCTCGACGCGGGCGGGTACAAGCGGGCCGGATACGCCTTCCGGCGGGGTGCCGATGGTGAAGTTCAGCGGGTTGGCAGCGATGGTGGCGTCTCCCACGGTGAGCGCCGGCTCCTCAGCGAACGGGATGCGCACCTCGAATTCAGGGGTCTGCACGTCGAAGCCCTTGTCCCGCAGCGCGTTTACGACATAGTCCATGCTGGCGTTGTAGCCGGGGGTGCCCAACGCACGGTTGCCGTCGTGCTCGTCGGCGATCTCTTGCAGCTTGATCAGATGCGCCGACAGCGCATCACCCGTCACCCGCTGCCTCAGGGTCTCGGCGAAGTCCGTGGCGGCCTTACTGGGCCCGGGCGGTGTGGACGGCGCCGGGTCCTCGGGCGCTTCGCGGCCGCAACCGGCCAACACCAAAAGAGCTGCAGCCGCCAGCGCGACCAGTTTCGACGACAGTGTGTGCTTCATCGACGACCACGTTAGCGGCAAGTTGACGTGCCGCGCCGCCGACGACGTCAGGCCACGTGCGCGGCGACAAGTTCGGCGACCACGCGCATACCTGTTGCGTTGGGATGCAGTGGCGCCGGGCGGCCGGGCCGGGGCAGCCCGAATTTGGTCGTCCACGGGTCGGTCGACCACGCGTGGTGCTCGCGGCTGGGCTCGGCGACACGGACCAGCCCGCACCCGGTGGCCGCCGCCGCCTCGGCGGTGAGGCGTTCGAGTTCGTCGGCGAGGTGCCGTCCGGTCGCGACGTCCGATTCCGTCAACGGAGGCGCCGAGGTTCCCGGTGGCGGCAGCAGCGTGAGGTAGTCGACGAAAACTACGTCGGCGCGCGGTGACCGCTGCCGTAGGGCGCGGCCCACTTCCTTCAGCGCGTCACCGACCTCCGCCAGCGCACGGTCACGGGCCGAGCGGTCGAGTTTGGCCTGCACCGCGGCACCGAGCACCGGCACCTTACGTACCGCGTGCGGCAGGCCTGCGGCGAACAGCAACGGTACGTAGCCCACGTCATTGCCGCCGATCGTCACCGTGACAAGGTCTTCGGAACCGTCGAGCGCCTCGATCTGCGGGCGCGCACCGAGTTGTCTGATACGAAGCAGGTTCGCCGTCGTCGCACCGGAATACGTCACGTCGACGAGGTCGAGACCGAGCCGCTCGGCAACCAGGTGCGGATAGTTGCGCGCCGATCGGCCCGCCGTGAACGGGCTGCCCGTGGCTCTCGGACGGATACCCGGTCCGGCCGCCATCGAACTGCCCAGCGCCACATAGCGACTCATATCGACGGGCTGGACGCCCGCGCCCAGAACCGCTTCGGAATCCGCCCAGCCTGCCGGGCGAGGTATCCGGCGGTGATCGCCGACGCCATCGCGGCGGCCATGGTGGGCGGGTCGTCGGCGCGGGTGACCGCGGATGCCAAAAGTACAGCATCGCAACCAAGTTCCATCGCCAGCGCCGCATCGCTCGCCGTGCCGATGCCGGCGTCGAGTATCACCGGTACCGAAGCGGCCTCGACGATCATCTCGATGTTGTGTGGGTTGGCGATCCCCAACCCGGTGCCGATGGGCGAACCCAGTGGCATCACCGCCGCGCAGCCGGTGTCCTCGAGCCGGCGCGCCAGTACCGGATCGTCGTTGGTGTAGGGCAGCACGATGAAACCGTCGTCGACCAATTGTTCTGCGGCCTTGACCAATTCGACGGCGTCGGGGAGTAACGTGCGCTCGTCGGCGATCACCTCGAGCTTGACCCAGTCGGTCTGCAGCGCTTCGCGGCCAAGCTGCGCGGTCATCACCGCCTCGGCTGCGCCGCGGCATCCCGCGGTGTTGGGCAGCGGCGAGATGCCAAGCCGGTTCAGCAGATCCAACACGCCCGTGCCGCCCTCGGCGTCGACGCGGCGCATCGCCACCGTGGTCAGCTCGGTGCCGGAGGCGACCAGCGCCTGCTCCAGCACCGCGAGGTTGGCCGCACCGCCGGTGCCCAGAATCAGCCGGGATCCGAACTCCCGCCCGGCAATCGTCAGCTTCGTATCAACCACCCTGCACCGCCGTCACCACATCGAGGCGCGCACCGTCGGCCAGCGTGGTGTCCCACTCCGACCGCGGCAGCACCGACCAGTCCACAGCCACCGCGATGCCCTTCTCGGGGAAGCCGAGGTGCGACAACAGCGCCGCGATGGTCATATCCTCGTTGACCTCGACCGCTTCATCGTTGACGATGACCTTCATCGGTTTGCTCCAAGACTTGCTCCAACCATGACATCGAGTTCGGCAGCGATCTTTTGTGCGGTCCACGGCGCCAATAGAAATCCGTTGCGGCCGTGTCCTGCCGCCACCAGCGTGCGTTCGTCGAGCCGTTCCACAATCGGTAACCCGTCCGGCGTCATCGGCCGCAGACCGGCCGAGATCTCGGCCAGCTCGTACTCCCCGAGCGCCGGCATCACCGCGCACGCGTCGTCGAGCAGTTCGCGCACCCCGGTGACCGACGGCGCGGTGTCGCGGCCGTGCTCGTACTGCGTCGCGCCGACGACGACGCCGTCGGCACGGGGCACCAGGTACACCTGCCTGCCGTGCACCCGGGCCCGGATCACCCGCTGCGGCGCCGGCATGCAGCCACGCCGCCAGCGCAACCGCAGCACCTCGCCTTTCACCGGGCGGATCGGCAGGCCGGGCCAAAGCGCAGGCGCGTCAATCCCGTTCGCGATCACGACCACGTCGCCCTGCACGTCGCTGAGCTGCCGCACCGACGGCGCCCACTGCACCCCGAGCCGCTCACAGTGCGCTTCCAGCGCCGCGACGACGGCCCGGTTGTCCACGGCCAGTTCGGTTTCGGCCCGCAGCCCGTGGCGGATGCTCTGTGCGAGCAAGGGTTCGACATCGCGTGCGGAGGAGATCACGCTCACCGGATGCCCCTGGGCGGCCAACCACCCGCCGGCCCGCTTCAGATCGGCGACGTCGGCCCGGTCCACCGCGACCACCAACGACTCGCGCGCGGTGACGACGTCGTCGGGCAGGCCGTCGAGGAAACCGTCGCGCCACAACTCCAGCGACTCCAGGCCTAGCCGCAGCAACTCGTCCTCACCGGGCCAGCCCTCGCTGTGCGGGGCCAACATCCCGCCGGCCACCCAGGAGGCGCCGCGCTCGTCGCGGCGATGCACCCGGACCGCCCAGCCGTCCAGCGCGGCCCGGCGGGCGACAGACAGCCCGATGACGCCACCGCCGATGACGGCCAGCGACCTGCCGGTTCTTCCTGAATCCAAGATCCCTCCCTTCGCCGGCATGACCCGGATCAGGTGTGACGGTAAGGGCAGGGCGGCCCACTCTCAGCCCCCGTTCCCGGGACTCCCGTGTAGCGCCTCCCAGCCTACTCGGGCGAAAGCGCTACGGTTCGCCGTGTGAACATCCGTGACCGCCTGGCGAGCGCAACGCTGTACCTGTGCACCGACGCCCGACGTGAGCGCGGCGACCTCGCCGAGTTCGCGGACGCGGCGCTGGCCGGCGGGGTCGACATCATCCAGCTGCGTGACAAGGGTTCACCGGGCGAGCAACAGTTCGGCCCGCTGGAGGCCCGCGAGGAACTCGACGCGCTGGCCACGCTCGCTGATGCGGCGCGGCGCCACGGCGCACTGCTGGCGGTCAACGACCGCGCCGACATCGCGTTGGCGGCCGGTGCCGACGTGCTGCACCTCGGCCAGGACGATCTGCCGCTGGCCGTCGCGCGAGACGTCATCGGCCCCGACCCGCTGATCGGCCGGTCCACCCACGACCCCGACCAGGTCAGCGCCGCCGTCACCGAAGCCGTCGACTACTTCTGCGTCGGCCCATGCTGGCCGACGCCGACCAAACCGGGCCGGCCCGCCCCCGGGCTGCCCCTCGTCCGCGCGGCCGCCGAACTGCACACGGATAAACCGTGGTTCGCGATCGGCGGAATCGACGCGCAGCGGCTGCCCGAGGTACTCGACGCGGGTGCGCGCCGCATCGTGGTGGTGCGGGCGATTACCGCTGCCGACGATCCGCGCGCCGCGGCGCAACACCTGAAGGCGGCGCTGCGGGACGCTAGTTGATCAGCAGCGGAATCGATGCGGTCAGCGAGTGCAGCCGCTCCCAGCTCGCGGCGAACCCCGGATGCAGCGGCAGATCGGTGACCTGCTCGACGGGGACCCACCGCAGCTCGGCGCTCTCCCGGTTCGGGATGGTCGCCAGCTGTTCGGGGGCGTCGGCGATGACGGTGGTGTAGGTCCAGTAGGCGCCGCCCGGACCGGATACCTCCGCGGTGACGACGGTGGTGCGCACCGTGAGCCGTTCGGCGGCCAGCCCGGCCTCTTCCTGCGCCTCGCGCACGGCGGCCTCCTCCGCGGATTCGTGGCTGTCGCGGGCCCCGCCGGGCAACCCCCAGGTGCCGCCCTGATGACTCCACACCGCACGGTGCTGCAGGAGCACCGCAGCCGTCCCGCTCGGATCCGGCGCGCGTAGCAACAAGCCCGCCGCGCCGAACTTGCCCCAGAAAGCGGCCCCGGTGTCCGCCACCACCCAGCCGTCACCGTCGCCACGCACGGCATCAGAATACGGACGCGCGCGCGTCCCGAACCTCTTAGACTTTTTTATAGAGTGGGAGCGGTCGGAACGATAGCCGGAAAAGCACGAGTCGGATAAGAGTGATGAGGTCCGCGCGCACGTGACTGTGGAGTTGGCGCACCCGTCGACCGAGCCGCTCGCGTCGCGGTCGCCGACCCCTGCGCACCCGCGGTGGTGGTTTTTCTGGACTACGCCCGGCCGGATCCTGAGCATCGGGTTCGTGCTTTCTGCGCTCGTGATCGCCAGCGCGTTCGCGACGTCGACGACGATCAACGACCGCCAGCAGGTGCTGACCAGGGTGCTCAACCACACCGAACCGTTGGCGTTCGCCGCCGGGCAGCTCTACACCACGCTGTCGGTCGCCGACGCCGCCGCGGCCACCGCGTTCATCGCCGGCGCCGAACCCCGCGATGTGCGGCAACGCTACGAGCAGGCCATCACCGACGCCTCGGTCGCGGTCACCCGTGCGTCCAGCGGGTTGACCGACGAGGACATGATCCAACTGCTCGGCCGCATCAACGCCCAACTTTCCGTCTACACCGGGCTGGTCGAGACCGCGCGCACCAACAACCGGTCCGGAAACCCGGTCGGCTCGTCGTACCTGTCGGAGGCCTCGGCGTTGATGCAGACCCAGATGCTGCCCAACGCCCAAGAGCTGTATGAGCAGACCTCGGGGCTGGTGGACGCCGAGACGTCGGCCTCCACGCGGATTCCGGGTCCGGTGATCCTGGTGGTGCTCGCGACGTTGCTGTTCGGGGTGTTCGCCAACCGCTGGCTGGCGCGGCGGACCCGACGGCGCATCAACATCGGCTTCGTGGCCGGCGGGTTGGCCGTGTCGATCATGTTGATCTGGGTCGGCACCGCGTTGGTGCTCTCGACCGCCGACAGCCGCAGCGCGAAAGACACTGCGGCTCAATCGCTCAAGACCGTCACGAACCTGGCGATCAGCGCGCAACAGGCCCGCGCCGACGAAATTTTGTCGCTGATCCGGCGTGGTGATGAAACCGCGCGTAAGCAGTCCTACTATCAGCGCATCGACATGATGGCCGAGCAGCTGTCGGAGTATCTGGCCCGCGACGACGCGGTCGACAAGACCGACCTCGTCGACGCCGAGCAGTTGCTTGCGCGCTGGCGGGCGGCCGACGACCGCATCAACGCCTACATCAGCGTGGGCAACTACCAGGCCGCCACCCAGGTAGCGCTGGGTACGCGTGAGGACGACTCCACCCCGGCCTTCAACCAGCTCGACGCGGCGTTGAGCAAGGGGATCGAGGAGAGCCGCAGCCAACTGCGCAACAACATCGTCAACGCCTACCGGGTGCTGTCCGGAGCGACGGTGGGCGCCGCGGTGCTGAGTATCGTCGCCGCGATTTCAGTGGCGCTGGGGTTGTGGCCGAGGCTTAGCGAGTACAGGTGATTTGCCGGTGATGGGGAAAAAGTTGGGCGTGCTGCTGGCCGCAACGGCGTTGTTGTTGTCCGGTTGCGGCCAGACGACGCCGACGACGACGCCGCCGGGGGTCACGCTGGTTCCGCCCACGCCGGCGGGCATGGAGGAATTGCCGCCGCGGCCGGCGCGGGTGCCGGACGAGGACGACGACGACTGCGACCGTACGGAAAGCCTTCGCCCGTTTCCGACCAAGGCCGAGGCGGACGCCGCGGTGGCTGACATCCGCGCGCGCGGCCGGTTGATCGTCGGCCTCGACATCGGCAGCAACCTGTTTTCCTTCCGCGATCCCATCACGGGTCAGATCACCGGATTCGACGTCGACATCGCCGGCGAGATCGCGCGCGACATCTTCGGTTCCCCGTCACAGGTGGAGTACCGGATCCTGTCCTCAGCCGACCGGATCGCCGGGTTGGAGAACAACGAGGTCGACGTCGTCGTCAAGACCATGACGATCACCTGCGAGCGCAAGAAGCTGGTCAACTTCTCCACGGTGTATCTCAACGCCAACCAGCGCATCATGGCGTCGCGGGATTCGACGATCGCGCAGCCGTCGGACCTGTCCGGTAAGCGGGTGTGCGTGGCGAAGGGCACGACGTCGTTGCGGCGGATCCAGGAGATCACGCCGCCGCCGGTCATCGTCGGCGTGGTGGCGTGGGCGGACTGCCTGGTCGCACTCCAGCAGCGGCAGGTCGACGCGGTCAGCACCGACGACACCATCTTGGCCGGCCTGGTGGCACAGGATCCCTACCTGCACATCGTGGGGCCCAGCCTCAGTCAGCAGCCCTACGGAATCGGCATCAACAAGGACAACACCGGGCTGGTGCGTTTCGTCAACGGAACGTTGGAGCGCATTCGCCGCGATGGCACGTGGTACACGTTGTATCGCAAGTGGCTGACGGTGCTCGGCCCGGCGCCGGCGCCCCCGGTCGCGAGGTACTCGGACTGATGGCTGACGTGCGAGACGACGACTTCGACGAGGACCGCGCCGGCGCGGACGAGCCGATGGTCGGTACGCAACCGGCCAGCTTCGACGACATGGGCATGGATTCGGCGTCGACGGTGCGCCCGATGGCCACCCAGGCGGTGTTCCGTCCGCAATTCGACGATGACGACGACGACGACATCGGCGACACCGAACCCCACGAACACACCACGGCGACCAGGGCGCTCTCACCCACCCGCCGGCTCGGGGGCGGGTTGGTGGAGATACCGCGGGTGCGGGCCAAGGACCCGCTCGCGGCGTTGATGCGCAACCCGGTGGTCGCGGAGTCCAAACGGTTCTGCTGGAACTGCGGACGTCCCGTCGGCCGCGCCACAGCTGAGAGCCCCGCACAGTCGGAGGGCTGGTGTCCGTACTGCGGTAGTTCGTATTCCTTTCTGCCGCAGCTAAATCCGGGTGACATGGTCGCCGACCAGTACGAGATCAAGGGTTGTATCGCTCACGGCGGTCTCGGCTGGGTGTATCTGGCGCTGGACCACAACGTCAACAAGCGACCGGTGGTGCTCAAGGGTCTGGTGCATTCCGGTGACGCCGAAGCCCAGAAGATGGCGATGGCCGAACGCCGGTTCCTCGCCGAGGTGACTCATCCGGGGATCGTCAAGATCTACAACTTCGTCGAGCACGCGGACAAGCACGGTAACCCGGTCGGCTACATCGTGATGGAGTACGTCGGCGGCACATCGCTCAAACCGGCACGGGGAGAGAAGCTTCCGGTCGACCAAGCCATCGGCTACATGCTGGAGATCCTGCCGGCGCTGGGCTACCTGCACTCGATCGGGCTGGCCTACAACGACCTCAAACCCGAGAACATCATGATCACCGAGGAGCAGCTCAAGCTGATCGACCTCGGCGCGGTCTCGACCCTCAACTCGTTCGGCTACCTCTACGGCACACCGGGTTACCAGGCACCAGAGATCGTGCGCACCGGCCCCACCGTGGCCACCGACATCTACACCGTCGGGCGCACGCTGGCAGCGTTGACGTTGAAGCTGCGCACCCGCAAGGGTCGCTACGTCGACGGGTTGCCCGAGGATGATCCCGTTCTCGCCGAATACGATTCGTTCGGCCGGCTGTTGCGCCGCGCCATCGACCCGGATCCGCGGCGCAGGTTCGCAAGCGCCGACGAGATGTCGAGCCAGTTGCTCGGCGTGCTGCGCGAGGTAGTCGCCCGCGACACCGGCACCCCGCGACCCGGCCTGTCGACGGTGTTCTCCCCCGCCCGGTCGACGTTCGGCATCGATCTGCTGGTGGCACACACCGACGTATATCTCGACGGCCAGGTGCACTCGGAGAAGCTGACCGCCCAGGAGATCGTCAAGGCGCTGCCGGTACCGCTGGTCGACCCGACCGACGTGGGTGCGCCGGTGCTGTCGGCTAGCGTGCTGAGCCAGCCCATCCAGACGCTGGACCAGCTGCGCGCGGCTCGGCACGGTGCGCTGGACTCGGAGGGTGTCGACCTGTCGGAGTCCGTCGAACTGCCGTTGATGGAGGTGCGCGCCCTGCTGGACCTCGGCGACGTCGCCAAGGCCACCCGCAAGCTCGACGACCTGACCGGCCGGGTGGGTTGGCGGTGGCGGCTGGTGTGGTTCCGCGCCGTGGCCGCGCTGTTGACGGCTGACTACGTCGCCGCCACAAAACATTTCACCGAAGTGCTGGACACCCTTCCCGGCGAGCTGGCGCCCAAGCTCGCACTGGCCGCCACCGCCGAGTTGGCCGGCTCCAACATCGAAGAGTCGGCGGAACGCAAGTTCTACAACACCGTGTGGTCCACCGACAACGGCATCATCTCGGCCGCGTTCGGGTTGGCCCGCGCGCAAGCGGCAGCCGGTGACCGCGACGCCGCGGTGAAGACGTTGGACCAGGTGCCCGCGATGTCGCGGCACTTCACCACCGCCAGGTTGACGAGCGCGGTCACGCTGCTGTCCGGCCGCTCGATGAGCGAGATCACCGAACAACACATCCGCAATGCCGCCCGCCGCGTCGAGGCACTGCCCGACACCGAGCCGCGCGTGCTGCAGATCCGGGCGCTGGTGCTGGGCACGGCGATGGACTGGTTGGCCGACAACGCCGACCACACCGCGAGCACCAACCACATCCTTGGCTTCCCGTTCACCCAGCACGGTCTGCAGTTGGGCGTGGAGGCGTCGCTGCGGGCCCTGGCGCGCGCCGCACCGACCCAGGCGCACCGCTATGCGCTGGTGGACCTGGCCAACAGCGTGCGCCCGACCAGCACGTTCTAGCTTTGCTGAACCGACCTACGGAATCGGTTGCCGCAGACCCGGCTCGTATTGCTTTGACCAGTGTTTTCGCTCGCAGATCGATCATGGTCAAGCAACTGATTTCGTAGTAATCTCCGATCAGGTTGAGTTAACAGCTGACGGTGACGTCATCGGTGCGCGACCCGACCCCTGGCGGCACCCACAGTACGAACCATGAATTTCGTCTGAGGGAGTCCATCGTGTCTGCTGCGGTAGGAACCTTTCGGATCTTCCGTCCAGATCCCGCGGCGCTGGACCGGCGTGAACACCACCACCGCGCCCAGTTCTGCGCATCCCATCGGGGATCCGACGTTGTCGTCACGGTGGAGGGTGAGGTCGACGCGACCAACAGCCGCGCCATGGTGACGTATGTGGAAGCGCAGCTGATCGGTGCCTCGCATCTGGTGATGGACCTTCGGCTGGTCGACTTCTTCGGTACCTCGGGGTTCGCCGCGCTGCACAACGTCAACGTGATCTGCTCGCGCAGCGGCGTCACCTGGCAGCTGCGCTGCGGCAGACAGGTCCGCCGCCTGCTGGCTATCTGCAATCCCGACGCCACCCTGCCGCTTGAAAAGCCGCAGTCGGTGCTCGACGATTTGCAGGCCGGGGGCCGCGCGCTCGTCGCGGGCGCCTAAGCCACCCCAACCCGCTGGTCAAGTGTTGGGTTGAGGCACGCATCAGCCGATTTCGCGTCGATCAATCCCACACTCGAGGCCCTCGAAGTCGTTACGAGCCGAGCACTGCAATACAGTCGCGGGCGATCGCCAGTTCCTCGTTGGTGGGAATCACCAGCACCGTGGTCGGTGAGTTTTCGGTCGAGATGCGGCGCGCGGTCTTGCCCGGGCTGGCGTTGAGGTGTTCGTCGAGTTCGACGCCCAACCCCGCAAGCCCCGTCACAGCATCGCGGCGCACGTTGGCGTCGTTCTCGCCCACACCGGCGGTGAACACGATGACGTCGGTGTTGCCGAGCACCGCCATGTAGGCACCGATGTATTTACGCAACCGGTGGATATACACGTCGTACGCTAATTGCGCTGTCGCGTCACCGTTTTCGATCTGTTCGTGAAGCTCCCGGAAGTCGATCTCGCCGCCAAGGCCGAAGACCCCGGAGCGCCGGTTGAGCATCTCGTCTACTTCGTCGACGCTCATCTTCGCGGTGCGCATGAGGTAGAAGATGACGCCGGCGTCGATGTCGCCGGGACGGGTGCCCATCACCAGCCCCTCCAGCGGGGTCAGGCCCATGGACGTGTCCACCGCCTGTCCACCGGCGATGGCCGACGCGGACGCGCCGTTGCCCAGGTGGAGCACGATCTGGTTCAGCGACTCCAGCGGTGCGTCGAGGAACGCCGCCGCCTGCTCGCTGACGTACTGGTGTGAGGTGCCGTGAAACCCGTACCGGCGGATGTTCCACTTTTGCGCGGTGTTCCGGTCGATCGCGTAGGTCGCAGCGGCCGCAGGCAGGTCGTGGAAGAAGCCGGTGTCGAAGACGGCGATGTGCGGTAGCTCCGGCAGGATCTTGCGGGCCACCTCCATGCCGAGCACACTGGGCGGATTGTGCAGTGGCGCAAGCGGTGCCAGCTCGCGCATCTTGGCGATCAGTTCCTCGGTCACCAGCGTCGGCGCATAGAAGCTGCGGCCGCCGTGCACTGCGCGGTGGCCGACAGCGACCAGGTTGGCCGTGTCCAGGCTGGCGCCTGCCTCGTCGAGAAGGTCGAACGCGGTACGCAGCGCCGCCTCATGATCGACGATGGCCGGGCCGTCGCGTCGGGCTTCGCGCTGCCCGACGGTGACCCCCGCCAGCGCAGAGTCTTCGCCAATGCGTTCCACGGTCCCGTCTGCCAGCGATGCGCCCGAATCCGGGTCGATTAGTTGGCATTTCAGCGACGACGAGCCCGAGTTGACGACAAGGACCGTCCGGGCCGGCGCGGTCATGTTGGTTGCCCTTGGGCTTGAATCGCCGTGATCGCGACGGTGTTGACGATGTCCTCGACCAGCGCACCCCGGGACAGATCGTTCACGGGTTTGTTCAGGCCCTGCAGTACGGGCCCGATCGCGATGGCGCCTGCGCTGCGCTGCACCGCCTTATAGGTGTTGTTGCCGGTGTTGAGGTCGGGGAAGATCAACACCGTCGCGCGGCCGGCGACTTTGGAGTCGGGCATCTTCGATGCGGCGACGGAGGGTTCCACCGCTGCGTCGTATTGGATCGGCCCGTCGACAAGCAGTTCGGGTGCGCGCTTTTGTACGAGTTCGGTTGCCAGCCTGACCTTTTCTACGTCGGCGCCAGAGCCGCTGCTGCCCGTCGAATACGACAGCATGGCGACCCGCGGTTCAATGCCGAACCGGGCCGCGGTACTTGCCGAGGAGATCGCGATGTCGGCCAGTTGCTCTGACGTCGGGTCCGGCACGATCGCACAGTCGCCGTATGCGAGCACCCGGTCGGCAAGGCACATGAGGAAGATGCTCGACACGGTGGAGACGCCGGGTGAGGTTTTGATGATCTCGAAGGCGGGCCGCACGGTGTGGGCGGTCGTGTGCTTGGCCCCCGAAACCATACCGTCGACCATGTCGTTGTGCACTAGCATGGTGCCGAAATACGAGACGTCGTGGATGATCTCGCGGGCCTGCTCGACGGTGACGCCTTTGTGTTTGCGCAGTTCGGCGTACTGCTCGGCGAACTTGTCGCACAGGTCGCTGGTCTGCGGGTTGAGCACGGTCACCGAGGACAGATCAATCCCGAGCTCCGCTGCGCGGAAACGGATCTGGGATTCGTCGCCGAGGATGGTGAGGTCGGCGACGTGGCGGCGCAACAACCGGCCTGCGGCCCGCAGGATGCGGTCGTCGTCGCCTTCGGGCAGCACGATGTGCTTGCGGTCCGACCGGGCCTGGTCCAGCAGCTGGTAGGTGAACATCTGTGGGGTGACGACGTCGGGTATCGGAATGGCAAGCTGGGCGAGCAGTTCGGCGGTGTCGACGTGGGTCTCCATCAACTGCAGCGCGGTGTCGACCTTGCGCTGCGACGTGGTGGTCACCCGGCCCCGTGTCGCCGCCACCCTGCTTGCGGTTTCGAACGTGCGCAGCCCTGTCGCGAGAATGGGCAACCGCAGGCCGAGACCCGAAACGAGTGCGGCAATCGACGGATGCAGTTGCAGGCCGCCGTTGAGAATGATGCACGACAACGACGGGAAGCCTTCGGCGGCATGCGCGCTGGACAGGGCCAGCACAACGTCGGACCGGTCGCCGGCGGCGATGACGCCGACGCCCTCGGTCAGCCGTTCCAACACGTGCTCGGCGGTCATGCCGGCCACCATCATGCTCGTCACCTCGCGGTTGAGCAGGACCGGATCGCCGATCACCATCGAACCGTCTACCGCCTTCTGCAGCTCCGCGACCGTCGGCGCCACCAACAGCGGCGCCTCGGGCAGCACATAGCAGTTCGGCTTGAAGGACTCGAGCGCCTCGGCGACCTCGGCCATCTGGTCGGGGTCACAGCGGTTGGCCACCACGGCGGCGGTGTACGCATGCTGTGTGGCCACCTCGTCAAGACACATGTCGACGAGCTTGACGACCTCGTCGGGGGTACGGTTCTTGGCTTTCACCGCCAGTACCACCGGCGCCTTGAGGTTGGCGGCGATGCGTGCGTTCGTCGACAGCTCGCTGGGCGTGGCGACGTCGGTGTAGTCGCTGCCCACGATCAGCACCGCGTCGCACTGTTCGGCGACCTGGTGGTAGCGGTCCACGATGTCGGCAACCGCCGCATCCCGGTCGTCGTGGAGCTGCTGGTAGCTGACCCCCACGCAGTCGTCGTAGGCGAGATCCGCCGTCGCGTGGGCGAGCAGCAATTCGAGGATGTAGTCGCGCTGTTCCCCGAGGCGGGTGATGGGCCGGAAGACACCGACCTTGGCGACCGTGGCGGTCAGCCGGTGCAGGATGCCGAGGGCGATCGTCGACTTACCGGTATCGCCCTCGGGTGAGGCGACGTAGATCCCATATGGATCAGCGGGCACGCACGCCAGCCTAAGGCAATCACCCTCCGCCGGTCGGCCGGGAAACCGCTCGGCCGGCTCATACCGGCCTGCTGGATTTCCGCCGCGCGGGAAAAAACGCGTGTGACCTTCGTCTCAGGAAAGACGATCGAATTTGCGTTGGCGTTATAAATTGACGTACCGACACGTCAGCACTACTAACCATCTGGTAAATTACTTGCGAGCGCAAAGCTAGCAAACTCCTTGCAATGGCGCGGGAGTGTTTCGGTAGGCCCCCTGCCCGTTGCGAGGACCATGACTGACACTGCAGTTCCGCCCGATCTCAGGACACAACCGTCCACCTTGAGCGTGGTGCTCACGCAGCGGCCGGTCAGTACTGTCCCGCGTCGGCGTGCATCGGTCGCAGACCTGCCGTTCTCCGCACGGCTCGGCATCGCCGCCACACTCGGCCTGGTCGGCTACTTCGGGGTGTTCGGCCAGGCTGTCGCCGATGCCGCGGCCGGCTCGCGCACGGTCATTCTGGCGATCACCCCGCTTCTCATGGTGCTGATCGCGACCGGCTACCGCCGCCCGTCACGTGGCGTCGGCGATTCGGAGTCCGACTGGATCATCGCCGCATTCGTGGGAATCTCGTGCTTCACGGCGATCCATTTGCTGAGCGAACGCATGTCGACGCTGTCCTCGCTCTGGCGCCTACAGTCCTTGGGCTTCGTCGTATGGTTCGCCTGCCTGCTGGTGATTCTGTTCGGCGCCCGCCATGTGGTGCACATGTGGAAGCTATGGGTGTTCGCGGTCTGCTGCGCAACACCACTGCCTTTCTTGCTGGCCACGGCCGCACTCGGCGGCTCCGACGATGCCGCGGCCCTGCTGGCCGCCGGTGTGGGTGCCGTCGCGGTGTTCCTCGCGTCAGAAGCCGCCGGGTTACGGCACCGGCTGATCGCGACCGCGGGCTGCTTCGTTTTGGCCGCCGTCGTTGTGACGTTCCTCGAGGCGTATATCGGCCTACTCACCGCGGTCGTCATCGGTGCGGGCGCCCTCCCGGTGCTGAGCGCTGTCATGTTGCACCGCATGACACGGTCGATGAGCGACGAACCGCAGCCCTCCGACGCGCGTCTCCCGCGCCTCTCGCCGGTATCGCTGGCCGCGCTCACGGTCATCGCGATCGTGCTGGCCGTCGTGAACTTTTCCTCCTCCCGTCAGGCCGACGCGCCGTCGGTCCCGGCTGATTGGACCGCACACGCCGGTCTCACCGCGCCGGAGGCGTTCCCGTTCATCACCCGATCCCTCGGCGCGGACGCGACCCTGCTGCGCTACGCGCTACCCGGAAGCGCGGCGATGCCTGCGGCCGCAGTCGATGTAATGACCAGCCCCAGCCGCGCGGCGCAGGACGATTTCGCGGGCGCGGTGTGGTACCCGAGCGCCAGCCCAGTGGAATACCGGCCTGCTCCGCCGTCGGCCGGACTTCCGGAAGGCGCCAGGATCGTGCACACCAACGCCGATGCAGCGATGTACGGCAGTGATCAGCACTGGTACGCCGTCACCTGGAACTGGCACGCCGGCAGTGAATACCAAACCGTCACGGTGATCGTCAGCCAGTCCTTCGACGGGCGCGACATGCCTCCGGACCCCGCACCGCTGTCCCTGTTGGACACCTCGGTCAAACCGGCGCTGTGGACCACACGACAGCAACCCCATGTCGACGGTGAGGTGGACCAATCGGTTCTCAGCCGCGCCGACCACCTGACGCGTGGTCTCGTCAAGTCGGCCGAGGCCACCGGGGCACCGACCAGTGACTAAAGCCCTCATCCCGGCGCACCTGCCGGCCCACTTCTCGGCACGTACCGCGCTGAACCGTAAGTCGCTCCTGCGGTTCGGCGCGCTGGCCGCAATTGTGGTAGGCACCGTCATCGCGGCGCCACACGTTGTCGCGCCACTGTTGACAGGTATCGTCGCCCTGTTCTACCTGGCTGCGACCATCGACCGGAACTACCTGCTGTTCAAAGGACTTCGCGAATCGGCGATGGTGCGGGTGACCCGCGAGGAAGCGTTGGCACTGTCCGACGACGAACTCCCGGTCTATACGGTCCTGCTACCTGTTTACGACGAACCGTCGATCGTGACGAACCTGATCAACGGAGTCGGCAAGCTCGACTACCCGCGTGACAAGCTGGAAGTGCTGCTGTTGGTCGAAGAGGACGACGTCGCCACCCAGGCGGCGCTGATCGGCGCCGAACTCGAATCTGTGCGGGTTGTCCTGGTTCCGCACAGCCTGCCGAAGACCAAACCGAAAGCCTGCAATTACGGGATGTCGCTGCCGGATCTACGCGGCGAAATGGTGACGATCTATGACGCCGAGGACATCCCCGAGCCGTTGCAGTTGCGCCGCGCCGTGGCCGCATTCCGCCGGCTGCCCGACGAAATCGGGTGCCTGCAAGCAAGACTCGGCTACTTCAACGAAAAGCAGAACCTGCTCACGCGGTGGTTCTCCCTGGAGTACGACCAGTGGTTCGGCGTCATCCTGCCCGCCGTCGAGAAAGCCCGTTGCGTGGTCCCCCTCGGCGGTACCTCAAACCACATGTCGACCGCCACCTGGCGGGAGATCGGCGGATGGGACGAGTACAACGTCACCGAGGACGCCGACCTCGGTGTGCGACTGGCGCGGCATGGCTACCGCACCATGATCCTGGACTCGATCACGTTGGAAGAGGCCAACTCCGACGTGGTGAACTGGATCAGGCAACGGTCCCGCTGGTACAAGGGTTACCTGCAGACCATGCTCGTGCATCTGCGCAACCCCTCGGGACTGCGGCGCGAGATCGGAACAAAGGCAATACTCCGACTGCTCAACATGACCGGTGGAGTGCCGTTGACCGCAGTCTGCAACCTGGTGTTCTGGTTCACGTTACTGGTCTGGGTGTTGGGACGCCCTCACTTCATCGCGATGGTCTTTCCGCCGACGACCTACTACATCTGCTTGACGCTGTTCCTCATCGGTGCTCCGTTGTCGATCTACTCCGGGCTGGTCGTCACCAAAGAACTCGGCAAACCCCATCTGTGGCCGGCCGCACTTCTGACACCGGTGTATTGGCTGCTTCAGGCGGTTGCCGCCGTAAAAGCCATCTACCAGTTGCTGTTCCGACCGTTCTTCTGGGAGAAGACAGTTCACGGGCTGACAGCTCCGCATATTTCACCGCCATCCGCTGGAGGTTCTCAGTGACCGCAATCGTCCGGACGGTGGGCGTCGCCCTCGTCGTCGTCGCGGCCCTATGGGCGCAAGTCATGCAGCCCGAGCTGCCACGTGCCTCAGCGGATCCACGGGACTCTGGTATTCCCGGCTCCAACGTGACGCCGCCGATCGTCTGGCCGGAGTTGGGGCTTCCGGACCGCTTGGAGCTGATCGGGTCGAACCAGTCGACCAGCGTTTCGATTCCGGTGCCGTCGGGCGTGACACCGACGACGCTGACCGGTCAAGTCGGATCGGTGGTCAACGTCGTCGAGGGCCGGATCGAAGTTTCCGACGGACGCGGCGTCGTGCTCGGCACGATCCCCGTGCCAGCCGATATGGCCACCGTACCGTTCAAAGTCGACATCTCACGCGCCGAGATCAACGACGGGCAGGCTCAACTCAGTTTCGTGCTGCGCGACAAGACCGTCGCCGTCGACAGCTGTACACAACGGCCCTCGCTGGCGTTGAGCCAGCTGGCAGCGGCGTTCTCCGGCCCCACTCCGGCACCCCGCACCGTCGCGGATTTTCTGCCCGGCTACCTCGACCAGGTCCTCATCCGCGTTGGTTCGGCACCAACGGAAAGCCAACAGCAGGCCGCGCTGGATCTGGTCGCTGAACTGACCCATCTGTACCGGCCGATGCCCGTGCGGATCGAGGTGGACAGTTCCGACGGCGCGGTGTCGCCGGCGAGCAGCACAGCGCGGCGGGTGATCGACATTCGCGACGGCGCAACTGCGGCGCTGAAGGTCGAGAACGCCGGCACACAGGATGCGGCGTTGGCGATCACCGGCACCGGTCAAGAGCTGGTGCAGCAGGTCGACCTGTTCGCCGACCGACGCTTCAGTCTGGCCCAGTCACCCTCGGCCGCAACGCTTTCAGCGCTGGAGGACCGCAGCCAGGCCACCAACATAAAGACGTTCGCGCAGCTCGGCATGGCCGGCGAGGCGTCGGTGCTGGGAACCAGCACGCTGTACGCCGGCTTCGACGTCAGCAAGTTCGCTCTCGGGCCGATCAGCCACGCGAAGGTGCACGTCAAAGCCAAGTACACACCCGTGGTCGGCGGCGAGGCATCGATCCTGATCCGCTCCGGCTCCACCGTGCTGGCCACCCATGTTCTCGACGAATCCGGCGTGCTGGACGTCATCGGTGACATACCTCCCGAGTCGATCACCTCAACGATCGGTATCGCTATGGAGCTGCGGTACAGCCCCCGTCAGGAATGCGCACCGTTGAACGATCGTATGACCTTCGCGCTGGACCCACAGTCGACGGTGACCGTCACACCCGGCACCCACAACCGTGGCGGGTTTCCGGTTCTGCCCATGGCGTTCACACCGGACTTCGATGTGGCCATCGACAACCCGGAGCATCTGACCTACGCCGCGCAAGCGATCAACCTGATGGGACAGCAGACGACGGTGGCGCTGCGTCCCAAACTCACGTCGTTCGCGGAAGCCGCCTCTGCCGGCACGGGCCTGTTGGCGGTGACCGAAGGTAGCGAAATGGCAAACGCTGGAATGAATCCACCGATCCAGCCGGGTGCAGCGAACACCGTCAACGTCAACGCGAGCCCAGATACCGAGCTGGATCTGGGCGGTCCGCTGGGCGTCGTACAGGCGTTCACTCACAACGGCCGTACCGTGCTGGCGATATCAGGCCGCGGTGACTGGTCTCTCGTCGCAGACGCGTTCAACTACATCCGCGGCCTCGAGAACCGCTGGGCATCGCTGTCCGGTGACGTCGTTGCCACCGGCGCCGAGCGGCAGACCGTCAACCTCACCGTGCGCGAAGGCGGCGGGCTGATCAACGAATATCCCGGGGACCACTGGAAGTGGTGGGCATGGGCGTCGATCGCCGCCGGTGTCGCGATCGTGATCGCAGCGGCTGTGCTGTTGGTTATCCGCCGGCGACGCGGTACCCAGTGAGGTGGTAACCGTACGGCCTTCGATTGCCGGCGACGCAGGGTCAGTCGCCAGCGACCCCGCGCCCGCCACTGAACCTCGGCGCGTCTGGGGCGTCGGCCTGTTCGTTGCGCTGTCCATCCTGTACTTCGCCGTCGGGGCCGTACTCGTGTTGCAGTTCAACATGTTCGATCCGGATGCACCGAGCCGTGTCGCCAATGCCGGATACGTGGTGATGAGCCGCCATCCGCATCTGTCGGCCATCGGCTTCGTCTGGAATCCGCTGCCGAGCATGGTTCAGATACCGATGCTTCCGCTCAGCCAGTGGTGGCCCGAACTGAAGACCCACGGACTGGCCGGCGTTATGCAGAGCGCGTTGTTCATGGCGGCCGCGGCTGTGCTGATACGGCGTATCGCGCTGGACCGCGGCGTGGGTAAGGCCTGGCGTTGGTTGGCCGTCGGATGCTTCGCGCTGCAGCCGATGATCATCATCTACGGGGCATCCGGGATGAGCGAAGCGGCCCATATATTTTGCCTCCTGTGGTGCGTGCGCCACCTCCTGCAGTGGGTGCGTTTTGAGCGGGTGGGCGATTTGGCCTGGGCCGGCATCGCTTTGGGCCTCGGTTACCTCTGTCGCTATGAAACGGTCCCCGCCGCCTGCGGTGCGGCGCTACTCGTCGGGGCCTTCGCATTCCACGCCGCACATCGATCGCAACGAGTCAACAACGCCATTCTCTGTGTCATCATCGTGCTCTTCCCGCTGGCTACAGCCTTCATCGTCTGGGCACTGACCAGCTGGGTGGTTTCAGGTGAACTGTTCGCGACGTTGTCATCGCAGTACGGCAACGACAGTCAGGTCAGCGCTGCAGCGGAGCGGGGCGGCCCGCTTGGCGAGGCCGCGTCCAGCGACTGGGTGGTGATCGCCGCACGATTGCTCGGGATGCAGCCGTTCGTCGTGTTGGCTGTGGCGGTCGCCGTCGCACACAGCGTGCTGCGCCGGAGAGCCGACGCGCTGGTGCCGGTCGCCGTGCTCGGACCCGTTCTGGCATTCGCCGTGTGGGGCCAGTACACGTCGTCCACATTCGGCTGGTTCCGGTTCTACCTGTTGGCCGTCCCGCTGGTGATCTGTGTAGCGCTGGCATTGTGGGAGCCTGGTTCAACTGGCAAAGACGTTCGGGGGCTTGCCGATAATGTGGCGGCTCGCGCGGGTGCGGTGCTGCTGAGCGTCTCACTGATGATCGGGATTCCGGTGACCCTCGCCGCGATGGCCGACGAACGGATCGGCAATCAACAACTTCAGTTCGGTCTGCGGTCCCTAGTCGACCCGGAGCGGTATCCGCCTGAGGAACAGTGGTACCGACGGCTGATGGTCAACGACCGTGCGCTGGCCGACTACTTCGACCGCAAGCGGCTGCCCGACGGCGCGGTGTTGATGGACACGTTCAACACCTGGGGTGTCTGGTTGGCGTCGGACCGGCCACGCCAATTCGTGATCACCAGCGATTACGACTTCGCCGCGGCGCTGAACCGGCCGTGGGACTTCGGCGTGCGGTACATCGTGGCGAGCAATCCGAACATCAGCAACGCCGATGCCCTGAACCTGCGCTATCCGACGCTATGGCAGGACGGCGCCGGGCTCGGCACGCTGGTGCATTCGGTATACGGCGCGACGGGCGACGAACGGTTCCGGATCTACCGCACGACCGGGCGGCCGGCGACCGCCAAGCCGACCGCGGATCAGATCAGCCAAGCCGGCGCAACCGGGGCTCCAGGTCCTTCTGAAACAGCTCCAGGAACCGGCGCTGATCGTGCCCCGGCGCGTGGAACACCAGGTGGTTGAGCCCCCACTTCACGTACTGGCCGACCTTTTCGACGGCTTCGTCCGGATCTGACGCGACAATCCAGCGTTTGGCCACCTGTTCGATCGGCAGCGCGTCGGCGGCCTTCTCCATCTCGATCGGGTCGTCGATGCTGTGCTTCTGCTCGGCGGTCAGCGACAGCGGCGCCCAGAACCGGGTGTTCTTCAACGCCAGGTCCGGGTCCGGGTCATAGGAGATCTTGATCTCGATCATCCGGTCGATGTCGTCGGCGTTGCGGTCGGCCTTCTCGGCGCCTTCTTTGACCGCGGGGATGAGCTTGTCCTGGTACAGCTCCGCACCCTTACCTGACGTGCAGATGAACCCGTCGCCCGCGCGGCCGGCGTACTTGGCCACCACCGGGCCGCCCGCGGCGATGTAGACCGGTATGCCGCCGTCGGGCACGTCGTAGATCGACGCCCCCTTGGTGTGGTAATACTCGCCGTCGAAGTCCACCCGGTCGCCGAGCCACAGCTCACGCATCAGCCGCACGGATTCCCGCAGCCGGGCGAAGCGCTCCTTGAACTCCGGCCAGTCGCCCTCGTAGCCGGTGGCGATCTCGTTGAGCGCCTCCCCGGTGCCCACCCCGAGGAAGATCCGGTCCGGGTACAGGCAGCCCATGGTGGCGAACGCCTGCGCGATGACGGCCGGGTTGTAGCGGAAGGTCGGCGTCAGCACCGACGTGCCCAGCACGATGCGCTTGGTGCGTTCACCGACCGCCGTCATCCAGGACAGCGAGAACGGCGCGTGGCCGCCCTCGTGCCGCCAGGGCTGGAAGTGATCGCTGACCGTCGCGCTGTCCATGCCGTGTGCTTCTGCCTCGACGCCCAATTCGACGAGTTCACGCGGGGCGAACTGCTCCGCCGACGCCTTGTATCCGAGTTTGAGTTCAGCCACGTCTCAGTTCTACTCCACTATCTAGACTCGCGGGATGGCACCGGTCCTGACCGCCGTCACCGACACCGTCCATTTCGCCCATACCGAGCTCGTCAACTGGACGCTAGTCACCGACGGTGATGGTGTGCTGCTGATCGACGCCGGTTTCCCCGGCAGCCGCGACGAAGTGCTGGCGTCGCTGCGCCAACTGGGCTTCGGCGTCGAGCACCTGCGGGCGATCCTGCTCACGCACGCCCACGTCGACCATTTCGGTTCGGCCATCTGGTTCTCCAAAATCCATGGCACACCGGTATATTCGCATGCCGCCGAGGTGGGCCACGCCAAACGCGAGTACCTGGAGCAGGCATCGCCGGTCGACATCGCCAAGCACATCTGGCACCCGCGTTATCTGGCGTGGACGGTGGCGATCACCCGCAAGGGTGCACTGACCCGCGAAGGTATACCGGCGGCCCAACCGCTCACCGACGACGTCGCCGCGGCGCTGCCCGGCCAGCCGGTTGCGGTTGCCACCCCTGGCCACACCGGCGGGCACTGCTCCTATCTGGTGGACGGTGTGCTGATCAGCGGTGACGCGCTGGTCACCGGGCACCCGCTGGCACCGCGCGGCGGGCCGCAGCTGCTGCCCACGCTGTTCAACCACGACCAAGACGGCTGCGTGCGCAGCCTGGGCGCATTGGCGAGGCTCGACGCCGAGGTGCTGCTGCCAGGACACGGACCGGTGTGGCGCGGATCAGTCCGGCAGGCCGCCGAAACCGCCAGGCGCGGGGCGACTCTCAAATGAGGCTCTGGTAACCCAGCAGGAAGATCGCGGTCAGGCACAGCCCGCACCCCACCACGACGGCTGGCATCAGGATCATGCTGTCGAGTTCTTCGTCGTCGAGCACGTCATCCTCGAACCGGCCGAACAGCACGCGCGCCACCCCGGTCCGGCGGAACAACCGGACCATCCCGCGCACCGACCTGGTGTTTCGCCTCCGGCCGATGAACACCCGCGACGCGAGCCCGAGCGCAAACGTTCCGGCGGCAGCCAACAGGATCAGCCAGCCGACGGTCGTCTGCGTCAACGTCACATGTCCACTTCCCTGTCGGCCTCGATTGCCACGGTTTGCCCGTTGAGAGCCTTGGCAAACGCGACAGGAAACACCTCACCGTCTGACGGCAACGGTTCGTCCAGGGGAATGTATCCGGTTGCCAGATAAAGCGCTTCAGCCTCGGGTTGGCGGTCTCCGGTCATCAGGTACACCCGCCGATAGCCGCGCGCGGCGATCTCGGCCTCCAGCGCGGCCAGCAGCGCCCTCGCGTGACCCTGACGCCGAAACCGGCTGTCGGTCCAGATGCGCTTGAGTTCTGCGGTGTTCTCGTCGAAGCGGCAGAACCCGCCGCCGGTGACCGGCTGATCGCCGAGCATCCCGATCAGCAGCCCGCCGCTAGGCGGGGCGAAAGCGTGCGGCGGCACCGAACGCAGCCATTTCATGACGCGTTCCTCGCTGCCGCCGTACCGGCCGGCGTACTCCTTGGCCAACTCGGCGAGCAGCGGCGCAGCCAGCGGGTCGTCCTGAGTGACCGGTACGAAGCGAAGGTGCATCACTTCCATGTCTACCGCGAGGAGCGCAGGCCTATTCCGGCACGCTTCCCCGATGAACTTGACACGTGTAAAGTTTGGCCGCATGGACAACATCAGGGGCAAGACCATCGCGATCACCGGCGCTGCCCGCGGCATCGGCTACGCGACCGCGAAGGCGCTGCTCGAGCACGGCGCGCGGGTGGTGATCGGCGACCGTGACGTGGCCTTTCAGGAGTCGGCCGTCGCTCAGCTCACCAAGCTCGGGCCGGTGTCGGGGTATCCGCTCGACGTCACCGACCGCGAGTCGTTCACGACGTTTCTGGACAAGGCGCGCACCGACGGTGGCGGCCACATCGACGTGCTCATCAACAACGCGGGCGTGATGCCGATCGGCCCGTTCCTCGAGCAATCCGAGCAGTCCATCCGGTCCTCGATCGAGGTGAACCTCTACGGCGTCATCGCGGGCTGCCAGCTGGTGCTGCCGGGCATGATCGCGCGCCGCAGCGGACACGTCATCAACATCGCCTCGCTGTCGGGCCTCATCCCGGTGCCGGGCCAGGTGGTGTACGTGGGCGCCAAGTTCGGCGTGGTGGGGCTGTCGGCCGCGCTGGCCGACGAGATAGCGCCGCACGGTGTCGACGTCTCCGTGATCATGCCGCCGTTCACCAAAACCGAGCTGATCTCGGGCACCAAGAGCAGCGGAGCCATCAAGCCGGTGGAGCCCGAAGACATCGCCGCGGCCGTGGTCAAGACACTGCAGAAGCCGAAAACCCATGTCTCCGTTCCGCCTCCGCTGCGGTTCACCGCGCAGGCCGCGCAGCTGCTCGGCCCGCGCGCACGCCGTTGGCTGAACAACAAGCTGGGCCTGGACCGGGTGTTCCTGGAATTCGACGCCACCGCGCGCCAGGGCTACGAGCAGCGCGCGCAGGACGCCCAGGGCGTAGTGGAGGACTAGCCGTTACCGGCAGCCCCGCGAGCGCACAGCCTGGTACGGAAAGCGAGGGAAAAAGCGTACGAGGATGAGCTCTCACGCCGCCTTCACGCTAAGGGGTGAAGCTCGGTACCTGATCGCCGGCGCGGTATGCCTCGATCACGTCGAGGCACTCGAACAGCTCCTCGAAGCCGAACTGGTAGTCCTCGCCGGTACCGACGAACACCACGTGGACGATGTCGGCGTTGTCGGCTGCGGTCAGCACGATCGTCGTCGCGTCGACGGTGTCGTCGTCGCCGACGTCGGCCTGTGAGGGCGCATAGAACCACAGCGCCGACTCGTCGTCGGAGGCGTCGTCGTCGAAGACCCAGCCGCGCTCGGTGATGCGTTGGTCCAACTCCTCGAGCACCGCGGCGATTTCGATGTCGTCGGACATCGCGGCCATGACGGAGTCCGGCACCCAGCGGGCGTCGCGCGCGGCCCGCCGCTTGCGCCGCCGTGCCTTCTTCTCATTCGACCGCCGCGACACTAACTCAACGCCTCGTCGATGTCGGCGATCAGATCCTCAGTGTTTTCCAGCCCCACCGAGATTCGCACCACCCCGTCGCCGAGTCCGATCGCCGCCCTGCCCTCCGGGCCCATCGCGCGGTGGGTGGTGGTGGACGGATGGGTGACCAGCGACTTGGCGTCGCCCAGGTTGTTGGAGATGTCGATGAGTCGCAGCTTGTCAAGCACTTCGAAGGCGCGCTGCTTTGTGCCGCTTCCCAGCTCGAACGTGATCACCGTGCCGCCGCCAGTCATCTGGCGCTTGGCCAGGTCGTACTGCGGATGCGATTCCAGGAACGGGTACCGCACCCAGCTGACGGCAGGATGGTTCTCCAAGAACTCCGCGATGCGCTGCGCCGACGCGTTCTGATATTCCACCCGAAGCGCCAACGTCTCCAAACCTTTCAGCAGCGTCCACGCATTGAATGCGCTGATCGCCGGGCCGGTGTGGCGCATCAGTTTTTGCACCGGTTCGTCGATGTAGTCCTTGTCGCCCAGAATCGCCCCGCCGAGCACGCGACCCTGCCCGTCGATGTGCTTGGTGCCCGAATACACCACGACGTCGACACCGAGCGGAAAGCCTTGCTGCAGAATCGGGGTGGCGAATACGTTGTCCAGCACCACTTTTGCACCCGCGTCGTGGGCGAGCTCGCACACCGCGGCAATGTCGACCAGCGACTGCATCGGGTTCGACGGCGTCTCGAAGAACACGGCCGCGGTCGGCACTGATAGCGCCTGTTCCCACTGGGACAGATCCTCGCCGTCGACGAAAACCGTTTCCACACCCCACCGGGGCAGGATCTCGTCGCACACCACAAAGCACGAACCGAACAGGCTGCGCGCGGCGACCAAGCGGTCACCGGCGCCGAGCAACGCGCCCAGCGACGTGAACACCGCCGCCATCCCGGTGGCCGTAGCAAAGCAGGCGGACGCGCCTTCGATCAGGCGCAGCCGCTCCTCGAACATCGAGATGGTCGGGTTGCCGTAGCGCGAGTACACGTAGCGGTCGACCTCGCCGGTGAACGCCTTTTCGGCCTCGGCGGCCGATGCATAGACGTATCCCGACGTGAGGTACATCGCCTCAGCGGTCTCCTCGAACTGCGACCGCAGCAGCCCGCCGCGCGCACCGATGGTGGCCTGCCCGACACCGTCGGGCAGTTCGGCGGGCCGCCGCACCGACGGCACTTCGGGGTCGTCGCTCATGACTGCTTCCACGGCAGGCCGACGGCCTTCCACCCGCTTCCCCCGCGGTGCCAGCGCTCGTCGAGGTGGCCTTCGAACCCGTCGAGCACGTTGTAGGCGGGCGCGATACCGGCCGCGGTGGCGGCCTCCGCGGCGCCGATCGAGCGGTTACCCGAGCGGCACAAGAACACCACCGGCCGCTCGGCGTTGTCACCGATCTGGTCGACGAGGTCCTCGACGAACGCCTCGTTGTGCGTACCGTCGGAGCGGTTCCATTCGATGAACACGACATCGCGCCGCAGCGGGCCCAGATCCGGAACGCCGACGAAACGCCATTCGGCTTCGGTGCGACAATCCACGAGCACTGCCTCCGGGACGTCGGTCAGCAGCGTCCAAGCCTCCTGCGGCGTGATGTCTCCGGCATAGTTCACGGACCGAAGTCTCCCATAGCTACCTGGGACCGGCCGAACAGACCTTCCATGCCCCGTCTTCGCGGACAAAGCTGATGGGAACAGTGGTTTTGGCGTCCGGCGCCTTGTCGAAGTGGTAGGTCACCTCGGCGCTGGCACGCTCACCGTCGACCTCGACGTCGGTGACGTCGTCGACGAACCGCTCGCCGCGCGACTCGACCGAATCCTGTTGACCGGCAAGCATGTCGGCTTCGGTGCCGCGTTCGGCGGCACACGTGTGGGAACGGAAGTCGGCGTAGCTCTCCCGCTGCAGCGCGTCGTTCTGCGCGATCACCGCGCGGGCGACCTGCTGCTCGGCGGACGGTTCGCCGTCGCCCAACAGATTGAACATCACGATGCCGACGCCGACGAGCGCCACGACGGCCAGCGCAGCCAGAAACGGCCCCATCGTCGGCCGGTCCGCCTGATTCGGCTCGGACATGGCTACCAGAGCCCGCGCAGCGCCGCCGTGACGCGCCTCGCGCGGTCGCGGGCCACGATCGGGTCGGCCGCGGTCGCGATCGCCACCCCCAACCGGCGCGGCGTCTCGCCGTCGTCGGGCCGGTTGAACAACCGCACGTCGCTTTCGGCCACGGTCAGCGCATCGGCGAGCACGGCCTGCGGGTCCACCCCCGCCCCGGTGGTGGATTCGGCACCGGCGTAGGCCACTTCGGCGGCGGCCGGAGAGATCATGATGGTGTCCACCGGCAGGCCGAGGATCGCACGCGCGTGCAGTTCGAACTCCGAAAGCCGTTGGGAGCGCAGAGTTACCAAACCACTGTCGTGCAGACGCGGCTGCACGCTGTCGAAGTACACCTCGTCGCCGCGCACCAGCAGCTCGACACCGAACACGCCGCGCCCGCCCAGCGAGTTCACAATGCGCGCGGCGATCGACTTGGCGACATCCAGCGCGGCCGACGGCATCGGCTGCGGCTGCCAGCATTCCAGCACGCCGCCGTCGACCTGGCGGTGACCGATCGGCTCGCAGAAATGCACCGTCGGCCCCGTCGGTCCGGTGGTCCGCACGGTCAGCAGCGTGACCTCGAAGTCGACGTCGACGACCGTCTCGGCCATCACCCGGTTGTGCGGGATCCGGCCCGCGACGACGGCGCGCTGCCACGCCGGCTCGACGTCCTCGACCCGCAGCAGCACGGACTCCCCCTCACCCGGCGCCGCCGAGACGGGCTTGACCACCAGCGGAAAGCCGGCGTGTTGGGCCACCGCGGTCAACTCCTCGGCCGAACCGGCGAACCAGAACGGCGCGGTGGGCAGGCCCAGTTCGTCGGCGGCCAGCCGGCGCAGACCCTCCCGGTCCAGTGACAGCCGGGTGCTGCGCGGGGTCGGGAACACCTCGACCTCGCCCCGTTCGGCGACCGCGATCAACGCATCGGCGGCGATCAACCCGGCCTCGGCCACGATGTAGCGCGGCGCTTCCTTCTCGATCAGCGCGGTCAGCGCGTCGGCGTCGGTCATCTGGGCGACGACCGACCGCTTGGCCACCGCGTGTGCGGGCGCGTCGGCGTAGCGGTCCACCGCGATGACATCGGCGCCCAGCCCCTGAAAAGCCAGTGCCAGCTCGCGGCTCAGCTCGCCGGCACCGAGCAGCATCACCGTCGAGTTCGCCGATTTCGGCTCTGGGGGTGTGTCCGGTTCGGTCGTGTCACTCATCGCGCCGTCCAGCCTGCCAGATACTGGGCCAGCGGGAGCATGGGCATCTCTGAAATATTGGAGGACATGTCGCGACCCGTGTCCTGGGTATTGGCAGTGCTCGTGGTCGCCCTCTCCGGCGTCCTGATGGCGCTGATCGGCAGCGACGATTCCAGTGACCGGTCGCCGGTTCCGGTGCCCGACTCCGCCGAGTCCGCCCGCGTCGACGAGCTGCGCGCGCAGTTCCCCGGAGGCGACGCCGCTCCCGCGATCATCGTCGTCACCCGTACCGACGGCGCGTTGCTGAGCCCGGCCGACATCGACGCCGTCAACCAGAAGTGGCCCGCACAGGTCTCCGCCGACGGCCAGGCCGCGCTGGCGGCGGTGCCGCTGGACTCGGAGCTGTCGGGCTTCGAGCTCAACGACGCGGTCAAGCAGCTGCGCGAGCAGGCCGCGGCGGGGCTACCGCCGGATCTGCGCACCGAGGTCACGGGCGGCCCGGCGTTCGGCGCCGATATCGCCAACTCGTTCTCGGGCGCCAACATCACGCTGCTGGCGGTGACGGCCACCGTCGTGGCGGTGCTGCTGATCATCACGTACCGCTCCCCCGTGCTGTGGCTGGTGCCGTTGGCGGTGATCGGGTTCGCCGACCGGGTGGCCGCGGTGCTGGGCACCGCCGTGGCTCAGGCCGTCGGCATGACGCCGGACGGGTCGACGTCGGGCATCACCAGCGTGCTGGTGTTCGGCGCGGGCACCAACTACGCGTTGCTGCTGATCTCGCGCTACCGAGAGGAGTTGGGCCGCAAGGAGAACCACCGCGAGGGGTTGGGCACCGCGGTGCGTCGGGCCGGGCCGGCCATCTTGGCGAGCAACGCGACGGTGGTGCTGGCGTTACTGACGCTGATCTTCGCCTCCTCACCGAGTGTGCGCAGCCTCGGGGTGCAGGCGGCGGCCGGGTTGATCGTCGCTGCGGTGTACGTGCTATTGGTGCTGCCGCCGCTGCTGGCGTTGTTCGGCAGGCGGTTGTTCTGGCCGTTCATTCCGCAGATGGGCGCCAAACCCCTGACCGACAGCGGGATCTGGCACCGCATCGCCGAATCGGTGGCCCGCCGTCCCGGCCCGGTCGCTGCGGTGTCGATCGCGGGGCTGGCGCTGTTGTGCATCGGGGTGTGGAACACGCCGGTCGGCCTGTCTCAGACTGAACAATTCCGGGTGCAGGCCGAGTCCGTCACCGGATACGAACGGCTCTCCGAGCATTTTCCCAGCGGCCTGACCGACCCGACGCACGTGGTCGCGCCGACCGATCGGGCGGCCGACGTCGAACGCGCGATCACCGAGACGCCCGGCGTGGTGTCGGCGACGCCGGCGGGCCAAAGCCCGACCGGGCTCACCCAGTGGTCGGTGGTGCTCGACGCGGAACCGGCGTCCGACGAGGCGTTCACCATCGTCGACGAGCTGCGCGCCTCGGTCAGCGCGGTCGACGACGACGCGTTGGTTGGCGGATCGGATGCCACCGCGCGCGACGCCAGCGCCGCCGCGGGGCACGACCGGGCGGTTGTGGTGCCGGCGATTCTGGTCGTGGTGCTGGCTGTGCTGTATGTGCTGCTGCGGTCGGCGTTGGCGCCGCTGGTGCTGGTGGCGGTGACGGTGCTCAGCGCGCTGGCCGCGCTGGGTCTGGGCGGCTGGGCCAGCGTGCACATCTTCGGCTTCCCGGCGCTGGACAACACCGCGCCGCTGTTCGCGTTCCTGTTCCTGGTGGCGCTGGGCGTGGACTACACCATCTTCTTGGTCACCCGTGCGCGTGAGGAGACACCCGAGCACGGCACCCGCAACGGCATCGTGCGTGCGGTATCGGCGACCGGCGCTGTCATCACCAGCGCCGGCATCGTGCTCGCGGCGGTGTTCTGCGTGCTGGGCGTGCTGCCGCTGATCGTGTTGACCCAGGTGGGCATCATCGTCGGGCTCGGCATCCTGTTGGACACGTTCCTGGTGCGCACGGTGATCATCCCTGCGTTGTTCACGCTGATCGGCCCGCGCATCTGGTGGCCGGCCCCGTGGGTCAGGGAGTCGGGCGCCCACTCTCCCGCCGAAAGGGACGATTTGCACGGTTAGCGCGAGTAAAAACGACCAAAGCGTCGGTCCCGGCGCGAGCGCTCGCCGGTACCGTCGAAAGCATGACCGAATCCGTTGCGGCGCCGCCGCTGCACATGCGGCGCGACGGGTTCAACCCGACGCCAGCGCTGCGGGAGATCCGCGAGCGCCTCGGGGTGTCCACGTCGACCAACTCGTTCGGCATGCAGGTCTACCTGGTGACCCGCCATGACGACATCAAGGCCGTGCTGTCGGATCACGAACGGTTCTCCAACGTCCGTCCACCCGGTTTCGTGCTGCCCGGCGCGCCAACGCTTTCCGAGGAAGAGTTGGCCAGGGCCCGCTCCGGAAACCTGCTGGGCCTCGACCCGCCCGAACACCAGCGGCTGCGCCGCATGCTCACCCCGGAGTTCACCATCAGGCGGATGAAGCGGCTGGAACCGCGCATCACCCAAATCGTCGACGAGCACCTCGACGCGATGGCCGGCGCCGGTCCGCCCGTCGACCTGGTCGAAGCCTTCGCGCTGCCGATTCCGTCGCTGGCGATCTGCGAACTGCTGGGGGTGCCCTACGAAGACCGCGCGGAGTTCCAGCAGCGCAGCGCGCGTCAACTCGACCTGTCCGCGCCCGTTGCCGAGCGGCTGGACATGCAGCGGCAGGGCCGCGCCTACATGGGCTCGCTGGTCGAGCGCGCCCGCACCGAGCCCGGCGACGACATCCTTGGCATGCTGGTCCGCGAGCACGGCGCCGACCTCACCGACGACGAGCTCATCGGCGTGGCCGGCCTGCTGCTGCTCGCGGGACACGAGACCACGTCGAACATGTTGGGGCTGGGCACATTGGCGCTGCTGCGCCACCCCGACCAGTTGGCCGCAGTGCGTGACGACCCGGACGCCGTGGGACCCGCGGTGGAGGAGCTGATGCGGTGGTTGTCGATCGTGCACAGCGCGATTCCGCGTTACACCACCACCGACGTCGAAGTGGCCGGGGTAAAGATCCCGGCGGGCGAACTCGTGTTCGTCTCATTGCCGTCGGGCAACCGCGATCCGGACTTCATCGACGCGCCCGACCTGTTCGACATCCGGCGCGGCGCGATCGGGCATCTCGGGTTCGGCCACGGTGTGCACCACTGTCTCGGCGCGCCGCTGGCCCGAATGGAGATGCGCATCGCGTTTCCCGCACTGCTGCGCAGGTTTCCGACGTTGGAGCTGGCCGAGGATTTCGACGATGTACCGTTCCGGTCGTTTCACTTCATCTACGGTCTGAAATCGTTGAAGGTGAAATGGTGAAAGTTCAAGCTGACCGCAATGTGTGCATCCAAGCGGGAAACTGTGTGATGGTGGCCGACGCGGTGTTCGATCAGGACGACGACGGCATCGTGGTGGTCCTTGTCGACACGGACGGCGGAGACGTCCAAACCGGCGAGGTGCCCGAGGAACAGGTGCACAACGTGCAGGAAGCGGTCAAGCTCTGCCCCTCACAGGCGTTGCGGCTGATCGACTAGTCGTCCTGCTCCAAGCACAGCCCGCGGTTGCTGGCGGGCCACGCCCAGCTGCGCCATCCGTCGTCAGCCTTTTGCACCGAGCCCACGATCATATTCAGCGCTCGTGGCTTACGGCTGATGATCGAGGTCGATCACGCCGGCCCGGACCAGCAGCAAAATACTGACCACCAGCACCCACAGCGGGAACGCCAGCACCAGCCACATGCTGACGTCGGCGGCGATCAGAAGCCCGACGGCCACCAGGTAGGTGGCCACGACAAGCCAGCGGGGCATCAGCCCGGTCCGCAGCCAGATGGTAGCCAGCGAGATCATGAACACCGCAGCCATCCGCAGTCCGTAGGTGGTGCTGAGGACTTCGAGCATGGCCTGGCCGAACGCCGCTACCTCGTCGCGCGCGGTCACGTCGGCCTGACCAGCCCGGCTGGCGACCAGGCCCGCACCCACCGCCGACGACGCGAAGATCATCGCCAAGAACAGCAGACCGCTGCCGATGAACACCGTCGCAAAGAACTTGTCCTCGTAGCGGCCGAAGCCGTCACGGATGACACCGATGAACCACAGAAACGCGATGCCGGCGAACGGCATCAGGATCGCCGAGGCCCGCAGTTGGCCGCTCGCGCCCGCGATCCACTGCGATCCGGGTTCAGCCCCGTCGGGCAGAGCGGTGCGGATCAGCACGAGTGCAGTACCGAAGAGCAGCGCGAACAGCACCCCGGCCACCGCAGCCGCCCTCGGTGTCGAAAGCCGGTGTGGTCGCGGCGAGTTCACGGTTGTCCGGGCAGCAGCAGAATCATCAGCCCGTTGGCTTCGGCGAGCAGGTTCGCGTCCGGGTCTCGCAGTTCGGCGTTGACGAACGCCTTGCGGCCCTCGGCTTTTCGCATCCACCCCCGCGCCGTCAACGGCGTGTCGATGGGGGTCACCTTGCGGTAGTCCACGTGCAAGAACGCGGTGCGGCTGATCGGCCGGCCGACGGCGTGGATGACCATGCCGAACACCGAGTCGAACAGCAACGGCAGCACGCCCCCGTGAACCGCGGAGTTACCGCCCACCGAGAACCGGCTGAACTGCACGGTGAGCTCGACACCCTCGGGGCTCATAGTGACATCCCGGTACGGCGGCATCAGCAGGCTGCCGGCGCCGGGCAGATCCGGCACCCGGTTGGCCGGCCCGACGCCTTCGGGTGCTTCGAAAGGTTCGAGCAGCTTGACGAGTTCCTCGGTGCGGTCGGCGGCCAAGTCCCATGTGTCACCGTCGGGATCGGCGGAGACAGCCAAATCCTGCAGGCGGCGCATCGCGGTCAGGAACCGGCCGAACCCCGGCCCTGGCTGCGCGGGCTCGAAATCGGGGAAGCCGCCATGCTTGTCGTAGTCGGGGTCGATCAGATGCGGATCTTGGCTCACGAACGGGCCGCCAGGACGTCACGGCGCACGATGGTCTGTTCGCGGCCAGGGCCCACCCCGATACACGAAACATACGCTCCTGCAAGCTCTTGCACCCGCAACACGTAGTCGCGTGCTTTGGCGGGCAGATCGTCGAACTCACGGGCCCCGGAGATGTCTTCCCACCAACCTGGCAGTTCCTCGTAGATCGGTTCGGCGCGAGCGATGTCGGACTGGGTCATCGGCATGTCGGTGAGGCGTTTACCGTCCACTCGGTAACCCACGCACACCGGCACGGTCTCCAGGCTGGACAGCACGTCGAGTTTGGTCAGGAAGTAGTCGGTGATTCCGTTGACGCGGGTGGCGTAGCGGGCAATCACCGCGTCGAACCATCCGCAGCGGCGCTGCCGTCCCGTCGTCACACCGACCTCACCGCCCGCCTTCGAAAGGTATTCGCCCTTCTCGTCGAACAACTCGGTCGGGAACGGGCCCGAGCCCACCCGCGTGGTGTACGCCTTGAGGATCCCCAGCACCGTGGTGATGCGGGTGGGGCCGATACCGGATCCGACCGCTGCACCACCAGCCGTCGGATTCGACGACGTCACATAGGGATACGTGCCGTGGTCGACGTCGAGCAGGGTGCCCTGCGAGCCTTCCAGCAGAACCGTCTCGCCGTCTTCCAGCGCGGTGTTGAGCAGGTAGCGGGTGTCGGCGATGCGTTGTTCGAACCCTTCGGCCTGCTCCAGCAGGGTCTCGACCACCTCGTCGGCGTCGACCGCTTTGCGGTTGTAGACCTTCACCAGCACCTGGTTTTTGAACTCCAGTGCGGCTTCGATCTTTTCGGCGAGCAAGACGGGATCGCGGACGTCGGCGACGCGAATTCCGATGCGGGCGATCTTGTCCTGGTAGCACGGGCCGATACCTCGGCCGGTGGTGCCGATCTTCTTGCTGCCCGCATAGCGTTCCACGACCTTGTCGATCGCGACGTGATACGGCATCAGCAGGTGGGCGTCGGCCGAGATGAGTAGCCGTTCGGTGTCGATGCCGCGGTCTTCGAGCCCCTTGAGCTCGGTGAGCAGTACACCCGGGTCGACGACGACGCCGTTTCCGATGACGTTGGTAACGCCGGGCGTGAGGATGCCCGAGGGGATCAAGTGAAGGGCAAAGTTCTCGCCGGTGGGCAGCACGACGGTATGGCCGGCGTTGTTGCCGCCCTGGTAGCGCACCACCCACTGGACACGCCCACCGAGTAGATCGGTGGCTTTTCCTTTGCCCTCGTCGCCCCACTGGGCGCCGATGAGCACGATTGCCGGCATGGCTCGGTCCTCGCAGTTCGCCGCTACTCTTGCATCAACACTTTGCAGCCGGTGAGCTACCTTATCCCAGCCCCATGTGAGGAGCCGCGTTGAGCGCCGCTGACATCGTGGTGTTGTCGTTCGGCGACCGCAGACTGCCCCGCCCGCTGCGTGGTTTGCCCGTCGTCGACAGCCCCGAGGTCGCCTGTCGTCGGATGATCGTCGTGGGGTCGGATGCCGACCTGGCCGGCGTGCTGACCCGGCTACTGCGCACCGACCGGCTCGACGTCGAGGTCGCGCACGTACGACGTCCATGGCAGGTGCGCCGGGCGCTGCACGGCGCCGCCACGCGGGTGCCGTTGATCCGCGACGAAACCGGCACCGTGGTCGTCGGCGCCGCGGAATGGCGCGGCGACCCGGCCGGTAAGCCCCTTCTTGGTGAGGCCGTCGTCGACGACACCGTGCTGTTCGACGGCGAGACCCCCGGGGTCCGCGTCGAACCCACGTCGACGTTGCCGGGGCTGCGCGCGGCGGTACTGCGCAGGGGTCGGTTGCGCTGGGTTACCGGCCGCGCCGCCCAGTTGGGCACGACGGGCGCCACCGTGCTGCGCGACGGGGTGCCGGCCGCCCGCCCGGTCAGGCGTTCGACGTTCTACCGGCACACCGAGGGCTGGTTGCGGGTATGAACCGCACCATCGTGCCGTCGCGTGGCACAACGACCGGCGCGGCCCGCAGTGGCGCGGCCTCTTGCCGGGAGCTGACCGGTTCCAGATGGCCCTCACGCAGGATGGTGTGAAGCGTGGTGGTCAGCTCGCACATCGAGAAGCTGGCGCCGATACACCGTTTGAGACCGCCGCCGAACGGGATCCAGGCATAGGGGTGCGGTCGGCTGCCGATGAACCGCTCGGGCCGGAACTCGTCGGGCTCGGGGTAGGTGCTGGGATCGCGATTCACGACATCGAGCAGCAGCACGATGCGCGTTCCCGGGTCGAGGAGGTAGTCGCCCAGCCGGTAGGGGCCGGTGGTCATCCGGCCGGTGATCGGCGCGGCCGGCCACAGCCGCAACGTTTCGGAGATGGCGGCCTCGGTGTACTCGGTGTCGCCGGACCGGGCTTCTTCGCGCACCCGTGCCAACGTGTCCGGGTGGTGCAGCAGCAGGTCGATCAGCCAAGCCAGGGTCGTCGCGGTGGTTTCGTGACCCGCGAGCATCAAGGTGATGAGGTCGGCTCGAATCTCGTCCTCGGACAGCCGGTCCCCGTCGTCGGTGCGGGCGTGCGCGAGGATGCTGAGAATGTCCGTTCGGTCGGCGGAGCAAGGATCGGAGCGCCGTTCGGCGATCAGCGGCATTACCAGCTCGTCGATCCTGCGGTTGACGTCGGACAGCTTGCCCCACCGGCGCAGCGCTCCCACCCGGCGCAGCGCGTATCGCACCGGTGTCTCCTCGGCCAGCGCCAAGTCGAGCAGCTGCTCGAACGGCTTGCCGAACCGCGCCACCGATTCCGGATCCTGGACCCCGAAGATGACCTGCACGATGACATCCAGGGTGAGTTCACGCGCCGCTTTCAGCATGCGCATCGGCCGCCCGACCGGCCAGGTCGCCATCGCCGACCGCGTCGCCGCCTCGATGATCGGCACGTAGCTGTCCAGCATCTGGCCGTGCAGCGGCGGGGTCAGCAACCGGCGCCTGCGCAGGTGCTCGGGCTCCTCTTGGACGAACATCGATCGTGGGCCGTAGATGGCCGCCGCCGGCCCCACCCCTTCGCCGCCCAGCAGGACGTCGGACTTCTCGGTGAACACCTGCTTGGCCAGCGTCGCATCGCCGACGGCGACCACCTTTCCGAAGCCCAGCACCGGGAGTTCCACCACCGGGCCGCAACGCCGCACCAGCTGGTGCACGAGCTGCTGGCCGCCCACCCCGTATGCCGCGGCGTACACGCCCCCGAACACCGCGCTGAACGGTTTCGGTGCAGGCAGGCTCGGTGGTCGCATACCCGACTGTCTCACAGCGGTAGGTTTCGAGCCGTGACTATCCGTCCGCTGAACCAGTCGGTGCGGCCCAGCCCGGTCTTCCTGGCCATCGTCGCGCTGACGGCGGCCGGCGGCGCACTGGCATGGGCGGCCGCCGACGCGCCGGACGTGCTGGCCTACGTCGGGGTGTTCATCTTCGTCATCGCCGGCTGGGTGGTGACGCTGTGCCTGCACGAGTTCGCCCACGCCTTCACGGCGTGGCGCTTCGGCGACCACGACGTCCCCCTCCGCGGCTACCTGACGCTGAACCCGTTCAAGTACTCCAACCCGCTGCTGTCGATCGGGCTGCCGATCCTGATCATCGCGATCGGCGGCATCGGCCTACCCGGCGGAGCCGTGTGGGTGCGTACGTCGTTCATGACCAACCGCCAGAAGACTCTGGTCAGCCTCGGCGGCCCAGCCGTCAACCTGGCCTTCGCGGTGCTGCTGCTGAGCCTGACCGCGGTCATGCGCGACGCGCAGCGCTCGGTGTTCTGGTCCGGCGTGGCGTTCCTGGGCTTCTTGCAGGTCACCGCGTTCGTGCTCAACATGCTGCCGATCCCCGGCCTCGACGGTTACGGCGCCCTGGAACCGCACCTGAGCCCGGAAACCCAGCGGGCCCTGCAACCCGTCAAGCAGTGGGGCTTCTTCATCCTGCTGATCCTGCTGCTGGCCCCCGGGCTCAACCAGTGGTTCTGGGACATCGTGCTGTGGATCTTCGACATCTCCGGCGTGCCTCGACAGCTCGTGGGTACCGGCAACGCGCTGACTCGGTTCTGGTCCGCCTGGCTCTAGATCCTGCGGGGCGGCGAAAGGCCCCGCGCAAGCCGCCGCCTTGAATATATGCGTATTTATGCATATCTTGCTGGCATGGGTGTCGGACACGCGCACGGATCGGTTGATGCCCGCGTATCGCGGATGGTCATCGCGGCGGCGATCCTCACCGCATTCTTCGTGCTGGAGCTCACGACCGCGCTGCTGATCAACTCGATCGCGCTGCTCGCCGACGCCGGCCACATGCTCACCGACCTGGTGGCGATGTTCATGGGCCTGACCGCGGTGCTACTGGCCCGCCGCGGCAGCACCTCTCCCGCCCGCACCTACGGGTGGCACCGCGCCGAGGTGTTCACCGCCGTCGCCAATGCGGTGCTGCTGGTCGGGGTGGCGGCGTTCATCCTCTACGAGGCGGTCGAACGGCTCGGCGACGCGCCCGACGTGCCCGGCGTACCGATGATCGTCGTTGCGCTGGCCGGGTTGGCCGCCAACGCGGTCGTCGTGCTGCTGTTGCGGTCGCACTCCGAGAGCAGCCTGGCCGTCAAGGGCGCCTACATGGAAGTCCTCGCCGACACCGTGGGCAGCGTGGGCGTGCTGATCGCCGGCATCGTCACGGTCACCACGAACTGGCCCTACGCCGACGTGGTGGTCGCCGTCTTCGTTGCGTTGTGGGTGCTGCCGCGGGCGTTCTCGCTGGCCCGCGCCGCCCTGCGAATCCTCTCGGAATCTTCACCGACCCACATCGACGTCGACGAGCTGCGCACCGCGCTGTGCGAGGTCGAGGGCGTCACCGAAGTGCACGACCTGCATGTGTGGACCTTGGTGCCCGGCAAGGACATGGTCACCGCGCACCTGACGAGCACGCGAGACTCCGCGCAGGTACTCGATGACGCGCGTGCGGTGTTGACGGCCCGCGGTTTGGACCACTCAACGGTTCAGGTGGAGCCGCCAGGCGACGCCGCGGACTGCCGGTGTGAGGCCGACTAAGCCAGCCCGAACGCCGAGCGTGCTTCGGGATCGCAGTCGTCGAGCAGGTCAAGACAGCGCTGATACTCGTCGGCCTCGCCGATCGTGTCGGCGGCGCGGGCCAGCGCCGCGACACACCGTAGGAACCCGCGGTTGGGTTCGTGGCTGTAGGGCACCGGCCCGTAACCCTTCCAGCCATTGCGGCGCAACTGATCCAGCCCGCGGTGGTAGCCGGTGCGGGCGTACGCGTAGGCGGTGACGGCCTGATCATCGGCCAGCGCGGTCTCCGCCAGTGCCGCCCACGCAACCGACGCCGTCGGATGCGCAGCCGCCACGATGGCGGGGTTCTCGGCGTCCGCCAACTCCGCTTCCGCGGCGCTGTCAGCGGGAAGTAGTACCGGATCCGGTCCGAGGAGATCACCCATCCGCGTCATGGCCCCATTGTGCCGTGCGTCGGGCAAAGCAGAGATCCGGCCGGATGATTAAGCTTCCGGCCGTAGCGTCGTAAGGGAGGAATGCAGCACGGATGCCGAACCCATCAGGGCCTGACCAGCCAGATGACGAGGTCGACGAGGCCGCCGTCGACGACGCCGACCGCGTAGATTCCACCGAATCCGGCGACGTCGCGCGCCACGATTCCGACGCCGCCACCGAGGTGCTGCCGCCGCCGGATCCCGATCACGAACCGGCCACCGAGGTGATCTCGCAGGCCGAGGCCAACACCGAGCAGGCCCCGGTGAGCCAACCGGGCGAGCGCCGGTTCACCGCGCCGTCGGGTTTCGACGCCGGCTCTACCCAGCAGATCGACACCCCGCACGATCCAGCCACCGAGGTGTTCTCGCCGCCGCCGGGTGCGCCACCACCGCAGAAACCCGTTGCACCGCAGGTGATTCCGCCTCGCGGCGAGGAGCCCAAGGCGCCGCCGCAGAACCGTCGCAGCTGGGGCTGGGTGATCGCGGTGGTCCTGGTGATCGCGGCGCTGGTAGCCGTCGCGATCCTCGGCACGGTGTTGCTGACGCGCGGTTCGGAGTCGAAGGTGTCGCAGCAGGACCAGGTGCGCTCGACGATCCAGAACTTCGACATCGCGATCCAGAACGGCGATCTGGCCACCCTGCGCAGCATCACCTGCGGCGCCACCCGCGACAGCTACGTCAAGTACAACGACCAGGCGTGGGCCGAGACCCACGCCCGCGTCGCGGCGGCCAAGCAGTACCCGGTGGTGGCCAGCATCGACGAGGTGGTGGTCAACGGCGACCACGCCGAGGCCAACGTCACCACGTTCATGGCGTTCGCCCCGCAGACCCGCTCGACCCGCAGTTTCGACCTGCAGTTCCGCGACGACCAGTGGAAGATCTGCCAGGCGCCGCAAGCGTGATTCGGCGCGCTCATGGACGCTGAGCGGGCGTAGGCGCGCCCAAATCACATGGTGAGGACCACGCGGTAGCGTGCGCGGCCGGCCGCCATCGCGGCGTACGCATCGGCGGCCTCGGCCAGCGGCCGCTCCTCGATCCAGGCCCGCACCCCCGTCTGTACGGCGAAGCGCATGGTCTCCTCCACATCGCGCGACGTGCCCGAAGGGTGCCCGGTCACGCGACGCCCGGCCATGATCAACTCCCCCGGAGTGATCGGCAACGGATCGGGTGACACGCCGACGACCACCAGATCGCCCTCGGGGCCGAGACCGCCGACGGCCTGGCCGATCGCCGCCGAGTTCGCTGCGGTCGCCAACACCACGGACGCGCCACCGAGCGCCTGAAGCGCCGCCGCGACGTCCTCGGCGGTGGAATCGACGTAGTGGTGTGCACCGAGGGTGCGCGCGTCGTCGGCTTTGTCGGCACCGCGGGCGACCGCGACCGTTTCGAAGCCCATCGCCCTGGCCCACTGCACCCCGAGATGTCCGAGCCCGCCGACGCCGACCACGGCGACGAGGTCGCCGGGCCGGGCCGCGGTGCGTCGCAGCGCGTTGAAGGTGGTGACGCCGGCGCAGCCCATCGGGCCTGCCTCGGCGAAGGACAACTCATCCGGGATGCGCGCCAACGCGGTCACCGGTACGACGGCCGACTCGGCATAGCCGCCCGGATAGTGCCAGCTCGGCACCTGCATCCGCACGCACTGCAGGAACTGACCTTTGCGGCACGGCACGCATCTGTTGCAGTTGCCGCCGAACCAGCCGACCACGACCCGGTCACCGACCGCGAATGTGTCGACGCCGTCGCCGAGTTCGGCGATCGTGCCGCTGAGTTCGTGCCCCGGCGTGACCGGCCATGTCATCCCCGGGAACCCGCCGTTGACGATGCCGTGGTCGGTGCCGCACACCCCGCACGCCGCGACGGCGATGCGCACGTGGTCGCGCGGCGGTGACGTCGTCTCGACGTCGCTGAGCACCAGGGGCGCACCGGCGGATTCCACAAGGACGGCTCTGTGCGTCGGCATATTCGAAGATTAGTGGCGCCGACGCGCCGGCGCCCGCCGACGACGTTTTCCTGGATCGGCGCGAGCGACGGTATCTTGGGGCGTTGTGACCACCACGGCTTTTTTGGCGGCGAGTGACCAGCTGGCGCTCATGCCGGACTTTCTGGACCCGATGACGCTGCTCGGGTACTTCGGTACCTGGGCGCTGGTGGGCCTGTTGGTCGTGATCTTCGTCGAGTCGGGGGTGCTGTTCCCGATCCTGCCGGGGGACTCGCTGCTGTTTGTGGCCGGAATGCTGGCCGCGGGCACGGCGGCGCTGGCCGAAGAGGGCGGCCAAACCATCAACTTCCAGCTGTGGCAGCTGCTGGTGTTCATTCCGATCGCCGCGATCCTCGGCGGTCAGGCCGGTTACTGGATCGGCCGCAACATCGGCACGGCGATGTTCAAGCCCGACGCCCGGTTCCTCAAGCAGAGGTACCTCGACGAGGCGCACGAGTTCTTCGTGCAGCGCGGCCCGTTCGCGATCGTGATCGCCCGGTTCGTGCCGATTGTGCGGACGCTCGCGCCGTTGACCGCGGGCGCGGCCCGGATGAGCTATCCGGTGTTCGCGCTGTACAACATCGTCGGCGCCGTCGTGTGGGGCGTGGGATTGACGCTGCTCGGCTACTGGCTGGGCCAGTTCGAGTTCATCCAGAACCTGCTCGAGCCGATCGTCATCGCGATCGTGGTGGTGTCGGTGATGCCGATGCTGCTGGAGTGGCTCAAACGTCGTCGCGCCGCCAAGCGCGCCGGCGGGACCGCGCAGCCGGCCACCGAGCAGCCGTCCTAGACCGCTTGGTCGGCGAGCACGGCGAACAATTTCTTCAGCCCGGTCAGCGAGTCCGCGGGCAGAAAGTGATCGCAGTAGGGCATTGCGGCGGCCATCGAACCGGCCAGCGGGCGGAAGTCGGGATGTGCGGCGCGGGGGTTGAGCCACACCAGCGTCTGCGCGCGCCGACGCACCCGCGCCAGCGCCCGATCCAGAATCTCCGGCGGATCGCTGTCCCATCCGTCGGAGGCGATGATCACCACCGCGCCGCGTAGCGCGTTGCCGTGCGGCGCCGACAGTAGTTCCCCCACGCAGTGCCCGACGCGTGTTCCGCCGTATCGGTCCGTGACCTTGGCGTTGGCCCTGGCCAGCGCGACCTCCGCGGAACGGTGGGAAAGTGCCGCGGTGAGCCGGGTCAGCGATGTGGAGAACGCGAACACCTCGGGCCGGATCCCGCTGTGCCGCAACGCCGCAGCGCGCATCAGGTGCAGATAGATGGTGGCGTAGGGCTGCATCGAGCGGCTGACGTCGCACAGCAGCACGACGCGACGCGGGTGCGCACGGGCCCGGGTTCGCGCGACCCGCATCGTCTCCCAGCCCGTCTCGCGCGACTGCTTCATGGTCGCCCGCAGGTCGATGCGTTTACCGGTCCGATGCGGCTCGCGACGCATGGTGCGGCGCTGCGGCCAGCGCACTACGGACTGTTCCAGCCACCGGCCCAGCAGCCGAAGCTCGTCGGGGTCGAAGCTGCCGAACGGTTCGTCGGCGCAGGCCACGATCCGGCTGGGCAGGGTGTCGGGGATGCCGAGATCGCCGTCGTGCGGGTCGGTCGCTGTCACCGATGCGGGCCGGGTGCTCCACGGCAGCCCGCCTTCAGCGACGACGTCCGCGCGGCCGGGCACGCCCACTTCGGTGGCGACGGTGGTGCCGAGGCTGCGTTTGAGCCCGGGCGGGTCCACGCCGAGTACGGCGTCGGCGAACACCCTGTCGAACACCGCGTCGAACGGCGCGATGTCCTCGACCCGGTTCACCAGGGTCAGCCGCGCCGCCCAGTACAGCTGCGTTCGGGTGGCGGGCCATCGGTGTTGCAGCACCTCGACGAATCCTGTCGGTCCGCTGGCGGAGACCGCCACACCACCGTTGTGTAACCGATCCACCAGCGCGACGGCGAAGGCGGCGATATCGACGCCGCGCAGCAGATACGGTGTCGTCATCGTTACCCGCGCCGGGCCTTTCGCACGAGCATCAACACGACAACCGCGGCCAGGACGGCACCCAGCACCGCAGGCGCGTATTTCTTCAACGCTCCGCCACCGGCGAGTTCCAGCAGGTCGATGGCTTCCGATTGCGGCTTGGCGGCAGCGGGTTGGGGCAGCGGGGTCACCGGTGCAACGCCGTCGTGTTCGGGTGCGGGCAGCGCGGCCGCCCGGTCGGCGGCCAGCTTCTCCTCGAGCGCCTCGACGAACTGGCCGAGCAGCTTTTCCGAAACCTGTTGCAGCATGCTGCTTCCGAACTGGGCCAGCTTGCCGACCACCTTCAGATCGGTGTCGACGTTGACCCGGGTGTGGTCGCCTTCGGCGTGCAACTGAGCGATGACGGTCGCGGCGGCGTTTCCGGTGCCGCGGGCCTCCTTACCCTTGGCGTCGATGACCGCGCGGTGCTCCTCGGCGTTCTGTTCGACGAAGTGCACCTTGCCGCTGAACTCACTGGTCACCGGACCGACCTTCACCTTGACCTTGCCGAGCACGTCGTCGCCGTCGCGGCCGGTCATCTGGGCTCCCGGCATGAGCGGGATGACCTGGTCGAGATCATTCAGCAGCTCCCAAGTATCTTCGACCGGGACACTGACGGTGAACTCGTTGGCGATTTTCATCAAGCTTTCCTCTCAGTTTTCAGCGGTACTCGGCGAACGCATCGTTGATCGCCGCGTAATCGTCGGGGGTTTTGGCCAGTGCACCCAAACTGGCCAGACCTCGTTCACTGTCAGCACCGACCAGGTCGGTCACCCCGAGCGCGACGAGCGCGGCGACCCAGTCGATAGTTTCCGCAACGCCTGGTGGCTTATCGAGGTCGAGACTCCTTGTCGCGCCGACGAACTGGGCGGCGTGCTCGATCAGCGGGGCGCTTGCGCCGGGCACGGTGCGGCGCAAGATGTCCGCTGCGCGCACCGGGTCCGGGTAGTCGATCCAGTGGTACAGGCACCGCCGCCGCAGCGCGTCGTGCAGATCACGGCTGCGGTTCGAGGTGAGCACGACGATCGGTGGCCGGTCGGCGACAAAGGTGCCCAGTTCCGGCACCGTGACGGCGGCTTCACCCAGGAACTCCAGCAGTAGCGCTTCGAATTCGTCGTCTGCGCGGTCGATCTCGTCGATCAGCAGGATCGCCGCTCCGGGTCCCCGGTATCGAACGCACTGCAGGATCGGGCGGTTCACCAAATACGCCTCGGTGTACAGGTCGGACTCGTCGATCCCGCCGCCGCGCGCTTCGGCCAGTCGGATGGACAGCAGCTGACGCTGGTAGTTCCAGTCGTAGAGTGCCTCGGCAGCGGTCAGACCTTCGTAGCACTGCAGGCGCAACAACGGCGACTCTGCCACAGCCGCAAGGACTTTGGCAGCAGTCGTCTTGCCAACACCAGGTTCACCCTCCAGCAGCAGCGGGCGCCCGAGCGTGACCGCCAGATAGATCGCGGACGCCGTACCGGTGTCCAGCAGGTAATCGTGGGAGTCGAAGCGGCGGACGACGTCGTCGACATCGGCGAACAGGGCCGATCGTTGGGTCATCGCGCCACCGATGCGGCCCCTGCCCGGGCGGCGGTCAGGCCGTCGACGCGGATGCCCCGGATGACCTCGGCCAGGATGGACACCGCGATCTCCGCCGGTGTCTTCGCGCCGATCGGCAGGCCCACCGGGGTGTGTACACGTTGCCGCTGCGCATCGGTCAGGTCGAGTTCGTCGATGATCGCCTGGCCGCGGACCCTGCTGGCTACCAACCCGACGTATCCCGCGCCGGCGTCGAGCGCCGCGCGGATCATCTCGGCCTCCGGTCCCCCGTGGGTGGCGATGACGACCGCGGTGGCGCGGCCGAAATCGCCGTCGTCGTCGCGTGCGACGTCGTAGCCCAGGACCGTGCACATCTGGGCCAGCGCATCGGCGATCGGGGTGGCGCCGCAGAGCCGGACCAGGGGTGGGGGCACCTGGGGCGCCAGGAAGATCTCCAGCGCCCCGCCCGACAGACACGGGTTGACGACAACACACGCGCCGGGAGCGTCCGGATAGTGCACGTCGCCGTCGGGTAGCACCCGCAGCAGCACGCTCTCCCCGGCCTGCAACGCGCCCAGCGCGGCCTTGCGTACCGAGTTCTGCGCGCAGTGCCCGCCGATGAACCCCTCGATCGTGCCGTCCGACAACAGGATCGCCTCATCGCCCGCATGTGCCGACGCGGGTTGTTGGGCACGTACCACGGTGGCGTGCACGAACGGTGTGCGTGCGCGCCGCAATTGGGTGACGCGTTCGGTGATCGTCATGTCAGCTCCTAGATCGGCGGTTGCGCCCGGCCCTGCATCGCCTCCCACACCCGCGACGGGGTCAGCGGCATGTCGGCGTGGCGAACACCGAACGGCGCCAACGCATCCAGCACGGCGTTGACGACCGCGGGTGGTGAGCCGACGGTGGCCGATTCGCCGACTCCTTTCGCGCCGATCGGGTGGTGCGGCGATGGCGTCACGGTGTGGCCGGTCTCCAGGTTGGGAACCTCGACGGCGGTCGGGATCAGGTAGTCCATCAGCGATCCGCCCAGGCAGTTGCCCTCCTCGTCGAAGGCGATCATCTCCATCAGCGCCATGCCGATCCCGTCGACGATGCCGCCGTGCACCTGCCCCTCGATGATCATCGGGTTGATGCGGGTGCCGCAGTCGTCGACGGCGAGGAACCGGCGCACCTTGACCACCGCGGTGCCGGGGTCGATGTCGACGACGCAGAAGTACGCGCCGTACGGATAGGTGAGGTTCTCGGGGTTGTAACAGATCGACGCGTCCAGGCCGCCTTCGAGACCCTCGGGCAGGTCGCCTGCGCCGTGGGCCCGCATCGCGATGTCGGCGATGGTGACCGAGGCCGACGGGTCTCCTTTGACCCGGAAGGTGCCCTTGTCCCACTCCAGGTCGGCGACGCTGGCCTCGAGCATTCCCGCGGCGATGATCTTGGCCTTGTCGCGGACCTTGCGTGCCACCAGCGCGGCCGCCGCACCCGACACCGGGGTGGAGCGGCTGCCGTAGGTGCCGAGCCCGAACGGGGTCTGGTCGGTGTCGCCGTGCACCACGTCGATGTCGTCGGGCGGGATGCCCAGTTCCTCGGCGACGATCTGGGCGAACGTCGTCTCGTGGCCCTGGCCCTGGGTCTGAACGCTCAGCCGCACAACGGCTTTGCCGGTGGGATGCACCCGCAGCTCGCAGCCGTCGGCCATGCCGAGGCCGAGGATGTCCATGTCCTTGCGCGGGCCTGCGCCCACGGCTTCGGTGAAGAACGACATGCCGATGCCCATCAGCTCGCCGCGGGCGCGCTTCTCCTTCTGTTCGGCGCGCAACCCGTCGTAGTCGACCATCTCCATGGCCAGCCGCATCGTGGTCTCGTAGTCGCCGGAGTCGTAGACCCATCCGGTCTTGGACTTGTACGGGAACTGTTCGGGTTTGAGCAGGTTCGCCAGCCGCAGCTGCGCGGGATCCATCTTCAGCTCGTAGGCCAAACAGTCCACCAACCGCTCGACGAGGTAGACCGCCTCGGTGATGCGGAACGAACAGGCGTAGGCCACCCCGCCGGGCGCCTTGTTCGTGTACACCGCGGTCATATGGCAGTACGCGGCCTCGATGTCGTAGCTGCCGGTGAACACTCCGAAGAACCCGGCCGGATACTTCACCGGGGCCGCGGTGCCGTTGAACGCGCCGTGGTCGGCCAGCACGTTGGACCGGATCGCCAGAATCTTGCCGTCGTTGGTGGCGGCGATCTCGCCGAGCATGATGTAGTCGCGGGCGAACCCGGTGGACGTCAGGTTCTCGCTGCGGTCCTCCATCCACTTGACCGGCTTGCCCAACAGCAGCGAGCCGACGATCGCGCACACGTAACCCGGGTAGATCGGCACCTTGTTGCCGAACCCGCCGCCGATGTCGGGGGCGATGACTCGGATCTTGTGCTCGGGCAGCCCGGCGACCAACGCGTACAGGGTGCGGTGCGCGTGCGGCGCCTGGGTGGTCGACCACAGGGTCAGCTTGCCGCTGACCGGGTCCAGATCTGCCACGGCGCCGCAGGTTTCCATCGGCGCCGGATGCACACGGGGATAGACGATTTCCTGTCTGACGACGACGTCGGCCTTGGCGAACGCGGCTTCGGTCGCGGCGGCATCGCCGGTTTCCCAGTCAAAGCAGTGGTTGTCGGTCTTGCCCTCCAGATCCGTGCGGATCACCGGGGCGTCGGGCTCGAGGGCACGGCGGGCGTCGATCACCGGGTCGACGGGGTCGTAGTCGACGTCGATGAGCTCGAGCGCGTCGCGCGCGGAGTAGTGGTCCTCGGCGACCACGAAGGCCACCTCCTGACCTTGGAAGCGCACCTTGTCGGTGGCCAGCACGGCCTGCACATCGTTGGACAGCGTCGGCATCCACGCTAACCCCTTGGCGGCGAGATCGGCGCCGGTGACCACGGCCTTGACCTTCGGATGTGCTTGTGCCGCAGTGGTATCGATGCCGACAATGCGGGCGTGCGCATACGGTGAGCGCAGGATCGCCAGGTGCAGCATCCCCGGCAGCGCCACGTCGTCGACGTAGTTGCCGCGACCCCTGATGAACCGGGGATCCTCCTTGCGCAGCATCCGGCCGTGTCCGCACGGCTTCTGGTCGTTGTCGACGGCGTCGCCGGGCAACTCTTCCGGGCGTACTTCGGTGGTGGTCATGCGTTCGCCGCCTCTTCTGTGGCGCCGGCTTTGGCGGCCCACTGGATGGACCGCACGATCGTCGTGTAGCCGGTGCAGCGGCAGATCTGCCCGGAGATGGCTTCCCGGATGGTGTCCTCGTCGGGGTCGGGATCCTTGTCCAGCAGGGCGCGCGCGGTGATCATCATCCCGGGAGTGCAGAAGCCGCACTGCAGCCCGTGGCACTGCATGAAGCCTTCCTGCACGGGATCGAGTTGGCCGTCGACCTCCAGGCCCTCCACGGTGCGGATGGCGCGCCCGCTGGCCATCGCAGCGAGCACCGTGCACGACTTGACCGGCTCGCCGTCCATCTCGACCACACAGGTGCCGCAGTTGCTGGTATCGCAACCCCAATGGGTTCCGGTGAGCCGCAGCTGGTCTCGCAGGAAGTGCACGAGCAGCGTGCGGGGCTCAACCTCGGCGGCCACCGGTTCGCCGTTGACGGTCATGTTCACTTGCATTCTCAGACCCCTTCGGCCTCAGTTGTTTCGCGCCCGCGCCACCGCGGTGCGCAACGTTCGGATGATGAGCTCGGAGGCGAGGTGGCGCTTGTACTCCGCGCTGCCGCGCATATCGCTGACCGGGTTGCACGCCTGCGCGGCGTCGCGGCCCGCCTCGGCGAACGTCTCCTCGGTGGCCGGCCGCCCGGCCAGGCCCGCACCGACGGTGGCCAGCGCGGCCGGGTCGCTGTTGACCGCGGTCAGCCCGAGCCGAGCCGTGGCCAGCGTGTCACCGTCCAGCGTCACCGTGGCGCCGGCCGCAGCGACCGCCCAGTCCCCGACGCGACGCTCGACCTTCGCGTAGGCGCTGGAGCTGTGCCGGCGCAGCGGGATACGGACCTCGGTGAGCAGTTCGTTGTGGGCCAGCGCGGTCTCGTACGGCCCGGCCAGAAAGTCGTCGATCGGGATCTCGCGCTCTCCCGACGGGCCGCGTGCCACGCACACCGCGTCGAGCACGGTGCACACGGTCGTCAGATCCTCGGCGGGATCGGCCTGGCACAGGGAGCCGCCGACGGTGCCGCGGTTGCGGACCACCGGGTCGGCGATCACCTTCTCGGCGTCCCGGAAGATCGGGCACACCGCGGCGAGCGCGTCGGACTCCAGGGCCTGCCGGTGCCGCGTCATCGCGCCGATGCGCACCCGGCTCGGTTCCACCTCGATGTAGCCCAGCTCGCCCACCAGGTCGTTGATGTCGACGAGGTACTCGGGGTTGGCGATGCGCAACTTCATCATCGGCAACAGGCTGTGGCCGCCCGCGACGACCATCGCCCCGTCTCCGAGGCGGTCCAGGAGCCCGACGGCGTGACTGACGCTGGTGGCGCGTTCGTATTCGAATGGTCCGGGGACCTGCATGTGATCGTCCTCACAGATTTGGGCTGGGCCCCCAGTGTGGGTGCCGTTGACCAGGGCGTCAACCGCGAGTTAAGCGATCGCTTAACTGGCCCGTCGACTTCGGTCCGGTCGGGCGACTACCGACGTAGTCTCACGTCGTGACCCCGGCTCAGCTTCGTGCGTTCTCGGCCGTCGTGCGGTTGGGTTCGGTGCACGCGGCCGCCGAGGAACTCGGCGTATCCGACGCCGGGATCTCCATGCACGTCGCGCAGTTGCGCAAGGAACTCGACGACCCGTTGTTCACCCGGACGTCTGCGGGTCTGGCGTTCACCCCCGGCGGTCTGCGGCTGGCCAGCCGGGCCGTGGAGATCCTCGGCCTGCAGCAGCAGACGGCGATCGAGGTCACCGAGGCCGCCCACGGTCGGCGGCTGCTGCGCATCGCGGCGTCCAGCGCGTTCGCCGAACACGCGGCGCCTGGCCTCATCGAGCTGTTCTCGGCGCGCGCCAAGGACCTCTCGGTGGAGCTGAGCGTGCACCCGACGAGCCGGTTCCGGGAACTGATCGCCTCCCGGGCCGTGGACATTGCCCTGGGCCGTATCGCCGACGACGTCGGCGGCCTCGACGACGGGTCGATCGTCCTGCGGCCGTTCCTCAACTACCAGATCCTGACGGTGACAGCGCCCAACAACCCGTTGGCGGCGTTCGCCGATGGGCCGCCACCCCTTTCGGCGCTGCACGAACAACAGTGGATGCTCGGCCCGTCGGCGGGCAGCGTCGACGGTGAGATCGCCTTGATGCTCGAGGATCTGGCGATTCCGGAAGGACAACAGCGGATCTTCCAAAGTGACGCCGCCGCATTGGAGGAGGTCGAGCATGTCGGCGGTGTCAGCCTGGCGATCGGTTTCGCCGTGGGTAAGGACCTGGCCGCGGGCCGGCTCGTGCACGTCAAGGGTCCGCGGCTGCAGCGGCCCGGCGAGTGGTGCGCGATGACATTGTCACCCGCAGCCCGCCAGCCCGCCGCCTCCGAGTTGCTCCGGTTCATCACCACACCGCGGTGCACCCAGGCGATGCTGCGGGGCGCCGGTGTGAGCGTGCGGCGGTTTCGGCCCAAGATCCACGTCACGCTCTGGAGCTAGCGGGCCGCCTCCAACGCGCGGATCAGGCTGGCGGCGTCCCACGGGCCCTTATGCCGCCTGCCGTTGACGAAGAACGTCGGGGTCGCGTTGAGGTCCATCTCCTCGGCATCCTGCGCGTCGTCGGTCACCCGGTGCAGCACCTTCGACGGATGCACACGCACATCCTGGTCGAACTGCTCGATGTCGCAGCCCGCGGCCACCGCGTAGCGGTACATATCCGACCACTCCAGATCGTCCTGGTGTCCGAATAGCTCGTGGCCCATCTCCCAGAACCTGTCCTGGAGCGCGGCGGCCTCGCTGGCCCGCGCGGCGTCGAAGGCCCGCGGATGCGCCCGTTCCAGCGGCAGGTGGCGCCACACGTAGCACAGCTGGTCACCGAAATGGGCGAGCACCTCGTCGATGGCGCCCGTGGTGCGGCTGCAGAACGGGCATTCGAAGTCGCCGTATTCGACCAGGCTCAGTGGGGCGTCGGGGTTGCCGCGGATGTGGTCGCGCTCGGAGTCGATCGGTCGAATCATCTTGACCCCGATAGGTTCTGGTGGGCTGAGCCAGTCGGTGATCCGGAATATCGCCCAGCCGAGTGCGAACGCCAGCAGCGAGGCGGCCAGCACACCGATGCGGGCCTGATCCTGGCGGTCGGGGTCGGCGATCGCGATGTCGACGATGAAAAGCGAGATGGTGAATCCGATTCCGGACAGCGCGGCACCGCCCGCCAGCCGCTTGACGGTCAGCCCGGGCGCCAACTGCCCGTAGCGGCTGCGCTGCGTGAACCAGGTCGCGGCGGTGATGCCGATGAACTTGCCGAGCACCAGGCCAGCGATGATGCCCCAGGTCAACGACGACCGGAACGCCACGGCAAGGCTTTCGGCGTCCAGGTGCACTCCGGCATTGACCAACGCGAACAGTGGCAGCACGAAATACGACACATACGGCCCGAAGTCGGTCTGCAGTCGCTCGTTGATCGAGATCGACTCGCGCAGCCGGCGCGCCGCAGTGCGCGCGTAGCGCGAGTTCGGCGACTGCCGGAACGCCCGGATCACCTCGATCGCCTGTTCGACGCTCTGGCGTTCGGGGGTGAAGACCGGGATCAGCAGCGCGAGGGCGACACCGGCCAGCGTCGGATGGATGCCCGCGGCGGCCAACGCCACCCACAGCGCGAACCCCAGCACCGCATATGCCGGTCCGCGGGCCTTGGGCAGAAACCGCACCAGCGCGATCGCCACGATCAGCGCCATCGCCGCAACCAGCGGCGCCACCTCGATGGCGTCGGAGTAGAACACCGCGATGACGATCAGCGCGCCGACGTCGTCGACCACCGCCAGTGTCAACAGGAAGATCCGTAGCCGCCCAGGGAATTTGGGTTTGATGATGGCCAGCGCACCGACCAAGAACGCGGTATCGGTGGAGATCACCACACCCCACGCGTGCGCGTTCTCTCCCGATGAGTTGATCAGGACGAAGATGAGCGCGGGCAGCACCAGCCCGGCGATCGCGGCGGCGACGGGCACTGCCGCCCGCGAGCGGTCGGTGAGCTCGCCAATTGTGAACTCGCGGGTGACCTCGAGGCCGACGATGAAGAAGAAGAACGTCATCAGGCCGTCGTTGACCAGATGCTTGACGGTCAGCTCGTAGCTGCTGGTCCCGAACGTGAACCCGATGTGGGTATCCAAGAAGGCCCAATAGCTCTGGTCCCACGGTGAATTCGCCCAGAGGATGGCGATGAGCGTGAAGGTAAGCAGCAGCGCCGCCGCGCTGTTCTCACCGGTGTGCGACGCCCTGCCGTCGCGACTGAACCGTGCGGGCAGCAGGCGGATGATCCGCGGCGCGGATGCGGCGGTCACGTTTGGGAGGCGGCGTGCGCGGCTTCCATCAACATCCAGCCGGCCAGCTGTACCGATAGGTCACGTTCGGCCACCTCGGAGGCGTTGACGGCACCCGCCACGAACTGCGCTTCTTCGCTTGCGACCGTGGGTATTTCGGCGACACGGTCCCAGAACGCGGGGAACAGCGGCAGACCGTCGACGGTTTGGCGGTTGTCCCAGGCGGCCTGCGCGGAGTCCAGCACCAGTGAGCGGGCGGTGTCGCGCGCCGCGGCGTCCTGCGGGTCATTTTGCGGCAGCATGGTGACGACCAACGCGAGGTAGCGAGCCAAAATTCCGTTGAACAGCCCGCCGTCGCCGCCGCCTGCTCCGCGGATCACCCCGCCCGGTGCCATGTGGTCCTTGACGGCGTTGACGAGCCGATGCACCCGCCGGGCGTGGTCGGGGTCCTCGGTGCGCACGGCGAGCTCGGTTTCCAAACCGAGCACGACGCCCTGGCAGTAGGTGTACTGGGCGCGCACCAGCGAGCCGGCCTTGATGCCGTCGAACACCAGATGAGTTTCCGGGTCGATCAGGGTCTCGTCGAGCCAGTCGGCCATCTGCTGTGCGCGCCGCAGCCGGTCATCGTAGCGGGCGAGGAAAATGGCGGCCGGCCCGTTGGCGGGAGCGTTGAAGAACTGGTCCTGTTTGCGCCACGGGATGCCACCGCCGTCTTCGGGCACCCACGCGTTGACGAACTGTTCGGCCAGCCTCTTCAGCGCCTTGGGGTATTCGACGCCGGCCAGCCGCCCGGCGCGCTCCAGCGCCAGCGCCAGCCAGGCCATGTCGTCGTAGTAGTCGTTGACCCAGCCGGTGTTGCGCAGCCAGTGGGCGCGGATCTGGTTGCGGATCGCCTTCTCCCGCTCGGGCGAAGGGTCGCGGACCTGCGCGTCGACCAGGTTGTCGAGCAGATGGGCCTGCCACCAGTAGTGCCAGGTGCCGAACCATCGGTGGTTGCGCGCCGGGGGCCAGGCGACCACGCCGAGTTGTGTGCCGGGCAGCCCCCACAGCTTTCTCAGGTGTCGTTTCTCGATCGCGGCTTCGGCGCTGGCTGCGCGGTTGGCCCATACCTGATCCATGTGTTGATCCTGCCCTACCAGGCCGTCGAAATGTCCCCGTGTTGGGTGATCCAGGTATGCATCGCGATACCCGCGGCGACGGCGGCGTTGATGCTGCGGGTGGATCCGAACTGCGCGATCGACAAGGTGAGGGCCGCGCCGGTCTTGGCGTCGTCGGTGATGCCGGGGCCCTCCTGACCGAAGATCATCAGGCACTGCCGCGGCAGCGCGGTGTGTTCGATGCGCGCGGCGCCCGGCACGTTGTCGACGGCGACGACGGTCAACCCGGCATCGGCGGCGAACGCCAGCAGCGCCGCGGTGGTGTCGTGGTGGCGCAACCGCTGATAGCGGTCGGTCACCATGGCGCCGCGCCGGTTCCAACGCCGCCGCCCGACGATGTGCACGGTGTCGACGGCGAACGCGTTCGCGGTGCGCACCACGGCGCCGATGTTGGCGTCGTTGCCGAAGTTCTCGATCGCGATGTGCAGCGGGTGCCGTCTGGTGTCGATGTCGGCGACGATCGCTTCACGTGTCCAATAGCGATAAGCGTCAACGACATTGCGGGTGTCGCCGTCACGCAGCAGCGCGGGGTCGTAGCGCGGGTCGTCGGGCTGCGGGCCCTGCCACGGTCCGACGCCGGGGCGCTGCCCCCATTCGGTAGGGCCAGGCTCATCCATCGGCGATCCACAGCCCGGCGTGGGTGCCGATCACCGAAACGGTGCTGTACAACAGGGCCTGGTTGATTTCGCCCTGCGAACACAGCGACACCCGCACCTGCACCGCGTCGCGCGACGCGTCGGGCAGCACCAGGACCGAGGCGCCGTAGACGTCGCAGGCGTGGCTCAGTCCCGGCACGGGCAGCGTCGGTGACACCACGATCATCGTCGGGCCACCTCGGCGCAGCGAGGCTTCGCGGTATTGCTCTGCCAGGCCGCTGATCTCGAGCCCGAGCAGCATGTAGCCCCCGCCTTGGAACGCGTCGGGGTCGCCGAGCGCGTTCGGGCCCAGCATCGCCCCGTCGGCACGGAACGCGTCGAGGCTCGTGGTCTGGATCGACAGGCCGGTCTCGTTGTCCTTCGTCGGCGGCAACCCGACCGGGAACGCCGCCGGATGAGCCGTCGTCGTACCGGCGATCCGGTCCTGCGGCGAGTACACGTACACCCCGCGCACCTGCACCAGGTCGCGGTGCGGGCCCAGGCACACCGTGCCCGACATCCGGTCCGGCGTGGATTCAGAAACCGGTTGCAGCGCAAGGTTTGTGACGTCACGGCAGCCGCCGATGGCGTTGGCCTCGATCGGGTGGGCCAGCGCACCGTAGAGGCCGAACCTGATGTCCTCGGGCTTGGCGTGCGGGGCGTCGGGCTGTGCGGGTGCGGCGTCGACGTCGATCAGCACGTGGTCGCCCTCGACGCGCAGGTTCGACACCGACATGTTCCAGCCCAGCACCGCGAGCGATTCGCCGACGGCGGCGGTCTGCGCGGCGTAGGGAGATTCGAGCCGGTCGTCGGTGGAACACGCCGGGGCCGCGACGACGACAACCGCGGCCAGCGTCGCGATCAGCGCGCGCACGTATGTCCGGATCTAGGTTCTGTTCCGGCCACGGCCAACAACTTTCGTCATGGCCCGCACCAGCCTGCGCGGTATGAGGCGCCCTCCAGTGGTGAGCACCTTGTACTGCAGCCCGGGAACGATCACGACAGCGTTCTTCTTGGTGTCCTTGCGCACGTGGGCCATCGTCTCGCGCACCACGTCGTCGACCTGCAGCCACAGAATCGAGGGGGTGCCGCTCATCTCGATGCCCGCGCGCTGGTGGAACTCGGTGCGGATGAATCCCGGGCACAGCGCATAGACACCGACGCCGGTGCCGCCCAGCCCGTTGGCCAGCCCCTCGGAGAACGCGACCACCCAGGCCTTCGACGCCGAGTACGTCGAACCGCGCCCGGGCAGCAACCCGGCGACGCTGGCGACGTTGATCACGGTGCCGTCGTGGGCGGCCAGCATCGGGGGCAAGGCGGCGTGGGTGAGCTGCATGACCGCGGTGACGTTGACGTCGAGCTGGGACTGCAGCAGCGCGTAGTCGGCGGTCCAGAACTCGCCGGAGGTGCCGAACCCGGCGTTGTTGACCAGGACCTGCACCCCGGCGGTCAGCCGGTCGGCGACCTTGGCCCGGTCGGTGGCTTCGGCGAGATCGGCGACGATCACTTCGACGTCCGCGCCGCCTTCGCTGCGCAGTTCGGCGGCCAGGCGTTCGAGACGCTCGGCGTCCCTGGCGACCAGCACCAGGTCGTAGCCGTCGAGGGCGTACCGGCGCGCGAACCCCTCACCAAGGCCGGCCGTCGGTCCGGTGATCAGCGCGACAGGGCGTGACATGCCTAAGAGGGTACTTACCGCTGGTAGTGCGGTGACTGCCGTCCATTACGCGCCTGCGGCGGGCGGCGGACGCCTTCGGGCGGAGCCGGCGGCTGTGGGTAGCGACCGGCGCGCTCGGGCGGATCTGGGCGGGCGGGCGGGTGAGCTTCTGCGCGGCCCGGTACCAGGGGGCGGCTCGGTGCCGCATTGCGTCGGGCCGGCGCGGCCTGCGCACCGGACTGCGGCGTCGGCGGCAGCACCCGAAGCAGGTCGTTGAACTGGCGCACCGTGCGCAAACCCTCGTCCCACTGGGCGCGGGTGGACGTCACCGGCATGGAGACCAGTGTCCAGTGCTCCTCGTTCCACATGATCTCGGCGCTGTCGGGGGCGGTGTGGGCGAACGTGACCATCCGCCGGTCACATGCGCGCCGGGCGGCGTCGAGGTTGGTCGAGTAGACCATCCGCGGCCCAATGGCGCCCAGCAGCCAGATGTCGTTCTCGCGCGGCTCGGCGATTCCCTTGAGCCGCAGGTCGACGACGACGTTGGTGCCCACCTTGCGGTGCAGCGCGATCACCGTCGCGACGTCTTCGAGGTCGAAGATGAACACCGCTTCGCCGCGGATCTGACCGAGCACCACGTTCTTGGCGCTCACGTCGCCGACCGTCGACATCACCCCGCGCTTCCAGCGTTTGAGGATGTCCGAGGATTCGTGTTCGTAGTCGAACCCGTGCGACTTGGCCCACGACTTGCGTCGTCGGCCCAGCCCGCGTCGACGATCGATGTCGACGTACAGCAGCACCGCCGCACCCACGAAACAGAGTGCGGACAGCGTGAACCAAAGCGGCACCATTACGCTCAGCCTACTGGCACGGACAGCCAAATCCCGAACTCGGATTGGTCACGGTCCCGCATCCGAGCCGCGAAACTGTATTCCGGCAGGTGTCTACTCGACATTTCGCTGCCGGAATGCAGCGTCGCGGGTGGTAGGGGGCTCAGCCCAACACCAACGAGTCCCCGTCGGGGCTGACGTTGACCGGCACCACGTCGCCGTCGTGCACGGTCCCGGCCAGCAGCAGCTTGGCCAGCTGGTCGCCGATCGCCTGCTGGATCAGCCGACGCAGTGGCCGGGCGCCGTACTGTGGGTCGAACCCACGGTGGGCCAACCACTTCTTGGCGGGCGCCGACACCTCCAGCGTCAGGCGGCGCTGCTCGAGGCGCTTGGCCAGCTGAGCCAGCTGGATGTCGACGATGTGGACCAACTCCTCGGGGTTGAGCCCGTCGAAGACGATCACGTCGTCGAGCCGGTTGATGAACTCGGGTTTGAACGCCGCGCGCACCGCGGCCATCACCTGCTCCTCGGTGCCGCCGGCACCCAGGTTCGACGTCAGGATCAGGATGGTGTTGCGGAAGTCGACCGTGCGGCCCTGCCCGTCGGTCAACCGGCCCTCGTCGAGCACGGCCAACAGCACGTCGAACACGTCCGGGTGGGCCTTCTCGATCTCGTCGAACAGGATCACCGTGTACGGACGCCTGCGCACCGCCTCGGTCAACTGACCGCCCTGGTCGTAGCCGATGTAGCCCGGGGGCGCACCGACCAGCCGAGCCACCGAATGCTTCTCGCCGTACTCGCTCATGTCGATGCGGACCATCGCGCGTTCGTCGTCGAACAGGAACTCCGCCAGCGCCTTCGCCAGCTCGGTCTTACCGACACCGGTCGGGCCCAGGAACATGAACGAACCCGTGGGCCGGTTCGGGTCGGCGACCCCGGCACGGCTTCTGCGGACCGCATCAGAAACCGCAGTGACCGCCTTCCGTTGCCCGACGACCCGTTTACCCAGTTCGTCTTCCATCCGCAGCAGCTTTGCGGTCTCGCCCTCGAGCATCCGGCCGGCCGGAATGCCGGTCCACGACGACACCACCTCGGCGATGTCGTCGGGTCCGACCTCCTCCTTGAGCATGACGTCCTCCCGCGCCTCGGCATGCGGCAACGCGGCGTCGAGCTTCTTCTCGGCCTCCGGAATACGGCCGTAGCGCAGCTCGGCGGCGCGTTCCAGATCGCCGTCACGTTCGGCGCGGTCGGCCTCGCCGCGCATCGACTCGAGCTGCTCCTTGAGCTCGCGGACCACGTCGATGGCGTTCTTCTCGTTCTGCCAGCGGGTGGTCAGCTCGGCCAACTTCTCCTTGTAGTCGGCCAACTCGGCGCGCAACTTCTCCAGCCGCTCCTTGGAGGCCTCGTCCTCTTCCTTCGAGAGGGCCATCTCCTCGATTTCGAGGCGACGCACCAGCCGCTCGACCTCGTCGATCTCGACCGGCCGGGAGTCGATCTCCATCCGCAACCGCGATGCGGCTTCGTCGACCAGGTCGATGGCCTTGTCGGGCAGGAACCGCGCGGTGATGTAGCGGTCCGACAGCGTCGCGGCGGACACCAACGCGGAGTCGGTGATCCGCACACCGTGGTGCACCTCGTAGCGATCCTTGAGACCACGCAGGATGCCGATGGTGTCCTCCACCGACGGTTCGCCGACGAACACCTGCTGGAAGCGGCGCTCCAGCGCGGCGTCCTTCTCGATGTACTTGCGGTACTCGTCGAGCGTGGTCGCGCCGACCAGACGCAGCTCGCCGCGCGCCAGCATGGGTTTGATCATGTTGCCGGCGTCCATCGAACCCTCGCCGGTCGCACCGGCGCCGACGATGGTGTGCAGCTCGTCGATGAACGTGATGATCTGGCCCGCCGAGTTCTTGATCTCGTCGAGCACGGCCTTGAGCCGTTCCTCGAACTCGCCGCGGTACTTCGATCCCGCCACCATCGAGCCCAGGTCCAGGCTGACGACGGTCTTGTCGCGCAGGCTCTCCGGCACGTCGCCGGCCACGATGCGCTGGGCCAGGCCCTCCACGATCGCGGTTTTGCCGACGCCGGGTTCACCGATCAGCACCGGGTTGTTCTTGGTGCGTCGGCTCAGTACCTGCACGACGCGACGAATCTCGTTGTCGCGCCCGATGACCGGGTCCAGCTTGCCTTCCTTGGCGCGGGCGGTCAGGTCGGTGGAGTACTTCTCCAGCGCCTGGTAGGTGCCCTCGGGGTCGGCGCTGGTGACGCGCGCACTGCCGCGCACCTTGGTGAACGCCTCGCGCAGCGCCTGCGGGGAGGCGCCGTGGCCGCTCAGCAGCTTGGCGGTGTCGCTGTCGCCTTCAGGAGCGGAGCCTGCGGAGCGACCCGAGTAGCCGGCGAGGCCGACGAGCAGGTGCTCGGTGGAGACGTATTCGTCGTCCATCTCGGTGGCCAGGTGCTGCGCAGCGGTGATCGCGGTCAGCGACTGCGGCGACAGCTGCGGCTGGGTGGCCGCACCGGTGGCGCTGGGCAACCGGTCGAGCAACCGCTGGGTCTCGGCCCGGATCGTCGCGGGGTCAACTCCGACGGCCTCCAACAGCGGGGCGGCAATGCCGTCGTTCTGCGTCAGCAATGCCATCAGCAGGTGTTCGGGCGCGATCTGCGGGTTGCCAGCGGCGGTGGCCGCCTGCAACGCCGACGTCAGCGCCGCCTGGGTTTTGGTCGTCGGGTTAAACGAGTCCACGACTACCTCCGTTTCGTCTAAAGGAAAGCGTTGTCGCGATGTACAACGCAGTCAATGTTGAGTCTGTTCCGCTCAAGTCTGCCAAACTTTCCGCGGTCGTGCGGTTTCATCCGCAACACGCCGGTCCCGGCGTACCAATCCGCACACTCGGGTCGGCGACCCTTGACACATGGTGCGTTTGATCGCCGCGTTGACGGTCCTCGCGGTGCTCGGCTTGGCGTGGCCGTCCAGCACAGCCCGGGCGGCAACCGATCAGGAACAGGTCCGTGCGGTGCTCAACGGCATGAACGACTCGTATAACCGCTTCGACTTCGATGCCTTCGCCATGTATGTGTGCGCCGCGATGCGCAACGATGACGGTTTCGAGCCGGGCTGGTATTCCAGCAGGCGCGTCGACGGGCCGACGCGCATCAGCGTCGGAGCGGTATCGGTGGCGGGCGATCCGGCGACGTCGGCGATGGCCACCGTGCGCTTCGAGGCGGCCCACCACACTGAGACACTGGCCGTCGAGTTCGTCCGCGAGGGCGCGCAGTGGAAGGCCTGCCGATATCACGCCGTCGAGGCCATTTAGTTCAACGAAAGGTTATCCGTGCTGGTATCGGTGCTCACCGAACTCATCCCGTTGGCGCTCGTCGTGGCGCTGTCCCCGCTGTCGATCATCCCGGCGGTGCTGGTGCTACACACCGCGCGCCCGCGCCCGACCGGGTTGTCGTTTCTGGCCGGCTGGGTGATCGGCATCGCCGTGCTGACGACGGCCTTCCTCGCGGTCTCCAGCCTGCTCGGCGGGCTGGACCGCGAGCCTCCCGGCTGGGCCTCATGGCTGCGCATCGCCGTGGGCGTCGCGCTGATCGCGTTCGGCATCTACCGGTGGTCGATGCGCAAGAAGTCCGCGCACATGCCGCGCTGGATGCAGAGCTTGAGCAAGCTGACCCCGGCCCGTGCGGGCGGTACGGCGCTGGCGCTGACCGTCGTCAACCCCAAGGTGTTGCTCATCTGCGCCGCGGCGGGTTTGGCGATCGGCTCGGCCGGCATGGGCCGATCGAGCGTCTGGGCGGCCGTGGCGTGGTTCGTGGTGGTCGCCGCGTCGTCGGTGGTGATACCGATTCTCGGCTACGCCGTGTCCGGGAAACGCCTCGACAACGCCCTGGCGCGGCTGAAGGACTGGATGGAGCAACAGCACGCGGTCCTGATGGCGGTGATCCTCGTCGTGATCGGGCTCATGGTGCTGTACAAGGGGATTTCGCACCTATAGCTCGTCGGTGAGGTACCGCGTCACCGTCGGGGCGATCAGCCTCACCACCTCGTCGTCGGGCAGGGCCGCCAACGGTCCGATCTTCATCACATACCGCAGCATCGCCATGCCGACGAGCTGGCTGGCGGCCAGCATCGCGCGCAGCCGCGCGTTCTCGTCACCGCCGAGCACGCCCGACACCGCGGTCAGCACGTAGTTCTGCATGAACCCGCGAAACGCCTCGTGGGCGTCGCTGTTGGAGGTGGCCGACTGCAGCATCGCCACCATGGTGGGACCGGTGTCGGGTTCGGCCCAGATCCGCAGGTATGCGCGCACCATCCGGGTGCCGATGTCGGGGTCGTCGCCGGGCGCGCCGGTGAGCGCGGCGATCAACACGTCGGGATTCACGATCAACCGCAACGACTCGCGAAACAGCTCGGCCTTCGAACCGAACAGATAGAGCACCATCGCCGGATCGACATGGCTATCCCGCGCGATCGCCCGCAGCGTCGTCTTGTCGTAACCCTCGGTGGCGAACCGCTTCTTGGCCGCCGCCAGCACCGCCTCCCGCGACACCGGGTCACCCTGGCGGCGGCCGCGCCGTTTGGCCACCCGGGCTGGTGAAGGCATATTGCGACACTAACATTTCAATAACTGTTGAAATCCTTCCCCCAGCGGCGTTACGCTCGGCGCAAGGCATTAATTCAACACCAGATGAAAAGGTTTCGAACCATGACCGAAACACAGCTGGACACCTCGCCCTTCACTCCGAGCCACGAACCGTCCGCGGCGATCCGCGCGACCGGCATCGTGCTGGTGCTCACCGTCGTGGTCGCGATCGTCGCGCTGGCCTTCGCGCTGCCCGCCGTGCACACGGCGCCCCGCGACGTACCGATCGGCGCGGCGGGCCCGCAGGCCGCGGCGGGTCAAGTCGAGGCACTGCTGCAGCAGCAGGCCCCCGGCGCGTTCGCCGTCACCTACTATCCCGGCGAAGCGGCGCTGCGCGACGCCATCGAAAGCCGGGATGTCTACGGCGGCATGGCATTCAGTCCCGACGGGCGGACACTGCTGATCGCCACCGGGGCCAGCCCGGCCGTCGCGCAAATGCTCACCCAGGTCGCCAACGGCATCGCCAAACAGACCGGCGCGCAGGTCCAGGTCGAGGATCTCGCGCCGCCCACCGCCGACGATCCGCGCGGCATCGGGCTGGCCGCCTCGGCGTTGCCGCTCACGTTGGCCGCGCTGCTGCCCGCGATTGCGCTGGTCTTGGTGCTTCGGCGCGAGATCTGGACGCGAGTGGCGGCCATGATCGCCTTCGCCGCGGTCTCCGGCGTGACGATCGCGGCGCTGCTGCGCTTCGTGCTCGGCTCGATCGACCAGAACTTCTGGGGTGTCACCGCCGGTTTGACGCTGGGCGTGCTTGCCGCGGGGCTGACGATCATGGGGCTGGGCTCGGTGTTCGGGCGGATCGGGTTGATCGTCGGCGCGCTGCTGGCGGTGCTGGTCGGCAACCCGTTGTCGGGGCTGAACAGTGCGCCGGAGATGTTGCCCAGCGGCTGGGGTGAGGTCGGTCAGTGGTTGCCGCAGGGCGCCAATGCCACCCTGCTGCGGTCGACGGCGTTCTTCGACGGCGCAGGCGGGGCCGTGCCGGTCCTCGTGCTGAGTCTCTGGGTGCTGGCCGGTGCGGCTCTGATGGTCATCGCCGCGCTGCGCCAACGGAGCCGGGGGCCGAGCTGACTTACACTCGGGCGGCGTGGGACTCGACGACCGTGACGCGCTGCAAATGCTGCGCCACGCCGTCGACCCCGCGCTCGGCTCCGACGATCTGATCCGCACCTTCTACACCCACTGGTTCGCCACCGACCCGTCGGTGCGCGACTTGTTTCCACCCGATATGGCCCAGCAGCGCGCCGTGTTCGCGCAGGCGTTGACTTGGTTGTTCGGCGAACTCGTCGCGCAACGCGCCGACGAGCCGGTGACCTTCCTGGCCCAGCTCGGTCGCGATCACCGCAAATACGGTGTGACACAACAGCATTACGACAGCATGCAACGCGCCCTGCTGAGGTCGCTGCGCGATCACCTCGTCGAGCGCTGGGATGACAGGCTGGCCGAGGCCAGCCACGATGCGGTCGCGCTGTTCATCGGTGTCATGCGGGGGGCGGCCGAGGCCGAGGAGGGCCCGCCGTACTGCGACGGCACGGTGATCGAGCACATCCGCGCCACCCGTGACGTCTCGGTGGTACGCCTGCAACTGGACCGACCGCTGGCCTACCACCCCGGCCAGTACGTCACCGTGCAGGTGCCGCAGTGGCCGCGGCGGTGGCGGTATTTGAGCCCGTCGATTCCGGCCGAACCCAGCGGGGGCATCGAGTTCCACATCCGCTCGGTCACCGGCGGCATGGTGAGCACCGCGATCGTCGGCGAGACCCGACCCGGTGACCGGTGGCGGCTGTCCAACCCGCACGGCGGCCTGCACATCGACCGCAACGGCGGCGATGTGCTGATGGTCGCCGGCAGCTCCGGCCTGGCCCCGCTGCGGGCGCTGATCATGGACCTCACCCGGTGGGGGGTGAACCCCCGGGTGCAGCTGTTCTTCGGCGGGCGCTACCCCTGCGACCTCTACGACCTGCACACCCTGTGGCAGATCGCCTCGCAGAATCCGTGGCTGTCGGTGACGCCGGTGTCGGAGTACAACGTCGATCCGCCGTGGGCGTCGGAGTATCCCGACGTCAACCCGCCTCGCGGGCTGCACGTGCGCCAGACCGGCAGGCTGCCCGACGTGGTGACCCGGTACGGCAACTGGGGCGACCGCCAGATTTTGATCTGCGGCGGGCCGCAGATGGTCGAGGCCACCAAGGCCGCGCTGATCGCCAAAGGGGCGCCGGCCGAGCGGATTCAGCACGATCCGCTATCCAACTGAGCGGCGGGCTCATACACTGCTCAAGATCAGTTCAGGCTGAGGAGAAGCCATGCCGACCATGCGCGCCGCACGGATGTACGGATACCGGCAACCGCTCAAGCTCGAAGAGATCCCGATACCCGACATCGAACCCGACCAGGTACTGGTGAAGGTGGGCGGAGCGGGCATGTGCCGCACCGACTTTCAGCTCATCGACGGCTACTTCGGGATGGATATGCCGCTGCCTGCGACCCCGGGTCACGAGATCGCGGGGACCATCGATCGGCTCGGCGCCGACGTTCCTGCCGCCGCAGCGTTGGCGGAGGGTGACCATGTGGTGGTCTTCGGGCCGCAAGGCGACGGCTCCTGCCGCCAATGTCATCGCGGCAACCAGCACATCTGCAACCAGGGCCACTGGATCGGTTTCGGGCCGCACGGCGGGTACCAGGAGTACGTCCCGGTCTCCTACCGACAGCTGATCAGGGTCAGCGGTCAGATGTCGGCCCTGTCCCTGGCGCCGCTGACCGACGCCGGCCTGACCCCCTACCGCGGCCTGAAGAAGCTCCGCTCCGCGGGGGTGCTCGGTCCGGGCACCACGCTGGCGGTGATGGGCGTCGGCGGGCTCGGCGCATACGCCGTGCAGTACGCGAAGCTGCTCGGCGCGGGGGCGACGGTGGTGGCGCTGGCCCGCAACGATGAAAAGCTCGCGCTGGCAAAAGAAAACGGAGCCGATCACACCATCAACATCGGCGACCGCTCCGACGATCAGGTGCGCGACGCGCTCGAGCAGGTCACCGGCCGACGGGAGTTCGACGCGGTCATCGAATGCGCGGGAGCCGAAACCAGCATCCGGCTGGCCTTCGCCCTGCTGGCCACCGAGGGCGCGGTCGCGACGGTGGGGCTGGTCGGCAATCGCGTCGACATGCCGCTGTTCCCTCTGGTCAGCCGCGAATACACATTGTTCGGTTCATTTTGGGGCAACTACAGCGACCTCACCGAGGTCGTGGCGCTGGCAGAGGCGGGCAAGATCAAAGATTCGGTGACGCAGGTGCGTTTCGAGGAGGTCAACGATCACATCGACGCACTGGGCCACGGCGATTTCGTCGGCCGCGCGGTGATCGTCTACGACTGACTGTCGGCGGGCACCCGTTGCCAGAAATCGTTGAACGCGATGCTGTCGAAAAGCGCTGTACCTCTGACGATTCGGTCGTCGGCGAGCGTCAGAAACCACGAATAGGTGTTGCGGTAGGCCACGCCGTCGCGAGCCGCGCCCTCAGCGCCTGATCGGGGCTGCCAGTGCCGTCGCTCCAGGCGCCGAAACCGGCGCGGACGATCTCAAGGTTGCGGGCTTCGGTTTCGTCGTGCGCCCGCGTATCTCCGATCACCGTTTGATCTAACCGCATCCGGTGGCAGGATCGGCTGACATGGCCGAGTTGGAGAGCGTCACGCTGAAGGATCCGGCATCGTCGATGACAGCGACGTTCGTCCCGACGGCCGGCATGGTCGGCACCTCGCTGGCCGACGCGGGTGATGAGTTCCTCGGCCAGCGCCGCGGGTTGGACGCGTACGTGACATCCGGCAAGACGATGGGCATTCCGTTCCTGTATCCGTGGGCAAACCGGTTGAGCGACAACACGTATAGTGTCGACGACGCTGTCGTCACCCTGACCGCCGGTGCCGGTGGCGTGCGCACGGACGAACACGGCGCTCCGATCCACGGTGTGCTGGCCGCCTATCCGGGGTGGCTGGTAACCGCCCGGTCGGAGAACTCGCTGACGGCTGTGCTCGACTACGGCGGCAAACCCAGGCTGCTGGCCTCGTTCCCATTCCCGCACCTGCTGGTCCACAGCGTCGCGCTCGACGAACGCAAGCTGACCATCGAAACCACCGTGATGGCGACGACGTCGGCGTCGGTGCCGTTGTGCTTCGGCTACCACCCCTATCTGACGATCCCCGGTGTGCCGCGCGAACAGTGGCGGCTGACCACTCCGGCCATGCGCCGCTTGCCGGTGGACGACCGGGGTATTCCGACCGGGGGGCATCAGGAGTGGCACGGCGGCACCGAACCGCTCGGCCGCGTCGAGTACGACGACGGCTTCGACAACGTGCCCGACGGGGCGGTGTTCTCGCTGTCCGGCGGGGACCACCGCCTCGACGTCAGGTTCGAGGCGGGTTATCCGGCGGCGCAGATTTTCGCGCCCGGCAGCGACGACGTCGTCTGCTTCGAGCCGATGGCCGCCCCGACCGACTCGCTGCGCCGCGGTACCTACCGCTGTGCCGTCCCGGGCAGGCCTGAAACGGTACGCTTTTCGATCAGCGTGCGGTGACCGTCACCACATCCCTGGCACCATGCGGTAGCGCACCTGGTCTTCGCCGCGGCGACTAATGCCAGAATCATTACATCGCCTATCGAATGCTTCCGTGCGCCCACGGTACGGAGACTTCGAGGAAGGTCTGTCTGCGACTATTGACTGGTATCGCCACCACGAAGACTGGTGGGCACCCGCTAAAGGAGCCACCGAAGCGTTCTACGCCCGACTCGGGCAATGACGGAGAAGCCAAGCAATGACGGAGTACGGCAAGACGTTGGGTGCCATGGACACCCCGATCCCGGGGCTGACCGTTTGGCAGCTGCCCGTCCACGGCGACAACCGCGGCTGGTTCAAGGAGAACTGGCAGCGCGCGAAGATGATTTCTGCCGGGATGCCGGATTTCGGACCCGTACAACACAACATCGCCTTCAACGAATCGCTGGGCACGACGCGCGGTATCCATGCCGAGCCGTGGGACAAATTCGTTTCGGTTGCGGCCGGACGGGCGTTCGGCGCCTGGGTCGATCTGCGTGCGGGCGAGACTTTCGGGACGGTGTTCACCATCGAACTCGACCCTTCGCGTGCGGTTTTCGTACCCCGTGGGGTTGGCAACGCCTATCAGACCCTCGAGCCGAACACCGTCTACTCCTACCTCGTCAACGATCACTACTCCCCCGACGCGGACTACACCTCGGTGCATCCCGGCGATGAGCGCGTCGCCATCGACTGGCCAATTCCGTTGGACCAAGCGGTGTTGTCGGCCAAGGACCGAGCCCAGCCGCACCTGGCAGAGGTCGAACCCATTCCGCCGCGCAAGACCCTGATCGTCGGGGCGGACGGGCAACTGGGCCGCGCATTGCGCCGTGCGTACGCTGATGCGCCGTCCATCGAATTCGCCGGGCGCGCCGATCTCGACCTAACGGGCGGTGACCTCGCTTCCGCCCGCGCATGGCGTGAGTACGACACGGTCATCAACGCCGCGGCATACACCAACGTCGACGGAGCCGAGACCGCGGAAGGTCGTGCCGCGGCATGGGCCACCAACGTCACCGGTGTAGCGGCCCTGGTGCGGGTCGCCGCTGAGCATGGCATCACCGTCGTGCATATCTCCAGCGACTACGTGTTCGACGGTACGAGCACGACGCCGTACCGCGAGGACCACCCGCCGGCGCCGCTGGGCGTATACGGACAGACCAAGGCCGCCGGCGATCAACTCGTGGCCACGCTTGCGCGTCACTACATCCTGCGCACGTCGTGGGTGATCGGCGACGGGCGCAACTTCGTACGCACCATGTTGTCGCTGGCCAGCAATGACGTGAACCCGGCCGTCGTCGACGATCAGTTCGGACGCTTGACGTTCACCTCGGAGCTGGCGCGGGCGATCCGACACGTCACCGAGTCCCGTGCACCCTATGGCACCTACAACGTGACGGGATCCGGGTCGGTTCGGTCATGGGCACAGATCGCACAACGCACGTTCGCCATCGCCGGCCATGAGCCGAGTCGAGTGACCGGCGTTTCCACCGCCGAGTATTTCGGCCAGGCCACCGGGCCTGCTGCTCCACGCCCGGCCAACAGCGTTCTGGACCTGACGAAGATCGAGTCCACCGGCTTCGTTCCCGTGGATGCCGACGAGATGCTGACGAATTACATCGAACTCGAACAGCAACGCCTGCCGACGCTGAACGCCGCCACCGACTAGCGCTGGTTGCGCGGCTGCCACACCACCAACGCGGTGCTCTTGGCCCGCGGCTGCGCCCGCAGCTCCTCGAGCTCGCGGGTCAACTCCTTGACGCGGGCCTGCAGCGCCTCGACCTGGTTGGTCAACTGGATGATGCGTTTGATCCCCGCGAGGTTGACACCCTCGTCCTGAGATAGCCGCTGCACCTCCCGCAGCAGGTCAACGTCGTGCTGCGAATAGCGCCTGCCGCCACCGGCCGTGCGCTGCGGGCGCACCAGACCCAGCCGGTCATAGGTACGTAGCGTCTGCGCATGCATACCCGCCAACTCGGCGGCCACCGAAATCAGGAACGTGCGCGCTTCATCGTTGGAACGCTTCGCCGCCATCACGCACCTGCCCATCCCGCCCGCGGGTCAAACCCGCTGGCCCGCTCGGCCTTGGCGTACGCCTCCAACGCCTCGACCGCGTCGCCCCCGAGGTTCGTCGGAACGGCCACCTTGACCGTGACGAGCAGGTCGCCGTGGCCACCGGAACGCTTGGGCACCCCACGCCCGCGCACCCGCAGGATCCGTCCGTCCGACGTTCCCTTGGGCACCCGCACGCCGACCTTGCCCTCCAGAGTTGGCACCGAAAGCGTTGTGCCCAATGCTAATTCATGGAAACTCACCGGCACGGTGACGGTCAGGTCGTCGCCCTTGCGGCCGAAAACCTTGTCCGGGCGCACATGTACGGTCACGTACAGGTCACCCGACGGCGCCCCGCGCAGCCCGGCCTCACCCTGTCCGGCCAGCCGGATCCGTTGGCCGTCCTCGACGCCCGGCGGGATCCGCACGTTGATCGTGCGGGTCCGGGTGGTCACACCGGTGCCCTTGCACTCCTGACACGGGTGCTCGATGATCGAGCCGCTGCCCCGGCATTCCGTACACGGTTCGGAGAACCCGAACGCGCCCTGGTTGCGGCTGATCACGCCGGCCCCGTTGCAGTTCGGACACACCTTCGGGCTGGTGCCCGGACGTGCGCCGCTGCCATGACAATTCGTGCACGGCGCGGGGCTGGTGAGGCGCAGCGGCATCGCGACGCCCTTGGTCGCCTCGAGGAACGACAGCTCGGTCTCGGTCTCCAGGTCGTTGCCGCGACGGGGCCGGCTCGGCCGGGGCTGCTGTGCGCCCCGCCCGAACAGACCGCCGAAAAGGTCACCGATGTTCGCACCACCGGTCTGACCGGCCGCATCGAACAAGTCGTTCAGGTTGAACTCGACACCGTCGGAGCCGTAGCCACCACCGAAACCGCCACCACCGCCGCCGCCGAACCGGCCGCGACCGAAGCCACCGTTGGCGAAAAGCCTTCGGGTCTCGTCGTATTCCTTACGCTTGGCCGGGTCGGTCAGCACCTCCTTGGCTTCCGAAACGGCTTTGTACCGTTCCTCTGCCGCCGAGTTACCGGGGTTGCGGTCGGGATGGTTTTCGGCGAGCAGCTTGCGCGCCGCCCGTTTGATCTCCTGGTCGCTGGCGTCAGAGGAGACGCCGAGCTCGGAGTAGAAGTCCTTCTCGACCCATTCACGCTGGGCCATGTCGCGTCACCTCCTTACCATTTGCCTACTCGTTATTAGGATTCTGCTGCCTTCTCGTCCGATTCGTCGGTGTTATCCGACGTGTCGGCGGAATCGGGGACGGTGTCGACGACACCAACCATGGCGTGGCGCAGCACGAAATCGCCGACCTGGTAGCCGCGGCGCATCACGGCGCCCACGACGGGATGGCTGCCGTCGCCCTCGTGCTGAACGGCTTCATGCAACTCGGGATCGAAATCGTCGCCCTCGTCACCGAATGCCGAAAGGCCAAGCCCCTCAAGGATGCTGGTCAGCTTGTCAGCGACCGCCTTGAATGGCCCGGACTCCAGGTCACCGTGGCTGCGCGCCCGGTCCAGGTCGTCGAGCACCGGCAACAGCTCGGTGAGGACGGTGGCCTTGGACCGCTCGGCGATGACCTGCTGGTCACGCAGCGTGCGCTTGCGGTAGTTGTCGTACTCGGCCTTTACCCGCTGAAGTGTGGATTTCAGCTCGGTGACCTCCTGCGGCGAACCCCCGGCTTCCGGGGCCGGCTCGCCAGGAGCCGGCCCGGTCGCCTGTTCACGTACTTCGCCAGTGTCGGGGTCGATACGCCGCTTGTCGGTGACGGTCACCGGCTCGTGCGAATCGTTCTGGCTCACTTGTTCTCCTGGTCCTCGTCGACAACCTCGGCGTCCACCACGTCGTCAGCCGACGAGCCCGTGGCTCCAGCGTCGGCGGCACCGCCGCCTGCGGCCTGTTCGGCCTGGGTCGCCTCGTAGATCGCCTGGCCGAGCGCCTGGCTTTCGACGCCGAGTTGTTCCATCGCGGATTTGATCGCAGCGATATCGGTGCCTTCCAGCGCCTTCTTCGCGTCTCCGATCGCGCCGTCGACCTTGCTCAACGTCTCCTCGGGGACTTTGGATCCGCCTTCGGCCTCGCGCTGTTCAGCGACGAACTTCTCGGTCTGGTACACCAGCGATTCGGCCTGGTTGCGGACGTCGGCCTCCTCACGGCGCTTGCGGTCCTCCTCGGCATGGGCCTCGGCATCCTTGACCATCCGGTCGATCTCCTCCTTGGAGATACCGGAGCCCTCCTGGATGCGGATGGTGTTCTCCTTGCCGGTGCCCTTGTCCTTGGCGGTGACGTGCACGATGCCGTTGGCGTCGATGTCGAACGTCACCTCGATCTGGGGCACACCGCGCGGCGCCGGCGGAATACCGGTCAGCTCGAAGCTGCCGAGCAGCTTGTTGTGCGCGGCGATCTCACGCTCACCCTGATACACCTGGATTTGCACCGACGGCTGGTTGTCGTCGGCGGTGGTGAACGTCTCAGACCGCTTGGTCGGGATCGTGGTGTTGCGCTCGATCAGCTTGGTCATCACGCCGCCCTTGGTCTCGATACCAAGTGACAGCGGCGTAACGTCCAGCAGCAGAACGTCTTTCACCTCACCCTTGAGCACGCCGGCTTGCAGCGCGGCGCCCACCGCGACAACCTCGTCCGGGTTGACGCCCTTGTTGGGCTCCTTGCCACCGGTCATCTCCTTGACCAGATCCGAGACCGCGGGCATCCGGGTGGAGCCGCCGACCAGCACGACGTGGTCGATGTCGGACACCGAGATGCCGGCGTCGGAGATCACCGACTGGAACGGCTTGCGGGCCCGGTCCAGCAGATCCTGGGTGATGCGCTGGAACTCAGCGCGGCTGAGCTGTTCGTCGAGGAAGAGCGGGTTCTTGTCGGCGTCAACGGTGATGTAGGGCAGGTTGATCGATGTCTGCTGGCTTGAGCTCAGCTCGATCTTCGCCTTCTCCGCGGCCTCACGCAGCCGCTGCATCGCCATTTTGTCCTTGGTCAGGTCGATGCCGGAGGTGCCCTTGAACTTCTCGACGAGCCATTCGACGATGCGATCGTCCCAGTCGTCGCCACCGAGGTGGTTGTCGCCGCTGGTGGCACGTACCTCGACGACGCCCTCGCCGATCTCCAGCAGCGAGACGTCGAAGGTGCCGCCACCGAGGTCGAAGACCAGGATGGTCTGTTCCTTCTCGCCCTTGTCCAGCCCGTAGGCCAGCGCTGCGGCGGTGGGTTCGTTGACGATGCGCAACACGTTGAGGCCGGCGATCTGGCCGGCGTCCTTGGTGGCCTGACGCTGGGAGTCGTTGAAGTAAGCGGGCACGGTGATCACCGCGTCGGTGATGTCCTCGCCCAGGTACGCTTCGGCGTCCCGCTTGAGCTTCATCAAGGTCCGCGCGCTGATTTCGGGCGCGCTGTACTTTTTGTCGTCGATCTCCACCGACCAGTCCGAGCCCATGTGGCGCTTGACCGATCTGATGGTCCGGTCGACGTTGGTCACCGCCTGGTTCTTGGCGGGCTGGCCGACCAGCACCTCGCCGTTGCGAGCGAACGCGACGACGGACGGCGTGGTGCGGGAGCCCTCGGAGTTCGCGACGACGACCGGGTCGCCACCCTCCAGTACCGCGACGACCGAGTTGGTGGTTCCGAGGTCGATTCCGACCGCACGAGCCATAGTGTTGCCTCCTGAACTAGTCCTACTAGGGGTCTGAGTGCACCGCACTCAAGACTGCTCCGACGGACCCTATCCTGTCAAACCAGACTTGAGCCCGCTACACTCAAGTGTCAAAGTTGCTAACGGTACGTTTCGCCGGTTTGTTCCCGGCGTGGAGGTGGGACTGCTCGAAGCCGACGCAGTGGCGGTTTCACGCGCTGCGAATCGACCAATGCGTCCGTCTCACGACGGCCGCCCGCCCGCTCGAGTCCAACGAGGCGTGGCGATGACGCTGTGGGTGCTCGAAAAGAGCGCGCACGTTCGTCCGCCGACTACGACCGGCAACGCACATTGGTACGCGACGCGTTCACGAGGCTGGCTACGCCGCCGGACATCTTCGACCGGGTTCGTCGACTGCAACGCGATCTCGCGCACCATCGCCGAATGTGGCATCGCACCGCCATTCCGGACCTCTTCATCGCCGAGACCGCCCTTTTCCACTGCGCGGGAGTCCTCCATCACGACCGTGCGTATGCGCGGATCGCCGAAGTGCGCCCCGACCTGCTCGAGCGCCAAATCGGCTGATACTTCCTAGCATCGGAAGCATGTGCCAATACTGCGGATGTCGCGACATGCCGCTGATCCGCGATTACATCAGCGAGCACGCCTATGTGCTCAACCTCGGCGGCGACGCGGTACGCGCGATCGATCGCGGCGACCTGCAGACCGCGCGCGAACGGCTGGCCGCGATGGCCGACGAACTGCTATCGCACTTCAAGGGCGAGGAGAACGGCCTGTTCGCGGTCATGTCCACCGACGACCTGTTCCTCGAACACATCGAACCGCTCGTGCGCGAGCACCGCGAACTCGAGGAACTGCTCGCCACCGTGGATATCTCCCGCGCCGAGGGCCAGCAGGCCATCCGCGACGCCGTGGAACACCTCTTCGAGCACACCCGAAAAGAAGAGGACGGGCTCTTCCCCGCGGCGCTGACGTCGCTGGACGGTGACCAGTGGGACACCGCGATCCAGGCCTGGCACGACGCCCACCCGGGGCGCGAGATGGTGCGCTGGACCTGACCGCCCGGGGCTGAGGCGGTCAGGCCGACGCGGGCTAGCGCACCGGCGGCGGGTTCACCCCGAACGGCTCAGGGTTGCGGCACGCCAGATACTCGGGCCGCGGACGTGGCGCCGCGAACGGTTCGGTGAGCGCGTTGTCGACCGAGTTGAACACCAGAAAGACGTTCGACCGCGGCAGCGGCGTGATGTTCGATGAGGACCCGTGCAACAGGTTGCAGTCGAACCAGACAGCCGTCCCGGCGGCCCCGGTGAGCTGGTCGATGCCGTACTCGGCGGCGGCCTTGGTCAGCGCGTCCTGATCGGGCACACCGGTTTCCTGTCGCACTAGCGATGAGGTGTGGTGGTTGTCCGGCGTGGCGCCGACACACGGATAGAACACCTCATGAGATCCCGGCATCACCATCAACGGGCCGTTGTAGGGATGGTTGTCGGTCAACGCGATCGAACACGAAACCGCACGCATGAGGGGCATTCCGTCCTCGGCGTGCCAGGTTTCGAAATCCGAATGCCAGTAGAACCCGGTACCGGTGAACCCCGGCATCATGTTAATCCGGGCCTGGTGAATGTAGACATCGCTGCCGAGCAACTGCCGGGCCACCGGTATCACGGTCTCCAGCCCGACGACCTCCGCGACGAGATCGCTGATCAGGTGCGGCTCAAACACCGAGCGGATACTGCCCCCGCCCGGCTCGTAGATCACCCGCGGGTCGTCGCGGTCGAGTTCAGCACCCATCCGCTCGAGTTCCTGGCGCAGCGGCGGCAGCCAGTCCTCGCCGAGCGTGCGGGGGCGCACCATATAGCCGGCCCGCGCGAAGCTGTCCAACGCGTCCTTGCTGAGCGGGCCGTCGTGCGGACCGCCCCACACCGTCGGCTCTTCCCGGGGAATCGGGGAAATCGCATGGCCCAACCGCGTCGGATACCGGTCGCGGACGCGCGGCATCGTCACGGTACTCATGCTATCTGCGGTGGCGGATAAGCGCCGGTCTCGTCGTGGACTTCGAGGCCGGTCACCGGCGGGTTGAAGACGCACAGCATCCTGAGCTGTTCGTCGCAGGTGACCCGGTGCCGTTCGTGGCCGTCGAGCAGATACATCGTCCCCGGGCCCAAAGCAAACTTTTCCCCGGTCTCGAGGTTGGTCAACGAACCGCTGCCTTCGACGACCCACACCGCCTCGACGTGGTGCTGATAGTGGAACTCGCTGACCGAGTTCGCGTTGATGGTGGTCTCGTGGAACGAGAACCCCACACCGTCACCGGCGAGGATGATCCGCTTGGACCTCCACGCACCGTCTGAAACGTCACGTTCGGTGCCGGTGATTTCTGCGGTAGTACGCACAATCATGGATCGAACACTTTCTATGCAGTGACCGTTGCATCGACAGCCTCAGCGAGGATGTCCATGCCGGTCTCGAGATCTTCCTGCGAAATGGTAAGCGGTGGGAGAAGTTTGACCACTTCGTCCGAGGGACCGCTAGTCTCCATCAGCGCACCGCGGTCGAACGCGGCGCGGCACACCGCGGAGGCCAGCTCGGTGTCCTCGAACTTCAGCCCCTGCGCCATCCCCCGGCCTCGTGCGGAGACGCCGTCGTGGGCGGCAGCGATCTCCTCGAGACGCTTACGCATGAACTTGCCCTTTTTCACCGTTTCGTCGGTGAAATCCGAACTCTGCCAGAAGGACTTGAGCGCCTGCGTGGCGGTGATGAACGCCGGGTTGTGGCCGCGGAAGGTGCCGTTGTGCTCACCGGGAGTCCAGACATCCAGATCACGGCGGAACAGCGTCAGCGCCATGGGCAGCCCGTAGCCGCTGATCGATTTCGACAGCGTCACGATGTCGGGTGTGATACCGGCCTCTTCGAAGCTGAAGAACGGACCCGTTCGGCCGCAACCCATTTGAACGTCGTCGACGATCAGCAGGATGTCGCGCTCACGGCACAGTTTTTCCAGCGCCTGCAGCCATTCGATGCGGGCGACGTTGAGCCCACCTTCGCCCTGCACGGTTTCGACGATCACGGCGGCCGGCCGGTTGAGCCCGCTACCGGAGTCGTCGAGAACACGCTCGAACCAGTGGAAGTCCTCGGTGACGCCGTCGAAGTAGTTGTCGTACGGCATCGGGGTCGCGTGCACCAGGGGGATACCCGCGCCGGCACGCTTCATCGAGTTGCCGGTCACCGAAAGCGCACCCAGCGTCATCCCGTGAAAAGCGTTGGTGAAGCTGATGATCGATTCGCGCCCGGTCACCTTCCTGGCCAGCTTCAGCGCCGCCTCGACCGAGTTGGCGCCGGTCGGCCCCGGAAACTGCACCTTGTAGTCCAGGTTGCGCGGCTTCAGGATCACGCGTTCAAACGTTTCCAGGAAGTCCGTCTTCGCGGACGTGGCGACGTCCAGGGAATGCACGATTCCGTCGGACGCCAGATAATCCAGAAGGGGCTTTTTGAGCAACGGGTTGTTGTGCCCGTAGTTCAATGCTCCTGCACCGGCGAAGAAGTCGAGATACCGCCGACCGGCCGTATCGGTGACCAAGGAACCCTGAGCGCGCTCCATGACCGCCGGCCAGCCGCGGCAGTAGCTGCGCACTTCGGATTCCACCGAGCTATAGACATCGGGAAGCTCCGATTCGGATAGGGGGGTCAATGTTGCGAGCGACATACAGTCAATCCTCAGTTTCAGATAATCAGTTTACTTTTTGTCGGACATTTCGTTCGGTAGAGCTGCCGTGATCGGTCCGATCCGCAGCAACGGCTCGTCTTCGTGCTCGCCATCAGCGGCGAGCAGCTCGGAGCTGAAGTGCGGACTCTCGGTCAACGGCACCCCATGGCGTCGGGCGAACGCACCGAAGAACGCTCGCGACGCCGAGTTGCTCGGCGCGACGGTGGTCTCCACGGTGACGGGGTGGCCACAGCGGTCGCTGCGCACGCGGTGTACCAGGGCGTCGAGCATGGCGCTGGCCAAGCCCTGACCGCGGGCGGCATCAGAGACCGCTACCTGCCAGACGAACAACACATCCGGTCGGGCCGGCGGGTGATAGCCGGTGATGAGCCCGCAGAGTTTGCCGTCTCGATCCGCCACGATTGAGGTATCCGCGAAATCCGTCGCCAACAACAGGTAGGCGTACGACGAATTGAGATCCAGCACGCCGGTGGCAGCAACTAATCGGTGCATTGCGAGCGCATCTGCAGCCACCGGTGAACGCAGCGAATCTGCCCACGCGTGCGGGGCACGATTTAGAGCGGACATAACCAGTTAGCAGTCACCACCGAGCAGTTGTCGACCATCGTCAGTTCAGTTCATCGGTGAACCGACCGTAAGCGAGGCCCACTAGCCGATCAAGCGCGACGACCGGCCAAATCGGCCGCCAGAACGTCCCCTCCACCCCGCAAACCTGCGCAAACACGAACCCAGAGCGTGCCGGGCGGCGGAGCCCGGCTGTTATCGAATTGTTACCAAAACCCGGCATCGGGTGAGCTGCGCCACTGCGTCGCTCTAGGCTGACGCTCGTGATCTCTCTGGCGAATTTCCGGGTCTTTGTCGAACCGCAACAAGGTGCCTCCTACGCCGACCAACTTGCGGTCGCCCGCGCCGCCGAACAACTCGGCTACTCGGCGTTCTTTCGGTCAGACCACTACCTCGCGATGAGCGGTGAGGGTTTGCCCGGCCCCACCGATTCCTGGGTCACACTGGCCGGCATCGCGCGCGAGACGTCCTCGATCCGGCTGGGCACCTTGGTCACCTCGGCGACGTTCCGCTATCCGGGTCCGCTGGCCATCTCCGTCGCTCAGGTCGAAGACATGAGCGGCGGACGAGTTGAACTCGGTCTGGGCGCCGGCTGGTTCGAGGCCGAGCACATCGGTTACGCGATCCCGTTCCCGTCTGTCGGCGAGCGGTTCGACCGACTCACCGAACAGCTGCGCATCCTCACCGGGCTGTGGACGACGCCACCCGGCGAAACGTTCGACTACGCGGGCACCTACTACACCGTGACCAAGTCGCCCGCGCTTCCCAAACCCGTGCAGGCGCCGCACCCGCCGATCATCATCGGCGGCACCGGCGCCAAGCGCACCCCGCAGTTGGCCGCGGAGTACGCCGCCGAATTCAACGTGCCGTTCGTCTCCCTCGATGTGGCCAAGACCCAGATCAAGCGGGTCAGTACGGCGCTGGCCGACGCCGGACGCTCCGTCGACTCGATGACGTTCTCGGCGGCGTTCGTGATCTGCGCGGGCCGCGACGAGGCCGAGATCGCCCGGCGCGCAGCCGCGATCGGCCGCGAGGTCGACGAGCTGCGCAGCAACTCCCCGCTGGTGGGCACGCCCGCCGAGATCGCCGACAAGCTCGCCGGGTATACCGATGCCGGCATCCAGCGCGTTTACCTGCAGCTTCTGGACATGTCCGACCTGGATCACCTGGAGTTCTTCGCCCGCGAAGTCGTTCCTGCGCTGCGCTGAGCGCGCGCCGTTGAAGCGCTCCGCGGCTACGATTCGTCCCGTGACCCGCCGGGACGACGATCGCGAGGATGGGCAGCCCTGGCACAACCGCACGCCCAGCCTCGTCGGTGCGAGCATCGCCGCGCTGGCGGTGATCGCCGTTCTGGTGCTCGCCGCGACGGCGATGGCCCGCCAGTTCAGCGCGCCCGAACAGGCTCCGCTCAATTTCGTCGAACCCGCCTATTCGGCGCCGACCACCCGGTCGGCCACCCCGACCGCCACCACCCACACGGTCACCACCACCAGCCCGCCGCAGACCACCGACCTGTCGGCGCTCGAGACGACCTCGGAAACCACGTCGGAAACCGAGACCTCCAGCGCCGAGGCGACCGTCGAGACCGACGACGAAGAGGAGTCGACGGAGACCAGTACCCGTCGCAAGCCGCGCACAAATGTGACGCGCACGCTCTATCCGCTGCCCTGAGCGCCTACTATCGGAGGCCGTGGCGCGATACGGACCTCCGAACGACCCGAACGACCCGAACTACCCCGACGACTCACCGACGGAGTACTACGGCACGCCGCCCGAGGAGCCGACGCCGTGGTATCGCAAACCGGCCGCGCTGGTTGCGCTCGGTGCGTTGGGCGCGGTGGTGATCGCGCTGATCGTGTGGGGTCTGGCCCAATTGATCGCCGGCGGTGACGAACCGACCGATTCCGAAACGTTGACCCCGCTGACCACCACGACGAGGTCGGTCGTGACGACCGTGCCCACACGCGAAACCGTCACGGAGACAGTCACTCCGACCACCACACCGCCGCCGCCGACAACCACGACCACTACGACCACGGCCCCACCGACGACAACCACCACCACCGAGCCGACCACCAGCGTCAGCACCAGCACAGAAACGGTGACCCAGACCGAGACCGTCACCGCGCCACCCGAGGGCGAAGGCTGAGCCGGTCACGTCCTGCCGATTGACTCTGCGGTGAGGGCGCGATTTCAGCCGATTTCACGCCCTGAGCGCAGAGTCAACGCGATGGGGACCGGCCGCGCGCGGCGTATTCGGCCACCAACGCCTCCGCGCTGCGCACCGCCGCGCGGCACGCCCGCGTAGTGAACGGGTCGTTGAGCGGATGCTCGGCACGTCGGCGCCAGCGCTGCGTCGCCGCGAACGCCGCCCTGGGGCCGTCATAGGGTGCGTCGGGCTGCAGCCCGAGCCTGCTCGCGGCGTCGGTGCCCGATCCGCCGATGATCCGTCGCAGCGATGCCATCTCGTCGTCGTTCAATGTCGTTGGTCGCGAATGTAATTGGGAGAGCAACCGCAGCTCTTCGAAGGCGTGGGTGTCGGCGAGGAGCGGGTCGATGTCGGCGATGATGTAGGGCGTGGCGTAGATCGGGTTGACCTCGACGAACCGCCGCAGCGACAGCAGGGCGGTGTGGGCTTTGAGCAGGTCCGAACGCTGCGCGAACTGTTGGTCGATGACCTCGCGCAACGACACCAAGCCGCTGCGCTCCAGCAGTTCGTCGGCCAAACTCACGGAATCGGTGACGCCGGCGCGCAATACCGCGATCGAGATCCTGATCCCGAACATCCCGAACCGGTCCAGCAGCGCCGCGCGGGTGGCCGCGTCGACCGGTAGCGAGATGTCCTCTCGCACGAACCGGTCCACTGACAACATCGCCTTGGTGAGCTCGGCGGCGTCCACCCCGGCGAGCTTCTCGAGCGCCACGAACTCACTTTGCCGCAGCGTACGTGCGGTCAGTGCGAGCAGGCCCGACACCGGGACCACCGCCTGACAGATGCCGGTGCGGTCCATTTCGCTGGTGAACCGGGTCGCCACATCCTTGGCTGACAGCATTGCGTCAATGCGTCCGGCGCCGATCTCGTCGGCGCGCGACACCACGCCGATCACGCCGAGCGCCCCCGCCGAACCGCCCACCAACTCGCCGATCTGCGTGAGCAGTGCGATGTCTGGCGCATTCAGGGTCCGCAGCAGAAACACCACGGCGTCCACCCGCGGCACGCCGTCGTCGGGCACCAACAGCCGCAGCGTGCGCTCGGAGACATCGCGGTTCAGCGACGACGTTCCGGGCGTGTCGATGATGGTGGTGTCGATGAGTTCAGCGGCCGGCCATTCCACGTCGAGGTCGACGACGTCCTCGGGATCGAGGCTGGCGAAGTCAAACGTGAGACCGCCCGCCTCGGGATCCCGGCCGATCGGCACGTTGGAGTGTCGACCGCCGACGTGGTTGGCGGTCACCTTCGGCGTGGGACCGTGCCGGAACCATGTCACGATGCGGGTGGCCTCGGTGGCATCGGTGGGCGCAATATCCTCTCCCACAAGGGCATTGACCAGAGTCGACTTACCCGCCTTCAAGGTTCCGGCCAGCGCGATGCGGATCGGCTGGTTCAGCCGACGCCCGATGCGGTCCAACTCGTTGTGCACGTCGGGGCGATCGCGGTATGCGGGATCGGCGCGGTAGGCCAGCGTCGTTCCGGCCAGGATCGCGCGCACCTGATCACTCGTGCTCATCTCGCGCTACAGCTTAGGCAGTCGAGTGGCCACTTATGGCACGCCGTACACGAGTTCGCGTGTCATATCTGGCCGCTCGGCCGGGCGTGGTCGAGCACCTGCCGCAGGATGTTGAGCTGACGCTCGAGTTCGCGGATCCGGTTGTTGCGTTCGGTCTCCTCGAGTTTGGCCGAGGCGATCGTGGCCTGCAGCGACTCGTTGAGCGAACGGGTGGTCTGGTTGGCGATACCGCGGTAGTGGTCGCGCAGCTGGCGTTGGATGCCCTTGAGGCGATCGCGCGACTCCTTGCTCACCACGAACTGCGTGTCGTCGATGAACCGGCGGGTGTTCAGCTTCGCCTCGTTTCGCACCCGCATCATGCGGTTCTCCATGTTCTCCTTGTAGGCGGTGCGCCCCATCAGCAGCCCGGCGCCGAGGGACAGCGGGTTGAACATGCCCAGCCCGGCAAACGACGTCATCATGCCGAACATCAGCACGCCGCCGTAGGACCCCTGCATACCCATCGTGAGCTTTCGCCCCTTGCCGAGCGGCCTGGCCTCGAGGTTGGCCAACGACTTGATCTCACCGAGGCTGGCGCCCATGTCGCTGGGGTCGATCCGGGGCATCTTGACCGCATCCAGCCCCGCTTCTACGAACGTGCGCGCGACTTCGGCGGCCAGCACCTCGGCCCGCTGGTAGGCCCACACGAAGTTGTCACCGACCGCGGTGGCGACCGCGTTCTCCAGCTCGGCGCCGATCTCGGCCCAGTGATGCGTGGGATCGCAGGTGTCGATCACCTTTTCGATGCGTTGGCTGATCACCCGGAACCGGTTGCGCAGGTCGTGGTCGACGTCGGCGGTCAGATCCGAGATCCCGTCGTTGAGCACCTGCTGCCACAGCGCCGTCTGCTGCAGAGCGTCCTGGGCCTCCTGTTTGCGCTGCTCGAGTTCGTTTTCGAGCCGCTCCCGGGTTTCGGGATCGTTCAGAGCCGCCAGCTCGGATTCCACGGACATCGTCAGATGCTCAGCAGCGGAACGTATTTCACCAATCGTTAGGTTGCGGATCCGGTCGTTCTGCTGGGCCAACACCTCTTCGCTGAGGAACCTCACGATGGCGGGGAAGTTCGATTCCTCGTTGAGCTCTTTGTCGTTGAGCGCGATGGCGTGGCTGCGCAGCAGAGACGACGACGGGATGATCGGGATGTCCAGTCCTGCCCGGTGCAGATGCGCCTTGTTGGCGTCGACGATCTGGCGCCAATGCGGGTACAGGTCGGTTTTGGTGGCGATTATCGTTGCCAACGGGCAGATTTCGAATGCCTGCCGCATGAACGTCATCTCGGGTTCGGTGAACTCCTGGCTGGTATCGCTACACATCAGCAGCGCGTCGGCGTCGGGCATCAGGCCAAGGGTCGCCGAAAGGTGCGGCTGACCGTGGCCGCCGACACCTGGGGTGTCCACGAACGCGAGCCCGTTCTTCAACAGGGGGCTGGCCGCGGTGACCTCCACCCGCAGCACTTCTCGCCCTGCGGCTTGCGGTGCACGGCGCAGATCGTTCGTGACGTCGGCCATCGGAATCTCGACCTCGTCGGGCTCTTCGCCTTCGCCGCGCGCCACGATGAGCTTCGCCGTAGCGGTTTCGCCGTAGGACACCACGGTCGGGAGCACGGTGCTCTCGTCATCGCCGACCCGCGCGACCGGCACGTTGAGCAACGAGTTCAACAGCTGGCTCTTGCCCTGTTTGAGCTGACCGGCGACCACCACCCGAATCTGCGGGTCCGTCACCCGAGTTTTGGCTCGGGCCAACCGCTCGACCAGGTCAGCGCGTTCGTGCGCATCGGCGATCTTGCTGGTGTGGTCAATCAACTCGACGAGGACTTTGACCGGTTTGGCCGGCCCGCCGGCCGTGACCGGTTTGGCCTTGCCTGAGTCCTTCGCTTGCGTCATGGGTCCCTCTTGTCGAAACACGCCATTCACTCACGGTAGACGCGCCAACTGGCGGGGATCAGACTTCGATCCCCGCCAGTTGTGCGGTGCGGTTGCGTCAGAAGACGCTCATGTCGTTGCTCAGATCGACATCGGTATTGATCTGACCGGAGTTGTCCACCGAGTTGTTCTGCCCGGAGTTGTCCACCGAGCTGTCCACGGAGTTGTCGATCGAGGTGTCCTCGAGGCTCGCTCCGCCGGCGATGCCACCGGACACGAAGCCGTCGATGTCTCCGACGTTGGTCCGGCTTGCGTCGACGTTGGTGGCGTCACTGTCGTTGATGACGATGCCGCCACCGCTGCCGCCGGCCCCGCCGGTGGCGTCGCCACCGTCATTGCCGATGCCGATCAGGCCGCCGCGGCCGTCACCGCCGACCGCTGCCCCACCGTCGCCGCCGCTCATGTCGACGTCGCTGATGACCGGGCCGTCGTTGTCGGAGATGATGTCGCCGACTGCGGTCTGGTCGCCGCTGTCGTCGATCTCGTTGTCCTCTCCGATATTGACGTTGGAGTCGTCGATATCGCCGGTGTTGACGTTTTCGTTGTCGTCGCCGACCACATTGCCGTCACCGTCGACGTTGGTGGCATCGATGTCACCTGCGACACCGGTGTTGACCACGCCACCGTCTGCGGCGGTGTTGCTGGTCTTGTCGCCGAAGGTGATGTCACCGAAGTCCAGTCCGACGTTGACGGCACCCTGCTGCTGGTCCTGGCCGGCGATGTTGTTGACGTCGGTCTCCGGGCTCAGGAAGCGAGTGTCGTTGTTGCTCAACGTGTCGTTGTTCGACCAGAGGTCGGTCTGGCGCTGCGGCGTGAACGCGATGCCGTGGGTCTGAGCGACGGCCTGCTGCAACCCGACGACGGGGTCGCCGCCGCCCTGCAGCACCGCGGCCGGCGCGACGGTGGCGGCCACCGACTGGACCTGCGCGGCGGTCAGGTTGTGCACGCCGGCGTTGGCCATGGCCCGGTCAGGGTCTGCGATGAACTCATGGGCGCGAACCGGGTCGCGGAACAGGTTGAGGATCCAGTCGATTACGTTCGTCATTTCTTCGGTCCTTTCACTTCTGGCGGGGAGCTGGTTACCGGGCTGTCCGGCGAACTGACACCCACGTTATGGAGCCGACGACACCTACGAAACGGGGTCGAAACCCCTCCCTTTACCCCGGCGTTCGGGGTCGTCCCGACGCCGCCCATTAGGGGATTAGGGGGTGCTTAGGGGGGAGCAGGTGAGCCCGAAACCAATACTGCGCGGCCGAAAAATCGGCCGCGCAGTTCGGGTTGTTGTCGTGGAGGTGTCAGAAGATGTCGAAGCCGGACGCCCCGGGATCCACGTCGTCCATGACGTCGACGACGGCATCGCCCAGCACATCGTCGACGGGCGCCTCGGCGGGCTGAATCTCGTCACCGATGACCCCGACATCGGGTACGTCCAGTTCGTACTGGGGCTGAGCGGGTTCAACGGCGCTGACGTGGTCGGAGATCAACGCGGGTGTGTCATCGACCACCGAAACCGGCACCTCGTCGCCGAACGCGTCGAAGGCAGTCGTGGCCGCGCCGCTGGCCCAGATGTTCGTCGTCGCCGCACCGAGCCCGTCGAGGTCGACGGTCGCTGGTGCAGTTACCAGCGACGGTATCGACTCCGACACCACCGGGATGAGGGCCTCGACGTCGGCGCTGGTCACATTGGTCAGGTTGGCGTCGGCGAGAACTCGATCGGGGTCGGCGGCGAAGCGGGCAGCGATGTCGGGATCACGCACCACCGACATGACGAAGTCGAGCAGTGAGTTGGCCACGAAACACCTTCCTTCCCCTGACAGATATATCTGCAGATATACCTGCGATATCAGCCATCTGCGGTGTGATTTCGATGTTATGGAACTGAACCCGCGTCGAGATCGGTGCCGAACCCGGCTTCGCCCCTCCGCCATTAGGGGGATCGGCGTTAGGGGGTTTCGACGCACTAGGGGATGTGTCGTAGCTTGGCGCGCCGAACCATTATCGTGAAGCACGGCCAAACGTAGAGGTGTAGATGAGCGACTCACTCGGGTTGTCGATCGGAATGACCAACCTGGTGGCGGCCCGCATTGGCCGTCCCCCGGTGATGCGCCGCTCGATCCTCACCCTCTTCCACGATCGCCCCGCAGAAGTGGGGGTGCCATCCGAATACGCCTACGACCCCAACCAACCCGGTCTGGTGCTCAGCGGTTTCGTCGAACGCGTCGGCGACCCGGTGCCGCTGGTGGCGGCCGACGGATCGCCACATCGCGGGGAGTACGTACTCGTCGAGGCGCTGGAGGCGATGGCCCGCACCGTCGGTGGCGGCGCACCCATCGCGGTCGCGGTGCCCGCCCACTGGGGTCCGGGCACCGTCGGGGCACTGCGCGGAGCGTTGCGCACCAAGCCGAGCCTGCTGCCAGACGGGGCGCCACCGGCGCTTATCCCCGACTCGGTCGCCGCGCTGGCGTCGCTGCAGGCGGCCCCCGGACTGCCCGCGGACGGTGTCATCGTGCTGGTCGATCTCGGCGGTAGCGGCACCAGCATCACGTTGGCCGACGCCGCGTCGACGTTCGACCCCGTCGGTGAGACCGTGCGCTATCCGGACTTCTCCGGCGACCTGATCGATCAGGCGCTGCTCAACCATGTCACCGCGGGCATCGCCGAGTCCGCCGGCGCCGACCCCACCGGCACATTGGGTCTGGGCTCGCTGGCCCGGTTGCGCGACGAAGCCAGACAGGCCAAGGAGCGGTTGTCCGCGGAGACGGCAACTGCGGTGCGCGCCGATCTGCCGGGGTTCAGCTCCGATGTCCGGATCACCAGAAGCGAACTCGAGCAGCTGATCTCCGCGCCGCTGGCCGGGCTCCTCGACACCGTCGAAGAAACGCTGCAGCGCAACAATATTGCACCTGCCAGCATTTCGGCGGTGGCCACCGTCGGGGGCGGCGCGAACATTCCGTTGGTTACCGCGCAACTCTCAGAGCGGTTGCGCGCCCCGGTGGTCACCACCCCGCAATCCCAACTCAACGTCGCGGCGGGCGCGGCCCTGATCGCCGACCGGGGGGGCGCCGCCGACGCGCCCACCGGGTTGGCGCCCGCTGCCGATGCGCCGACGAGCATGGCCGCCGCGGCCTGGGCGGCGGGTGCGGCCGGCGTGGCCGCCACCGAGTCGGCGTCGGACGGCGCCGCGTCCGCGACGTTCCGCGCGCTCGCGTGGTCGCAAGACGATTCGCCCGCAGGTGAACCGGTGCCCTACGCCGGCGAGGATTACACCTTCAACCAAGCCGCCACCGGCGCCCGCCCGCAGATGGCGTTCGCCCACGAGGAAGAGGGCTTTGCGCCCGAACCCGAACCGCTGCCCTGGTACAAGCGGCCGCCGATTCTGTTCGGCACGGCCGCCGCTGCGGCACTGCTGGCCGTCGGTGGCCTGGCAGTCACCTTGACCAGCACCAGCAGCGACACGAGCCCGGTGACCGAAACCGCGACCACGGTCGAGACCGGGCCCTCACCGGATAGCCCACCGACAACCGTTGCGCCCCAGACGGTCACGGTAACCGGGACCGATGGCCGACCGACGACGTCGGTGGTGCCGCCGCCCCCGCCAACCACTACCACTACCCCGCCGACCACCACCACAACCACGACGACGACCACGACGACCACGACGACCACGACAACGACGACGCCGCCGACCACCACCACTACGGCGCCGACGACAACCCGTACGACCATCACCACGACGTCACCGCCTGCCCCCGAACCCGAACCAGAGCCCGAACCTGAGCCGGAGCCGGATCCAGGAGCGTGACCCTATGGCCAGACCGGCGCCGGAACGACTGACCGGCATCCCGCCGGCCGCGCGCACCGCCGTCGCGACGCTGACCTCCGCGCCGGACGCCCCGGTGAAGCTTGTGGTGTCGGGAGGCGTCGGCACCGGCAAGAGTTCGGTGCTGGCCGCTGTCCGCGCCGCGTTGCGCGGCGCCGAAATACCGGTGCTGACCAGCGCTCCGCGCGACGGTGACGCGCCGGTCGCCGCGGTGGTCGTCGACGACGCGCACCTGCTCAGCGACGACGAACTCGGCCGGCTCACCGACCGGGTTGCCGATCCGGATACCACGGTCGTCATCGCTGCTGAACCGTTGGCGCGCCGGCCCGCACTCAACGCGTTGACGACGGCCATCGAGCGTGAGAACCCCGCTGTGTCGCTGGGCGCGTTGAGTCCCAGCGACGCAGCTCATGCGGTCACCGAAATGACCGGCGCCACACTGTCTTCGGAGGTCATGCGTTCGCTGATGGTGGCGACGGCCGGGCTGCCGTTTCTACTGCAATCCGCGGTCGCCGCCGTGGCATCATCCGACGGTGAGATACCAACGGCCGGCGTCGTCGATGTGGCGAAGTTCACGCTGATCGACCGGTTGCGCCGGATCGACGAACCGCTGCTCGACACGCTGCTGCTGTCGTCGTTGGGCCGCGACCTCGGACCCGACGACGTGGCGGCCACGTTGCGGCGCAACGCCGATGACGCACAGGAGCTGGTGGACCGCGCCCGCGCGACCGGGCTGATCGAGCCGTCGCACAACCATGCGTTTCTGCGGATGCTGCACCGCTGCATCGCCCAGATCGTCGGGGCGGCGCGCCATCACGACATCGAGATGGCGCTGCTGACGTCCCAGCTCGGATCGTCGACGCTGTCAGCTGACCTCGCGCTACAGCTGGCCGAGCACGGGCTGCGCGACGACCGACTGGCCGCCGTGCTCACCGATATGGCGTCCCGTAGCGCCGGCCAACCCGCAAGGGCGGCAAGGCTTTACCGTGCCGCGACGGCGGCGGGCGCGACGACGCTGGCCGCGCCGCTGGCAGACGCCCTCGCCTTGACCGGTGACTGCGCGACGGCTGGCCGGCTCGCCGACGAACTGCTGGGTTCCGCCGACTCCACCGAACGCGCGGCGGCCGTGCGGATCGCCGCCAGCATCGCCGCGCACGACGGCAGCGCCGCGCACGCCGCTGAATTGTTCCGGTGGCTCGGACCCCATCCGGACGCCCTCGTCGGTGCCGCCGGTGCCGTCGTGATGCTCGGCACGGGCGACCAACCCGGAGCGCGTGCGGCGCTCAGCACCGACAGCGCGGGGCCGCCAACGTCGACGGCACGCGCTGCCCGCAGCCTCGCCGACGGGCTCCTCACCTCGGTACAGGGGCCCTATCCGGCCGCCGTCGCCCGGCTCGGCCAGGCTGTCGCCGCCGAGCAATCCCCGACGGCCGTCGCACCGGACACCCCTGCGGCGCTGCTGACGCTGACCGCACTGCACGGCGGCGACCCGGTGCGCGCCCGCAGCGTCATCGCCAGGGCGGTCCGCGCCGACCTCGACGAGGGCCTCGAGAACACCGCGTTCGTCGCCCACCGACACCGACTGCTGCTGGGATGGACGCGGATGCAGGACGGCCGGCTTGCCGCAGCAGGCGCCGACGTCGCCGCCGTCGTCTCCGACCGCGATGCCCCCACGGCACTACATCGGCGCGACGCGCTGTGGGCCGCGGCGCTGCAGACCGCGATCGCCCGGCGCAGCGGCGACAGCGGTGCGGTGCAGAAACACTGGTATACGGCCGTCGAGGTGCTCGCCGAATGCTCGATGGACCTGTTCTCGCTGCTGCCGTTGGGCGAGTTATGGGTGGCCGCCGCTCGGTTGCGTCAGATCGAACGCCTACAACACAGCATCGACGAAGCGTTCGCTCTGCTCGAGTCGCTCGGCAACCCGACGCTGTGGTCGGTCCCGCTGCACTGGGCCGGCGTACACGCCGGGATCCTCATCAACTCGCCGGACGCGGTGGCCCCGCACGGGCAGGTGTTGACGGCGGCCAGCCGGGCCGAGGGACCCGACAGCGCCTTCGCCAAGGCGCTGGCCCATGGGGGCCGGACCTGGTTGCGGGTGTTGGCCAACACCGTCGACGTCGACGACGTCACCGCGGCGGCACAGCGGTTGGCGCAGTTCGGTCTGACCTGGGACGCGACCCGGCTGGCGAGCCAGGCCGCGCTGCACGCACCCGACGGACGGGCGTCCGGGGCGATGCTGCAACTGGCGCGCGACCTCAAGCAGACCGCGGCCCTGGACGACGGGCCAGGGCCGGATATCGATGACAGCACCGCGTCTCCCCAGAGCGCGCCGACCCGGCCTGCGTCGACGCGGCTCTCGGACCGTGAACGCGAGGTCGCCGAACTGCTGCTGCTCGGCATGCCGTACCGCGACATCGGCGCGCAGCTGTTCATCTCCGCGAAAACCGTCGAACACCACGTGGCCCGGATCCGTCGTCGCCTCGGCGCCGAATCCCGCTCTGAGATGCTCTCGATGCTGCGGGCCATGCTCACCCCGCAGGGCCGATCGACCGGGTCCGAGAGGTAGTTAGGCAAGCCTTCGTAGCGCACTTTCCCCACGGGGTGCGACGATGAGCCCGGCTTGAACTGGCCCTGAGCGAATGTTACTGGCCGGTAACATGTATTAAGTTACCTTTGGGTAACTTAGACACGGGAGGCACGTGGTGGATACGCAGATGCTCATCAGGCTCATCGTCGGTCTCGGCATGACCGCGATCGTGCTGGTGTTCGCCGCCAAACGCGTGCTCTGGCTGACCAACCTGATCCGCGCCGGCGCGCCCACCAGCCGCGAGAACAACCGCAAAGACAACTTGGGTACCCGCATCCTCACGCAGATCAGAGAGGTGTTCGGGCAAACCCGCCTGCTGAAGTGGTCGATCCCCGGCCTGGCGCACTTCTTCACGATGTGGGGCTTCTTCATCCTCGCGTCGGTCTACCTCGAGGCCTACGGATACCTGTTCGACCACGACTTCCACATCCCGATCATCGGCCGCTGGGATCTGCTGGGCTTCCTGCAGGACTTCTTCGCAGTCGCGGTGCTGGCGGGCATCATCACGTTCGCGATCATCCGGCTGCGTACCGAACCCAAAGAGCACGGTCGCGATTCGCGGTTCTACGGCTCCCACACCGGTGGCGCTTGGCTGATCCTCTTCATGATCTTCAACGTCATCTGGACCTACGCGCTGGTGCGTGGCGCCGGCGTGAATACCGGGGCCCTGCCCTACGGCGACGGCGCGTTCTTCTCGAACTTCATGGGCTGGGTGCTCAATCCGCTCGGAACCGAAGCCAACGAGTGGATCGAAACGATCGCGTTGCTGCTGCATATCGCCGTGATGCTGGTCTTCCTGCTGATCGTGCTGCACTCCAAGCACCTGCACATCGGCCTGGCACCGATCAACGTGACCTTCAAGCGACTGCCCGACGGGCTGGGCCCGCTGCTGCCCGTCGAATACGTGTCTGACAACGAGGCCAAGCCGATCGACTTCGAGGATCCGCCCGAGGACGCCGTGCTGGGCCGCGGCAAGATCGAGGACTTCACGTGGAAGGCCTACCTCGACATGACCACGTGCACCGAGTGCGGCCGCTGCCAGTCGCAGTGCCCGGCGTGGAACACCGGCAAGCCGCTGTCACCCAAGCTCTTGATCATGGACCTGCGCGACCACCTGTTCGCCAAGGCGCCCTACGTCCTCGGTGACAAGGAAAGCCCGCTGGAAAACACCCCCGAGGGCGGCCTCGGTGAGGAGATTCGCGGCGAGAAGCACGCCGAGGACCACCATGTCCCCGAATCCGGTTTCGGCCGAGTCACCGGGTCCGGCCCCGAGCAAGCCACCCGCCCGCTCGTCGGCACCGCCGAGCAGGGCGGCGTCATCGACCCCGACGTGCTGTGGTCCTGCACCACGTGCGGCGCCTGCGTCGAACAGTGCCCGGTGGACATCGAGCACATCGACCACATCGTGGACATGCGCCGATACCAGGTGATGATGGAGTCGGAGTTCCCCGGCGAGCTCGGTGTGCTGTTCAAAAACCTTGAGACCAAGGGCAATCCGTGGGGCCAGAACGCCAAGGACCGCACCAACTGGATCGACGAGGTCGACTTCGACGTGCCGGTCTTCGGCAAGGACGTCGAGTCGTTCGACGGCTATGAGTACCTGTTCTGGGTGGGCTGCGCCGGCGCCTACGAAGACCGCGCCAAGAAGACCACCAAGGCCGTCGCCGAGCTGCTGGCCACCGCAGGCGTGAAGTATCTGGTGCTCGGCGAGGGCGAGACCTGCAACGGTGACTCGGCCCGCCGCTCCGGCAACGAGTTCCTGTTCCAGCAGCTGGCCGCACAGAACGTCGAGACGCTCAACGGCCTGTTCGAGGGTGTGGAGCGGGTGGACCGCAAGATCATCACCTCCTGCCCGCACTGCTTCAACACGCTGGGCCGCGAATACCCGCAGCTCGACGGCCACTACACGGTGCTGCACCACACGCAGCTGCTGAACCGGCTGATCCGGGACAAGAAGCTGGTGCCGGTCAAGCCGGTCGACGGCGGACGCGACATCACCTACCACGACCCCTGCTACCTGGGCCGGCACAACAAGGTTTACGAGGCACCGCGCGAGCTGGTCGGTGCGTCCGGTGCGCAGCTGACCGAGATGCCCCGCCATGCCGACCGCGGGCTGTGTTGCGGCGCGGGCGGTGCGCGGATGTGGATGGAAGAGCACATCGGCAAGCGCGTCAACGTTGAACGGGTCGAAGAGGCCATGGATACCGGCGCGTCGGCCATCGCCACCGGCTGCCCGTTCTGCCGCGTGATGATCACCGACGGTGTCGACGACGTCGCCGCCGCCCGTGAGGTCGAGAAGACCGAGGTGCTCGACGTGGCGCAGCTGCTGCTCGACTCGCTCGACAGGAGCAGCGTCAAGCTGCCGGAAAAGGGCACGGCGGCAAAGGAAGCCGAGGAGCGTGCCGCCCAGGCCGCTGCGTCGGCGCCTGCGGTAGAGAAGACTGCGCCGCAAGCCGAACCGCAGCCCCAGGCCGAGCCGGCCCAGGCGAAATCCGCTCCTGCGCCCGACAAGCCGGCCGCCGCGCCGCCCGCCAAGGGACTCGGCATCGCCGCGGGCGCCAAGCGCCCAGGTGCGAAAAAGGCCGCGGCGCCAGCCGCCGATACATCGGCCGACAAGCCGGCCGCCGCGCCGCCCGCCAAGGGTCTCGGAATCGCCGCGGGCGCACGGCGTCCCGGTGCCAAGAAGGCCGCGCCGAAGGTATCGCCCAACGAGGGTGAAGCCAGCGTCACGCAGCCGCCGAACGTCGACCCGGATCAGGCGACACCGGAAACCAAGACCGACACCGCCGACTCCGACCGCGGGCTAGCCGAACCCCAGCAGCCGGTGAAGGGCCTCGGTATCGCACCCGGCGCACGGCGTCCCGGCGCGAAGAAGTCGGCGGCCCCGGCGAAGCCCGCTGCGCCGCAGCCGAAGCCGGAAGCCGACAAGGAATCCGAGGCTGCGCCCCAGGATTCTGCTCCGGCCGACAGTGACAAGCCGGCACCTCCCGTGAAAGGCCTCGGGATCGCGAAGGGCGCCCGCCCTCCGGGTAAGCGGTGATGGTCTCGAAACATCGCTGACCAGTGTTTTTAGATAATCATTGGACAGCAGTGAGACTATTGAGCGCGTGACTACCCACCACGTGCCGTTCCACGCCGCCGGCCAACACCCGCGGCAGCGCACGTTCACGCAGTCATCCAAGCTGCAGGACGTCCTGTACGAGATCCGCGGGCCCGTGCACGAGCATGCGTCGCGGCTGGAGGCTGAGGGGCACCGGATCCTCAAGCTCAACATCGGCAATCCGGCGCCGTTCGGGTTCGAGGCGCCCGATGTGATCATGCGCGACATCATCCAGGCGCTGCCCTATGCGCAGGGTTACTCTGATTCCAAGGGCATCCTGCCGGCGCGGCGCGCGGTGTTCACCCGCTACGAATTGGTCGAGGGCTTCCCCCGGTTCGACGTCGACGACGTGTATCTGGGCAACGGGTGCTCCGAGCTGATCACGATGACGTTGCAGGCGCTGCTGGACAACGGCGACCAGGTTCTGATCCCGGCGCCGGACTATCCGCTGTGGACCGCGTCGACGTCGCTGGCCGGCGGCACCCCGGTGCACTACCTGTGCGACGAAACCCAGGGCTGGCAACCCGACATCGCCGATCTCGAGTCCAAGATCACCGAACGCACCAAGGCCCTGGTGGTGATCAACCCCAACAACCCCACCGGCGCGGTCTACAGCCGCGAGGTGCTGACCCAGATGGCCGACCTGGCGCGCGAACACCAACTGCTGCTGCTGGCCGACGAGATCTACGACAAGATCCTCTACGACGACGCCGAACACATCGCGATGGCGTCGGTGGCCCCCGACGTGCTGACGCTGACCTTCAACGGGCTGTCGAAGGCCTACCGGGTGGCCGGCTACCGCGCGGGCTGGCTGGTGATCACCGGCCCGAAAGAACACGCCGCGAGCTTCATCGAGGGCATCAGCCTGCTGGCCAACATGCGGCTGTGCCCCAACGTGCCTGCGCAGCACGCCATCCAGGTCGCGCTGGGCGGCTACCAGAGCATCGACGACCTGGTGCTGCCCGGCGGTCGGCTACTCGAACAACGCGACGTGGCGTGGGAGAAGCTCAACGAGATCCCCGGGGTGTCGTGCGTCAAACCGCAGGGGGCACTGTACGCGTTCCCGCGGCTCGACCCTGAGGTCTATGACATCGTCGACGACGAACAGCTCGTCTTGGACCTGCTGCTGCAAGAAAAGATCCTGGTCACTCAGGGCACCGGCTTCAACTGGCCCACCCCCGACCATCTGCGCATCGTCACCCTGCCGTGGGCCCGCGACCTCGCCGCGGCCATCGAACGCCTCGGCAACTTCCTCACCAGCTACCGCCAATAAGGCGGTGCGCACCGGGGGGATGCGCGAGACTGAGACGATGGCGGCTACCGGCCGGGCAGCCATCGCGTTCGAGCGCCACGCTTGGACTGACGTGTACGAGTGTCTCACCGACCCGAATGAGCCGCTCACCGCTGATGACCTCGAACGCTTGGCCGTCGCCGCCTACCTCATCGGTGACGATGAGGCCAGTGTGCACGCCTGGGAGCAGGCCTACTCGGCCCGCGTGGCGCTCGACGAATTCAGCCAGGCCGCCGAATGCGGCTTCTGGCTGGCGCTGACACAGCTGCTGCACGGCAATTCCGCCCGAGCGGGCGGGTGGCTCGCCCGGGTGGGCCGACTTCTCGACGACGCCGACGTCGACTGTGCCGCCCGGGGATATCTGCTGATTCCGCCGGCCCTCGGAGCGTGGGCCGGCGGAGATTCGGCCACCGCAGACCAGTTGTGCGGTGAGGCGGGCCGGATCGCGGCGCGCTTCGGCGACAAAAACCTGGCGGCGATCGCCTTGCTGGGTCAGGGTCAGGCGGCGGTCACCGGCGGGCAGACGGCGCGCGGGCTGGCCCTGCTCGATGAAGCGATGGTGGGCGTCACCACCGGCGAGGTTGCGCCGATCCCCGCCGGAATCGTCTACTGCGCCGTCATCGAGACGTGCATGGGCGCATTCGACCTCCGCCGAGCCACCGAATGGACCATGGCGTTGGTCGCCTGGTGTGAATCCCAACCTGATCTGGTGCCCTACCGCGGCCAGTGCCTGGTGCACCGCTCGCAGATCCTGCAGATCCACGGTGAATGGTCGCAGGCGGCCAAGGCGGCGCAGTTGGCGTGCACGCACCTGGCACAGCCGACACCGCACCCCTCCCTGGGCATGGCTGCCTACCAGCGAGCTGAAATACACCGGCTGCGTGGAGAATTCGACGATGCCGACGCCGCCTACCGGCAAGCTCACGAGCACGGCAGACAGCCGCTGCCGGGGTTGGCGCAGCTCAAACTCGCCGAGGGGCGCGTCGATGCCGCAGTCGCCGCCATCCGCCGCGCCCTCGACGACAACCAGGACCGGTACGGCAGGCCGGCGGCCCTGGCCGCCCACGTCGACATCATGCTCACCATCGGCGACGACGCTGCCGCGCGGACAAGTGCTGACGAGCTAGCCGGGATTGCCGCCGCCATCGACGCTCCCTACCTGCATGCCATCGCCGCGTACGCCGACGGTGCGACGCTTCTCGCCGAAGGCGAGGCCACCTCGGCACTGGTGGCGTTGCGGCGGGCCGCTGCGGGTTGGTTGGAGTTGTCGATGCCCTATGAGGCGGCGCGCACGCGGGTCCAAACCGGCCTGGCCTGCCGCGAACTCGGCGACATCGATGCAGCAGCAATGGAATTCGACGCCGCGCGGGTTGCTTTCGGCCGGCTCGGCGCCCAACCCGACCTGGACCGGCTGGCCGAACTGGTCACCGGCCGTCGGCATGCGGCGGGTGTGCTGACAGAGCGGGAATGCCAGGTGTTGCGGCTTGTGGCCGCGGGTAAGACCAACCGTGAAATCGGCGCGACCCTGGTCCTCAGCGAGCACACGATCGCGCGGCATCTGCAGAACATCTTCGCCAAGCTGGGCCTGTCGTCGCGGGCCGCGGCCACCGCCTACGCCTACGAGCAGCACCTGGTGTGAGGACCGCAGTGGTCAGAACTGACCATCTCGGCAGAGCCGAATGGTGTATTCCGTCGACGCGGCCAGAGCGTTGGGATTCGTACCGTTGCACCATGTCTCAACACGTTGGCTACCGTGACCTGCGGCGGACCGAAGCCGAGAACTACGCCCGCGATTTCGTCCCCGTCATCCCCGCTCCACTGGCCGCCGACCTCATCGAGGTCGCCGCACCCGAGCCGGGCGAGTTCGTCGTCGATATCGCATGCGGGACCGGTGTGGTGGCGCACCTGGCCGCCGAAAGAGTCGGCGCCGCCGGGAAAGTTGTAGGGATAGACCTCGTTCCCGAGATGTTGGCGGTGGCGGACGGAGCCTGCCCCGACAACGGCGCGACGATCGAGTGGCAGCAGGCGGACGCGCAGGCGCTCCCGCTTCCCGACGACTCGTACGACCTGGTGTTGTGCCAGCTTGGGCTGATGTTCTTTCCGGACCGGACCGCGGCCGTGCGGGAGATGCGGCGGGTGCTTTCGCCCGGTGGTCGTATCGCCGTCAACGTGCCCGGGCCCATCCCGCGGCTGTTCGACGTCATGGCCGAGGCGCTCGGTCGCCACATCGACCCGGGCCTCCCCGGCTTCCTGCGCGCCATCTTCTCGGTGAGTGAGGGCACCCTTCTCGCGTTATTGCAAGACAATGACTTTCGCGACGTCATCGTCAACACCGTGACGAGGACGCTGCGGTTGCCGCCACCGGCCCAATTCCTCTGGCAGTACCTAAAGGTGACTCCGCTCGCCGGCACCGTCCTGGCCGCCGATGCCGACCGTCGGCGAGCGCTCGAGGACAATGTCGTCGCCAACTGGCGCGAGTTCGTCGACGGCGACGGACTGGTTGTCGAGCTTGGGGTCACCACAGCGACCGCTCGAAAGTAGGGCCGCGGTCCCGAGGGTGCGGGCCTTTACCCTGTTCGGGTGACGCACTCCCATTCCCTGAGCGGTCCGGCGCCGCTGGGCCCCCTGGCTGCGAAGGTCGTCGTCGGACTGCTGATCGCCATCGGCGTCGCCGTGCTCGCGGGCGCCGCGTGGTTGTGGCCGAGCCAGCAGAAGGCCGACATCCCCCTGCCGTTTCAGAACGCGGCGGGCGGCGCGGTCACCACCGAAGCCGGGCACGTGCTTTCCAGCAGCCTTGCCGCCTGCGGCAGCCCGTCAAGCGGGCGGGTCCTCACCGCCGCACCGGTGCCCGCTCAAAGCGACGCTGCACGCACCTGCGTGCAGGCGCTCATCGCGATCGACTCCGGGCCCAATACGGGCGCCAACACCTTGTTGGAGTTCAGCGGCGGGCCGGGGCAGCCCAACCTCGCCGTCGGCGACCAGGTCCGCATCAGCAGGCAGATCGACGACGCCGGCACCACCACATACTCGTTCTACGACTACGAGCGGACGTGGCCGCTGATCGCGCTCGCCGTGGTGTTCGCGGTCGTGGTCGTGGCCGTCGCCCGATGGCGTGGGTTGCGCGCGTTGGTCGGCATCGTGGTCGCGTTCTTGGTGTTGGTGGTCTTCCTACTGCCTGCGCTGCGCGACGGCGCGGCCGCGATCCCAGTCGCGCTGGTGGCCTCGGCGGTGATCCTCTACGCGGTGATCTACCTGGCGCACGGGGTGAGCCTGCGCACCAGCGCGGCGTTGCTTGGCACGTTGACGTCGCTGCTGTTGGCCGCGGTGTTGTCCTGGGTGGCCATCGAAGCGGCGCACCTGACCGGACTGTCGGAGGACCAAAACAACACCGTTGCAGCGTATCTCGGGGACGTATCGATCACCGGTCTGCTGTTGGCCGGGTTCATCATCGGCTCGCTGGGTGTCCTCAACGACGTCACCGTCACCCAGGCGTCGACGGTGTTCGAGCTGGCCGAGTTGGAAGGCAGTTCGCGCCGGGCCGTGTTCGTGGGCGCCATGCGGGTAGGCCGCGACCACATCGCCAGCACCGTCTACACCCTGGTGCTGGCGTATGCGGGCAGTGCGCTGCCGCTGCTGCTGTTGTTCAGTGTGGCCAACAGGTCGCTGGGCGACGTGCTGACGAGTGAGAGCGTGGCCATCGAGATCGCGCGTTCTGCGGTGGGTGGCATCGCGCTGGCGCTGTCGGTGCCGTTGACGACCGCGATCGCGGCCGTGCTGGCCACTCCGCGCATCGCTAGCCTTCCTCCAGTAGCCCCAGAAGATACGCGCCGTAGCCGGACTTGAGCAGCGCGTATCCCCGTGATGCCAGTTGCTCGTCGTCGATGAAGCCGACGCGCCACGCAACTTCCTCGGGCACGCTGATCTTCAAACCTTGGCGCCGCTCGATGGTGCGCACATAGTCACAGGCATCCAACAGCGAGTCGAACGTTCCGGTGTCCAGCCACGCCGTGCCGCGGGCCAGCACCTCGACCGTCAGCCTGCCCTGGTTGAGGTAGGTCTGGTTGATCTCGGTGATCTCGTATTCGCCTCGAGCAGAAGGCTTCAGCGACCGTGCAATCTCGATCACGTCGTTGTCGTAGAAGTACAGCCCGGTCACCGCGTAGTGCGACTTCGGGGTGGCGGGCTTCTCCTCCAGCGACAGCGCGGTGCCGTCCTCGGCGAACTCGATCACGCCGTAGGCAGATGGGTTGGACACCCGATAGGCGAAAATTGCTCCGCCGCTGATGTCTTGGAACCGCCGCAGCCCGGTGCCGAGTTCGGGGCCGTAGAAGATGTTGTCGCCCAGAACCAATGCCACTGGCCCGGTTCCGATGTGGTCCGCTCCGATAATGAACGCCTGGGCCAGCCCGTCGGGCTGGTGTTGCACCGCATAGGTGACGTTGATGCCGAAATGCGAACCGTCACCGAGCAATCGGTGGAACGCCGGCGCATCGTCGGGTGTGGTGATCACCTGGATGTCGCGGATACCGGCCATCATCAGCGTGGACAACGGATAGTAGATCATCGGCTTGTCGTACACCGGTACCAGCTGCTTGCTGACACCCATCGTGATTGGGTACAACCGAGTGCCCGACCCGCCGGCGAGAATGATGCCGCGCATCAGCTCTTGAGGTCCTTTTCGGTCAGTTCGGTGGCGGCCAGCGCCGACGCGAGGTCGCCGTGGTGAAACACCGACGTGACGCGGTCGTCGACGACCCGGAACGCCGACGCCGACGCCACTGCGTCCGAATCACCGGACAGTTCCTCGGCGACCACGACGCCGTCGTGCACATACAGCCGGCCCGTCTCGACTTTTCCACCGGCCTCCTGCTGCGCCCACTCCCGCAGCGCGACATGGCCCTGGGCGGCTCCGTCGGCGTCACCGATCTCAACGTCGTCGCTGGACAGCGATGCCAGGGTGTCCAGGTCACGCTCGTTGAGCGCGTCGTACCAGGCGAGGACGGTGGCGATCTCTGAGGTGCTCATGGTCAGGAAGGTACCCATTTAGAACGGGGTGCGCTGTAGCCAGCTCTCCCACACCGCTTCGTCGCCGAAGATCTCGATTCCTGTGTCGGCGGCGCTGCGTCGCCGCATGATCGCCAGCAACAGATCCTTTGCCGGACCGCGCAGTGCGACGTCGCCCTTGCCGTGGTCGTGCGTCCAGGTCACGCCGTCTTCGGCGTGGGCGACGGTCCACTCGCCGGCGGGCCCGAGGCCGTCGTCGGTGGCGTGCAGGTGCATGGTGCGGCCGCGATCGAGGGGGGCGCCGGCTCGGCTGGCCTTGATGGACATCAATTCGATCCACTCGCTGATGCCGTCGGCGGCCACCTCGGCGGGCAGGTCGTAGTCAGCGCCCAGCGCCAGCGCGGCGTCGGCGCGGTGCACCGCCACTTCATGCAACAGCCTGCGGACCCACCACCCGGCCGGGCGCGGCCCCGCCGCTGTCCACACCCGCTCCGAACCGACCCGGTCGACCGCGGCGAAGACGGCCCGCGGACCGCCGTTCAGCCAGTCGATCGCGCCGTCGGGATCGTCGGGTGGCTTGCCGTCCCGCACCTCGCGCGGATCGACCGGCGTCATCCGACGCTGCGCGATGATTTGTGCGGCCCACCGGCTTCCCCGTCCGACGTGGCGAAACAGCTGCTTGAGTGTCCATTCCGGACAGGTCGGAACCGGCGTTGACGGGTCTGCACTGCGGATCAGTTCCCCGAACGCCCGGGTCTGTTCGAGCAGCGCCCCTCGGAAATCCACGCCCCGAACTTAACCCACTTGCTGCGGCTAGATCGTCGAACCGATGGGGGCGCGCGCCTTGCCGAGCGTGACCGGCAGTGCCGACCACCCGCGCAGCACCCGGGTCTCGCGTCGGCTGCCTGCACCGGCCAGCCGGGCGTCGGGGAAGCGTTCGAAGAAGGTGCGCAACCCGACCTCACCTTCGGCGCGCGCCAGCGCCGCGCCCAGGCAATAGTGCCTGCCACCGGAGAACGACAGGTGCTTGCCCGCGTTTTCACGTTCGATGTCGAAGCGGTGCGGGTCGTCGAAAACGTTCGGATCGCGGTTGGCGCCGGCGAGGTAGAGGATGATGATCTCGCCGCGGCGCACCCGGGTGCCGGCGATGTCGGTGTCCTTGCGCGCCATTCGCGCGCTGAGTTGCACCGGTGAGTCGAGCCGCAGGATCTCCTCGACGGCGTTGGGCCACAGTTCAGGCCTGGCGGCCAGGGTGTCGAGATGCTGGGGGTTGTCCAGCAGCATGCGAATTCCGTTGCCCAGCAAGTTGACTGTCGTCTCGAAGCCCGCGGCCAGCACCAGACCCGCGGTGGCCATCAGCTCTTCCTCGTTGAGCCGGGCGCCCTCGTCGCTGGCCTGGATGATCTGGCTCATCAGATCTTCGCCCGGATTGCGCCGTAGCTCGGCCAGGTGGTCGACGAGCCAGTCGTTGAACCCTTCGATGCCGCGGTTGACCTGGCGGTACATCTTCCACGGCAGGCCGATGTCCAGGCTGGGCGCGCCGAGTTCGCCGAACTCCAGAATGTTTGGCCGCGCCTCGTCGGGGACGCCGAGAATGTCGCTGATGATGCTGACCGGCAGCCGAGAGCAGTAGCGCTCGACGATGTCGACGGTGCCGGTGGCACCAGAGGTGCCAGCCATCTCGTCGAGCATTGCGTCGGCCGACTCCTGCACCCGATCACGCAGTGCCGCAACGGCTCTGGTGGTGAACACCGACGACACCAGCTTGCGGTAGCGGGTGTGATCCGGCGGTTCGACCGACAGCATCGACGGCGGTTGCAACGGATGCAGCATGTCGGTCTTGGTGCGGTCGGTCACCCATTTCAGTGGTTTGGGCAGGTTCGACCCCATCGCGAAGACCCGGAAGTCGTCGGAGCGCAGCACATCGTTGATGATCTTGTGCTCGACGGTCAGGTAGGCGGCCCGACCGCGCACGAGGGGACCGCGCGCACGCAGTTCCTCGGTGAACGAGGCGGGATCGTTCCGGATCGTGGGATCGGCGATCAGCCTGCCCTGAAAATCGCCGCGACGGGCGGCCAACCGGGCGAGCGCGCGCACGACCCCGTGCATCGCCACCCATCGGGCCCGTTGTTTGATCGGGCCGTTGCGTCGACGCGGGCGACCGTCGTGCACGATGACACTCCTAAAAGTGCTTCCTGCTCAGGTGTTTTGGCAGGCGATTAACTGCAGAATATCAGGAAACAGTTGTTGCCCGAACCGCCCGAACCGCCGCGCCCGGACGGCCCGTTGGAACCACGGGACCCGGGACCGAAGTCACCCGAACCGCGTGACCCCGAAGATCTGTCCGAGTCGGAGCCACGCGAGCCCGAGCCGTTCTCCCACGGCGGCCACTTCGGGTTGCGCGGCTTGTCGGGCTTCTCCCATGGCGGGTCCCACGGCGACTTGGGCGGCGTCCAGGTGGGCGTCGGCGGGTCGTAGGTCGGCCGCGGCGGATACCACGGATTCTGCTGCCGCGGATACCACATCGGCGGTGGGTTGTACACGGGCGGAGGGATGTACACCGGGGCCGGTGCCGGAGCCACGGGGGCCGGCGCCGGGGCAGGCGCAGGCGCCGCGGGAGGAGGAGGTGGTGGCGGCGCAGCCGGCGGGGGTGCAGGTGCGGGCGCAGCGGGCGCTTCGACGTACACCGTGCGCGGCGGGGCCTGCGGAGCCTCTTGCACGACGGGGATCGGGGCCTTGATGGTCTCGGCCGGCGGCGGAGGTGGCGGCGGGGGTGCCTCGACCGGCTGGGCTTCCTGCTGCACGGGCGGTGGCGCGGGGGCGACGGCGCTGGGCACGATCGCGCTCTGCCCGGGGCTGGGTCGCTGATCGGCCGTCGGGCGGATGCTGACCGCCAACGAGATGACCAGGGCCACCACACCGACGACGAAGATCGACGTCAGCGCGCTGCCGACGAGCAGGAACGGCTTGCGCTCCTCACCGATCGGGTGGAAGTCGGTAGCGGGCTCGTCACCGTCGAGCAGCGGTGCGGCGCCGGCGGCCAGCCCGGCGTATGCGCTACCGGCGGTGGGGCCGTCGGGGTCCTGGGAGTAGGCCAGCCCGACGGTGGACGCTTCGAACGCGGGGGCGTTGGCGGCGGCGAGCGCGGCGCCGCGGGCCAGCGCGAGGTCGGGTTCGTCGGGTGCGCTGACGGGCAGGCTAACGAGGTGTTCGAGGTGGTTCTTCACCGAGGCGATATCGACGCCGGAGCCGACGACGAACATGGCCTGCGGCGGTGACTCCTGGGCGTCGACCGCGGCGGCCATTTCGGTCAGCACGACCATCGCGTCGTCGCTGTGCAGAGTGCGGCTGAGCACCTTGACCACCGACCCGTCGCCGGTCTGCACCACCGACAGCGTCGCGGTGTCGCGGTCGAGGAAGAGCAGCGCGGTGGTGTCGTATCCGACGGCCCGGCCCACCGCCTGGGCGAGCGAGGCGGCAGCGTGACCGTCGGAGACCAGCATGACGTCGTCGATGCCGCGGGCGGCCAATTCCTCACGCAGGGCTGCGGCTTCGGTGTGGTCGCTCCAGGTGACGCCGATCGACTTGAGATGGTGCCCGCCGGTCTCGGCGCTCTCCTTGGTGCCGAGCACAGCGTCGATGACCTGGTTGGGCGCGCTCGACGTTGCCGAGTCGGGCTCGCCGTTGACGTCGAAGACGTCGTGGTCGACGGTGACGCCGTCGGCCTTCTCCCCTTCGACCAGCACCATGCGGACCGTCGTAGGTGTCATCGACACACCTAATACGATGTCCACGAACCCTCCAAAAAGTTTGCTACGCTATCAAGGTTTTCGTGTCGCCCCGCGATTCGCAGAAACCGGCGACTAGTAGTTCATCGGCATCGGCAGGAGCCGCGTTACATCCCAAAATGCCATTAGCTGATGGCGATCAACTTTTGTATCGGCACTTCGACCCTACTCGGATCAACGGCGGTGCGCGCAAGTCAGTTCACGCTGCGTCCAGGGCGCAAAAAGTACGCCCCGAGACCCCCTCAGCGCAGGGTCAACGAGGGACTCGAGTCAGGTCGATTTGAGGAAGTTCTGATAGGACCGCGAGGGCGTCGGACCGCGCTGGCCCTGATACTTGGAGCCGACTTTGGCGCTGCCGTAGGGGTGCTCGGCGGGGCTGGTCAGCCGCAGCAGGCAGAGCTGTCCGATCTTCATGCCCGGCCACAGGGTGATGGGCAGGTTGGCGACGTTGGACAGCTCCAGGGTGATGTGCCCGGAGAAGCCGGGGTCGATGAAGCCCGCGGTGGAGTGGGTCAGCAGGCCGAGCCGGCCCAGCGAGGACTTGCCTTCCAGGCGGCCGGCGAGGTCGTCGGGCAGCGTGCACAGCTCCAGCGTCGAGCCGAGCACGAACTCGCCGGGATGCAGCACGAAGGGCTCACCGGGTGCGGCCTGTACCAGGCTGGTGAGCTCGTCCTGCTGAAGCGACGGATCGATGTGGGTGTAGCGAGTGTTGTTGAAGACCCGAAACAGGTTGTCCAGGCGGACATCGATGCTCGACGGCTGGATCAGGGTGTCGTCGAACGGGTCGAGGCCCAGCCGCTCGGCGGCGATTTCAGCGCGGATGTCGCGGTCGGAGAGCAGCACGCGACGAGCGTAGCCGCTCGAATGCTAGCCTTCGTGCTCAAACCGGCCGGTGTAGTTCAATGGCAGAACATCAGCTTCCCAAGCTGAGAACGCGGGTTCGATTCCCGTCACCGGCTCCACATTGAACTGCCGCGCTTCCCCGTTAGTTGAACTTCCCCGTATGCAGTTCAACCAAGGCGGGGTGGGCGCAACCTACGTTGAGCTTGAGCGTCAACATTCAACCTAATGGGGTATAAGGTTGAACTATGGAACTCGAAGCAGTCCGCGCGTCGCCGATCGGTGAACTGGTACCGATCAGTGGGACGGATCCTCGCAGCATGGAGGAATGGCACTACTGGGCATACCTACCTATTCCCCTGCCGGCTGCTCCCAATTTGTCCGCACGGGCCGTGGCGTGCGCGTCAAAAGCCGCCATGGCCATCGCCCGCCTCGATGAGGCCGTTGCGCAACTGCCTCGACCAGAGATTCTCGTTCGACCGATCATTCGACGGGAAGCAGCGAGTACATCGGCACTCGAGGGGACGTACGCCAGCTTCCAGGAAGTTCTTGAGGCTGACTTCCTGCAGGAAAATCAGATGTCGTTCGAACAACGCGAGATACGCAACTACGTGCAGGCATCGGAGCTCGCAGTTCACAACATCAGGGAGCGGAGGATCTCACGCAGCTTTCTCGGGCAGCTGCAACGGATAATCGTTCGCGGGACCAAGGGTGACACGGCGGATGCAGGTGATCTCAGGCCGCATGAGGTGGCAATCGGTGCCGAAACCAGGCCCATTGAAGAGTCTCGATTCGTTCCATGTCCGGCTGGCGATCACCTCGAGACAGGCTTCGCCGCCTGGGAGGACTGGGTCAATGAGAACTCCGATCTATTGATCGTGGCGAAAATGGCAATTGCGCACTACCAATTCGAGACACTGCACCCATTTAGCGACGGCAATGGTCGACTGGGCCGCCTGATAGCGCTCTTGCAGGTGATGCAGGCTGGCGAGCTCCGCTGGCCGGTACTGAACATCGCTCCGTGGTTCGAAGCTCGGCGGCAGCAGTATCAGGACGGCTTGTTGGCCGTCACAACTTCTGGAGACTTCAGCCCCTGGGTCGAACTATTCGCTCACGCTGTTGAAGTGCAGGCTCGTGAGGGTCTCGCCAAGATCCAATGCTTATTACGCATCAGGGACCGGCTGGTTGCGGACTTGCGCGGCAAAGGCATGCGCGGATCACCCGTAGAAATCGCAGAAGTACTGGTCGGCTACCCGGTGATCGACGTACCAACCGTCAGAGACCTTTTGGGTCGATCGTTTCAAGCCGCAAACCAGGCAGTGGGCAAATTGATTGAACATGGAGTCCTCATGGAGATCACGGGACGCCGGCAAGACCGGCTGTTTGTCGCACCGGAGATCCTCAATGCGATCAACCGTGAGGAGCGCGTAAGGCTCTAGGACGTAGGAGGAGCGTCAGAACTCTTTGAACGACTTCCCACGCTGAGAACGCGGGTTCGATTCCCGTCATCGGCTCCGCAGGTTGCGATTCGGCGACGCAGGCGCGTCGCTGGCGTCAAGTGGCTGACATGACCGTTAAATTCCTCAGTCACTATGACAAAAGTCTTGCGCACCTTGACCACCGTCGTCGCCGCGCCCGCATTCGCCGGCATTGCCCTCGCCGCCACTGCGGCCGCCGATCCGGCGCTGCTCAACGGCAACTACAGCGAAGTCGAAGGTGACTCGGTGATCGTCTGGACGTTCGCGACCAGCTGCGGCCCGACCGGTTGCACCGGTACCGTCGCCAGCAACGAGGGTTGGCAGACCCCCACCACATATGCCAATGGCCGCTGGATCTTCACAGTTTCCAAGCCCGGTGGTCTGACCTGCGCCGACGGCCACTACGAACCCGCTGTGGTGTCGATGTCGATCGACCCGGTGACGCTCAACGGGGTGTTGACGTCGGACTCCAACTACGGTTGCGAAGGCGGAGTCGTGTCGCACAGCCCGTTCCACTTGCGCAAGGTCGGTTGACCTCGTTGACCGCACGACGCGCACACGTGGCCGTGGTGACAGCTCAGCAGCGACCTTCCCCCACTGGGTTACCACTGTGTCAATTTGCGTAAATTCCAACGCTGGACACGCCAACGCCGATAGTCTCGATTCCTCCATTTGAGAGGTGCGAAATGTTCGATCTGCCACGGTCTACCCGCCGACTCATTGGTGCAGCCGCCGTCGGCGGCGCGCTCGTTGCGGCGCCCGCGTTAGCCGCGCTGAACGAAACGCCGTCACTACCACTCGCCGAACCTGCTTGCATCGGAGCCGAATCCGTTGTCGACGGCACCCCAACGTGCGTACCCGCGCCCGTCCCGCCGGCGCCGCCCACCGCCGGCATCGGTTCCCCGGTGGACAGCACGGAACACGACTCCGGGCACCACTGAGCCCGAGATAGCGCTCAGGGCACTGTAATTCGCGTGCGCGCGACCCTACGCGCTATTTCAGCGCCAAGAAATTCAGCGCAAGTAGATTTCGTCGCCGTCGGGGAATCCGCCGCCGGTCGTGGTGATGTGGACGTGGTCGAAATGCCCATGTCCGGAACCCTGCGCACCATCGGGCGTGTAGTAGACGCCGCGCCAGATCGCGTCCTGCATGCCGAACCGCTCGGCGTTGCGCAGCACGTACCAGACGATCTCGTTGCCGAGCGCGATGCCCTCGGCGCTGGTCGGGTTCGGGATCATCACGTCGAGCGCCAGCCCGTTGGGATGCCACCGCAGTGAATCCGGTCGCACACCGCCGATATTGCTGATCTCCGGGAATGCCTCGCTGATGGCCCGTGAAGTCAGGATCGTCTTGACCTGCAATCCGCGCTCGGGAGCGATGCCGGCGGGCAGCGCTCGGTCGACTATCCGCAGACGCGACGCGGCGAACACCTCGCCGGGTGGCGGAGCCGCATCGGGCTCGTCGACGATGAACGGTGGCGCGGTCGGCGGCGCAGCCACCAACTCGACACAGCACGGCGTCGCGGTCTCGGCGCTCGCTTGATTCTCAACGGGTGTCACGACGGGTTCGGGGGCCTCGCGGCTGGTCTCGGCCGGTGCGGGCACGTCGCCGCCGACCGCGAAAAGCACCGCGGCAGGGGCGATGATCGCAGCCAGCCCGATCGGCGGCCTCCGTCGCTTTGTGGCTAAGGAATGGCGACCCACGGGCTGCAGCCTATATCAATTCGTTACATTTGCCGCAACCGCTGCCACCCCCGCTGAGCGATCGCCCAGGTCAGGGGGCAAGATCGACCCGTGACCGGAATGCTCGAGAACAAGGTCGTCATCCTCGCCGGGCTCGGCGGCATCGGCAATGGCCTCGCGCGGCGCTTCACCGACGAGGGCGCGTTGCTGGTCGTCGGCGACCTCGACGAGGACCTGGTGACGGGCGTCGTCGCCGACATCGATCGCTCAGGTGAACGGGTCCGCGGCGTAAGGCTGGACGGCGCCGACGAGGGCTCCGTCGCCGCTATCGTGCGGTCGGCCGTGGACACCTTCGGCCGCATCGACGGCCTGCACGTCAACTTCGCCAACACCGCCGACGCGTACCTCCCCGGCGGTGTCGTCGAGTTGCCGCTCGAGGTGTTCGACGAGGTCATGCGGGTCAACACGAGAGGTTTCGTGATCTGCGCCAAGCACGCGATACCGGCAATGATCGACAACGGCGGCGGCTCCATCGTGTTCACCGCCTCGGCCGACGCCTACAACGCGGCCAGCACCCGGGTGTCCTACCAGATGAGCAAGGCCGCCGAGCTCGCGCTGATGCGCCACATCGCCCGCCGGTACGGACCCAAGGGCATCCGCGCCAACGCGATCGCTCCCGGCCTGATCTGGCACTACAAGTTCGACGAGCAGCCGATGCCCGACGGCGTCGTCGAACAGGCTCGTGCCCGTCAGATGATCAAGTCCCGCTTCGGCGCACCCGACGACATCGCCGCGTTGGCCGCGCTGCTGCTCTCCGACGACGGCAGCTTCATCACCGCCCAGACGATCAGCGTCGACGGCGGCGTGACGTTTCGGCCCTGAGGGAGTGGATACCGCCGCTGAGTGGAGGGGTAACCTCTGAGCCGATCGTCAGCGGATGGGGGCATGGCCATGAACCTCGTGCTGGGTCTATCGATGACGTCCAGCGCTGTTCGTTGGGTGCTGGTCGAAGGAACGACCGGCGAAGGTGACACCGTTCACCGCGGCGCCTGCGCCCTCACCGCGGCCGTCGACCCCGAAGATCTGCTGGACGTGGTCCTGTCCGACGAGGTCGACGGTTCCATCCACGCCATCGGCGTGACGTGGACCAACGAGGCCGAAATCGCGGCCTCCGACGTGTTGGACGCGCTGGCCGCCCGCGGGTTCGCCAACGTGATCGCCGTATCCGAACTCGAGGCCGCCGACGTGCTCGCCGCGGGGCTCGCCGGCCTCGGCGGCTACGACGATCTCGCGGTCTGCATCGTCGAACCGGACGCGGCGGTGGTCGCGGCCGTCCAGCCCGCCGGCGCGACGGTCGACCGGATCGCCCGGCCGCTTGACGGCGCCGACGTGGTGGAACTGTCGAGCCGGGTGCTGGCGCTGTCGCAACTCGACGGTTGGAATCCGGATGCGATCTTCGTCCTCGGTTCGGCCGAGGACCTCGACGTGGTCGTGGCCGCCCTCACCGACGCGGCGGAGTGTCCGGTCGTATCGGCCGCCGACGCCGACGTGGCGCTGGCCCGGGGGGCGGCCCTGGCGTCGGCACATGCCGTCAACGAAATGGCTCCGGCCGGGTCGAAGGCGCCATCCAAGGTGGGCGCGTTGGCTTCGGTCCTTGCCGCCGCGGTGCTGACGTTCGTGGTGTCGCTGTCCGTGGCCGTCGTGCTGAGCTTGTCTCCTGGCACCCCGGACGAGCAGCCGCAGGCCGCCTCGGCGACAAACCCGGCTGAGGAACCGGCAGGCGCACCCGCGCCGCCGGAGAAGAAGGTGTCGACGCCGGCCGAGGCCCGCCCGGTGCTCGCCCAGACCATTGCCGTCGCGGCTCCGCCGCCGCCCGCGGCGCCCGTCGCCGAACCGATGTACGACCCGCCCGAGTACGTCCCGCCGCCGGCGCCCGAGGTCGCACCGCCCACCCCGGCCTACCCGCCGCCGGCGCCTGCGTATGTGCCCCCACCTGCGCCGGCTTACGTGCCGCCGCCGCAGCAGCCGGCCTACGTTCCCGCGCCCAAGCCGAGGCTGCGCGACCGGATCATCGAGCGCATCCCGATCATCAACCGGTTCCACGAACCGGAATATCCGTACCCGCGCTGACCGTCAGGGCGCCGGCGGATTTTGGTTGTTGGGCACCGGGATCGGGATCGACCCGACGCCCGGCACGACCAAGTGGGTTGTCGTCACCGGCGGAACCGTCGTCGTCGTGGTGGTGGGCGTCGTCGTCGTGGTGGTGGTGGTGGGCGGCGTCGTAGTGGTCGTTGTAGTCGTAGTCGTCGTGGTGGTTGTGGTGGGCGGCGTGGTCGTGGTGACGGCCGTCGACGGCGGCGGCGGAGATGCCTGGGTGGTCTCGGGTGGCGGCGGCGGGTCGCTGGTCACCGTGACGGTCTCCGCGGGCGGGCTCGGCGGCGGCGCGCTGGTCGGCGGCGGCGACGCGGGAGGGCTGGGCGCAGCGGACGTGCGCGGCGCCTCGGGGGTGTTGCTGGTGTCGGTCGCGCCGGTCAGCGCGATCGCCACCCCGCCGACGGCGATCAACGCGACGGCGGCGGCCACGCCGACCGCCAGCGCCGGGAGCCGTTGCCAGGTGCGGGGCGAATCGATCGGCCCCGTCGGCGGCACGTACTGCACCGGAGGTCGCGACGCGGTCATGCCGGTGTCGTAGGACTCCGGGCCGGTGTAGGGCACCGGATCTTCAGCGCTGGCATCGTCCTGCGACCATGCCAGCGCCCCGACCGTCGATGGTTCCGACGCCTCGACGTCGACCAGCGGGGCCGGCGCCAACCCGGTTTCGGCCTCGGCGACCGCCCTGTAAGCCGCGTACAGCGCGGCACCGACAGCGGCGTCCAGCGCCGGCTGCGGCGTGGTGATCACGGGCGCGCCCGTATGCCCGGCAAGCCGTTGCCCGAGCAGCCGGATGCTCGCACCGCCGCCGACCATCGCCACCGCCGACACATTGATCCAGTCAATCCGGTTGCGCTGCAACGTATTATCGAGCGTCACCAGAAGTCCGGCCAGCGGTTCGGCGAGCAATTCCTCCAGCTGCGGCCGCGACACCGAAACCGACGACCGGTGTCCGGGCAGTTCGGCGACCACCTCGGTTACCTCTTCGGTCGACAACCGCTCCTTGGCGCGCTGGCATTCGTCGCGCAGCTGGGCCAGCGATCCCACCGCGGCGGTGGCAGCGGGATCGACTTCACCGGTTCGGGTGATCTCGTCGAGCACGAGGCGCAACAGCGCCTGGTCGATGTGGTCGCCGGAGAACTCGAGATAACGGGTGGTCTCGTCGATCGGTTCGAACCCCGCGCCTCCGTCGGCCAACGTGATGCTGGTGCCGCCGCCACCGAAATCCAGCAGGACGACGACGCCCTGCGGCGTGAGGCCGGGGTTGGTTTTCAGCGCGGTCAGCGCGGCGACGGCGTCGGACAGCAGCCGCGCCGGCGCCAGCACGGCGCTGGCGCGCATCGCGTTGCCCAGTGCGTCCAACGACGCCGGTGTCCAGTGCGCGGGCACGGCGATGGTGATGTCTGCTGGCGGCTCTCCGCTGGCGTGCACCAGCTCCGTCAGCGCGTCGACCACCAGTTGTTCGGCCCGATGCGTCGATCCGTCGGCCGCCACCAAGGGCACGGCGTCACCGACGCGGTCGACGAAACCGCTGAACACCGTGCCGTCGGCGTCGACCAGCACGGAACGTCGTATCACGGGTTGATTGCCGATACGCGCCGCGACCAAGTTCGTCGTCCCGATCGACAACCCCAACGGGTCGCTCATAACGGACCACACGATAGCCGTCGCACCTGCCGAAACCCGTCCGACACTCCGGTCCAACGACGTTCGGCCGTCACGGTTTTGGACCGACCGGAACGGGTACTACGCAAGCCATGACGTCACTGTGGCTAGCAAACCGCGCCAACCGAGCGACTCCAGCCAATCCGATGGTCGATGCCGACCGATCTGCCGACGTCGTGGTCGTCGGCGCGGGCATCACCGGGTTGATCACCGCTGTCCTGCTGGCAAGGGCCGGCAAGGACGTCCTGGTGCTCGAGGCGCTGTTCCCCGGCGCCGGCGCCACCGGCAACACCACCGCCAAGATCTCCCTGCTGCAGAGCACGAAGATCTCGAAGATCGTCAGCAAGCACGGGGTCAAAAAGGCCAAGCAGTACGTCGACGGCAACCGCGAAGGCCTGGAGTGGCTGATCGGGCACTGCGAGTCGCACGGTATCTCGGTGCAGCGCGAGGACGCCTACACCTACGCGCAGTCCGAAAAGGGTGTGCCGTCGGTGCGCGAGGAGTTGGCGGCCTGCAAGTCCGCCGGCCTCGACGTGTCGTGGGTGGACGAGGCCGGGGTGCCGTTTCCGTTCGCGGGCGGGGTGCGGCTGGCCGATCAAGCGCAGTTCGATCCGATGCCGCTGCTGGACAGCCTGATCGTCGAGCTCGACGAGCGCGGTGGTCGGCTTGCGCAAGGCGTTCGGGTGCAGAAGGTTTCGAACGAAGGCGACGGCCTGAAGCTCAGCGTGCGCACCAACGACGGCGCCGAGTTCGACACGCGCGCAAAGCAATGCGTGCTCGCCACGGGCATTCCGATCCTCGACCGTGGCGGATTCTTCGCGCGCCTGGAGCCGAGCCGCTCGTACTGCATGGCCTATCAGGTGCCCGGCGACATCACCCGCGGTATGTACATCTCAGCAGATTCGCCGACCAGGTCGATCCGGTACGCGCCGACGGCCGAGGGCGACCGGCTGCTGGTCGGCGGCGCCGGTCACCCGGTCGGCCACCAGAAGAGCCCGGCGTCGTCGGTGCAGGAACTCGACGCGTGGGCCAAGACCCACTACCCCGGCGCGATGCAGACCAACTACTGGTCAGCGCAGGACTACACGCCGATCGACCAGCTGCCCTATGTCGGGCCCATCCTGCCCGGCCACGACAAGATCTTCGTCGCAACGGGTTTCGACAAATGGGGGATGACCAACGGCACGGCGGCGGCGCTGGCGCTGTCGAGCCGTATCCTCGGCGGGCGGATGGACTGGGCCGAGGCCTTTTCCAGCTGGAGCCCCCACGAACTGTCGGGGATTCCCAAAGCCATGCAGCTCAACCTCGAGGTGGCAATGTATCTGGCGCGGGGCTGGATCACCCCGGCGACCCGCATGGGCGACCGGACGCCCGATGAGGGCGGTGTGGTCAGCGGTCCCCCATGGGATCTGGAGGCCCGCAGCGTCGTCGACGGCGTCGAGCACAGGGTGTCGCCGGTGTGTCCGCACCTGGGCGGAATCGTCAACTGGAACGACGCCGACGAGGCGTGGGAATGCCCGCTGCACGGGTCACGGTTCGCCCCTGACGGCACCCTGCTGGAGGGCCCGGCGACGCGCAACCTCACTGCGGCGCAGTAGTTTCCGCCTGGTCCGGCACGAGCCTTTTCATCAGTGCCGACCCCGCCCCGCCGACGACGATCAGCGCGATCGCCGGGATGTCGGGAAGCGCGTCGCTCACCCATCCGACGATGCCGACCACGGTGACAAACGGTGGGAACCAGTCGACGGCCGCGGCGATCGACGTCTTCTCCCCGGTGGCGTAGTCCGGGTAGAACTCGGTGAACGACACGGCGAAGATCATCGCGCCGATCGGCAGAATCCACGCCGTCCAGAAGTTGTCGTTGTCGCCCAGCACGGCGTCGCCGTACACGCCGGCCACGGCGGAGAACAGGAACGCACCGGCCCAGGCCGCTGAGATGACGTAGTTGATCCGCAAGAACACCGGGCTGTCCCAGTGCTCTTCGGGTGTGGTGTCCTTGGCATAGGCAAGGGTGAAGGGTCTGCGGATCAGCAGGGTGATGATCGCGAACACCGCCAGCGCGACATTGCTCAGCGCGCCGGCCCACAGTTGCAGCCATTCGATGACGCGGTCGGAGGCCACCAGGCCGAGCACCGCGAGAACGCCGAAGTAGGCGACGGTGAACGCTTCCAGCAGGTGCACGGGCACGCCGCGGCGCGCACCGACCCACAGCGTCAGCAGCGACAGTGCCAGCGCGACAGAGGCGGCCTCTTCGAAGCGGCCGGGACCGTTGATGATCCCCATCAGAATCCACGGTGCGATGCCCGCGAGGGGCGACCTGAGGTACCCGTCGACAAATTTCATGGTGGCACTTTATGCGGTGCTGGGCGGTTGTGCTGCAATGTCGACCATGGGCGACATCGATGAGATCAAACAAGTCAAGTACCGGTACCTGCGCGCGCTGGACACCAAGTTCTGGGACGAGTTCGCCGACACCCTCACCGAGGACGTGGTCGGCAGGTACGGCGAGTCCATCGGCGAGGAGCATCACTTCACCAACCGCGACGAGCTGGTGACGTTCATGCGCAATTCGCTGGGGCCCGAGATCATCACCGAGCACCGCGTCACCCACCCCGAGATCCGCGTCGACGGCGACGAGGCGTCGGCGACCTGGTACCTGCAGGACCGGGTGATCGCCCCGGACTTCAACTTCATGCTGATCGGCGCCGGGTTCTACCACGACCGCTACCGACGCACCGGCGACGGCTGGAAGATCTGCGAGACCGGCTACGACCGCACCTACGACGCGTCGATGTCCACCGAAGCACTGAACTTCAAGGTGAAACCCGGTCGTGCGCTGAACATCTGAGGTCTACTTCGAGATCGCGATCAGCGCGCCCGGGCGCAGCCAAGCCATGATCTTGACCAGCATGTCGTCGTCGATCGCCACGCATCCCGCCGTCGGTCCGCCGTCGGTGGCATGCAGGAAGAAGGCGCCGCCGTTGCCGGGGACACGCGCTTTGTTGACGCCCATCACGACCGCGTGCACGTACTGCGGGATGTCGAGGTTCTCGGTGCCGCTCGCCGGGTCGGTGTCAAACGGACACTGCGCCTTCTTGCACACCTGCATGGTGTTGTAGGTGGGGCTTTTCATGTCGCCGTCCCACCAGTGGTCCGGACCGACCTGCACGTAGGGCAGACCGCCGCCGGGGTTGGGCTCGGTGCCGAACGCGAAATCGAGGGTGAAGACCCCCATCGGGGTCTTCATCTGGCCGTCGTGGGTCTGCGGCGCGATCCCCTTGGCCCCGATCCAGGCGGGGATGGCCACTCCGATCGGCTGCCAGCCCGCCGGGGTGCGTTGATATACGTCCATCTTGGCCTTCGAACCACCCACGCCCACAACCGAAATCACCTGCGTTGCCGATCCGACGGAGTCGGCGAACCACGGGGCGGGTTGGGCGCGCCCGACCGCGGCGGTGCCGACCAACGCCACCAAGGCGCACATCAAGATCAACAGCCGGCGCACGCAACCATGCTAAGTCGCGGTGCGTTCGGTTTGGGTTAAGCCGCGCGCTGGCTGGATAAGTTGAAGGGATGGATTTACTGCCCGTACGACGGCGCCGCGGTATCCGCCAAATCGGTCAGGGCCTCGGCAGCCTCGACCAGGAGGTGTTCGAGGCCATCGCGGATTCGCCCAGCCCGCTGCTCGATGCGGTGATGCCCAAGCTGACCAGGGCCGCGGACTACTCGAAGCTGTGGTTTGCGATCGCGGCGGTGCTGGCGCTCGTCGGCGGGCCGTCGGTCAGACGTGGGGCAACTCGGGGCGTGCTGAGCCTCGCGGTGACGAGCCTGCTCACCAACCAGGTGGCCAAACGGGTGTGGAAACGGGCGCGACCCAACTGGACCCTGGTGCCGTTGGCGCGTCGCGCGCGGCGCACCCCGACGTCGAACTCGCTGCCGTCGGGTCATTCGGCGAGCGCGGCGGCGTTCGCGGTCGGTGTCGGGTTGGAGAGTCCGCTGCTGGGGTTGATGCTGGCGCTGTTGGCCGGCCTGGTCGGGATGTCGCGGGTGGCAACCGGTGCGCACTACCCCGGTGATGTGCTGGCGGGGTTCGGCGTCGGTGCCGCGGTGGCCGTGCTCGGCGGGCGGGTGGTGCCGCCGGTGGTTCCGACCGAAGTTCCCGCCGCCGACCCGCTGTGGGTCGGCGCCCCGAAACGTCCAGACGGTGCGGGCGTGGTGCTGGTCGCCAACCCCGCGTCGGGCGGCGGCGCTGGAGCCGACACCATCGACGAGGTGCGAGAAGCGTTGCCGCGCACGCAGGTTGTGGAGCTCGACGGCGACGACGATATTGCCGCGACGTTACGGTCAGCCGCCGAGCAGGCAGAGGTGCTGGCCGTCAGCGGCGGGGACGGCACGGTGTCGTGTGCGGCCGGGATCGCCGTCGAGGCGGGCATTCCGCTGGCGGTGTTTCCGGGTGGGACGTTCAACCACTTCGCCAAGGACATCGGCTGCGACACCGTGGCCAAGACCGTCGAGGCGATCCGGGAGGGCCTTGTCGCCTGCGTAGACCTGGTGTGCCTCAACGACAACCACATGGTGATCAACACCGCGAGCATCGGCGCCTACCCGTCGTTCGTCGAAACGCGGGAGAAGTACGAGCACCGGATCGGCAAACCGCTGGCCAGCGTGTACGCGATGTATCACACGCTGCGCTACGACGATCCGGTCCGCATCCGCTACGACAACAAGACGCTGCAGACGTCGCTGTTCTTCCTCGGCAACTCGACGTATCTGCCGTCCGGATTCGCTCCGTCGCGGCGTACCCGCATCGACGACGGCCTGCTCGACATCCGGATCCTGGAGACCGGGCGGCGGTGGGCCAAGCTGCGGATCCTGGCCGCGCTGGCGACCGGACGCCTGGAACGCAGCCCGCTCTACCACGAGCTTCGGGTGCCGGAGTTTCATTTCACGGTCGTCGACGGTACGACGACGCTGGCGCACGACGGCGAGGTCGGCACCGAATGTCAGGAGGCCAGCTTCGTCACGCGGTACCGCGTGCTTCCGGTATATCGTCCGGCTGCGTGATCGGTTGCGTCGGCGACACCAACGCGTAACAGACCGCAAAATAGGAGTACCCCAGCGCCCATCCGGCGAGCACGTCGGAGGGATGGTGCACGTTGAGGCTCACCCGGCCCAGTCCGATCGCGGCGACGATCACGACGCCCAACACCACAAGCCATACCCGCAGCGGCCTGCGCACGACCGGTAGGGCCACGGTCAGCAGCGCGAGCACTGCCACCATCACGCCGAGCGCGTGGCCGGACGGAAACGATGAGCTCATCGCGGACACCAGGGCGGTGTCGGGCCGCGGCCGATCGGCGGCCCGCTTGGCGGCTTCGGTGATGAGCCCACTGATCTCCACGGTGATGAGCAAGAACATCGCGATGCGCACGTTGCGCCGCACGAGCGCGATCACGATCACCACGAGGGTCACCAAACGAAAAGCCATCGGCCCCAGCACGGTGCAGAACACATGCCACCCGAGCACCCAGCCGGGATGCGCGTCGCCGTAGCGGTAGAAGCCGTCCAGGAGCGCGTTGTCCAGATCGGTGAGCCACCGCCAGTGCTGGGCGTATCCGATCCACAACAACGCATACACCCCGACCGCGGCGACGGCCGAGCCGATCAGCCAGCGCTTGTTCGGTGCCACGCATTAGCTCTACCACCTACGATGCCGCGCGGATTAGGGTGGCTGCACATGGCCGTATTTCTGCGCAAGCTGTTCCGCATCGGCGGTCTACCCGCCGAACTGCGCGCCGAGGTGGAGGCCGAGGGAGTACTTCACCTGGCCGAGTACGTGCCGGTGACGCGCCGGTTCAGCGGCAAGATCCCGGGTAAACGCGCCAGCGGCGACATCGCAAGTTATGTCGGCTCGCTGGTGCTGACGAAGCAGCGGGTGCTGGCCACGCTGTCGACGGTGCCGAAGTTGGCGCCGCGCACGGTCGACCAGCGCTGGGACGGCCCGCAGGCGGGCGCCGTGACCGCCGAGTTGTCCGAGACCGGCCTGTTCATCGAGGTCGACATCCACGCGGTGGATCCGCGGTGCGAGGGCCAGCTGTCGCTGCACTACAAAGAGGCGCTCCCGGACGAGCTGTTGACGTGCTTGCCGCGCCGGTCCCTGGCGTTCGACGTGCCGCCGGAATACGTCTTCCGCGCGGTCGGCGTGCCCTACGACCCCTAGCTTTGCTCCGCCGAACGTGGGTTACCCGCACGCCCGCAGCGCGCCAGGCGTGACACGACCCCACACTCGGCGCGAGACGACCGCGTTAACATGCGAATGTGATCACGTCGGACGCCGCCCCGGTCGATCCGCCCATCCCTGTTCTCGATGTCCCAGGCGCCGACGCCGGTTCTCGTGGCCTTCCGCGTCGGATGGACCTCACGTTGCGGCAGCGCCTGATCGTGGATTCCTCGGCCGTTGCCGACATCGCGTTGCGCACGGCGATCGCGTCGATGATCGGCGCATCGGTGCTGCCATCGCTTGTCGGCGCCGCGCTGCGGTCGCAATCGCGCGTGGAGCGCGAGCATTTGCGCTTCTACGCCGAACTAGCCGCCGAACAGGATGCCCAACTGTCGTTTCCCGCGCCGACAATCGAACCGCGGATCTCGTCGCGGCCGGCCAATCCGGTCGCCGAGTGGATCGCCAAAGGCCAGGTCCACAACATCCGGTTCAACAGCAGCTTCGAGGCGGTCAACCCCGCCTTGCGCGACCAGTGCCGGGCGTACCAGCGCAACAACGTCGTACACGCCCAGCACTGGCGCCACAGCGACGGACCGCATCCGACGCTGTGCCTGATCCACGGTTTCATGGGGTCGGCGTACCTGTTCAACGGGCTGTTCTTCTCGCTGCCGTGGTTCTACCGGTCCGGCTACGACGTGCTGCTGCTCACGCTACCGTTTCACGGTCGGCGCGCTGAACGCTTCTCACCGTTTTCCGGTTACGGCTACTTCGCACACGGCTTCGCCGGGTTCGCCGAGGCGATGGCCCAGGCGGTACACGACTTCCGTTCTCTGGTCGACTATCTCGAGTACACCGGGGTAGACCGGGTCGCGCTGACCGGCATGTCGCTGGGCGGCTACACCGCCGCGTTGCTCGCTTGCATCGACGACCGCATCCAGGCGGTGATTCCGAATGTTCCTGTGGTCACGCCGGATCGGACGGCCGACGAGTGGTTCCCGGCTAACCAGGTGATGCGGCTGCGCAACGTGCTCGCCCACACCGACGACGAACTGGCCGGTGCGGCAACGATGTATTCGTCACCGCTGAACTACACACCCCTGGTGCCCAAGGACCGACGGCTGATCATCACCGGCCTCGGTGACCGGCTCGCCCCGCCCGAACAAGCCGAGATGTTGTGGGAACACTGGGATCGCTGCGCGTTTCACTGGTTCCCCGGCAATCACGTGTTACACGTCAGCCAACCGGACTACCTGCGCCGGATGACGCGCTTTCTGCGGCCGTTCCTTTTCGACTGACACCGCCCGACGGGCCCACGCGCCAGTCGATCCGCTCCAGCAGACCCGACGGCAACGGGCCGGTCGGTGTGCCGAGCCGCTCTGCGGTCCGCGGATCCAACGCGTTGAGCAGCGGCCGCTGGATCCCTGGATGCGCGACGAGACCGGGCAGCGGCGTCTCCCGGACGGCCTCCGCGGTGCGGAATGCGCACATCGCGGTGACCGTGGGATGTGTTGCAGTGCCGCTGAATTCCAGCGCAGTCCATGTTTCGCTCGGCCGTGACCACACCTCGTCAAGTCGTTCGCCGAGCCGGTCATCGACGGGGATGCCGTAAGCCGAGACCGCGCCGTGGTCGTCGATGACCGCGCGCCATTTCTCGCGGCCCGGGCCGGCGGGGGGATCGGCGACATCGACGATCACCGCTTCCAGTCCGGTCTCGCGCAGGTGGTCGGCCAGTCGACGGCCGACCACCTCGGTGGTGGCCAGCAGCGGAAGCTCCGGTGAGCGGGCCAACAGCGCGGTGAGGTTATCGGCGGCGTCGAGCGTCATGCTGATCCACGTCGTACGCACACCGGCCTGGTCGCGACTGGTGACCCGCACCGTCTGGCACCGGATCCCGAACCGCTCGACGTAGCCGGCTACCAACGGCAACGACAGCCCCACGCCGTTCGGATCGTCGATCCGCAACAACACCGTGGCTTCGTTGGACGGCTGCGGCTTCGGCTTCGAATGGTTGCGGCGCCACACGCCGAAGCGCCGCGCGACCCTGGACGTCAGGAAAAGCCCACGCCACCACGCGAACACGACAACCACCACGGCAACAGCCGCCCCGAGGACCCAGCGTTCGGTGGTCGTCTCCCACGGATAGGCCATCGCCGCGGCCACGACAGCCAACAGCGCCAACGCCAGTCGTATGGTCACTTCGAGTGCCTCCCAGGTGCGGCGTCGGCCGCGGTGGTCCGTTTGCGGTGGGCTGCGACCGCGGCCGTTACGGCGGCGACGGCCGCCAGTACGCCGGCGCCCACGAACGCGACAGTGCGCGGAGTGGGATCGGTCGGCGGCGGCTGTGGCGGTGCGGCAACGGGTTTGGGCTCGGCCACACCGTTGTCAGCGGCGTCGGTGACGTCCCAGGTCAGTGCCGCCACCGGGTCGACGAGGCCCGCGCCGGTCAGGTTGGACGGCGTCCGGGCGGCGCCCCGAGCGCTTGCCGTCAGCCGGTCGATCACCTGTTGTGCAGTCAGCTGGGGAAATCGGCTGCGCACCAACGCGGCAGTACCTGCGACGTAGGCCGAGGCGAAACTCGAGCTGTTGAGCCCGAATAATTCCCCACGCTCGTTGGGCAGGGCGTTTGCCAGAGCGCCGCCCTCGCCGTTACCGACCGAGGTGACGTTCTCACCGGGCGCCGCGATGCCCACCCACGGGCCGGCCATCGTGAAATCCGACGGTTGTCCCGCGGTGTTGACCGATCCCACCGACAGCACGAATGGCTGCCACCAGGACGGGATCGACACCGACGTCACGCCCGCCCAGTTCCGCGGGTCCTCCGGACGGCCCGGATCCGACAGCGGGTTGGACGGACATGCCGACCCGGGGTTCAACCCGGCCCGGTTGTTACCGGCCGCCGCGACGATCACCGCATCCTTTTCGACGGCGGCGTACCGCAGCGCAGCGCCGAGTTCGTTCTGGTCGACGGTCTCGTTGGCGGGCAGGCAGGTGACGGCCGAGATGTTGATGACGCGTGCACCCAGGTCCGCCGCACGCACCACGGCCCGTGCCAGCGTGGCGACGTCGTGGGCGACCCGTGCGGTGGCCGGGTCCTCACCGGTGGTGCTCGGTGCGAACCGCGCCGACGTCGAGCGGATCGCCAGCACCCGCGCGGCCGGTGCGACGCCGGAGAAGCCGTCGGCGCCGGGTTGGCCGGCGACGATGCCGGCCACCAGCGTTCCGTGCCCGTCGCAGTCGGAGAGCCCGTCGGTCGACTCGACGAAGTCGCCGCCCGGGTCGACGTTCGGCAGCCGCGGTCCGGGCCGGACGCCGGTGTCGATCACCGCGACCAGTTGGCCTTCCCCGCGGCTGAACTCCCAGGCGTCGCCGAGGTTGAGCATGAGCTGGTTCGGGTTGACCACGCCGGTATCGGTGCCGGGCAGCACCGCTGCGGCGACGCACGGCGCGCGCTGCGTCATCGGCTGCACGGGGCCTGCGCTGCCCGACGGCGGCGTCACCGCGGGGTCGACCTCCGGCGGCGTGATCGCCAGTGCCGCAGGGCAACTCACCATCGCGACGGTCAGCGGGACCGTCGCGGCCGCGAGTGCGGGGCGCAGCCTGGTGCGGATCACCGACGCCTCATCGGTTCAAAACCCAGGCGAACAATCCGACCAGGTAGGCCAACACCGGGATCAGCGAGGCGTCCACCGCAGAAGCCAGGAACCCGACCAGGCGACGCATCGGCAGCGAGTAGGTGTCCGGTGAGGCCACGTGCGGGAACAGCGCCGCAACCACCCACACGGCCGTCACACCGGTCACCGCCGCGAGCGTCCACCATGCCGCGGTGTAGCGGCCGTCGGCGACGAACACCGCGAGAAACGCGATCGCCATGAGGAACGGCTGGCTCAGCAGCCACGCTTTACACGGGGCTGAGTCCCACACCCGCGCCTTCAACACACTTCCCAGCGCCACCGCCCCGCCGACGTACCACGTCCAGTTCGAGACCCCTTCCGGCGCAGCCAGTATCACTGTCCCGGCGGTGATCAGCAGGACACCACCGGCGATGAAACCCGTCTGGTGAGAGTCGCTGATCCGCACCCGACGCGGCAGGTCCCGAAGCACCGAGATCGACGGCGCCGACGGCGGCGGGTCGCCCGGCGCGGGAATCACCGGCACCGGTAGCCGCGACCACAGCGCGGACAGTTGCGGCGCTGAGACGATGATCAACAGCGCCAGCACCACCAGCACCGATCCGATCACCACGGAGTCCAGCTCCCAGATCGCCGCAGCCCCCGCGGTAATCAGCGCGCCCAACCCGACGACGCTGGTTGCGGTGAACAGCGCGATCCCGCGCTCGGCGACGGTGATGCAGACGATCGACCACGCCGCGACACCGGCGGCGCCGAGCAACACCTGCGATGGCCCGAATTCACCGGGCACCGCTAGCGCGAGCGCGGCGGCGATGGGCGCCAACGCCGCCACCGACATCGCCGTGGCGAAACGGGGCAACGGGGCCCGGGTGAGCAGAGCGGTCAGCACCGCGGCCATGGCGATACCCGCGGCCGCGAACAGGCCCGCGTCACCGCCGTTGACGATGCGATGCGCGGTCGCCAGCGCGGTGGCGACCAGGGTCAGCCCGAGGACCGCGACGCCCGCGCCGCGGGCGATGTGTTCGGCGCCCCACGGCTTTTCGCGGGCGGCGGAGAAGATGACCGTCGCGTCGCCGATATCCTCGACGATCCGCGGGGCGGGTGTGCCTGTGGGGACGGGCTGCAGGGCCAGCAGATCACCGTCGACGACGCCGACGGTGTCCAGGGTGGCGTCGAGGCTGAACGGGGCACCGCCGACCGGGGCGAGCGAGAGCGCCGCCAGGCTGTGCTCACCGTCGCCGTCGTCCGGCATCGCCATCCGCCGCACGGCGGGAAGGATTTCGCGCAGCGGAAGTTCGGTGGGCAGCACCATGTCGGTGACGCGGCCTCCGCCGCCGTCGCCGACGGCGAGTACGGCGACGCGAACGATCGGCATCGCCTTCAACACGGTGCTGCCGTTCAATGAACTGTGTGACGCCATTTCCGGTGTTCCGTTCTCTGGTCGAGATCGAAGTCTCGAGTCAACTGCAAGTGTGGGAACCACGCGCCGTCGGGCAGCGTCGCGGTCAGCCGCTCGACCGCGGTCGCGATCGCAAGGGTGGTGCCTGGGGTGAAGGTCGACACCCATTCGCCGTCATAGGCGCGGGACGGGTGCACCAGTACGCGTCCCGCGCTGGTGTCGACGACGCTGACGCCGACGTCGGTGCTGACGCGGTGTCCGTCGCGGTGGTCACCGGCCACGATCTCCACATAGCTGCGGCCGGGTGCGTATGCGGCTTCCACGACCGGCAGCGCCGACGCCGGAAGACCCAGGTCGTCAACGACTTCGGTGAGCGTTGCGCCGTTGCGCAACTGCTCGTCGGCGCGCGCCCCGATGCGCGCGGGGATCGCGAACTCCTCGAACGCGGCCGGCGTACGTCCCGGAAGGCCTGCGGTCAGCACCGGCACCAGCGCCTGCGGATGGTCGATATCCACCGCCGTGAACGTCACCAGCCCTCCGCCGCGCAGCGCGACGATCGTGGAGTCCCCTTGGCGCGCAACATGGCCGCGCAACAGGTTGTTCGAGGCGCTGACGAACCTCAGCTCCAGCCAGCGCCGCGGCCGACATGTGGTGGTGACCCACTGCTGCACATCGGGATTGACGACGCGGTCCGCGGTCATCAACCCGAGCGAGACAAGTTCCGCGGTAAGCCTGTCCTCGACCGCCCTGCGCGCCGCATGGTCGCTGTACGGCGGCGTGATGGCGAGCACCCAGGGAAAGCTCCCGGCGCCCAACGCATCAGCGATGAACCAGGCCTGCTCCGCGGTCAGTTCGACTGCGTTAGCAGACACCGACGGTCAGCCACCCCACTTGGCGCCTTCGGCGGCGTCGCGCGCGCTCATCGCCATGGTGTTGGTCTCGTGGGTGGTGGCCATGGCGCGGTACGCCCGGACCAGTTCCTCCATGGCGACGTTCCACTGCGCCTGCCACGCCTGGTAGGTCATGCCGGTGTCGCCCTGCCATGCGGCGGCCAGGGCGGCCTGCTCGCTGGCGACGTCGGCGCCGACGGCGTGCAGCGCACCGGCGTAACCGGCCATCTCACCCGCGTGCGCCAGCATCGCCGGGTAGTTGTACATGATCTGTGACATCAGGTTCTCCCTCTTGTCAGTTCGTGGTTCAGATGCCGGTGTAGGTGCTGGCGTTGGCGGCGTCCTGCGCGACGTAGCTGCCCGCGGCGTCGCCCAGGTTGACCTGCGCGATGTCCAGCAACGAGTTGACCCGCGCGGAGACCTCGAGGAACCGGGCGTGCGCGGCCTGGAAGGCGGCGCTGGATTCGCCGATGTGGAACGCCTGCGCCGACTGGGCAGCCTGTTCGGCCTGGGCGATCGTGCTACGCATCAGCGCGGCCTTGGCGGAGAACGCCGCCTCCGACGAGACGAGCTGCGGGATGTGAGCGTCTAAGAGGCTCATGGGTTTACCTTTCGGATTGTCGTAACTGGACGGTGGTGATCGGTCGGTCTTCTCAGTTGCGCGAGCCCCCTTCCGTATCCCAGTCGCCGGGCAGCAGCGGCTCGGGCGGACCGCCGCCGAACGGGTCGCCGGCCAGTTCGGTCAGCCCGGCCGCTTCTTCGGTCTCCGGCTTGGCCGCTGCACCGGTGAAACCCATTGGGCCCGCGCCCTTGTCGGATGCGCTCATCCGCGGCTTGCGGACCGGCTCCGGCGGCGTGTCCTCCGGGTCGGGTTCGTAATCCATGTAGGCGTCGGCGTACTGGCGTTCGTGCACCGGTGCCGCGCGGCGCCGCCGTGCCTTGCGTTTGGCCAGCGACGACGCCGCGGCCGCGGCGGATGCCGACGCGGCGATATCGGATGCGGGGGCCTTGGCTCCGGTGCCCTCGCGCAGGGTCGGCGTGAAACCCTCGTCGGGTCCGGGACCGGCGACGGCGTAGGGCACCACCGGTGCGGCGGCCGCAGCGGCCACACCGCCCGCGGGAGCGACGCCGCCGGCCACCGATGCGGCGGGTGCTGCGGGCGCGGCGGGCACCGTCGGGGCGACGGCGGCCGCGGGCAGCGGGTCGGCGCGCTGTGCGGGCGCGGGCGTGTTCGACGCCGGTTGCGGCGGCGCGGGTGCAGCTTCCGGCGCCGGGAGAGCCGGCGGGTTGAGGTACTGGTGCAGGAAGTACCCGCCGATTCCCAGCGCCAGCGGTGCCATCCACGTCGTCAGCAGCAGGTTGGGGTAGGTCACCGACGCGCCGACCCACGAGACGGCCTGGTAGGCGACGGCGAACAGGAAGGGACCGTAGGTCACCAGCGTCGGGCCCGGGTTGGTCAGCAGCCCGACGATCAGCTGCTGGGTGTTGCCGATCGGGTCGGCCATGAATTCGATGATGGGTTCGAACAGCTGATAGACATACTGCCCATAGGCATCGAAGATCTGCCCGACGAACCGCAACAGCTGCGCGATGATGTCTGAATTCGCCAGCGCCGAACCGGAATCGGCCGCGGTCAGCTGCGCGAAAGACTGTTGCGCCGTCGCCGCCGCCGATCCGGCCTCCCCCACGCCAGGGGTGAGCACGAACGGGGCGGGCGGGGTCGTCGGGGTGGCCGCCACCGCGGCACCTGACACGGCCTGATATGTGCCCATCGTCGTGGCCGCCTGAATCCACATCCGCACGTAGTTGGCTTCGTTGATGGCGATCGGAATGGTGTTGATGCCAAGGAAGTTGGTGGCGATCAGCGTGACTTGGGTGCTGCGGTTCAGCGCCAGCTCGGCCAGCGTGGGCATGGTCGCCAACGCCGTCGAGTACGCCGCCGCGGCGGCCTCGTGCTGAGCGGCGCTGGCCGCGCTGTTGGCGCTGGCCTGCGCGAGCCACGCCAGATACGGCGTATGCGCTGCGACGTACTGCTCGGCGCTGGGACCTTCCCAGGCACCGCTCTGCACGGCGCCCAGCAGGCCGGTCAATTCCGCCGCGGCCGCGGAGTATTCGGTGGCCAGCGACTGCCACGCCCCCGCGGCGGCCAGCAGCGAACCCGGCCCGGGGCCGCTGCTCAGCATCGCCGAATGCACTTCCGGGGGAAGCGCCATCCAGATGGGGGCGGTCATGTCAGCTACCCGACACCAGGTACGACGAAGCGGCCATCGCATCACCGGCGGCATAGCTTGCCCCGGACTCGCCGACGCCGACGCCGGCCCGGCCGAGCTCTTCGACGCCCTGGGCGGCCATCGTATTGTGCTGCGCCCCAAGGGTGCTGAAGCCGACAGCGGTCTGCAGCGAGACCGCATCCGCCGCGGGGGGCGCGACGGTGGTAACCAGTGGCGCTGCGGCCGCATGCGCTGCGGCCAGCCGTGCGGTCAGCCCTTCGACGGCGGCGCTGGCCGCGGTCAGGCCTTCGGGAACAACACGCAGAGTCATCAGTTCAACTCCCTTCCATTGTCTCTTCGGTTGCCTCTCGGATTGCCCACAACCGCGTCGGCGAACGGATTGACCAGTTGTAGGAATGTGGCGTCATCGCCGTCGGCGTCGGCGTCGAGCAGCATCGCTCGCCCGGCAGGCAACCGGCGGAACCGGTGGCCCCGAATCTTGCCGCTGTCCTGGGGATTACCGGACAGCATGAGGATCGCGGCCTGCAGTTCGTTGAGCCTGCGCAGCAGCGGCGCGGTCATCAACGCATGTGCTGACCCGGTGGCGCGCGCGGTCACGATGACGCGCAGCCCGAGCTCGCTGGCCTGTGACAGCAGGCCCAGGAGCGCTGTCCACGGGCGTTGCCCGACGAAGGGACCGCTGACCGCGGGAGCGTCGGGGATCTGGTCGACGTCGTCGATGATCAGGTAGTGGGTGTGCCCGCTCTCATCGGGTCGATAGCTCCAGTCGGCGAGCTGCTGGGGCGTCAAACCCGCAGGCGGGCGCCGCTTCTCGAGTAGCCCCGCCAAGCCGAGGATGGCCGGGGTGATCCGGTCGATGTTCGGGGTGTACTCGTTGTCGGGGAACAGGGACTCGTCCACCAGATGCAGGCGCCGGTCGATCACCGTGAATGCGACCTGATCCGGCGTGGAGTGTTCGCGCACGGTCCGGATCAAGTGACGCAGCAGCGTCGTCTTGCCCGACTTGCTGTCTCCGAACACCATCAACAACGGGTTGCGCGCGAAATCCACCGTCACCGCTGCCAGATCCTCTTCGCGCTGGCCGACGACCACCCGCTCGGGCGCCGGGTACAGCGGCGCGACCGCTCCGGGTGACAGATCGTGTGGCAGCAGCCGGATAGGGGGCGCCCCGACGCCCTGGTAGCGGGCGTTGATCACCGCGATGTCGGTCAGATCCGGTTGGGCGAACAGGAAGTGCTCGGCGGCCATCGTCAGTCCGCGGCCCGGCTGATCGGCAGGCACCGCCTCGGCAGGGCGGCGCAGCGCGCCGGTGACCCGCACGTTGCTGTCACGCGCGTCCGACAGTTTGAGCTCGAGGCGCAACCCGAGTCCGTCGCGCATCGCCAACGGCACCTCCAGCCAATTCGGCGTGCTGACGACGACGTGGATGCCGTAGGACATTCCGGTGTTGACCAGCTCGGTGACCTTAGTCAGCAACGGGTTTCGGGTGTTGAACGTATCGGTGTTGTCGCGGCTGAACGCGTATAGGTTGTCGATGACCAGGAACACTTCCCCGTACTCGTCACCTTCTTCGGCTGAACCGTTGTGCGTGCGGGCTTGCCGGGCCCGCAGCAGCTGTTCCAGTTCACCGAACGTACGCCGGATCCGTTCGGGCTCCAGCGGTGACGCGACGCTCCCGACATGCGCGAGATCTGCGAGCGGCCGCAACTGGCCACCGCCGTAGTCGAGGCAGTAGAACGTGACCTCACGCGGAGAGTGCAGCGCGGCCGCCGACAGGATGAAGGTCTGCAGCGCCGTCGTCTTACCCGACTTCGGCCCGCCGTGGATCAGCATGTTGGCCGCCGCCGATGTTGCATCGAAGATCAGCGGGTCACGCCGCATCGCGAACGGCCGGTCGATCTCGCCCAACGGCCAACGCCATTGCCCTTCGGGCACATCCGCGCGCGCCAGCAACCCGTCAAGGGGGATGTTCTCATCGAGCGGCGGCAACCACAGCCGCGGCGCCCTGGGACCGTAGTGCGCGAGCTGATCACCTATGGTGGCGACAAGCTTGCGGGGCGGGCGGTCCTCATGCGCGGCCGGTTCGACGACGGTCACGGTGTCGGCGGGGGCCTCCACATGGCCGGCGGTGAACACCTGCGGTGTCGGAACCGCTTGCATCACAACCGACTTCTCCACCCGCGGCGGGTCGTAGATGCCATCGACGTAGGTGCTGCGAAACTTCACCGGCATCGCGCCGGGGTTCGGCACCAGAAAACCCTCACCTTTGTGCTCGGGTCCCGACTCGATGTGAAATGCGTCCTCCACGCCGATGATCTGGCGGCTGACGGCGGGACTGGCGACCTTCAGCCCGATCCGGTACGACGTGTTCTTGTCGATGTCCTTGATGCGCCCCACATCCAGCGTCTGCGACGCGAACAGGATGTGGATGCGGAACGACCGGCCCTTGCGCGCCACGTAGTCGAAAAGGTCGGCGTATTCGGGGTGATCGGCCAGCATCAGCGAGAACTCGTCGGCGACCACCAGCAGCGTCGGCAGCGGCGGCAGATCGTGGCCTGCCGCCATCGCGGCCTCGTACTCGAGCACCGAGTTGAACGCGCTGCCCTGTACCCGACGGCCCGCCTCCATCAGCAGCTGTTCGCGCCGCGCCACCTCGCCGCGCAGGGTGTCGGCGAAACGATCTGCCAGCGAACGCTTCTCGGCCATGTTCGAAATGACCGCGACCACCTGGGGGAACTCGCGAAAGATGTCGGCGCCGGCCTCACCCTTGAAGTCGGCGTAGATGACGATCAGCCGGTCAGCGGAGTGGGTGGTCAACAGCGACAACAGGATCGACATCAGCGTCTGCGACTTGCCCGATCCAGTCATGCCGATCATCAGGCCGTGTGGGCCCATGCCGCCTTCGGCCTCGTCCTTGAGGTCGAACATCAACGGGTCACCGGTCGCGGTGACGCCGATGGGCACCCGCAGCTCCTGTGCGCGTGGGCGCGGTGCCCACAGGCTGGCCACATCCAGCGCCGCGGCGTCGGGGATGCCGAGCAGGGTGGAGAACGTCGCGACCCCGGCGTTGCTGGTACGCGCGTGGCCGGGGTTGGAGTCCCAGCGCGACAGCCGACGCGCAATGTGGCGGGCCGCAGCCACATCGAGTCGGTCGGCGGCGTCGACGTAGGGCTGCCACCCGCCGGTCTGCCAGCGCTCCAGCCGCCCGTCGACGATACGCAGGAACGGCCGTTCGGGGTCGACGTACTGTTCGCGGTGCGGCGGTTCGACGGACCGGTGCACCACGGTCACACCGGACAGCCCGGTGCGGGGCAACAGCACGGCGGGGTCGACGTCGGGGTCGTCGATGATGATCAGCAGGTGCTTGGCCCCGGAATCGGCTGTCACACCGAAGGGCTCGCGGTCTTCGAGGACGGGGGCGATCATGGACCGCAGCTCTGCCACGTCGCTGCTGAGGAACCGCGCCGGACCTGCCCCGTCGGCGGCGCCGGGAACGTCGGCGTGCGGCAACCACTTCGCCCACGACCAGTCGTCGCCCTCGATGTGCGGCGACAGTACAGCCAACCCGAGCACGGCCGGGTCGTGCCACGTCACAGCCTGGGTGATCCACGCGCGCAGCGCTGCCCGGACCTCGTCGGGGTCGCCGAGCACGGTCAGGCGCGACACCTTGCCCAGGTCGATGCCCGACGGCACGGCCCGCACGGTACGCTGCACATCGAGCAGGCCGCGCAACGTGCTGTGCGACACCGGTTCGAGGTCGATCTCGTTCGCAGTGTCTTTCACGCGCAGCTTCGCGTTTAGCGGCGCATCGTGTAATCCGGTGCGCAGCACCAAAAAGTCGGCGTCGCCGGGGTCACGTTCCCACTGTCTCCGGGTGCCGGGAACGTCGGCGAGCAGGGTGGGATCCGGATGCGACCACTCCAGTGCGGCGCGTTGTTCGGCGGCGTGGGCGCGGACGTTGTCGCGCACCACCGACAGGTAACGCAGGTAGTCGGCGCGTTCGGCGTCGACCTCTTCGGTGCGCATCTTGTTGTCGGTGCCGCGGTAGAGCGCCGTCGCCGCCAGCAGCAGAACGAACGGGAAGAACAGCGTCGTCGGGGAGATCAGTCGCATGCCGGTGGCCACCAACGCCACGATCATGCCGACGATGAGGACGACGATCAGATACGGCAGCACTCGACGCAGCAGCGACGGCGGCACCAGCCGCGGCAGTTCCGGCGGCGGCTCGATCGTGATAGTGCCCTGGCGCGTCGTCGGCGGCGGGATTCGGCGGCGCGTTTCAAAGATGAGGCGGCTCACGCGTCGTCCTCGCAGGCTCGACCGGCGCGTTCTGTGCTCATGGTTCGCTCGCAAGCGTCGCTCACGGTGTCTCCCTCACGACGGCGGGTCGGGGATCGGCGGCGAGCCCGTCATGGGCCAGCAAGGCATCGGCGGGCGACAACGTCGGGCCCTGCGCGAACTGGCTCAGCATTGACCACGGAATCGGCAGCGCGGGCGGATTGAGTCCGAGCGCTGAAAGCGTCGCCTGGTCACCGTCGGTGTCGAGCCCGTAGCGCACCCCGGTGTCGGACAGCCAGAAGTTCGCGCCTCCGCTCTGCACCAGGTAGCCGCGCCCCGGTGCGATCACGACCCGGTCGGCGGTGGCGCCCGAACCCGCTCCCACCAACGGCACGCTGCCCAGCTCTTCGGAGACCGGAAGCGTGACACCGGAACGCAGATCGAGGGTGCCGCTGGTGGCGTCGGCGGGTCGGGTCCACTGTGCACACGTCAGTGGCGCAGCTGCGGCGTCGACCAGCGTCACCTGCTGGCTGGGGTACGCCGAATCGTCGATCACGCTCGCGACGGGCAGCCGGGCGATCTCGTCGGCGGCCAGCCGCGGAGGCTGATCGAGACCAAACGAGTCGGTGTTGCGCAGGATTGCCGCGACAACCGGTGAGACCGGCTGCAGCCCGTCGCTGAGCACGACGTAGTGACGCAGCGTGTTGTTCGCATCGAAGGACGCCACGACTGCCCCGACCGGCGCGCCCACCGGCAGCGCAAAACGAGGCGGTTCGCCGGCCCCGGGGATGGCGGGCGCGCTCAGCGGGGGCGCTTCGTGAACGGCGTTGAACAGTCCGGGCGCGATGGGGCGGATGCTCGGTGCCTGGACGCCGAACCCGAGTGCGCTGGTGACGGCGCGGTCGTTGAGATCGACGCGGCTGCGCCTGCCGTCCCACAGCAGCCACGTTCCTGCGTTCGGCCCGCCGGCGTTGTCGACCAGGACAGCCTTGTCGGCGGGCAGCGTGGCAGCCCGTTCACCACCGTCGGTCAGCGGACCCGCGATCATCGTCACGCCGGTCGCCGGACCGAAACCGCCGTCGCAGACGGTCCAGTCCGCGTCGCGAGTCATGTTCTGCACCATGCGTTCCGGCGCACCCGGGATGCCGATGAGGTTGCCGCGCGCGAACTGGTCGAGCTCGTCGCTCTTGACCATCGTCGGGTTGTCGGGGCGGCCCGCGATGAGCCGCGCGGAGGTCAGGTTCAGCACCGGATGCAGCTTGTCGCCGAGGCGCACGTAGAGCGCCGACGTGGTGCGGTCGGCCAGGATCGCGTCGTCGCCCGGCTCCCCGGCCGGCCGGATGAGCGAGAAGACGAAGCAGCCCGCCAACCCGGTGATGAGCACCAGCGCACCCACCAGAACCGACCGCGACTGGGTGCGCAGCGGATCGACAAGCATGCGGGTGTCGTGCAGTGCGACACCAGATGCGATGCGGCGCATGATGAATCGCCACCCTGATACCTGGTGGCGGGTGACGAACCCGCGCCGGTAGGCAACGTGGTCGGGGTTGTGGTTGGTCGGTGTACGCGAACTGAAACCCCGGCGGTTTCCGTGCGCGGGGTATTCGTTCTGGTCGTCGGGTGTGCTCATTCGGGCACCGGCAGGCCGAGTCCGCGTAGCAACGGAGTCGCCGATCTGGTCACGTCTTCGTCGGTGATCGTCATCAACTCGTCATCGGTGAACTCGGTGGCATCGGCGGTCGAATCGCCCGTCGGCGGACGGTGGTCGAGCCGGTACTCACGTTCCTCCTCTGAACGCTCGACGAGGTTACGGACGAACCGGCCGTTGCCCGCGATGTCGAGGTTGCGCCGTTCCACCCCATTGGCGTCGGGCGTGGTGCCCTGGGCCAGCTGCCCGAATAGCGTCTCCATGTGCGTCAGCGCGGCGGGTTCGAAGATGCTGTCGCGCTTTTCGGCCATGCGGGTGGCGATTTCGACAAGCTCATGCGGCGTGTACGACGGGAAATCGATGCTGCGGGTGAACCGGGACCGCAGCCCCTCGTTGGTGTCGAGGAACGCGTCGAGGTCCTTGCGGTAGCCGGCGACGATCACGACCAGCCGTTCGCGGTCGTTCTCCATGCGGGCCAGCAGCGTGTCGATGGCCACCAACCCGAAGTCGTTCTTGGCGCCGGTCGACACCAGCGCGTACGCCTCGTCGAGGAACAGCACGCCGTCCAGCGCGTTGTCGATGATCGCGTTGGTCTTGGCTTCAGTCTCGCCGATGTGCTGACCGATCAGGTCCGCGCGGTGGACCTCACGGACGGTCTCTTTCCTGAGAATGCCCAGGCCGCAATAGATTTTGGCGACGACGCGCGCGATCGTCGTCTTACCGGTGCCGGGCGGTCCGGCGAACACCAAGTGGTTGGCGCGGTTGGCGACCGCCAGCCCGCGTTCCTGACGCCGGATCGCCATCGCCACCGAGCTTTTGAGCCGGGCCACCTGGTACTTGACCTCCTCGAGGCCGATGAACTCGGCGAGCTCGGCCTCGGCCTCGATCAACAGGTGCGCCTTGCGTTCCTTGGCGCCGGGATCGACGAAGTCGGTTTCGTCCGGCTCCGTCTGCGGATCCCACGGGTCGGTGCGCGCCTCGATGCGCGCCGCCGTGGTGGGCACGATGCCGTAGGAGGAATCCGACAGCGCCACCTCGACCTCCTGGTTCTCGGGGTTGGCCGCATACAGCTCAGCGAGCACGTCGGCCGCGTCGAAATCCTCGCCTTGGGCGCGCATCGACAGCGCTTTGACCAGGGTGCCGTCCACCGCGGCGACGTCGATGGGACCGCCGGGCTCCTCGAGATAGGACAGCGCGGGCGCGAACATGCCCAACCGCGCCAACGACGTGCCCAACGCGGTGCGCACGGCATGGGCGTACGTCTCGTCCAACGTGGAGTCGTTGACGATCGGGCTCAGCATTCGCACGACATCTGACCAGCGTTCGGTGCGGTAGTACATCGCGACGCGCACCCAGCGGGCCTCACCCCAGTCGGGCCGCCTGGCCAGAAGCGGTTCGACGAGTTTGTCGGCGCCGGCGAAGTCACCGGCGTCGCTGCGGGCGACGGCGTAGGCCAGCTGGAAATCGTCGGCCGTGGCGGCGCGGAATTGCAGGTACAGGCCGGTGTCATAGGTGAACCCGAGATCGCCGTCGCCGAGCTCGACCTGCCGCTGCAGCACACCGGCGGTCGCCACGGTCTGCCAGACAGCCTCGATCACCCGGGGGCTGGTGTCCCCGGCGGCGGCCAGCCCCGTCCAGGCGTCGCACTGGTCACGGGCGATACGAGTGAGTTCGGCGAACCCCGAGCGCGCGGCGGCCAGGTCGGTCGGCCGTCGCCGGTCGTGCACGGACAGCCCCAGATCCCGGCAACAAGTAGCGAACCGGCTGACGACATCGCGGTCGACCCGGGCCGCAGCGGCAATTCCCGTCGAAAGGGGCATGCCCCGTCGTCTCCCTCGATATGGCCTCGATATGGCTACCCAAAACTTTTGCTGAAGTTAGCATTGCATAAGCTAACTGTCGAGACGCACGGTCGGGTCCGCTACCGGAACCCGATTCCCCGTTTTAGCGCGCTGACCAGCGTGATAGTGCTTGTCATCAGGTCGGTATCGGGGTCGGGCGCAGGTATGGTTCCGCCGTTGTCGCGCCACACGTCCGGTAGCGGGGTCGGGTCAGCGCGGCAGAACACCTCGGCGAACGGGTCGACGGCCACCGGGTGTGGCTTCTGCGCCTCGAGCGCTCGCGCGGCGGCGACGAACAGCGCGGTCGAGCCGACGCTGGTGGTGATGTCCCAGCTGTCGTCGTCGGCGCGCACTCTGCGCGTATACGCCCGTCTGCCTAGACCAGCGGTCGGCCGGTGCGGATCCGCCGGTCCAGATCCTTGAGCAGCACGTTGAACGGGAACTGCCGCAGGAGCCGCGGCAGCAGGTTGTTGATGGTGCGCAGAACGGCGATCACCCGGTCGAACCGGCGCTGCTTGTCGGCGTTCCACTCGATCTTCATCTCGTCGCGGAAGCGCTGCGGCAGGAACCCACCGGTGATCAGCAGGTTGAAGTCGTCGATGCGGCGCTGCATCGGGCCCGGCAGCTTGACCCCGCGGATGCGGCCCGCGGCGATCGGCCACAGGTACTCGCGCACCGCGTCGTCGATGTGGACCTTCTCCAGCGACTCCTGCCAGTACTTGTCGAAGGCCGCGCGGTCCTTGGGCCACATGTCCTCGGGGACCTGCAACGTGGTGCCCAGCGCAATGCCCTCTTCGAAGTGTCGATCGGCCGTCTCATCGTCCATCTCGCCGATGAACAGGCGGTAGATGTCCACGCCGCCCTTGTACAGGCATGCACCCACCCACAGCTGCAGGTCCTTGTCAAAGGCGTTGTACTGCACTGGGCTGTCGTCGAGTGAGTAGACCTGCGCGTGGGCGCCGTTCACCGCGCGCCGGAACGCGGCCTTCTGTTCATCGCTGCCTGCGGTCGCGACCGCGAGATAGGTGAACGTGGTGCGCGCGCGCTTGATCGGGTGCCGGTCCACCCGGCCGCTTTCGACCCGGCTCTCCATCACGCCGTAGCCGACGCCGGGCCGGGCCAGCTGCATGATCACGTTGGCCGGGCCCGCCAGCAGCGCGACGCCCATCAGACCGTCGTCGAAGTGCGCTCCGCGGCCGCGTTTGGCGACTGCTGCCGGCTTAGGCGGATCGCTGACCGCCCGTTCGACGTGCGCAATAGGCTCGCTGACCGTCATTGGCGACCCCTACTCCAAATGTGAGCAAATCTGAGAACGTATGTTTCCCGATATTGCCGCACCTGGATGACGGGTGTCAAGATGTCGGGTATGGCACAGGTGCGGCCGTACCGCGGCGTCGATGCCGCCGAGCGCCTCGCGGGGCGTCGGCGACGGCTGCTCCACGCCGGTCTGGACCTGCTCGGCGCCGGTGACCAGGATCCGGCCGAGCTGACCGTGCGCGCGATCTGCGCGCGGGCCGGTCTCGGGGTGCGCTACTTCTACGAGAGCTTCTCCGACAAGGACGACTACGTGGGCGCGGTGTTCGACAGCGTCGTCGCCGACATCGCCACCACCACGCAGGCCGCCGTCGCGTCAGCGCCACCGCACGAGCAGGCCCGCATTGGGATGGCCAACATCGTGCACAGCATCGCCGCCGACGCCCGGGTGGGCCGGCTGCTGTTCAGCGTCGAGTTGTCCAACACGGTGATCGTGCGCAAACGCGCGGAGTCCACGGTGTTGTTCGCTTCGCTGCTGTTTCAGCACGCCGGCGCGCTGGGCGCCGGAAGCGACGACCGCACCAAGGCCAGCGCGCACTTCGCGGTCGGCGGGGTCGGTCAGACCATCAGCGCCTGGCTGTCGGGGGACCTCGATCTGGCGCCCGACCAACTCGTCGAGGTGCTGGCGACGACGCTGGATATCCTCGCGCAGGGGTGAATCTGCGGCCCCCGCCACGCCGAAACCGACGTTTAGGCGCCGATCTCTCGCACTTTCCCGCCCGTTTGTCCCTTTCGGCGTCTATGCCGCGCTATGCGGTGACGCGGGGGCGGCGGTCGGCGGCCGTCTTCGGCACGGTCGCGGTGTCCTGCTCGGTGAACTCCTTGGTCCAGCACGCGAACTCGAGCGTGATGCCGTCGGGGTCGTGAAAATAGAACGAGCGCACGTACACACCAGGATGCACGGTCGGTGACGCCTGCATCTCGCTCTCATCGTGGTTCAGCACCGGCCCGACGCGAACACCCTTGTCCTTGAGCTTCTGGCGGTACTCGTCGAACTTCTCGGCAGGCACGTGAAACGCCAGGTGGTTCATCGAGCTGACCGAGCTGACGATATCGCCGATGCCGGGGATGGCCTCCGGCGAGGAGATGCCCCCGACCCGGTCCGGCGCATCGGCGAACCAGAAGAACGCCACGCAGTCACCGTTACCCGCATCGAAGAAGAAGTGCTGGCCCATGCCGGCCGGCAGATCCAGCGACTTGATCAGCGGCATGCCGAGCACATTGCTGTAGAAGTCGACGGTCTTCTCCATATCCGAGCAGACCAACGCCACATGGTTAATGCCGCCGAGCTCGAACTCGGAGTTGGGATTGTTGGGCTTGATCATGCCGCGCCTCCTCGGGCGAACCTATGGCCAAGAACGCAAACTGAATCTAACATCAGGTTCAGTTTCGAGCAATGGCATTCGAAGGAGTCCACCGGAATGACCGTCACGCCGCGCATGCCGCTGCCGACCGTGCGCGGCAGGCAGACCAAGGCGGCCATCGACGCCGCCGCCCGCGCGGTGATTGCACGCAAAGGCATTCTGGCCACGACGATCTCAGATATCGCGGCCGAAGCCGGACGGTCCACGGCGTCGTTCTACAACTACTACGACTCCAAGGAAGCGATGGTCCGCGAGTGGGCCGTGCGGTTCCGCGACGAGGCCAGGCAACGGTCCCGCGGCGCGGAGGATCCCGCGCTGACCAACTGGGAACGCTCGCATCAGGCCGCCACCGCGCACTGGACCACGTACCGCGACCGGCTGGCCGAGATGATCAGCGTGTCACAGCTGGCGATGGTCAACGACGACTTCGCCCAGTACTGGAAGGACATCTGCGCGCTGCCGATCGCGCTGATCACTAAGATGGTCAAACATGCAGCGCGGCAAGGGTTTTGCCGCGACGACGATCCACACCTGATCGCGGTGGCGCTGGTGTCGATGCTCAACCAGTTCTGCTACACGCAGCTGTCGGGCGAGGGAACGGCCGCCGTGAACGACGAAGCGTGCATCACCACGCTGGCCAACATCTTCTACCGGACGATCTACTGCAAGGGACCCAGATGAGCAGAACACCGGTGAATGGCGGCGCGCCGGGTGTCACCCGCGAGTTCGTCGGGCTCGACTCGGCGACCGCGCGCCGAGCAGGCGCCGGCGGCCATCCGTGCCAGGGCCTCTACCACCGCGGGCTGGGCCGTAAACCCAAGGTGGCCATGATCGCCACGCACTACCAGATCGATTTCTCCGAGCACTATCTGGCCGACTACATGGCCACCCGCGGCATCGGTTTTCTGGGCTGGAACACCCGCTACCGCGGCTTCGAGAGCAGCTTCCTGCTCGACCATGCGCTGGTCGACATCGGCGTCGGGGTGCGCTGGCTGCGTGAGGTCGCCGGGGTGGAAACCGTTGTGCTGCTCGGCAACTCCGGTGGCGGGTCGTTGATGGCGGCTTATCAGGCGCAGGCCGTCGACCCGCATGTGACACCGCTGCTCGGGATGCGGCCGGCAGCCGGTCTCAGCGACCTGCCGCCCGCCGACGGCTACATCGCCAGCGCCGCGCACCCCGGCCGGCCGGACGTGCTCACCGCCTGGATGGACGGTGCGGTGACCGACGAGAACAACGCCGTCGCAACCGATCCCGACCTGGACCTCTTCAACGAGCGGAACGGGCCGCCGTACTCTGCGGAGTTCGTCGAGCGCTACCGCGCCGCCCAGATCGCCCGCAATCACGCGATCACCGACTGGGCCGACACCGAACTCAAGCGGGTGCGCGCCGCCGGCTACTCGGACCGCCCGTTTACGGTGATGCGCACCTGGGCTGATCCGCGCATGGTCGATCCGACCCTGGAACCGACGAAACGACCGCCCAACATGTGTTACGCCGGCGTCCCGGTGAAGGCCAACCGCTCGGCGCACGGCATCGCCGCGGCATCCACGCTGCGCAACTGGATCGGCATGTGGAGCCTGCGTCACGCCCAGACCCGCGCCGAACCGCACTTGGCCCGAATCGACTGTCCCGCAATGGTGATCAACGCCGAGCAGGACACCGGGGTCTACCCGTCGGACGCCAAGCGCATCTATGACGCGCTGGCAAGCACCGACAAGACGCCGTGCTCGGTCGACACCGACCACTACTTCACCACGCCCGGGGCCCGCAGCGAGAAGGCCGACCTGATCGCCAAGTGGATTGCGAAGCGATGGCGTTAAAAGTCCTCGCCCACTTCGCGCCTGGTGACAAGGTCGCCGAATCCCTTGCCCCGCACATTGATTGGCTTGACATCCGCTACTGCGCAGCCGATGACGACGACACATTCTACCGCGAGTTACCCGACGCCGACGTGCTCTGGCATGTGCTGCGCCCGATCTCGGGCGCCGACCTGGAGAAGGCGAGTCGGCTGCGGCTCGTGCACAAGCTGGGCGCCGGGGTCAACACGGTCGACGTCGACACCGCCAGCCGGCTGGGTATCGCGGTGGCCAACATGCCGGGAGCCAACGCAGCGTCGGTAGCCGAAGGCACGGTGTTGCTGATGCTGGCCGCGCTGCGCCGGCTGATCGAACTGGACCGCGCCACCCGCGAGGGACGGGGCTGGCCGTCGGACCCCAGCCTCGGTGAGACCGTGCGCGACATCAGCGGCTGCACCGTCGGGCTCATCGGCTACGGCAACATCGCAAGACGCGTCGAACGGATCGTGGTCGCGATGGGCACACCGCCATCGAAGGTGCTGCACACCAGCACTGCAGACGACGGGCATCCCGGCTGGCGGTCGCTGCCGGACCTGTTGGCCGCCAGCGACATCGTCTCGCTGCACCTTCCGCTGACCAACCAGACGCTGGGCCTGCTCGACGCGACCGCGCTGGCCCGGATGAAACCCGAAGCGGTGCTGGTGAACACCTCGCGTGGTCCGATCGTGGACGAGATCGCGCTGACCGAGACGCTGCGCGCCCGTCGGCTGGCCGCGGCCGGGCTCGACGTGTTCGCCACCGAACCGGTCTCCCCCGACAACCCGCTGCTGCGCCTGGACAACGTGGTGCTCACCCCGCACGTCAGCTGGTACACCGTCGACACCATGCAGCGCTACCTGACCCACGCCGTGGCCAATTGCCGGCGGCTGCAGGAGGGCCACGGCCTGGAGAATGTGGTCAACGCGGTCGACGGGAAACGCCATTAGCGCGCCGTCGCTGCGGGCCCGCACCGTGCGCAAAGCCGTCGTGCGGTTGGTGCCGTTTCTGATGGCGCTGTACTTCGTCAACTATCTGGACCGGACCAACCTCGGCATCGCGAAAGCCAGCATCAGCGAAGACCTGCAGCTGTCAGCGACCATGTTCGGTTTTGCGGCGGGCATCTTCTTCATCGGCTACGTCCTGGTGGAGGTGCCGTCGAACCTCGCGCTGCACAAGTTCGGTGCGCGACGCTGGCTGGCCCGGATCGCGGTGTCGTGGGGAATTGTCGTGGTGGCCATCGGATTTGCCCCCAACGCAGCCACCCTGCTGGTGTTGCGGTTCTTGCTGGGGGTCGCCGAGGCGGGGCTGTTTCCCGGCGTCATCTTCTACCTGAGCCGCTGGTTTCCCAGCGGCTACCGGGCCCGCATCGTCGCGATGTTCATGCTGGCCACCCCGATCGCCGCCGCCGTCGGCACACCGCTGGCGGCATGGCTGATCCACGTCGGCGACGACGTCTTCGGGGCCGGCTGGCAGTTCATGATGATCTGCTGCGGCATCCCGGCGGTGGTGCTCGGGGTGGTGTGCTGGTTCTACCTCACCGACGAACCCGCCGACGCGCGCTGGCTCACCGACGAGGAACGCCGCTGGCTCGTCGAGGTATTGGCCGACGAAGAGCGTCAGGTCAGCGAGCACTTCGACTTCTCGCTGCGGCGCGCGTTGAGCAGCCCGCGGATCTGGGCGCTGGCGGTGGTGTACTTCGGGATCGCCTACGGCCTGTACGCGCTGGCGTTCTTCTTGCCGTCGATCATCTCCGGTTTCCAGCAGAGCTTCGGGCTCACGCTGTCGATCCTGCAGATCGGGATGATCACCGCGATCCCCTACGCCTGCGCGGCGATCGGGATGTATATGTGGTCGCGCCACGCCGACCGGACCGGCGAACACGTGTGGCACGTCGGGGTCCCGATGCTGATCGGCGGCCTGACTATTCCGGTCGCGCTGTATCTGGACGGCCCGGTCCTGGTGATGATCGCGGTCGCCGTCGTCGCGGTCGGGGTGTTCAGCGCGATACCCAGTTTCTGGGCGTTGCCGTCGCGATTCCTGACCGGGGTGGCCGCCGCCGGCGCGATCGCGTTGATCAACTCGGTCGGCAACCTCGGCGGCTTCGCCGCACCGTATGTGACCGGCGCACTCGTCGATCTCACCGGAAGCGAGCGGGCCGGAATGTGGACGGTGGGCGCGGTGATGGTGCTCTCGGCGGTCGTAGTGGCCACGTTGCGCGCCACGCCTGCTCGGGACCGATCGCGTCAAGGTAGCCTCGGTCCCAACCCACCGGTTAGTTTGGGGACAGACGATACGAGGGAAGACGACCATGCCGATCGCAATCAGCACTGAGCACAACGACCTCGCCGATTCGGTGCGGTCCCTGGTGGAGCGGGTGGCGCCGTCGGAGGTGCTGCACGAAGCGCTGGAAACACCGATCCCGAACCCGCCGCCGTACTGGAAGTCCGCGGCCGAGCAGGGTCTTCAGGGGGTGCACCTCGCCGAGAGCGTCGACGGACAGGGGTTCGGCATCCTCGAGCTGGCCATCGTCCTCGCCGAGTTCGGCTACGGAGCGGTGCCGGGGCCGTTCGTCCCGTCAGCCATCGCCAGCGCGCTCATCGCAGCGCACGACCCTGACGCCAAACTGCTCAACGACCTGGCGTCCGGCAGCACCATCGCCACATACGCCATCGACTCCGGGCTGACCGCCACCCGGCAGAGCGAAGACGATTCGGCGCGCCTCGTCATCCGCGGCGAAGTGCGCGCGGTGGCGGCCGCCGCGCAGGCGTCCCTGCTGGTGCTCCCCGTCGCCGGCCTGGAGGAGGGAACGAGCGGTTCCAAGTGGGTGGTGCTCGACGCCGGCCAGCTCGAGATCGAACCCGTCAAGAGCGTCGACCCGCTGCGGCCAGTGGCCCATGTGCGCGCCAACGCCGTGGAGGTCGGCGACGACCGAGTGTTGCAGAACCTGAGCCCGACGCTGGCGCGCGCGCTGATCTCGACGCTGTTGTCGGCCGAGTGCATCGGCGTCGCGCGCTGGGCCACCGACACCGCGTCGGAGTACGCCAAGATCCGCGAGCAGTTCGGCCGCCCGATCGGCCAGTTCCAGGCCGTCAAGCACAAGTGCGCGAACATGATCGCCGAGACCGAACGGGCCACCGCCGCGGTGTGGGACGCGGCCCGCGCCATCGACGAAGCGCGTGAAGGCACCGAGAACAGCGCCGACGACAGCGCGTTCGAGTTCGCCGCGGCCGTCGCCGCGACCCTGGCCCCGGTGGCCGCTCAACACTGCGCCCAGGACTGCATCCAGGTGCACGGCGGTATCGGCTTCACCTGGGAGCACGACACCAACGTGTACTACCGGCGCGCGCTGGTGCTGGCGGCGGCGTTCGGGCGCCTCGCCGACTATCCGCAGCAGGTCGTCGACGTCGCGACCAACGCGGGGATGCGCCCACTCAACATCGACCTCGATCCGGATACCGAAAAGCTGCGTGACGAGATCCGCGCGGAAGTCGCTGGGCTCAAAGCGATTCCGAGTGAAGAGCGCAACACCGCGATCGCGGAGGGTGGCTGGGTGCAGCCGCACCTGCCCAAGCCGTGGGGCCGTTCGGCCGGACCCGTCGAGCAGATCATCATCGCTCAGGAATTCGAAACGGGACGGGTCAAGCGCCCGGCCATGGGCATCGCCGCCTGGATCATCCCGTCGATCGTCGCGTTCGGCACCGATGAGCAGAAGCAGCGCTTCCTGCCGCCGACGTTCCGCGGCGAGATGATCTGGTGTCAGCTGTTTTCCGAGCCCGGCGCCGGTTCGGACCTGGCCAGCCTGAGCACCAAAGCCACCAAGGTCGACGGCGGCTGGCGGATCAGCGGGCAGAAGATCTGGACCACCGGTGCGCAGTACTCGCAGTGGGGTGCCCTGCTGGCCCGTACCGACCCCAGCGCTCCGAAACACAATGGCATCACCTACTTCCTGCTCGACATGGCCAGCGACGGCGTCGAGGTCAAGCCGCTGCGGGAGCTGACCGGCAACGCGATGTTCAACACCGTCTTCATCGACGACGTGTTCGTGCCCGACGACATGGTTCTCGGGGAGGTGAACCGCGGCTGGGAGGTAAGCCGCAACACGCTGACCGCAGAGCGGGTTTCGATCGGCAGCAGCGAGCCGCCGTTCTTGGCCAACCTCAACGGGTTCGTGGAGTTCATTCGCGACGGCCAGTTCGACCAGATCGAGCAGAACCACGCCGGTCACCTGATCGCCGAGGGTCACGCCGCCAAGATCCTCAACATGCGTTCGACGCTGCTGACCCTGGCAGGCGGTGACCCGATGCCCGCCGCCGCGATCTCGAAGCTGTTGTCGATGAAGACGGGGCAGGGCTACGCGGAGTTCGCGGTGACGTCGTTCGGCACCGACGGCGCGATCGCCGAACCCGACGAAACCCAGGGCAGGTGGATCGAGTACCTGCTCGGCAGCCGGGCCACCACGATCTACGGCGGCACCACCGAGGTGCAGCTCAATATCATCGCCGAGCGGTTGCTCGGCCTGCCGCGCGATCCGTAAAACGGGTTGCCACCGGGCGTAACCTGGTGGAATGAGCAGCCTGAGGGTTCGCACAGCGCGGGTGCTGGCCGTCGGCGCGGCGGCGGTGGGCCTGTTCGTCGCGCCCACTGTGCTGATTGACCAACCGGCAGCCCAGCACGAGGCTGCGCCCTGCTACGACGGCATCGCCCCGGGCAACCCGTACGTGACGTCGTGCAACTTCGGCCCGCGGCCGCCGAAGGTGCGCGGCGGATTGCCCGACCAGAACGCAGTGATCGCCTGCCGCGGCTTCCCCGGTTGTCTGTCCTGGTACATCAACGGTCCGTGACGTTCGTTTTAGCGGCCACAACTACGGAAACACAGGTGTTATGACCAACGACGTTGAGAAGCGGTTCAACCGGCCCGACGCGTTTCGTGCGGCCGTCAAGTACGGGGCCGTGGTGATCGCCATCGCCGCTGCCGCGTTCGCGATCTACGCGTTCGTCGACCGAACCTCGGTCGTCGCGGCCTCGACCGTGCCCGCGATCCTGCTCATCGGCGGCATCGTTGCGTTCGTCAGGACCTACCGGATGTGGAAGGCCCAGGACAGCGGCTGGGTGGCGTGGCAGGGCGCCGGCTGGTTTCTGCTCCTGCTGATGCTGGTCTGCCTGTCGGTTCCCGGCGCCGCGATGATGGGCTCCAATTGACCGTGAGCAGACGCAAACTCCCCTAAAAACCCTCGCTTTTCGGGTTTTTCACGTCTGCTCGCCGACTTCTATTTCCCGGAGTTCGCGCTTGAGGATCTTGCCGGTCGGATTTCGCGGCAGTTCATCGAGGAAGACGACCTCACGCGGAACCTTGTAGCGGGCGAGGTGATCGCGCACGTAGTGCTTGATGTCGTCCTCACCGATGGACGCGCCGTCGGTCTTGACGACGAAGGCCCGCAGGCGGTGGCCCCACTCCTTGTCCTCCACGCCGATCGCGGTGGCCTCTACAACGTCAGGATGGCCGCTGATCAGGTCCTCGACCTCGGCGGGGAACACGTTCTCGCCGCCGGACACGATCATTTCGTCATCGCGGCCGCTGACGAAGAGCAGTCCGTCCTCGTCGAAATAGCCGACATCACCCGAGGACATCAGGCCGTCGACGATCTGCTTGTGCCCACCGCCGGTGTAGCCCTCGAACGGGAAGAAGTTGCCGACGAAGATCCGGCCCACCTCGCCCTGCGGCAACTCGTTGCCGTCGTCGTCGAGGATCTTGACCTTCACACCCTTGACCACGGGCCCGACGGTGGCCGGGTTCTTCTTCAGATCCTGCGGCCGCGCGATCGTGGCGAACGCGATCTCGGTGGACCCGTAGAGGTTGTAGACGACCGGGCCGAGGTCCTCGAGCGCCCGGGTCGCCAGCTCGGCCCCGAGCTGCGAGCCGGACACGAACACGATGCGCAGCGACGACAGGTCGGGTTTACGCTCCATGCCCTCGAGGGTGTCGAGCATGCGCGACAACATCACCGGCACCACGACGATGGCGGTCACCTTGTGTTTCTCGACGTCCTCGAGCACGGTGGCCGGTTTGAAGCGGCGGCGCAGCACCAGCGTGGTGCCCAGCATCATCGCGATGGTGGCGTGCAGGAAACCCAGCGCGTGAAACATCGGCGCGGGCAGCGACGTAACCTCGTTGGCCCGGAACGGCACGTGCGAGAGCACGCCGCCGATAGGCGCCAGCGTGGGCGGTGTGCTGCGGTTGGCGCCCTTCGGGGTTCCGGTGGTGCCGCTGGTCAAGATGATGACTGACGAGTGCTTGCTGGCCTTGGGTGCGGGCCGCCCGGTGCTGCGGGCGATGACGTCGGCGAGGGTCTCGTCGGTGCTGCCCGACGGCTGCTCCTTATCGGGGTTCTTCCCCAACGCACGCAACTTGCCAAGGGGCGGTTCGGCTTTGGCGACCGCATCGGCATACTCGTCGTCGTAGATGATCAGCTTGGCACCCTCGCGCTCGGAGACCTCCTTGATTTGCGGGCCGGAGAACTCGCTGTTGAGCATGATGATGCGGGCGCCGACGCGGGCGGCACCGTAGAACGCGATGAGGAACCAGCGGTGGTTGCGCGCCAGGATGGCGACCCCGTCGCCGCCCTTGACGCCCATCGCCAGCAGGCCGTTGGCCACACAGTGCGCCGCGTGGTCGAGTTCACCGAACGTGATCTCGCCGTCGTCGTCGATCACCGCGGCGCGGTCCGGGGTGCGGCGGGCGTTGAGCGCCGGGATCATCCCGAACTCACCCCAGCGCCGGATGTCCGCCAACATCGCGGCGATGTTCTGGGGCGGCTCGAGCTTGAACGCTCCAGCGCCGAACATCTTGGTGAAGTAGTGCAATTCGGCCGAGCCGCGTTCGAGAAGCTGCTGCGCTTTGGCCGCGGCCAGCGTCGGGACATCTGTCAGCTTGGGCATACCGCCACAATATGTGACTTGCGTCGCACGGCGGCAGGAATGCTGCGCGCAACTACCATGGCGACATGGCCGGTCCGCTCCAGCTCGAGGTGGGCGGCAGGCAGGTGCGGGTCACCAACCCCGACAAGGTGATCTTTCCCGATCTCGGGGTCACCAAAATCGATCTGATCCACTACTACCTCGCGGTGGCCGACGGCGCCCTGCGCGGGGTCGCGGACCGGCCGATGATCCTCAAGCGGTTCGTCAAGGGCATCACCGAAGAAGCGGTCTTCCAGAAGCGCGCACCCGCGAAGCGACCCGAGTACGTCGACGTTGCGGAGTTGAAATACGCGTCGGGGACGTCGGCCGCCGAGGCCGTCATCTCCGACGCCGCCGGGCTGGTGTGGGCGGTGAACATGGGCTGCGTCGATTTGAACCCGCATCCGGTAAGGGCCGACGACCTCGCACACCCCGACGAGTTGCGCGTCGACCTCGACCCGATGCCCGGCGTGACGTGGCGCCAGATCGTCGACGTCGCCCTGGTCGCCCGTGAGGTCCTCGAGGACCACGGGCTGACGGCGTGGCCCAAGACGTCGGGATCGCGCGGCTTTCACATCTATGCGCGCATCCAACGGCGGTGGCCGTTCAAGTTCGTCCGCCTCGCCGCGCAGGCGGTGGCCCGCGAGGTCGAGCGGCGCGCACCGGATCAGGCCACCGCCCGCTGGTGGAAAGAGGAACGCGAAGGCGTGTTCGTCGACTTCAACCAGAACGCCTTCGACCGCACGGTCGCCTCGGCGTACTCGGTACGCGCGACGCCCGACGCGCGGGTCTCGACACCGCTGCGGTGGGGCGAAGTGCCCGACTGTCAGCCCGAGGAGTTCACGATCGCGACGGTGCCCAAACGGTTCGAGGCCATCGGCGACCCGTGGGCGGACATGGACGACTCGGCCGGTTCGCTGGAGGCCCTGCTCGACCTCGCGGACCGGCTCGGCCCGCCCGAGAAGGCGCCGCGCGGCGCCAAGAAGAGCTCGGCCGGCCGCCGGGTCTCCTCGAAGCCGCTCATCGAGATCGCCCGCACCAAAACCAAGGACGAGGCGATGGCAGCCCTTGACGAGTGGCGCCAACGTTACCCGTCGGTAGCCGAAAAGCTGCGGCCCGCAGATGTTCTCGTCGACGGCATGCGCGGGCCGAGTTCGATCTGGTATCGGATCCGGATCAACCTGCAGCATGTGCCGGAAAAACAGCGGCCACCACAGGAACTCCTGCTCGCCGATTACGACCCGTGGGAGAACTATTCGGGTCCGCAATGGATGCGCCGCGACTGACGATTTGCTACTGCGGCCGAAAACGGCTTCCTTACCAAAGTATTAGCCACCACTCCCGGTTGCCTTAGATTGGCCGCCTACCTTGGACTTCAAGTTGAGGACCTCGAGAGGAGGCAGTGGTGTACGGAAATCCGTCATTCGACTGCGCTGGGGCCCAGATTCACGCGGTTTGTCGCCAACTGGCCACAGTCGTGACCATCAGCGGTGTCGTCGATGACACCAACATCGAGCGCGTTACGGCGTTCGCCCGGCGGTTCGTGCTCGCCGAGAAGGGCTTCGTGCTCGACCTGAGTGGTGTGACTTCGTTTACCCCGCAATGTGTTTCGTTGTTCTACGGCGTAGACGAAGCCTGCTTTGCCACCGAGGTCCAGTGGGCGTTGATCACCAGCGCCGCGGTGGAGGACGCGCTCGGCGGCGTCGCGGCCGGCTTCCCGGTCGCCGCCTCTGTGCCCGACGCCCTTCACCGATTCGCCGCAGGTATCGACGAACGCCGCCGCCTGCTGCCGTTGCTGACCAAGAAGACCGCATAGCGGAAAGGTCCAAATACCGTGCTACTCGATATTCGCTGGCTGGGATACCTGCTCGGTCGGCGGCACGACAAGCGCCCCTAGGGGTTGCTTCGCACCTCGGTATCCGGCGTCGGCGCCGCAGCGCCCTGTAACGCCCGGCTCAGGCCGAGGCACTCGCTACCGCCGCACGGAATCCCGTACAGCGTGGGCAATTGGTTCGGGCCCCGCTCATCGATATGCCTTTCCGGTGGGTTCACACTCGGTATGCAGTCGGCGATCCTGATGCTGCCGGTCATCTCGTTGGTGCACGACTGCGCCCTCGGTAGTAGGGTCGGGTTGGTTTGACCAGCCACCACCACGACCGCGGGTACTGCCGCAAGCGCACCGATGAGCGCCGCGGCGGAAATCACTCGACTGCGATGACATTGGAGTGCCAACATCTCCTCCGTTCTCATTGCGTGTCCTTGAATGCATACCCAGCGGCGCTTCGCGCTACGCCTTCCGCACCGCACGGGCGGGCATATGCACTGGATCGTTGACGGCATGAACGTCATCGGGTCGCGCCCCGATGGCTGGTGGCGTAACCGGGCCGGGGCGATGGCCACGCTCGTCGGCCACCTCGAGCGATGGGCTCCCGAAGACGACCACGTCACGGTGGTCTTCGAACGTCCGCCATCGCCGCCCATCGAGTCCTCCGTCATCACCATCGCCCACGCACCGCGAGCCGCGGCGAACTCCGCCGACGACGAGATCGTGCGGTTGGTGCTCGCCGACGAGCACCCCGCCGACGTCGTTGTCGCCACCTCTGATCGCGCGCTGTCCGAGCGGGTCCGGGCCGCTGGTGCAGCGGTCTACCCGGCGGAGAGGTTGCGCAACCTCGTCGATCCGAGCTGAGCGGCGGCCGGCGCCCACTCGGGCGGGCGGCCCAGGTGCAGCAGGAGCCGGTCGAAGTTCCCTGCCGCCGTGCTGACATCGAGCGCCTTGGCGAACGGAGAGTTCGGCGCGGTGCGGATGTCGCCGTCGGGGACGGCCAGCGCCAGCGGCAGCACGGCACTCAGCACGTCGGCCTCTGGCGTGAACGCCACGCCAAGCGAGCGGGCGACGTCCCAGGCATGCACGACATAGTCCACGAAGTGGAAGCCGATCGCCATCTCGCCGGGAATGGTTGCGCCAGGCCCGAATTCGGGCATGGCGAAGGTGGCGTCGAGCACGCCGTCGGCGTCGAACGCGGCGAGCACCTCGGCTGCTGCCGCGGCGTACGCTGCCGCGGGATCGGCCCGGACCGTATCGGCCACCGTGGCGGGCGCCCAGACCGCCAGGTCTGCGCCCTGTCCGTGGGCCGCCGCGGCGAACCCGTAATGCTGCACGGTCATATGCGCCAGCAGATCGGCAAGATCCCAACCCGCGCACGGCGTCGAACGGTCGAGGTCCTCAGTTGTCACGCCCGCGACGACGTCGACGGATGCGGTGACGGCGCGGCGATGCAGCGGTCGGACGTCAGAGATATTCGTATGCATGCGCTTACGATAGGCACACGTCTATGATTGGTCAATGCCTAATATCCGGTCATGCCCTTCGAGGCCAACCGCCCCGACCTGGCCGCGATGCTCGCCCCACTCATCCGCGAGTTGATCGCCGCCGAGCAGCCCGTGCTGGCCGAACACGGGCTGTCGATGTGGGGGTACGCCGTACTCCTGGCACTCGACAACGCGCCGGTGCGCACCCAGGCCGCGCTGGCCTCCGCCATCGGCGCCGACAAGACGCGCATCATTCCCACGCTCGACGAACTGCAGGCCAAGGGCTACATCGAGCGCAGACCCGACCCCGACGACCGGCGGGTGCGCCTGCTGGCGATCACCGACACCGGCCGGGCGGTAAAGGATGCGGCGCAGGCCGACATCCAACGCGGCGAGGAGCAGTGGCTTTCAGTGCTCTCGGCCGGAGACCGACGGGTGTTTCTGCGCGCGCTCGCCGAGATGACGGGCTCTGGGCGGCGCCCATAAGCTCAGACGGATGAACCGCCTCGATCGCTTCTTCGAGATCTCGGCGCGGGGATCGACGGTGGCGACCGAGGTTCGCGGTGGCCTGGTCACGTTCATCGCGATGGCCTACATCATCGTGCTCAACCCGAGCATCCTCGGGGGCAGCGACGACGTCGCAGGCAACAGCCTGGCGTTCGAGCAGGTCTCGGCGGTGACGGCGCTGGCCGCGGGTGTGATGACCATCCTGTTCGGCCTGGTGGCGCGGCTACCGTTCGGGTTCGCCGCCGGCCTTGGCATCAACTCGTTCGTCGCCACCACCCTGGTCGGCTCGCTGACCTGGGCCGAGGCCATGGGCCTCGTGGTCGTCAACGGCGTGATCATCGTGGTCCTGGCCGCCACCGGGCTGCGCCGGCTGGTGTTCGATGCGGTGCCGATGCCGCTCAAGCTGGCCATCACGGCAGGCATCGGGTTGTTCATCCTGTTCATCGGGCTGGTCGACGCCGGCTTCATCAGCGCCACCGGGCTGCCGTCCCCGCCGGTGGGGTTGGGCGGCGACGGAAGCGGTTCGATCAGCACGGTGCCGACGGTGGTGTTCGTGGTGACGTTGCTGCTCACCGCGGTTCTGGTTGCTCGACGGGTGCCTGGCGCGATCTTGATCGGGCTTACCGCGGGCACCACTGCCGCAGTGGTCATCGAGGCCATCTGGCATCTCGGCTCGGCGGCCGAGCATCCCGGCGGCTGGTCGTTGGGGGCGCCGACGCTGTCGGGTTCGCCGTTCGCGGTGCCCGATCTGTCGCTGGTCGGCGCGGTCAGCCTGGACAGCTTCGGACGCATCGGTGTGATCGCCGCCGTCATGTTCGTGTTCACGCTGGTTTTCGCGAACTTCTTCGACGCGATGGGCACGTTCACCGGACTGTCCCGCGAGGCCGACCTGGCCGACGAGAAGGGCACCTTCCCGCGCCTGCGCTCGGCGCTGATCGTCGAGGGCACTGGCGCGGTCGTGGGCGGTGCGACGTCGGCGTCGTCGAACACCGTCTTCGCCGAATCGGGCGCCGGCATCGGTGAGGGCGCCAGGACCGGTTTGGCCAACCTGGTGACCGGCGGGCTGTTTCTGGCCGCGATGTTCGTCTCGCCGCTGGCGTCCGTGGTGCCGACCGAAGTCGCAGCGGCCGCGCTGGTCATCGTCGGCGTGATGATGGCATCGCACCTGCGTGACATCGACCTCTCGGAGTTCTCGGTTGCGCTGCCGGTGGTGCTCACCGTCGTCGCGATGCCGTTCTCCTACTCGATCGCCAACGGCATCGGCGTCGGGTTCATCGCCTGGGTCGTATTGCGTTCGGCCACCGGCAAGTTCCGCGAAATCAGCCCGCTGCTGTGGATCGTGGCCGCGGGATTTCTGCTCTACTTCGCCCGCGGCTGGATCGAGTCGCTGATCGGCATGTAAAGCCGCTCAGCTGTCGGCTTCCCCGTCGGCCTGGCGCTTCTGCTTCTCCGCGTCGGCCAGATCTGACATCTGGTCGGCCTGGGAGCGCTTGTTCGCCGCCGCGACGCGTTTGTCCGTCGAATCGTTGAGCTTCGCGGTGGCCGCCGCCGCGGCTTGCTGTTCGGCCTTGGTGATCTCGGCGCGCTCCTGGTTCTTGGCCGATTCGACGGACTTCTTCCGCCGCTCAGCGACTTCGTCGGCCCGCTTGGTACCGCCGGAGATACGGTTTTCGGCATTCTCGACCGCTGCGCGGTTGCGCTGCTGAGCGTTGCTTTGTGCCTGCTTGACTTGCTGGTTCTTGTCCTCGCGGGCCTGGTTCTTGGCTTCAGCCGCTTCCTGGCGGGTGCGCTTCAATTCGGTGTTGGCGTGCTTGACCCGCTCGGTGGCGGTCTCCTCGAGCTGGGTGGCACGGCGCAGCGCGTCGCTGCGCTCGAGCAGTGCCGTGCCCCGCTGTTCCACCTCGGGGGCGTCGAGCACGCTTCCGACGGTGACGTCGAGCTTGCCGAGCGAACGCTCATAGAACAGCCGCGCCGGCGCCTCGGAGTCCATCCGGGAGACCACCTGCTCCTCGATCACCTGCAGGGGCAACCGGGCGAGCTGATACTGGAAGCGCAGTACTGCGAACGGAACATCGGTGATTTTCATCGTCAGCTCCCTTCCCGGTCGTTCGGTACGCCCGCCTCATCGGCCAGTTCTTCGGCGCGCTCGCGGGCACGCGCGGCGTCAGCGCGGTCATGCGCCGATGCCCGCACGGACTCCCATTGGTCATCGAGTGCCTCGTCGGCTTCTGCGTGTGCGGCGGCGGTTTCGGCACGCTCTTCGGCCCGGGCCTCCTGCACCTGCCGTTGCGCATCGCGCTGGGCCTGCTGCCGCTCGGCAGCCAGGTCCTGGTGGGCGGCCTCGGTCACGGTGCGCTTTTCGGCGGCCCGCTGCCGGTCGGCCTGTTGCTTTTCGGCCGCGGCCGCTGCCTCTACCCCGGTGCGCTCGGCGGCGCCTTCGAGGCGGGCTTCGGCGGCCTCGGCGCGCGCCTGCTCAGCTTCGGCCTCTGCCACCGATGCGGTGGTGCTGGCCTCCTTGCGCTTGCGGGCCTCGGTCTGCTCGAGTTGTCCCTCAGCGGTAAGCGAGTCGTTGCCGGTGACGGCGCCGACGATCTCTTTCGCCTTGCCCTTCACCGACGCGAGCATCCCCTTACGCGCCTGATCAGCCTTGTTGTGCTGGGTCACTTGTTCCTCCTGAAACTGTCTGGGGACGGGTTTCACCGATCGCGGCGATGTCAAACGCGATGTGCCCAGGCCCACTCCAAGGCCCAACTACACGTGGCGTCGGTCATCGGGGGCGTTGCGGGTGCGCCCGAGAATCAGACCCAACGCGAGCATTCCGACAGCCAGACCGAAGTGCAGCCAATCATCGGCAGTGTTGAGCGGCACAAAGTTGGCGGCGGAGTCATGGTCGATGATCAGCCCGTAAAGCCACAGCAACGCATAGACGATGCCGCTGACGATCAGAAAACCGCGCGCCCCGTTGAAGGTGCGCGACAGCGCCAGCCCCAACACTCCGAACAACAGGTGCACGATGTTGTGCAGGACCGAGACGTTGAACACGCCCAACAGCAGGGCCCCGGAATGGTGGCCGGCGAACGTCATCGTGTCGTAGTTCGTGGTGATGCCCGGGACGAAGCCGAGCACGCCCACCAGTAAAAACACCGCGCCGACGGCGAGCGACGCCCACTGCACGGGTGCCCGGCCGGACGTCGGTGAAGCCGCGGGACTGCCTTGAGTACCTGGAGTTGCCATGGCCGCCGGGTAGCCGATCGGGCGCTGTTGAAACGCGCGAAAGTTTCGCTACCAGCAGCACCGGTAACGCTCGTGCCATGAGTGAGGATTGGGAGTGCGTCGTGGTCGGCGGCGGCGCCGCGGGATTGAGCGCCGCGTTGGTGTTGGGCCGGGCGCGCAGACGCACCCTGCTGGTCGACGCCGGCGAGCAGAGCAACTCCGCGGCGTCGGCGATCGGCGGGCTGCTGGGCCACGACGGCCGCGCGCCCGACCAGCTGTATGCGGCCGGGCGCCGTGAGTTGGCCGCATATCCGAGCGTGCAGTACCGCGAGGGTCAGGTGGTCAGCGGAGCCGCCGTCGACAACCGGTTTCTGCTGGACCTGGACAACGGTGAGCAGGTAGCCGCCCGGCGGGTACTGCTGGCCACCGGGATGCAATATTGCCCGCCGGACCTTCCTGGGCTCGACGCGCTGTGGGGCACCTCGGTGTTTCAATGCCCGTTCTGTCACGGCTGGGAAATGCGGGACAAGCGGCTGGCCACCCTGGCCGCAGGGGAGGAAGCGGTCCACTCGGCGCTGATGCTGCGCGGCTGGAGCGACGACATCGTCCTCCTCACCGACGGGGCCGCCGAACTCGACGCCGATGCGCGCCGACGGCTGGACGCAGCCAACGTCGCGATCGACGAACGCCGCGTCGTCGAACTCATCAGCCACGACGGAACGCTGACCGCGATCGCATTCGCCGACGGTGACCGGCTACCGCGGGACGGGCTCCTGGTCGAAGCCCCGCTGCGCCAGCGTTCGCCACTTGCCGAAAAGTTGGGCGCCGCCTGCGCCGAAGGCGCCCTTTCTGCCGACACCGTCGGCGTGGACGCACTGCACCGAACCAGCGCACCGGGCGTGTTCGCCGCTGGCGACCTGTGCGCTGAACAGCCGTATGTGGCCGGGGCCATCGCCGCGGGATCCCAAACCGCGATGATCATCGTCCAGAGCTTGTTGGCCGACGAATTCCAACTGCCCTATCCGCCGGACGGCGACTAAGCCGGGTAGCAGCGGGTAATCCGCCGCTGGAGGTGGTGCGATGCGCGTGGTGGTGGTAGGTGCGACAGGCAACGTCGGAACGAGCGTGGTCGAGGTGCTCGCGGGCGACGAGCAGGTCGACACGATCGTGGGAATCGCCCGCCGCCGGCCGAAGTGGCAGCCGGCGAAGACGACCTGGGTCGAGGCCGACATATCGCGTCACGCACTCGATGAGCACTTCCGCAGCGCCGACGCCGTCGTGCACCTGGCGTGGCTTTTTCAGCCGACACACGATGAATTGGCGACCTGGACCAACAACGTGCTCGGCGCGATCCGGGTCTTCGACGCGGTGGCGCGCGCCGGCGTCGGCGTGTTGGTGTACGCGTCGTCGGTTGGGGCGTACTCACCCGGGCCCACGGATCGCGGTGTCGACGAGACATGGCCGACCCATGCGCTGCCGACTGCGGCCTATGGGCGCGAAAAGTCCTACCTGGAACGGGTTCTCGACGCGTTCGAACGTGACCACCCACAGATCCGGGTCGTGCGGTTGCGGCCGGGCTTCATCTTCAAACGCGAATCCGCATCCGAGCAACGCCGACTCTTCGCGGGCCCGCTGCTGCCCAGAATATTGGCGCGCCCTTCGCTGCTGCCGATCGTGCCGGACTTGCGCGGCCTACGCCTGCAGGCGTTGCACTCGCTTGACGCGGCGCACGCGTTTCGGTTGGCCGTGCTGCGGCCGGTGCACGGCGCGTTCAACGTCGCGGCCGACCCTGTTGTCGATCCCCGTTCCCTCGGTGAACTTCTCGGCGCGCGACCGGTGAAGCTGCCCGTCGCGCCCATCCGTGCGGCGGTGGCCGCGGCGTGGCGGTTGCATCTTGTTCCTGCCAGCCCGACGCTGTTCGATCTGGCGCTGAGCTTGCCGATCATGGACACCACGCGGGCGCACACCGAACTCGGCTGGACGCCTTCCCACACGGCGCTCGAGGCGATCGGCGAGTTTCTCGAAGGGTTGCGGGCTGGTGGGGGTATGCCCACCCCGCCCTTGGATTCGAACGCGGGCGGACGATTTCGCGAGAAGGAGCTTCTGACCGGCGTGGGGCAACAAGCGACACCCTAGGTCGTTGCGCCGCGACCGTAACGTTCGATGAGCCTGTGTTTGTAGAGCTTTCCGGCGTCGGTACGCGGCAGCTGCGGTTCGAACGAGATGGAGCGTGGGCATTTGTAGTGCGCCAACCGCTCTTTGAGCCAACCCATCAACGTTGCGGCCAGTGCGTCGCAGGCCAGTTCCGGCTGCGTCAACTGCACGACTGCCTTGACGCGCTGGCCCATCACCTCGTCGGGCACGCCGAACACGGCCGCGTCGACGACGAGCGGATGGCTGACCAACATGTTCTCCGTCTCCTGCGGATAGATGTTCACGCCGCCGGAGATGATCGTGTGGTCTCGTCGGTCGGTGAGATACAGATAGCCGTCCCGGTCGAGGTACCCGACGTCTCCGACCGTGACCCAGCCCTGCGGTGACCGCGCGGCGGCGGTTTTGGCATCGTCGTTGAGATAGGCGAACTCGTATCCGCCCTCGTAGTAGATCTCACCAACTCGCCCTGCGGAGACTTCGGATCCGTTCTCGTCGAGGATGTGCGGCGTTCCCATCAGCGGACGCCCGACCGATCCCGGGTGACGCAGCCACTCCTCGGCGCGGATGAAGGAGATGCCCGCGCCCTCCGAGGAGCCGTAGTACTCGTCGACGATCGGTCCCCACCACTGGATCATCTGACGCTTGATCTCCGGCGGGCACGGCGCCGCGGCATGCACGACGCGTTCGAGGGTGGACAGGTCGTATTCAACGCGGGTCGCTTCGGGCAGCCGCAACATCTTGACGAACATCGCCGGTACGAACTGTGCGTGGGTGACCCGGTGGCGCTGAATGCATGCCAACGCGTCCTCGGCGTCGAACCGTTCCATGATCACCGTCGTGGCCCCGGTGGCCTGAGCACACATGGTCCACATCGCTGGGGCGGTGTGGTACAGGGGCGCCGGGCTCAGGTACACCGATTCGGTGCTCACGCCGAGCCTTTCGAACACCGGTGTCGACGGTTTGGCGCCCCGCGCGGGACCGCTGCTGCCGCGCGGGCGCTTGATGCCTTTGGGCCGGCCGGTGCTGCCCGACGAGTACTGCAGCAGCTCACCTTCGTCGTGCGCGCTGAAATGGGTGGCTGGTTCGTGGGCAACGCATTCCGGGTAGCGCAGCCACCCGTCGAGGTCGGCATCGGCGATCATCGTGACGGCGGGCAATCCGTTGGGCAGGTGATCGGCGAATACCGCGCATATGTCTCGTGTTCCTGCCGACCCGATCAGCGCCTTGGCTGCACAGTCGCCCACGATGTATGCCGCCTCGGAAGCGGTGAGGTGGGTGTTGAGCAGCGTGTAGTACAGGCCACTTCGACGGGCGGCCCACATCATGGCGTGGACGTGCTCGTTGTTGTCCATCAGGATCGCGACGGTGTCCCCGGCGACGATCCCGCGGCGGTGCAGCAGATGGGCGATCTGGTTGGCGCGTCGGTCCAGTTCGGCGTAGGTCACCACCTTGCCACTGGAGTTCAGGATGATCGCCGGCTTGTCCGGGGATACTTGATCGTTCAGCCGCATCCGCGCACCACCACCGCATCCAGGGTAGACCGCGAGCAGTAACGGCGGGCGAGTATGAGAATATCTATTCTCATACTCCTGTAGTTCGAGGGCCGCACCGGAAGAGGGCTTGTCAGATGGGTGGACAACCAGTCGATCTCGATGGAGCGCGAACGCTCATCGTCGGCGCGTCATCGGGTATCGGCCAGGCGTTCGCCGTCGCGGCCCACGCCCGTGGCGCGCGGGTAGCGTTGGCGGCACGGCGCGTCGACGTACTGGAGAAGTCAGCCGCCATGCTGGACGGCTCGGCTCACGAACTCGACGTGTCCAAACCCCCGGCCATCGAACCGGTCGTAAACCAGGTCGCCGATGTCCTCGGCGGGCTCGACGTGGTTGTGTTCACCAGCACCGTGGTTCCTTTCGCCCACATCGAGGACACCGACATCACCACGTGGGTGCATGCCTACACCGTGAACGCCGTCGGCGCCTCACATGTGCTGCGCGCGGCACTGCCGCACCTATCGGCCGATCCGGTGATCTTGGTGGCGTCCAGCCATGATGTCGGTCGTCCGCGCGCCGGGGTCGCCGCCTACAACGCGAGCAAGGCCGCGCTGAACGAGATCCTGCGCGCCTGGCGTAGCGAACATCCCGAGTTGCCGATCATCCGGGTCAGCGTCGGACCGACCGAGGGCACCGAGATCCTGCGGGGTGCCGACCGTGACCTGCTCGCCGAGCTGTACCGGGCGTGGGCGCACCACGGTCAGATACCCCAACAGATGTCGGCCGTTTCGGATGTCGCCGAGACGTTGGTGTCGCTGGTGGCCGCGGCCCGCCGTTCACCGACCGTGGTGCCCGAGATCGTCCACCTTGCACCGCGGATCACCGGGCGCTGACGCTTTCTTTCGCCGATTTCGCCGCGGCCCAGCCCAGCGCGTTTTCGCCGAGGATGCCGCAGATGCCTGTACTGCGAGTGATTCAGTGGTCCACCGGTGGAGTCGGAACCGAGATGGTCACCACGATCCTGGACCATCGGCCCGATCTCCAGCCGGTCGGTGCCCGGGTGTATGTGGTGTACCGGTAGCCGATCGGCGTCACGGTCGGCGGCGACTATTCGCAGCACTGGCCACAGCCCAGGGACGCTTGGACGTTGACCATCGATGGCGATCCGTCGATGCAGACCCACTTCTTCGGTCTGGCCAGCTTCAGCCGGCAGGCCTCGATCGCCGAACATGTGCGGTTCCCGCGGGTTCTGGCAAACTAGGCCGCGACCGCTTCAGTCCCACACCACCTCGAGGCGCGGCGGTGACCGGAACATCATTCCGGTGATGAAGGGCGCCGGCGCGTCGGGGTCCAGCCGCAGCCCCGGGAGTTCGTCGAACAAGGCGTTGAAGATCTTGGTGGTTTCCAGACGGGCCAGATGCATGCCGAGGCAGACGTGCGCACCGTGTGCGAATCCGATGTGGGGCTTGCGCTCCCGGTAGATGTCGAAATTCTCCGCGCGATCCCAGCGGGTTTCGTCATGGTTGGCGCTGCCGAGGCTGAGCATCATCGTCGCGCCCTTCGGCAGCGCCACCCCCGCCAGCTCGGTGTCACAGGTGACCTCGCGCATGAAGTTGAGCAGTGGGGTCTCCCAACGGATTCCCTCTTCGATGGCCTGCGGCAGCAGGGAGCGGTCCGCCCGCACCGCGTCGAGCTGGTCGGGATGGGTGAGCAATCCGAACGCCAGGCTCGCCGTCGACCGTGAAGTGGTCTCCGCGCCCGCGGGCAGCAGGTTGCGCATGAAGCCGTAGATCTGTTCATCGGACATCTTGATACCGTTGACCTCGGCTGCCGCGAGGATCGACACCATGTCGTCCTTGGGCGACCTACGCTTGTCGGCGAGGATCTCGACGAAGTAATCCTTCATCTGCGCGGATGCGCGCAGCGCGCAGTCCATGTCGGCGCGAAAGCCCAGCAGGTCGATGGCGAGTCGGTGGAACTGCGGAACGTCGGAATCAGGTAGGCCCAGCAGCGCAGCGATCACCCGCACCGGAATCGGCATGAACACCGCGTCGACCAGGTCAGCGCGTTTGGCGTCTTTGATTTTCGCGATGGTGTGGTTCACCAGCGGGCCAACGAGTTCGGTGTCCCACCGTTTCATCGACGACCGCGCGAACGCGAATTCATGGAGCTTGCGGTATACCGCGTGTTCGGGGTCCTGCATTTCGAGGATGGTCGGTCCCTGCAGCGGTCGCACGACGTCCTCGTAGCAGCGCGTGCTGAACGTGATGTGGTCGGTGAAGATCGCCTTGACGGTGTCGAACGTGTAGGCGGTGAAGGTCGGTGGCCCATCGCCGGAGTTACCGACCATGCCCATCTCCGGCCAGCCCGGATGGATGGGGCCCTGTGCGCGCAGTTCCTCGAGCAACGGGTACGGCGACGCGTCGCCGTCGGCGCCCATGCCCGCGTTGAACTTCTCCTGCGCTTCCCGGATCTGCTGCTCGAGGTCTTCGGTCGCCGGCTCCACCACGCAACTCAACATACACCCTGTCGGTTGCGGTTTGTATAGGGTAGGTTGATCGGCCGTGGGTGATTCGGGCCCACCAAACCGCAACCAGGAGCGTTCGATTGGCTATCCGGGTCGTTCAGTGGGCCACCGGTGCGGTCGGGCGGGCCGCACTCGCCGAGCTCATCGAGAACCCTGATTTCCAGCTGGTCGGGGTGCTGGTCTATGACCCGGACAAAGCCGGGGTGGATGCCGGCGCGCTGTGTGGCCTGCCCGCGACCACCGGCGTCGCCGCGACGACGGACAAGGAGGCGATCGCCGCGCTCGGGGCCGACGTGGTGGTGCACGCGGCCAGCAAGGCCCACGCCGTGGAGACGAACGCCGAGGACATCTGCCGGTTGCTGGCCGCCGGGTCCAGCGTGATCACCACGACCTCCTACAACCACCTGCCGACCTACGGCGCCGACGTCGAGGCCGCCTTCGCCCGGGCGTGCGCGGAGGGGAACTCGAGGTTTCACGCCGCGGGCGAGAACCCCGGGTTCATGTTCGAGCGCCTTGTCACGACGATCACCGGGTTGAGCAAGAGCATCGAGCGCATCGACCTCTATGAAGCAGTCGACGTCTCGGGCATCGACAGCAGGCCCATGCTCGTCGACCTGATGGGGATGGGCCGTCCACCTGAGGATGTGAGCGCCGACTCCCCGATCATCGCCAAGCTCGACATGGCCTACCGTCAAGCGCTCAACGCCACCGCCGACGTTCTCGGCATCACGCTGTCGGACATCGCGGTCAGCGTCGAGTGCACCACCCTCGACCATCCCATCGAAATCGCGGTCGGGACCATCGACCCGGGGTTGGTTGTGGGCCAACGCTTCTCGTGGACCGGCTGGTGGGAGGGCCGCGGTCTGCTGGCCATCCACGAAGAGTGGGTGTTGACCCGCGACCTGCCGCAATGGGGTCTTCGGCCGCTGGCCGACGGCGAGAAGGCACCGCTCATCCGGGCCGTCATCAAGGGCGTGCCGAGTTTCGAGTTGCAACTCGATGTCGGGTGGGATGGCGCGAGCGGCCAAGCATGGGATGACGTGCCGCCCGGGTTCGACGACGCCAACCCCGGACACCTGATGATCGGGATGAGCGCGGTGCGGGCGATCCCCTACGTGCTGGCCGCGCCGCCGGGAATCGTCACCGCGCCCGTGTTCGGCGCGATCCAGCTGTAGCCGCACCTGACCTCTCGCGAAACGTACACCAGCGCTGCGGATCGGCCGAAATCGCGACGCTAGTGTACGTTTCGTGAACTAGGAGGCGCGCCACGGATTGGTCCAGGAGTCGATCGTCGCGACCTCCGCGAGGGGTTTGCGCCGGACCGGATGGTGACCACCGACCGGCCAGCCAGCGGTGAGCAGGGTGGCGATCCGCCAGTGCGGCGGGATACCGACGAGTTCGCGCAGCTCGCTGTCGCATGCGTCCTGCCACAACGTGATCGCCGCGCCGAGGCCCTGGGCGCGCGCGGCCAGCAGGAAGTTCTGCACGGCGGGGAAGATCGACCCACCCTGCTGCAGATCACTGGCCCCCGGCTGCGGCTCCACGCAGAACAGCACGCATACCGGGGCGTGGCCGCCGACCCGCATGTGTTCGCGCATCGCGCGCAGCACCCGCGACTTGGGATCCGTCGCATCCTCCGACGGTGCGTCGAACCCGTAGAACTCGGCCATCACCTCCCACGTCCGCTGTGCGGCGGCGGAGATCACCGCGCGCACTTCGGCCCTGCGCACGATGACGAACCGCCACGGCTGTTGGTTTCCACCCGACGGCGCCCAGGTGGCAGCCTGCAGACACCGCTCGATGACCGCGTCGTCGACCGGTTCGCTGCGGTAGCGCCGGACCGCAGACGCGGTGCGCATCACCGTCCACAGATCGTCGGTCATCGCGAGTACGTCGGTGGCAGCGTGCCGGTCCAGGAGCCACCGCGCACCGGACCGGTGACCAGCGGCAGGTCCAGCGTCGACAGCAGACCCGGTGGCGCCGCGACGACGGCGGGAATCGCGTTCAGTTCACGCATCACCGTGGCGTACGTCAGCCCCCGCATATTGTTTCCGCGGCCGTGCATTTCGACGTCGACAGTGTAGGTGGGCAGACCGTCGACGACCACCCGGTAACCGCCGTGCCGTGACGGATGCCGTGGCCAGTCCGGCGCGGAGGACTCGCCCATCCGGGTGATGTGCTCGAGCACGACGCGTTCCTCACCGTCGACCGCGCCCGCCAGCTTGAACCGCATGCCGCCCATGGTGCCCGGTTCGATCCAGCCCGAAGCGACCTCGTATCGTTCGGTCGCCAGCCACTTCTCGATCGTCGTGTCGACTTCATCCAGCGGAAGGCCCACGCCCTCGGCGACCAGATGGACCGTCGGTGCCCACAACGCTGCCAGCCGGGCGGGGTCGAACAGCGGCGCAGGATGATCCGGCGGATGGCCGAAACCCATGAAGTCGAACATGATCTCGGGCTGGTTGATCGGGGCGTAGTCGAGGATCTCCAGCATCGTGATGGTGTCGACGCGGCTGCTGAAGCCGGTCATCGTCAACGCGATCACATCGTTGGCCCAACCCGGGTCGACGCCGCTGTTGAAGAAGGTGGTTTTGCCCTCCGTGCAGGCGGCCTCGATCAGTGCGACGGTTTCGGTGTCGGCGGCGGGCGGATAGCACAGCGGCACCAGTGACGTGGTGACCACATTCTTTCCGGCCCGTAGGCAGCGGGCGATGTCCTCGGCGGCCTCGCGATAGCGGTAGTCCCCGGAGGCGAAGTACGCGACGACGTCGGCGTCGAGTGCCAGCGCGGCCTCGATGTCGCGGGTGGCGATCACGCCGGTAGCCGGCATACCGCACAACGCACCGGCATCCATACCGTCCTTGGCTTCGGCATGCACCACGACGCCCGCCAGGTCGAGCCCGGGATGCGCGATCAATGCACGCAGCGCACCCACCCCGACTTGTCCGGGACCCCAGAGGATTACTCTCGGGTTACGTTGGCAGTCCGTCATCTACACCCTTCCCCTGGCCACACCCGACTGTGAGAACATACCTTCTCATTAGTCGATAACACCATTTACGCATCGACAGCACCATGGAGGAGATCGTGACCGATTACAAGTTCTTGAAATGGGAGACGTTCGATGACGGTCAGATCGTCCGGATCTCGCTGAACCGTCCCGAGCAGCGCAACGCGCAGAACCGCGGCATGCTCGTCGAGCTCGACGATGCGTTCAGGCGCGCCGAGGCCGACGACGACGTCCGCGTCGTCATCCTCGCCGGTGAGGGGCCGATGTTCTCCTCCGGGCACGACATCGGCTCCAAACAGGCCCGCGCCGAGTTCATGCCGGGACCGGATCAACACCCCACTGCGGTGATCGACGGCGGCACCCGCGAGGGCGCGGAGAAGATCATGCTGCAGGAGTGGCACTACTTCTTCCAGAACAACCTGCGTTGGCGCAACTTGCGCAAGATCACCATCGCGCAGGTGCATGGTGATGTCTTTTCGGCGGGCCTGATGCTCATCTGGGCGTGTGACCTGATCGTCGGCAGTGAAGAGGTGCGGTTCGCCGACGTCGTCGGAACCCGGCTGGGCATGTGCGGCATGGAGTACTTCGGGCATCCGTGGGAATTCGGGCCCCGTCGCACCAAGGAGTTGATGCTCACCGGCGATGCGATCGACATCGAGGAGGCCTACCGCCTCGGAATGGTGAGCAAGATCTTCAAGCGCGACGAACTGGCCGATCGCACGCTCGAATTGGCGCGGCGCATCGCCACGGTGCCGACAATGGCGGCTCTGCTCATCAAGGAATCGGTGAACCAGTCTGTGGACAACATGGGCTTCTACAACGCGTTGCAGTCCTGCTTCAGCCTGCACCAGCTCAACCATTCGCACTGGGTTGGCGTGCGTGACGACAAACGGGCCACCGCGGGTGAGGAGCAGGGCGTGCCGAATTGGCGCACCGCGCCGCCGGTGGTGTTGTCGATGAAGAACCAAGTGCGAGCCGACGGGTGACCGCCGTCGGCGAGCCGATGCCGGTGGGCATCGAAGGACACCTGTTCGCCCGATTGCCCTTCTACGATGTCGTCGACGCCGATGACACCGTGGTCGTCGACCTGCACCACCGGCCGGATCTGGTGAACACTCGGGGCGCGTTGCAGGGCGGGCTGGTCGCCACCCTCATCGATGTTGCCGGGGGCCGGCTGGCGGTCAAGTATGCGGATACCAACGCAGGCGTCGGCACCGCAGACATGTCGATCCACTTCCTGTCGCCCATCGTGGGCGGGCCGGCGCGGGCGAGCGCCACCCTGGTGCGGCCAGGCAGGCGGTTGATCGTCGTCGCTGTCGATGTCGTCGACGTGGCCAGGGATCGGCTGGCTGCCCGCGCGACGCTGAGCTTCGCCGTCATGGAACCAGGTGGGCCGAGTCAGCCCGCCACCGGTCCGTAGCGGGCGTCTGCCACCCGGTCGAGTGCGACGGCAGGCTCGCCGTACACCATCGCCCAGCCGCGCACGCGCCGGTAGTACAGCTGAACGTCACATTCCATGCCGAAGCCATAGCCGCCATGGATGTGCAGGCTGCGATAGGTGGCGTCGCGTGCTGTCTCATAGGCGAAGGCGAACGCCATCGCCGCGAGCTCATCGGCGCGCGCGGGTTCGTCAGTGAAAGCACACGCTGCCTTCAGGGCAAGCAACCGCGCCCCGTCGACAGCAGTAGCGCTGTCCGCCAACGGATGTGACACCGCCTGAAAGGTGCCGATCGGCGTCCCGAACGCGTGGCGTTGCTTTGCGTATTCGACCCCGATTTCAACCGCCCTGTTCGCCGCTCCGACAAGTACCGAGGCGGTCAGCGTGAGCCACAAATTCAACGCCCACCCGTACAACCGCGACGCATCCTCGCCGTCGACCAACACGACGGCGCCGTCTTCGATATCCACATCCGCCAGAGGTAGCGATCCGAGATTCTGCACGGGGCGACGGCCCCGTCCCGCCGGCGTGACGACAAGGCGCCCGTCGACAGACGCGATGACCGAATCCGCGACAGCACCGCCAGGCACGAGTTTCAGCACGCCATCGCGGGCGGTACGCGGCGAGAACGTGACTAGTTGGTCGCCGGCCAGCGCCCGGCCGAGCAGCTCGGCACCGGCGTCACCGCATCGGGCGAGCAGTCGCGCGGCGACCTGCGTTTCCACGACCGGCGCGGATGCGACCGCGCGACCGAATTGCTCGGCGATCAGCGCCAGATCCAGTTCAGACGCACCACCGCCTGCGGCCTCGTCCGCAGCCATGTCGAGAGCCCCGGCCTGCATCAGTGCCTTCCACAGCTTGACGTCGAAGCCAAGCGGTTCGGCGGCTCGCACCCGCTGCGACGTCGACTCCCGCCCGTAGATGGCCGCGAAGACATCCACGAGCTGTCGCTGTTCGCCGGAAAGGCTCAAGTCCAAAATGCAGTCCAATCACATGCGGATATGAATGCTCTCATATTTGAGAGTAACATTATCGCCCACGTCGGCCCTTATACTCATCAGACAGGATCGGTTACAGTCCATGCATTTTCAGCTCGATGCCGAGACACAGGCATACCGCGCGGAGGTCCGGGCCCACCTGCATGACGTGATGACCCCTGAATTCGAGGAACACCTGTACCGCAGTGGCGTCGCTCATGACGATGACTTCGCCAAGGGCCTCGTCGACAAGGGCTTATTCGCGCCAACGTGGGCGCCCGAGTACGGCGGCCAGAATCGCGGGGCATGGGACGACCAGGTGCTCAAAGAGGAACTGATGCGCTCGGATGCTCCGGTGTACCTGTCAGAGACCACGCGAATGGTCGCCGCGATCATTCGTGAGGTGGGTCATCAGGCGATGAAGGACCGTATCCTCGCCGGCGCGATGAAGGGCGACGTCACCATCGCCCTCGGGTTCACCGAACCCGGATGCGGGTCTGACGTCGCGGCCGCCACCACCAAAGCCGTGCGCGATGGTGACGAGTGGATCATCAACGGCTCCAAGATGTTCACCACCAACGGTCACATCGCCGACTATGTTTTTCTGCTCGCCCGCACGAGCCCCGAGAAGCCCAAACACAAGGGCCTGACCATGTTTCTGGTACCGCTCGATTCGCACGGGGTCGAGGCCCAGGCCGTCTGGACGCTTTCGGGTGAGCGCACCAACATCACCTTCTACAGCGATGTCCGAATCGGTGACGAGTGGCGTATCGGTGAGGTCGATGCCGGATGGCAGGTGTTGAGCCTGTCGTTACAGGACGAGCATGCGTCCGGTTGGGGACCGCATATCGCTCGGCTGCTGACCCACGCCGAGCAATGGGCCGAGGCGACGGTGGCGGACGATGGCGTCCGGCAGATCGCCAAGCCTGATGTGCGACGGCGGATAGCGAGAGTCGCCATGGAGTACGAAGTGTCGATGCTGCTTCAGCGTCGTTGCGTGTGGATGGTCGAGGCCGGACGGATGCCCGTTGCCGAGGGACCGATGGCCAAGTTGTTCAGCACCGAATCCCTGGTCCGCGCGAGCCAGGACATGGTCGAGCTCGTCGGACCGGACGCAATGCGCAGCTTCTTCGAGCCGTCCGCCCCGGAGCAGGGCCGATTCGAACACCTGATGCGGTTCTCGGTGGGCACCACGATCTACGCGGGCACCAGCGAAGTACAGCGCTCGATCATCGCTCAACGTGGACTTCGCCTACCCCGTTAGCTTTCTGGGCTTGCGAGCGGTAGATCGTTTGGCCGCAGGCTTGGCGGCGACAGCTTTCGGTTTAGCCGTTCCTGCGGGCGGGGTGAGCGCCTGCAGGCACCACGCCCACAGCTGGTCCTCAGTGAGTTCGGCGCCCTTGCCGCCCAGATGGAACACGCCGATCTGAGCAAGCGCGATGAGCGTCGAATTCAGCAACGTCGTCAACTGCGCGGGGGTCATGTCTTTGCGTACCAACCCGGCACGCGAACACGACGTCAGGATCTTCGTCAGCAGCTTCTGGTGCGGCTCCCAGATCTTGGCGAAGTCGGCGGGGCGCTCGATCTCGAGGCTGAGGTTGTAGATCGTCATCACGCGGCCGCCGATGGCCTCGGAGGACTCCGCGCGGGAGAGGAATCCCCGGCAGAACGCCTCCAATTGTGCCATCGGACCGTCGGCCGAGGCCGCCGCAACCTCATGCCGGATCGCCTCGATGAACTGGCTGGTGGCGTTCTCATAGAGCGCCAACAGCAGCTCCTCTTTGCCCGCGAAGTGTTGATAGAACGCCCGCAAACTCAGATTCGACCTGTCGATCAGCGTCTGGATGGTGAAGTCGGCTCGACCGGACTCCTCGACCAGCTCGAGTGCCGTGGCCAGGAACCGGGAGCTGCGGGCCAGGGCGCGCGCCCGCGCCTGGCTCAGCCGCCTCTCGATCGTTCGCTCCTGCCAACTGGTCGGCATCTCGGTGTCGGACTCGACCAGCTCGAGATCTGCTTCGGGTTCTTGTCCAGCGCGTTTCTTCGCAGTCATGATGAGTTGAGAATACGCGTTCTTCCGAGCAGGGCGCGACCTACCTATACGGGTACGTTGCGTGCGTCCCGGGACCAGCGTGCGCCGCACTCGCCCAGGGTCTGCCGAACGGTGGGGATACGCTACCCTGGAAACGGTCATTCTCGCTTGCGGGAATCAGAGTTTCGCGCCCTGATGCCGCGTGGCGCATTTCGAAGGAGTGCAGCATGAGCGCAGACATCCTGATCGTGTCGCCGGACGACCACCTGGTGGAGCCGGCTGATCTGTGGACCAGCCGGCTGCCCGAGCGCTATCGCGACGTCGGTCCGCGGATCATCCGGCACCGAGGACGCATGGATCCGACAGTTACCTCCGATGTCGCGTTCGTCGAAGACGACGACGGTCGTGACGCGGACATCTGGCACTACGAGGACTCGATCGTCCCGATCCCGCTCATCAGCGCCGCCGCTGGGTACGAGATCGACGAGCTCACGACAGACCCGATCACGTACGACGAGATGCGCCCCGGCTGCTACCGTCCCAAAGACCGGCTCGCCGACATGGACATCGCGGGCATCGAGGCATCCGCCTGCTTCCCCAACACGCTCGTCCGCTTCTGCGGCCAGCGCTTCCTGTACGGCAAGGACAAGGATCTGGCACTGCTCTGTGTCCAGGCCTACAACGACTTCCAGATCGACGAGTGGGCCGGTGACTCCGACGGCCGGTTGATCCCCCTCGGAATCATCCCCCTTTGGGATGTCGAGTTGGCTGTGCAGGAGGTTGACCGGGTCGCCGCGAAAGGTATGCCGGCCGTGTGCTTCTCCGAGCTTCCGGCACGGCTTGACCTGCCATCCATTCACAGCGGCTATTGGGATCCGTTCTTCGCCGCATGCGAACGCAACGACGTCGGCATCATGCTGCACATCGGCTCGAGTTCGTCGCTGACCAAGTCCTCCCCCGACTCCCCGCACGTCGTCACCAGCGCGCTGATGGCCGTCAACTGCACCATCGCGCTGGTGGACTGGTTGTTCTCCGGCAAGCTCAAGCAGTTTCCGAAACTCAAGCTGGCTTTCGCCGAGGCGCAAGCGGGCTGGATCCCCTACTACCTGCAACGCGTTGACGAGGTCTGGGAGGACCGGCGCGGGTGGGGTGGCATCCACCCGTTGTTGACCGAACCGCCGAGCACCCAGGTGCCCGGGCGCGTGTGGTTCTCCACCTTCGGCGATCCGGTCGCGTTCCGGATTCTCGACCTGGTCGGGCCGGACCAGTTGATGTTCGAGACCGACTACCCGCACAACGACACCAACTGGCCCCACAGCATGGACGTCGCCAACAAGGCGACCGCCGGGCTGGACCAGGAGACCAAGCGAAAGGTCCTGTCCACCAACGCCAAGACCTTCTTCGGCCTGGTGTAGGTGCCTCGTGCGCCGAGCGGCAACTCTGGGCACGTGAATTCGCGAGGGCCGTCCGTCAGCTAGCCACCCGGCGGGCAGCGCTTATAGGGCTCTCCAATTCGGTTTGCGCTTCTCCAGGAAGGCACGCGGTCCCTCGATGGCGTCCTTGGTCAAGGCCACCTTCATCCGGTAGTTCTCGGCGAGCAGTTCGGCTTCGTATATCGGCAGCGTCAGGCCCTTGCGCACCGCCATTCGCGAGCCCCGCACCGCAAGGGGGGCATTGGAATTGACAACCTCCGCGACCTCCCAGGCGCGATCCATCAGCGTGTCGTGCGCGACCACTTCGGTAAACACGCCCAACTCGTACGCCCGTTGCGCGTCGAGTTGTTCATGCCGGCCCATCAGGATCAGCCGCATGGCCACGGGCAGCGGCAGAATCCGAGCGAGCCTGACCCCTTCCCGGCCCGACGTCACGCCGATGCTGACATGCGGATCCATCAGCGATGCGCGCTCGGATGCGATGGTGATGTCAGCGGTGGTGACCAGATCCATGCCCGCGCCACACGCGATGCCGTTGACGGCGCAGATTATGGGTTTGGTCATCTGCAGCCACGGCGGTGTCGCCTCCTGCGGTGCGTCCCATTGACGCATCGAGCTGAGGATGGGTTCGCCCTGGTTGTCGATTCCGGCGGCGTTCTCCATGTCGTGGTCGGCGGCCTTGTTGACGTCGGCGCCCACGCACAGCGCCCGGCCGGCACCGGTGATGATGACGGTCCAGATATCCTGTGACCGTTCGATTTCGGCATAAACCTCGGCGAGCTCGGCGATCATCTCGTCGTTGATCGCGTTGAGTACCTCGGGCCGGTCCAGCGTCACACACGCGGTATGGCCGGAAACCTCCAACGTGATGGTGTCGTAGTTCGTCATCTCACTCCACAGCGGCAATGTCGCGGTCGGTCGGGCGGATGCCCAGAATCTCATGGAAGCGGTCGCAGTAGCGCGGCCACACCTCGGGATTGAGCAGCCGGGGTGGCCTGTGCCCGGTGAAGATGTCCTGCCACTGCGTTGCGGTAGCGACCGCGATATCGCGAGCCGCCTCGACGGTGATGCCCGCGACGTGTGGCGTGGCGACGACGTTGTCGAAATGCAGCAGCGGGTTGTTCCGCGACGGCGGCTCCTCGTGGAACACGTCCAGACCCGCTCCGGCGATCACTCCGCTGGCCAACGCGTCGTAGAGGGCCGCTTCATCGTGTACCGGCCCACGCGCGGTGGTGATGAAGTACGCGGACGGCTTCATGGCGGCGAACTCCTTGCCGCCGAACAGCCCTCGTGTCTCGGCGGTCAACGGACACGTGACCTGAACGAAGTCCGACCGTTCAATCAGTTCGCCCAGCCCGACCAGGTTCACCCCGTGGGCACGCGCCGTCACTTCGTCGACATAGGGATCGAAGGCCAGGACCTCCATCCCGAACGGGGCGCACAACTGCACCAGCCGTCCGCCGACGGCTCCGAGGCCTACGACACCGAGCGTCTTCCCGAGCAGCTGACTGCCCCGCAGCGCCAAGCGATCATCGAGTTGTCCGCTGCGCAACGCCCGGTCGGCCGCGGTGATCTTCTTGGCCAGGTCGAGCATCAGACCCAGTGCGTGTTCAGCCACCGCCTCGGCGCCGGGACCGGAGTTGTTGCACACCGCGATTCCCGCCCGCGTACACGCCTCGACGTCGATCACGTCATAGCCGGCGCCCGCCGAGCACACGGCAAGTAGCTGATGACAACGGTCGACCAGCGCCCGCCCGGCCAGCCACTGCGCGCCTCCGGTGGCGGAGGCGACGTCGGTTCGGGTCGCCACTTGATATCCATGTGCGGATTCCAGTGCCGCCCATCCTTGTTCGGCGGTTGCGTCGAGATCGAGTTTGACGACCTCGATGTCACTGTCCGCCAGGATAGTTCCGGCCACCGGGTCGGTCCACCGCTCGTAGACCAGCCGCGGTCGGATCCTCATCGTGTGATTTTGGGTTTCGCTTGAGCTGCCTTGAACATGTCGGCCAGTTCGGTGTTCACATTCTTGTAATCGTTGAGCGCGATGGCGCCGTCACGCCCCGGGACGGGGTCATAACCCAGCCGCAGGTCCTTGTTCTCCATGTGGAAGTACTCCCGCCCGACGGGCAGGCGGCGGTCCTCGCGCGGCACCTCCATCCATGCCCGCAGGAAGCAGCGCGCCTTCTTCGGATCGTTGCTGCTGACGAAGTCGGACCGTGAGTGGCACATCGCGAAGTTGTTCGCGACCGCGGCTTCGCCGGACTCGAGGCGAAACTCGACCTGTTGCTCGACGAGGATCGTCCGCAACAACTCGATGGCTTCGTTCTGTTCCGGGGTGAATTCCCGGCCGAGGGTGTGCATCGCGGGCAGGATGCTGCTGTAGGTGAAGTTGACGCAGATCCGACCGTCGATCTGAGAGAACACCGGCACGTCGTACGGCGTCACGTCCGGCTGGTCGTCGGGTTGCTCGCTGCGCCGGTGATGCGGGAAACCCTGGTAGAGAACGGGGAGAAGGTCAGGTCGCTCGTTGAGGATCCGGTTGTGCGCAGCAGGCCCACTCGCGAACTGGCTTTCGCCACCCTGCGCGGCCGGGTAGACGCAGAGCAGCGACAGGATGTCTGCCGCATCGTTGTGCATCGCGAGCTCAGCACTCGACTTCGTCCCGCGGGCGGGTTGTACGCCGTTGGGCAGTACCTCCTCCTGCACTCGCACCATGCGGTGGCCGAAGGAGTTGTTGGACACCAGGTAGCCGAGATGCGTGCAGAACGCCCAGTAGATGCGCTCGAGATCCTCGACCGAATGCTCGTCGACCGGGAATCCGCGCACGCAGGCCAGACCTTTACCGAACATCAAGTCCTGATACAGCCGGGCGAGGTCGTCGTCCAGATCGGGATGCCGGGCGTCCTCGGGCGTGATGTCATCGCGATCCTGGTGCGCGGTCTTGGCCAGGATGGATTCCAGCGCAGCCACGTTGCGTGACGACAGATCGAACGCGAAGTCCTCCTTGCTCCTGAAGTCGGCGCCGGTCCATGCCATCGGGTCGGTGACTTGTTCGGTGTAGATCACGGTGGGCATCCGTCCTCCTGTTGTCGTGACGAGGGTGTCGGTTATCGGCTCGCCGTGCGACTCTCGAGCTCACGCAGAGCATGTGCGCGGGCAGTGGCGGCCTCGGTCATCATCCCGACGTCGGTTCCCGCCGAGATGAATCGCAATCCCAGCCCTGCAAGGCGTTCCAGCAGGTCAAGGGGCTTGATTCCAGCCACTCCCAGCGCCACACCGTGTGCACGACACGCCGCCGCGACCGAGTCTACTGCACGGTGGAAATGCTCATTCTCATATTGCCCGTGGATGCCCATCTCCGCCGTCAGATCACTGGGGCCCAGCAGGATGACGTCCACGCCGTCCACCGCCGCGATCTGGTCGCTTGCCGCGACCGCTTCGGGAGTTTCGACCATCACCGCCACCACCGTATGGCGCTCGAGTTCAGCGGTGAGTTCGGCGGCTGGGCGGGGTGCGTAACCGCTCACCGCGGTGGGCCCCGAGATGGATCGGTGACCGAGGGGCGGGAACCGGGCGGCGTCGACGATCGCTTGGGCTTCTCGCGCCGAGTTCACGTGCGGCACAATTACTCCCACCGCGCCGCCGTCGAGCACACGGGCGATGACGCTCGGGTCGTGCGATGGCACCCGCACCAGGCCGGAGATGCCTGCGCCGACGGCGGCGACGCAGAGCATTCCGGCCGTTTCCAGCGAGCACGAGGTGTGTTCCAGGTCGACATATACGGCGTCGTATCCACAGGCCGCCGCGACCGCCGGAACGTCGGGCGTACGGGCGTTCAGCAACGCCAGACACAACACCAGACGATCACCACGCAGAGCGTCTCGCAGTAGTCCCGGCACCAACTCACGGTAACCGACCGAGAACGGGGATTCCACCATGTCGTTAATGCCATTATCACCTGTGGTACCCATTACCTATGTCCCAGAACCGGGTCGCCGTCGTTGGTGCCGCACTGTCCGATTGCGGGCGAGTGCCCGACAAGACGGCAATGGCACTGATGGCTCAGGCCGCACGCCGTGCCGTCGAAGACGCGGGCTTGACAAAGGACGATATCGACGGCTTCGGCGGCCATGGGACGTTGTTGCCCCCCATCGAGGTGAGCGAATACCTGGGCCTGCGACCGAGGTGGGTCGACTCGACCAACGTCGGCGGATCGTCGTGGGAGGTCATGGCGCGCCACGCCGCAGCCGCGATCGCCGCGGGCGAGATCGACGTCGCCCTCCTCACCTACGGGTCGACCGCGCGCTCCGACGTCAAGCGCCGGGTGCGGGCCTCGTCAGCGGCGCTGAGCACCGGAGGCGCCATGCAGTTCGAAGCACCTTACGGCGCCACCCTGATCGCCAAGTACGCCATGGCGGCCAGGCGGCACATGATCGAGTACGGGACGACCGAAGAGCAACTCGCCGAAGTCGCTGTCGCCGCGCACGAGTGGGCGGCCATGAACGAGAACGCTTTTGAGCGCGACCGTATTACGGCTGCCGACGTCGCGGCGGCACCGATGCTCGCCGACCCGTTCACCTCCAAGCATGTGTGTCTACGCACCGACGGCGGCGGCGCGGTCGTCCTTGCCAGCGAGCGGGTTGCGAAGGATTGCGCCAAAGAGCCGGTATGGATCCTCGGCGCCGCCGACGCGGCATCGCACGTGAGCATGAGCGAGTGGGCCGACTTCACGACATCGGCGGCGGCACAGACGGGTCCGCGCGCGTTTGCGCAGGCCGGGGTGACTCCTGCCGACGTCGATGTGTGTCAGCTCTACGATTCGTTCACCTCCACCGTGCTGCTCACCGTGGAGGATCTCGGGTTCTGCGCCAAGGGTGAGGGCGGTCCGTTCATCGGTTCCGGTGCACTGCGTCCGGGGGGCGTGCTGCCCACCAACACTGACGGCGGCGGGTTGGCCTCGTGTCATCCCGGCATGCGCGGAATGTTCCTGATGGTCGAGGCGGTTCGGCAACTGCGCGACGAATGTGGTGAGAGGCAGGTCGACGGTGCCCAACTGGCCTGTGTCCACGCGATGGGCGGCTTCTTCACCCACAGTGCGACGATGATCCTGGGGAGGCAGTGATGGCAGCGCCCAGCGAACCGGACCGACCGACCATCGACACCGACAGCGAGTCGTGGTGGGCGGCGGTGGCCGATCGCACACTGATGCTCAACAGGTGCGACGCATGCGGCCGGGACTCCTTCTATGTCCGCCCGTTCTGCCCGTATTGCTGGAGCGAGGACGTGCGCCTGGAACCCGCGTGCGGGCGGTCCCGCCTCTACACGTGGAGCGTGATTCACCAGAACGTCGCACCTTTCGATGCACGGACTCCCTACGTCCTCGCGATGGTCGACCTCGAGGAGGGCCCGCGGCTGATGACTGTGCTCGACTGCCCACCCGAACAACTCCGAGCGGGACTGCATCTCGAACTCGACTTCCGTCAGGATGACGACGGCGTCCTCGTGCCGGTCTTCCGACCGTAATCTTCCGCGAAACTGTTTTCCGGCAGTGAAAGTTCGAGTGGGGGGCGCCTGCTGGAATACAGTTTCGCGGCAGGGGTGATCACCGAAGGCGGTCGGCAAGCACCCGCGGCCGTCCCTCCGACTGCGCCTCGAGCGTGTTGCGTTGCACCTTGCCGTTGGCGTTGAGCGGTAGCGGCTCGTCCCAGAACACCAGTTCCTCGGGCAGCTTGTACTTCGGCAGACCCCCCGCCATCAGCGCCTCGGTGACATCGGCGAGCGCCAACTGAACGCCGTCGTCGAGCACCATGGCAACCGCGAGCCGCTCCCCGGTCGTTGCGTCAGGTACGGAATACGCCGCGCAGTCCCGCACACCGGAGATGCCGGCCACCGCCTCCTCGACCTCCGCCGCCGGAATCTTCATGCCGTTGCGGATGACGATGTCCTTGATCCGTCCGATGATGCGCACCCGATACCCGGTCATCTCGGCCACGTCGCCGGTTCGGAACCAGTCGCCGTCGAACGCGTCGGCGTCGTCCTCGCTGTCCGTGTAGCCGAGGAAGGTGTGCGGGCCCTTGATGCAGCACTCGGCCGGGTCGCCCACCGACCCCACGCGGACGTCGACATCCTGCAGTGCCACACCGTCATCCGCGTGACGCACCGCCCTGGACTCGGTTCGTAATCCCGACGTGCTGACGGGCACCTCTGAGGATCCGTATGCTCGCATCACGACGATGCCGAAGTCGTCTTCCACCCGTTCGACGATGCGCCGGTCGAGCATCGTGCCGCCGAGATACACCGCGCGCAGCGGCACGCCCTTCCCGCGGGCGACCGCCTCGTCGAGCAGCCGGTCGAGAAGCCGGTCCGGCCCGCCGTACCACGTCGCTCCCGACGACAGCAGAAGGTCACACGTCGCGGCGGGGTCCCAGTGGTCCTCGAGCACCACCGGCGCGGCGAGCATCGGCCCGATGAACAACGCCTGCAGCACACCGGTGACCGAGGCGAGCGGGCTGATGAGGAAGATGCGGTCGTCCGCACCGAGTTCGGCCGCGGCGATGTAGTTCGCCGACGCCTTGGTCAGCGTGCTCAACGAATGTATGACCCCCTTGGGCCGGGAGGTCGTACCGGATGTGTAGAGGACGAAGGACGCCTCGTCGGCGGGTCGCATCGGCCGACAGGGCACCGGCGTGTCCGACGCGCCCGCGATGTCGATCCAACGACAGGCGTCACGCAACGCGGGTTCACCCGCCGGTGCCCAGTCGGGAGCCACCGCGTATCGCGCACCGGTGCGTGCCACGATGTCGGTCACCTGCCTAGGGCCGGCGCTGCGCGGCACCAGCAGCACCACCGCATCGACCCGGATGGCGGCGTGCACCGCGACGACCGATCCGACGTCGTTGCCCGCCACGACCGTCACCGGCATCCCTGCGCCGACGCCGGCTTCCCGCATCGCCTGCGACGCGCGATCGACCCGCGCGTCGAGGTCTGCGTACGCCAGCTCGGCCCCGCGGGCGACGAGGGCCGGTCGCGCCGGATGCCGCTCGGCGGTGAAACGTACGACGTCGAGCGGCCGCTCCGACCAGAAACCCGCGGCCCGATACCGATACCGCAGACCGTCCGCTCGCTGCTGTGCATGGTGCAGCAGCGCGCTGGCCCCACTCATGGTGTCCTCCGATGCGAATGCAGATTCTCGTCTACGTAAATGTAACCTCTCACGCATGTCGCAGATGAGTTTCGAAGACCAGGTAGCCGTCGTCACCGGTGCGGGCGGAGGGCTAGGACGGTGTCACGCACTCGAACTCGCTCGTCGGGGCGCCCGTGTTGTGGTCAACGATCTCGGCAGCGCGGTCGACGGAAGCGGTGCTTCGATCTCGGCCGCCCAAGCGGTGGTCGACGAGATCACCGCCGCCGGTGGCACGGCGATCGCCAGCGGCGACTCCGTCGCGACCGAGGACGGTGGCGCGGCGATCGTCTCCGCGGCGATGGACGCCTTCGGTCGGCTCGACATCCTGATCAACAACGCGGGCATTCTGCGCGACGCGGCGTTCAAGAACATGACCGCCGAACAGGTCGACGCGGTGCTCACCGTCCACCTGACCGGCGCCTTCAACGTGACCAGGGCCGCGTGGCCGATCATGCGTGAGCAGAACTACGGGCGAATAGTCCAAACGACCTCTGGCACGGGGCTGTTCGGTAACTTCGGGCAGGCGAACTACGGCGCCGCGAAGATGGGTCTGGTCGGGATGATGCACGTCCTTGCGATCGAAGGCGCCCGCAACGGCATCGCCATCAACGCCGTCGCACCGATCGCACGCACCCGGATGACCGAGGACATCATGGGCGAAGCCGGCAAGGCGATGGACCCGAAACTGGTCACCCCCGTTGTCCTCTACCTGTCGCACCCCGATTGCGACCGTACCGCCCACATCTACTCCGTGGGTGCGGGCAAGGTGTCGCGGGTGTTCATCGGTGTCACCAAGGGTATCGAGAATCGCGAACTCACACCGGAATTCGTCGCCGAAGCGATCGACGAGGTCGACGACGCCACGACCTTCACGATCCGCGGCGGACCCGCGAAAGGCTGACGTCAGCGGCCCTGAAAGTTCGGACGCCGACGCTCGGCAAAGGACCTCAAGCCCTCCTGCAGGTCGGCGGTGCGTGAGACCACCTCCTGCGCCCAGGCCTCCTGCTCGAAGGCGCGGTCGCGGCCGGACTCCGACGACACCGACAACAGGCGTTTGGTCAGCCCCAGCGTCACCGTGGGACCCGCGGCCAGCCGTCCCACCAGCTCCTCGGCGACCGCGTCGGCCTCGCCCGGTGCGACCACGCGGTTGACCAGGCTGAGCCGCTCACATGTCCGGGCGTCGACGGGATCGCCGAGCATGAGCAGTTCGGTGGCCTTACGCAGCCCCACGATCCTGGTCAGCAGGTATATCGCCCCCGAGTCGGGCAGTATGCCGCGCTGCACGAACGCCGGAACCAGCTTCGCATCCGTGGACATCACCACCAGATCGCAGGCCAGCACCAGGCTGAAACCCGCACCAGCCGCCGCGCCCTTGACCGCCGCCACGACCGGCTTGTCGCAATCGAGCACCGCGGCGATCAGTCGTTGGTAACCCTTCTGCAGCATCCGGGCGATGTCGCCGGGCGTCTTGTCCGACGCGGGCTGATTCGCATGCGGCCCCAATCCCGCACCCGAGCAGAAGTGCCGATCCCCGGTCGCGCGCAACAACACCGCCCGCACCGACGAGTCTTCGGCGGCGCTGACAAACGCGTCCGTCATCGCATCACGATCCAACGGAGACAACGAGTTTCCGACATCCGGCCGGTCGATCATGATCCGGCACACGCCATCTGTCCCAACGGCGACCTGGATCCCTGTCTGTTCTGCTGTCAACCGGCTCACCCCTGCGTTAACGACGTTTCCGTTTTTCGGGTATCTTAATTTCCGCCGACGTCCCGACCGACCATTCCGGCCGAACTGAGGAGGCCATGCGTGACCGAGCCCTCTACAGCGGGCCAGATCACCGATGAGGGTCTGGCCAGGTTGCGCGCCACCATCGGCATCGCCGTGCCCCATCCCCAACCGCCGCACTACCGCCGCCCCAACGAGGACACGTTCCGGATCGTCGCGGAAAGCTACGGCGATGCCAACCCGCTGTGGTCGGATCCGGAGTACGCGACCAAATCGGTGTGGGGTGAGCCGATCGCACCGCCACCGCTGATCGGCGGCGACACCCTCATCGGTGAAGACGAGATCACCGAACTGTCCGCGGAGGACCGCGCGGCCACCAAGGGTGATCCGCTGCGCGGCGTGCACGCCTTCTACGGCGGGTCAGCGCGAGAGTGGTGGGCGCCGCTGCGTGCGAACCGTCGGATCTTCCGGCGCAACGCCCTCGTCGCCGCACTCGACAAGAGCAGCGAGTTCGCCGCGCGCGCAGTGCACGAATGGTCGGCGCAGGTGTTCCGCGACGACGAAGGCGTCCTTCTCGGCGGTCAGTACCGGAACATGATCCGCACCGAGCGCAGCAAGGCCAGGGGCCGCAAGAAGTACGAGTCGGTGGCCATCAAGACGTGGACCGCCGAGGAGATCGCCGAGATCGACGAGTGGTACGCCCGCGAGGCGCCCAGGGGCGCGGAGCCGCGCTGGTGGGAGGACGTGACCGAGGGCGACGAGATGGGTCCGCTCACCAAGGGGCCGCTCACCGTCACCGACATGGTGTGCTGGCACATCGGGATGGGCACCGGCATCTATGGCGTGCGGCCGCTGAGGCTGGCCTGGCGCAACCGGCAACGCATTCCCCGGTTCTACACGCCCAACGAGCAGGGTGTCCCCGACGTTCAGCAGCGCGTGCACTGGGAGCCCAACGCCGCCCAAAACGCCGGCAACCCAACGACGTTCGACTACGGGCGGATGCGCGAGACCTGGCTGACTCATCTGTGCACCGACTGGATGGGCGATGACGCCTGGCTGTGGAAGCTGGACTGCGAATTCCGGCTGTTCAACTACGTCGGCGACCTGCACACCATCACCGGCGTCGTGACGCGCAAGCACCTCGCCGAGGGCGACCGACCGGCGGTCGACGTGGACCTCGCGGCGACCAATCACCGCGGCGAGGTCACCGCGCCGGGTCACGCCACGATCCTGCTGCCGAGCAGGGAACGCGGTCCTGTCCGGCTGCCCGATCCGCCGGGCGGGGCCACGAACCTCTCCGAACTGTTGTCGGCCGTCTCGGCCCGATTCGCCGGGCAGTGAGTTCCGCCGTGAGCTACTCGAGCGTGCCAGGGCTCCAAGCCGAATTGGACGGCCCCGTCCTGCGCCTGACGTTGGACCGGACCGAAAGACGCAACGCCGTCAACGACACCATGCTCGACGCGATGGTCGGCCACCTCGCCGCGGCCGGAACCGACGAAGCGGTGCGCGTCATCCGCATCGACGCCGCAGGACCGGATTTCTGCGCGGGTTCCGACCTGGTCGCCAACAACGCGAAGTCCGAGCGCAAGCCCCGGGTTGGCAGCACCCAGCGCCGGCTGCCCAACAAGGCCCACCGGCTGATCCCGTTGCTACTGGAAACTCAGGTCCCGATCGTCGCCGTGGTCCGCGGCTGGGCGGCCGGCCTGGGTTTCCACATCGCACTGGCATCGGACTTCTGTGTCGCCGCCGAGGATGCCCGGTTCTGGGAACCGTTCATGGCGCGCGGCTTCACCCCCGACAGCGGCGCGGCCTGGCTGCTGCCCCGGCTCGTCGGGCTGGTGCACGCCCGCCGCTTGCTGATGCTCGGTGAGGAGCTGTCGGGGACCACCGCCGCCGAGTGGGGGATCATCCACGGCGCTCATCCCGACGCTGAACTCGACTCCGCCGCAGCCGAACTCGTCGACCGACTCGCAGGGGCACCCACGGTGGCGCTGGGCCTCACCAAGTGGCTACTGCAGAGCGGCAACGGACTCGATCTCGACCGTCATCTACACAACGAAGCGATGGCGCTCGAACTGTCCAGCCGCAGTGAGGATTTCAAGGAAGGCCTGGCCGCCTTCCGGGATAAACGCGACGCACAGTTCAAAGGCCGTTGAAGACAGTGAGCCCGCTGCCGATCACCTCAGAGACCACCGCTGCCGAGGCTGTCAGCATCGTACAGAAGTGGGTCGAGGCCGAAGTGCCCGCCGGCTGGCGCACAGCCGCAGCCGAGGGCCCCGCCGCGCTGCGGTCCGTGCGCACTCCACAGGATTACCGCGACTGGTATCCGGTTTTCGCTGGCTCCGGCCTGGTGGCGCCGACCTGGCTGCCCGAACACGGCGGCCTCGGCGCCGGCAACGACGTCGCACGCGCAATCGAGAACGTGCTCGCGCCACTGCGACTGACCCGGCTGAACCCGTTGGGGCTCAACAACACCGCCGCGGCGCTGTTCAGCCACGGCACCGAGGAGCAGCGGCGGCGCTTCCTGCCGCCCATCGTGCGCAACGAGGAGAAATGGTGTCAGCTGTTCAGCGAGCCCGGCGCAGGATCCGACCTCGCCTCGCTGGCCACCCGCGCGGTGCGCGACGGCGACGATTGGGTGATCTCCGGACAGAAGGTGTGGACCACCTGGGCCGACGCGGCGGACTTCGCGATCCTGCTCGCCCGTACCGACCCCGATCAGCCCAAACACCGGGGCATCACCTACTTCCTGCTCGACATGCACCAACCCGGCGTTTCAGTGCGGCCGCTGCGGCAGATCACCGGTGAGGCCGAGTTCAACGAGGTCTTCCTCGACGGTGCGCGTGTCCCCGACGCCCATCGGGTCGGAGACGTCAACGACGGTTGGCGGGTCAGCGCCTCGACCCTGTCCAGTGAACGCCAAATGGTGTCGGGTTCAGGATCCGGTGGCATGGGCCGCCTCGGCGGCTCCAGCGCGGAACGACTGATCTCGCTCGCCCGCGAAACCGGGCGCTGGGACGACCCCGTGATACGAGGCAAGATCATGCGCCTGTGGGCCCAGGAGCAGATCCGCGGCTGGACCAACGCACGTGTGCGCGCGGCGCTTTCGGCCGGTCAATCATCCGGTGCGGCGTCCTCCATCGGCAAGGTCCACCAGGCCACGCTCAACCAGCAGATCCAGGATCTCATGGTGGACCTGTTGGGCACCGCCGCGGTGGCCTGGCCGGCATCCGACGATCCGGACGAGTTGCCTCGCGAGGTACAGGGCATGATGCGCAGCCTCGCCAACAGCACCGAGGGCGGCACCACCGACATCAACAAGAACATACTCGGTGAACGCGTACTCGGCCTGCCGAAGGAGCCGGACCCGTGGAAGGGCGAGCCCTGGAAAGAGATTCCGCGCTCATGAGGGGCTACGAGCGGTTGGTCGTCGACAAGTCCGACGGTGTCGGATGGCTGATCCTGGACCGTCCCGATGCCGGCAACGCGTTCGACGCGCTGATGCTCGACGAGCTCGAGGCCGCCTGGGCCCAGCTGGACACCGATCCGGACGTGCGCGTCATCGTCAACACCGCCAACGGCAAGGCGTTCTGCACCGGGATGGACGTGGTGCAGGTCGCCAGGGACAAGCAGGCCATGCGCAAACACTCGCGCCGCACCCGGGATGCCGAGCTGAAGATCTCGTCGTGGCACTGCGACGTGTGGAAGCCCGTGATCGCGGCGGTGAACGGGGTGTGCGCCGGCGGGGGCTTGCACCTGGTCGCCGACGCCGACATCGTCATCGCCGCCGGAAACGCGTCGTTCGTCGACCCGCACGTGTCGGTAGGGCAGGCGGTGGCGTATGAGGCCATCACCTTGCTGCGCAAGTCGCCGATGGAGGCGATCACCCGAATGACGCTCAGCGGCAAGGGTGAACGGATCTCCGCGCACCGTGCCTACGAGTTGGGCATCGTCTCACAGGTCGTTCCTGCCGATCAGCTCCGCGCGGAGGCCGGCCGGCTGGCCGCTGCCGTCGCGACCAATTCACCCACCGCAATGCGCGCCACCAAGAAGGCGCTCTGGCACTCCCTGGAAGTCGGGCTGTCGGAAGCGAGAAATGCCGCGGCCGAGACCATCCGGCGTCTGCGCGACCACCCCGACCACGCCGAGGGCGCACGGGCGTGGCGAGAGAAGCGGCCGGCGCACTGGCACCCACTTGACCCGGTGGAGGTTTCGTGACCTACCAGAGGTTGATCGTCGAGCGCCGCGGGCCGGTCGGCTGGATCATCAACAACCGGCCCGACCGGCTCAACGCGTACGACGCGCGGATGCGCGAGGAGTTCCCCAAGGCGTGGGCGGAACTGGACGCCGACCCCGAGGTGCGGGTCATCGTCCACACCGGCAACGGCAGGGCCTTTCAGGTGGGCGCCGACGTCGACGACCTCGACGGCGAAGGCGTGCAGCAGTATCGGGAGGTCATGGAAACCCTCGACCTCAAGTTGACGGGCTGGCACTGCAATGTGGGCAAGCCGGTCATCACCGCGGTCAACGGGGTGTGCGCGGGCGGTGGACTGCACTGGGTCGCCGATGCCGACGTCGTCATCGCCGCCTCGGACGCCACCTTCGTCGACCCGCACGTCTCCATCGGCCAGGTCAGCGCCCTGGAGACGATCGCGTTGATGCGAAAGATGCCGGCCGAGGCGGTGTTACGGATGGCGCTGGTCGGCAGCCACGAACGCCTGAGCGCTCAACGCGCATACCAACTCGGCATGATCAGCCAGATCGTCGATCCGCCCGACAAGTTGCGCGACGTCGCGCAGGAGCTGGCCGAGAAGATCGCCAGGAACTCGCCCGCCGCGATGCGGGCCACCAAACGCGCACTGTGGGGCGCGCTCGAGCACGGCCTGACCGACGCATGCCGCGAGGGCGCCAAACACCTCACGTCGATGTGGGGTCATCCCGACCAGGACGAGGGCCCGCAGGCGTTCGCCGACAAACGGACTCCCAATTGGCGGCCACTGGAGGCGGATTCGTGAGCCTCGCCGACCTGCTGGCCGATCTTCCCGACACCGCGGTGCACACGTTGGCGGTCGACGTGTCACGCGCCGAGCTGACCGCGAGCGCCGACCGGCTGGGCGTCATGCTCACCGACGCCGGCCTGAGCACCGGCCAGGTGGTCGCGGCGATGCTCCCCAACGAGGCCACGACGGTCGCGGCGCTGTTCGGCGCCTGGCGTGCCGGTGCCGTGTACACACCGCTCAACCCGAGGGCCGCCGATGCGGAGCTGGCCACCCAGCTCGAGACCCTCACGCCGGTCGCGGTGATCACGACGCCCGAACTGGCCGCGAGGTTCACGGCGTTCTCGGTGCCCGTCATCACCGGATCGAACCTGGCGTGGACTCTGACGTCGTCCTGCCAACCGCCCGCAGACACACGGCGGTACGACGCCGACGTAGCCCTGCTGCAGTTCACCTCCGGGACCACGGGGCCGCCGAAGCCGGTGCCGCTGCGCCACAGCACCGTGCTCGACCTGATCGACCGGTTGCTGACCAAGCTGCGCGGAGCAAAAGGTTCGAGTCGCAAGGACAATCGGGCGCCGATGCCGAATCTGGTGCCGCTGTCGTTGTCCCTCTGGGCTGGCATCTACCAGGTTTTGTTCGCTTTTCGGGCGGGCTCCGGCGTCGTGCTGATGGACCGGTTCTCGGCCCCGGAGTTCGCGGAGCTGGTCAAGCGCCACCAGCTGCGCTCCACAGTTCTTCCTCCCGCGGCGTTGACCATGGTCCTGCACGACGAAGCGGTCACGGACCTGTCGCCCCTGCGGATCGTCCGCTCCATCACCGCTCCGCTGTCTCCCGTGCAAGCCGCCCGGTTCCGCGACAAGTTCGGCGTGATCGTGCTGAATTCCTACGGACAGACCGAGCTCGGCGGAGAGGTCGTCGGATGGTCGGCCGCCGACGCCCGCGAGTGGGGCGAGACGAAGCTCGGTTCGGTCGGCCGCCCGCTGCCCGGCATCGACGTGAAGATCGTCGACGACGAGGTCATGGTCCGCACACCGACGACGGCGGCCCGCAGAATCGACCCCGCGTTTCTCGACAGGCTCACCGACGACGGTTGGTTCCACACCGGCGATCTGGGCTGGTTCGACGAGGACGGCTTTCTCTGGCTCGACGGGCGCGTGTCGGACATGATCAACCGCGGCGGGCTCAAGGTGTTCCCCGGCGCCGTCGAGGATGTGCTGCTGGGCGCCGACGGTGTGCGGGAGGCCGCGGTGGTGGGTGTGCCCGACGAGCGGCTCGGCGAAGTGCCGTGGGCCTTCGTCGTGCGCGCCGACGACTCGCTCGGCGAGGACGAGCTGATCACCTGGTGCCGTGAGCGCCTGACGCCGTATCGCGTTCCGGTGCGTGTGGTCTTCGTCGATCGACTGCCGCGCAACGACGTCGGCAAGGTCGTCAAGCGCGAGCTCGCCGCGCTCGCCGACGCCTGACGAGCAGACGCGTACACCCCCTTTTTTGGCCCGTTTTGGGGGTTTTCGCGTCTGCTCGCGCGGATGGTTCTGTGAAAATGCTTGTTATTCTCGTCGGAATCCAGGGTTTTCGCCGGGCAGAGGGCGCACGATGTGGCATCAGCCGAAGCCGAGGTACGAGAGCGTCGGGTCCCGGGAGCTGATCACCATCCGCGAAGACCCGCAGGCACAGCAGCCGGGTGGGTGACATGGCCCCATCGACGGTGGTCCTGGGCCCGGACGACGGGCTGTCCGGCACGCTGGCGAGCGAGCTCGACGCGGTCAACATCGCCCCCGAGGGCGAGCTGCCGCCCGGGATCACGGGCGCGGTCATCGTCGCCCACCCTTGCCCGCGGCCGATCGATGCGGTCATGGTGGACGGCGATGAGTGGCGTCGCCACGTCGACGACTCGATGTGGCGCATGCTCACCGCGCTGCAACACGTGCGGTCGGCCCTGGCCACCGGCGGCGGCCGCATCGTCGTCGTGGTCCCGACCATCGGAATGGCCGGTGCCGCCGGGCTCGTCGCGTACACCGCCGCGATCGAGGGGATACGCGCGATGGCGAAATCGGCTGCCCGGCAATGGTCTTCCTCAGGAGTTGCGGTCAATCTCGTGGCCACGCCGCTGTCACTGTTCGGCGACGGGACCGCCGCCGGTCATCTCACCGTCGCAGCCGTCACCGACGATTCGACCTTGATGCGCACGGTCGCCGAGTCGGTGAAGTTCCTGCTGCGGCCGGGCCTCGACCACCTCGTCGGCGAGACCATCGTCGCCGATGGAGGTTCGGTGATGCTGCCGTGAGCCTGGAGGGGTTGACGGCGCTGGTCACCGGTGCCGGCGCCGGGGTGGGACGCGGCATCGCGCTGGCTCTCGCCGCCGAGGGTGCCCACGTCGTCGTCGCCACCAGATCCGACAACGGGCGGGACGTGGCAGACGAGATCGGCGCACGCGGTCATCGTGCCACCTGGGCACGTTGCGACGTGACCGACCCCGAAGCGGTGGCCGGGGCGGTCGACCTCGCCGTGACCACCACTGGGCGACTCGACGCCGTCGTGCACAACGCGACGAGCAATCTGTCCAGCCAACCGCACCAACTCGCCGACGTCGATCGCGCGCTGTGGACCGACCACTTCTCGGTGTCGCTGAGCGGAGCCCACCACTGCGCCGCCGCGGCCTTTGACGCACTAAAAGAACGCGGCGGCACCTTCATCGTGATGACCTCGCCTGCGGGTATCGAAGGCAGTGCGACACTGCCGCTCTACGCCACGATGAAGGGGGCGCTGCGTGGCTTCGCCAAGAGCCTGGCGCGGGAGTGGGCGCCCCACGCCATCACGGTCAACATCGTGTCGCCCCTGGGGTATTCACCCGCCATGACTGCCGCGATAAAGGCGGAACCCGCCATGGAAGAGCGCCTCGCCCGCCGGATCCCGCTGGGCCGCATCGGGGACCCGGAACACGACATCGGCGCCGCTGTCGCCTTCCTGGTCGGCCCTCAGGCCCGCTACGTCACCGGACAGACCCTCGGCATCGACGGCGGCCATTACATGAATCCGTAGGAGGCAGTGCCATGGAGACGGGCCTTGCCCTGCCATACACAGGACCCTCGGCATCCCCGCACGTCGCGCGGTTGCCGGCCAGTGAAGCAAGCACTCGATCCGGGTGCGCTCGATACCGACCGAGAATGTATCCTCTCATTTTAGGATAACGACGCTACCGTTCGTCGTGGCGCGTCCGTTGCCGGACACATCTGTGCCGGAGACAGCGACTGAGAGGAACCGACGATGACCGAGGCCAAGGCGTTCGAGGTGTGGGACGCCGACAACCACATGTACGAGACCATCGACGCCTACACGCGCTATCTGCCGGAGAAGTACTCGGAGGCGTTGAAGTTCGTCGACATCAACGGCCGCAAGAAGCTTCAGATCCTCGGCACCGTCACCGAGTGCATCCCGAATCCGACCTATGAGGTGATCCCGACGCCGGGTGCCTGGTCCGACTACTTTCGAGGCATCAACCCGGACGGCAAGTCACTGCGTGAGCTTGCCAACCCGATCAGGTGCCCCGACGAGTTCCGCCGGCCGGACCTGCGGCTTGCACTGATGGACCGCCAGGGCGTCGACGGCGCGGTGATGTTCCCGACCACGGCGGGGATGCTCGAGGAACGCACGAAGTCGGATACCGAACTGACCCACGCGGTGACGCATGCCTTCAACCGCTGGCTGCTCGAGGACTGGACGTTCAACTACAAGAACCGAATCTTCCCCGTCCCGGCGATCTCGCTCAACGATCCCGCGCTCGGCGTCCAAGAGCTTGAGTGGTGCCTGGAAAACGGTGCCCGGACAGTGCTGATCCGGCCGGCCGCCGTGCCTCGTGAGGACGGCACGTCACGCTCACCAGCGCTGCCGGAGTTCGACGACTTCTGGCGCTTGGTGGAGTCGTCGGGAGTCTCGGTGCAGATGCACAATTCGGACTCCGGATACGAGCGCTACGTCGACGATTGGGAGGACGCCGCGGAGTTCAACGGGTTCGCGTTGAGCAAGTTGCGCGGGTTCATCTACGAGGAGAGCAGGAACATCTTCGACACCCTCGCGGCATTCATCGCGCACGGGGTGTTCGAGCGCTTTCCCGGCGTGCGCATCGGCGTGGTCGAGAACGGCGGCTCCTGGGCGTACCGCCTGCTGGACGTCTTTGACCGGGTGTACCGCAAGAGGCCCAAAGACTTCGACGAGCATCCGGCTGACGTCTTTCGCAGGCACGTCTGGATCAACCCGTTTCACGAGGAGGACATGTCGCAGCTCGTCGAGCTTCTCGGTGCCGATCGCGTGATGTTCGGCTCCGATTACCCCCATCCCGAAGGCCTCGCGGAGCCCGCGGACTTCGTCAATGAACTCGAAGATCTGCCGGCCGAGACCACGGCCCGCGTGATGGGTCGCAACCTCAAAGAGCTGATCGGGCTCTAACCGAATTCGATGGCGTGGGGTGACGAAACTCCGGGCGCTGCCGGAGTGATCGTTCATCGCGCGCCCGCGCCGCCCTCACGCAAGAAGTTGACCGTGTAGTTCTGGTAGGTCACCCCTTCGGGACCGAGCCCGATGAGCTCGAGGAACGGGTTCCAATCGGCGGTGTCGACGAACCAGTCCCAACGAGCGATGCGCCCGTCCGCGTCGGTCCAGATGTAGTCCCACTCTCGCAATTGCAGCCTCGTCCCGCCGGCGAGCGTCCCCGCATAGGTGTCGCAGGACGAGAAGCCCCAGTCTCCAGCGACACATTCGAACGGGCTGACGAGGCGGTAGTCCGGCATGTGCTTCCACCACATTCGCCACTCGGGGGTGAGAATGTCGCCGTCGGGCGCATGCTCGGCCATGGCCGCCACCACCTCGTCCGACAGGATGTCGGTAACCGATTGAGGGACGCCGTCGTTGAACAGCGGGCTCATCATCGTGTAGTTCGGGGCCCAGATGAACTCTTCACCGAACGTGACGTGACGATCCCGCTCAACGGCTTTCGCATATCCCTCCCACTTGGCGAAGGCGATTTTCTCGTGCAGGGCCACCCGATCCTCGGTCATGTCTGTTCCCATTCACTGGCTCAGTTCGACGAATCTCTTGAAGTACCGCCACGCAATGTCGGGTGGTATGCCACCACAAAGCGGATTGATGTTGAACACTTCACCTGCGGCAAGTCGAGCCTTCGCTTCATCGACCGACAGGATCACATGCGACGACGTCTGGCGAAGCTCGTCGACGGTCTTAGCGGTGGTGATGTTGGCCGACACGGTGTTGTCAGGGTTCCAATCCGCGTACGCCATCGCATCATGGAGAAGGTACTTGCCGATCTCGTCCCAGGCGGCGTCGACATCGTCGGCGACGAAACAGTTGGTGGCGGCGTCGCGGTCGGGGATCAACCTGAAGCCGGGCTCAAACCCGTTGTCGCGGCAGGCCTTCTCATAAGCCTCCTGCATACCGGGCACCCCGCCGTTGGCAAGGAGCCCGAGGCCGTTCCGCCCGGCGCGCCGAGCGGCAGCGAGGCTGGCCCCACCCCAGCTCATCATGGGCCCATCCGGTGTGCGAGGTCGTGGTGTCGTCTTCATCCGGCGACCGTCATACTCGACTTCCTCACCGGCCAACAAACGGCGCAACATGCCGAGCTTCTGGTCCGCGATCCGTCCGCGCTCGGACAACGACAGGCCGAAGTGGTCGTACTCCTGTGCGCGGTAACCGATTCCGAACACATAGGTGGCCCGACCGCCGCTGATGTGGTCCAGTACCGCCATATCCTCGGCCAGACGTGCCACGTCATAGAAGGGGAGGAGAATCACCAAGTTCAGCATGAGCTGCTTGGTCCGGGCGGCGATGGCCGAGCCCAGCAGCAAGGGTGACGGTAGATAGCCGTCGTCGGCACAGTGATGTTCGCACAACACCGCCGCGACGCACCCTCGGGTTTCCGCCCATTCCGCCATGTCGCAGGCTGCGGCGTACAACTCCGTCGGCGGGGCTCCGATCGACGGCGCGCGCATGTCGAAGCGAAGAGTGAACATCATGTCGGAGTGTCTGCCTCTGCGGACTGATCGGGGCCCATCACGGCGACAGTGGCTTCCATGATCAGTTTCACCACATCGTTTCTCGTCATCGTCCCGAACAGCGAACCAGCCATGCGAACGTCGTCCGTAGCCAGATAGGTAGGGCCGTTGCCGAGATTGTCAAAGGCATCCCGCACGACATCCGCCGCGGGGGTGGCGCCAGGTGGCGCGTCGTCCAACGAGGCGATCTGCCCTCGGCTGTGCTCGATCCGGCGCAGCGCCGGCGTATCCGTCTTACCGAGAACGAGGCCGACCACATCGACACCGGTGCCGCGCAACTCAGCCCACAAGCCTTCGGCGAACACCATGTCGAAGGCCTTGGTCCCGCCGTAGACGACCATGTTGCGACCGCCGGCCAGCGCCGCCCCCGATGTGAAGATGACGATTCCACCACGGCCGCGCTCCACCATCGGTGGTGCGTAGTGGTGACACAGCCGCATCATCACCAAGCAGTTGCGCTGCAGTAGCGCTTCAGCTTCGGAGATCTGCGTCGTGAGGAACCTCTTGTAATTCGGATCGCCGCCGGCGCAGTAGACCAACATGCCGACCTCGATGTCGGCGGTGGCATCGGTGATGGCTACCGACGCGTCGGGGTCGGTGAGGTCGACCGCGAGTGTCCGGGTCTCGGCGTCGGTGCGCTCGTGAATGCGTCGGGCCACTTCGTCGAGTAGGTGTTGCCGACGAGCGACGAGCACGACGTTCACACCCTCGTCCGCGAGCCGCTCGGCAAACAATGCGCCAACGCCGTCGGACGCGCCCACCACGATCGCCCACGCCCCGTACTTGGCTGCGAAGTCTTCGGTCACGGCGCCGGCACCGCAGCCAGTCGAACCGAGGTATACGCACGACGGGCGATGCGCCAGCCGTCCGCGGTCCGTACAGCGTGATCGTCGTAGTATCCGACTGGGTTCGCGCCCGCCCCGTCTTCGAGCAGGATCAGGGCGTCGACATACGTGCGCAATGTCGCAGTGTCACCATTGATGTCGACGGCCTGATTCGTGATCCGATGCATGGTATGAGCGGCCATGACGTGCGCCGCCGCCATGAACTCGGCGACCTCTCCACCTCCCGTCCACTGACCGATATCGCCGTAGTCCACGTGGGCGTCTTCGGTGAAAACCTCTGTGAGCAATGAGTATCGCCGGCTGTCGATGGCGGTGGCGTAGCGAATCGTCAGCTCGACGAGCTCGTCTCGATCACTCATATGCTGTCCCCGTTCGGGTGCACGATGATCCGCGGCGGCCCGTCTGATCTGCGCGCCTCGTCGAGTGCGCTGGGCACGTCATCAAGGCCGATGATTCTGCCGACGCTGGGCATCGGGTCGAGGCGTCCATCGACAACCGCATCGAGTACGCCGTACCAGTCCTCCGGCATCGGCCCACCGCCGAAACGCAGCGTCAATCCTTGGCGGGTTGCTTCGGTGATGTCCAGTGTGTCCCCCGTATACCAACCGCCTGCGCAATAGATGCGGGTGTAGAACTCCGCCTCTGTAACGAGTGAGTTGATGAGGCCTGGGGCTCCGACGCATTCGAACACCACCGCTGTTCCGGACATGTGGTGTTGCAGGCGCACGTCGCGGAAGACGTCGAACACAGGCCGTTCGGCAGGATCGTGCAGCACGTGCGCGCCGAATCCGGAGCGCGCCAGTTCGCGGCGGTCCGCGTTGTAGTCGGAGACGATGATCGGCTCGATGCCACGAGCAGACAGCGCCGCGACGGCCGACAGGCCGATGGCGCCAGCGCCGACCACGATCGGGATCTCCCCGGGTTGAACGTCGGCGACACGGACGTAGTACTCGCCGACAGCGAAGGCGTCGACGAGGGCGATTGCGTCACTGGATACGGACCCGTCGACGACTCTCGCGGTCGCCTCCGACACGACGAGAAGTTCACCGAAGCTGCCCTGTGCCTCGGGATGCTGGCCGATGATGCGCAGACCACCGGTTCCGCCGTCCACCAACCGGATAGGCATGGAGGTCACCCGGGATCCGATCGGAAACGCGTCACCACAGCCGGGACCGTGCCCGACGACCTCGCCGACGAACTCGTGGCCCATGACGATGTCGCGGTCGGCGTCGTAGAGCGATCGACCCGTCGGATCGTCGATCGCGAGTTCTGGATGGTCGATGAAATGGACATCGGACGCGCAGATCGCGGTGCTCAGCGTCTTCAACAGCAGGTCGTTCGGACCCGGGACCGGGTCGGCCGTCTCACGGACGGTCAATTCGCCGGCACGCAATACGACTGCACGCAATGGACGCAACCTTCGCCAGCTGATAATCTCGAATATTCGAGATTATTTCTTCGTATTTCAGAATCACCGTAGAATCCGGCCGAAAAGGAGTCAAGGGTGCAGGGGGCCGGTTCAGCGCCGACCGAGCGGGTGCTCGACATCATCGAGATCCTCAGCCGCACTGACGCTCGTGGAATGCGGTTCTCCGACGTCGTGCGACGACTCGACCTTTCCCAGGGAACCGCTCATGCCATCCTGACGAGCCTTCAGAACCGCGGGTGGGTCACCCGCGATCCCGTATCCAAAGAGTTCAATCTCGGCCCGGCGCTGGCCCTCATCGCGTCCCGCCTAGACGCCGAGCGTCCGACCGCCGCGGTCGCACGCAGTGCCATCCGGCGTCTCGCCGAGAAGACCGGCATGGCGGCCTCTGTCGTCGAGCGCATCGGAGACGACCTGGTTATCACCGCGTTCGAAAATCCGTCGAATTCGCCACCACCGGCGGCCCTTCCGAACGATCGGATCCCGTACGCACCTCCTTTCGGAATCGCTTGTGCCGCTTGGGATTCTGTGGCTGAGCAGGAGGCATGGGTGCAACGCGGCGCAGCGGGCGATGCGTCTCTGGCCGAGCGTCTACGCGCGGCGTTGGCGCACACCCGCGGCCGTGGTTACGACGTCGACTGGATGACTCCGGCACTCGCGGAGGCGGCGCACGCCATCGGCACGCTGTCGGATGACTCCGTACCGGGAAATTTGCGGTCGGTTGTCGACCAGCTCCGAGTCGAGTTCATCGCTACCAAGATGCTGCCCGATGAAAGCCTCCGCGGCGCGCACTCGGTCGCCACGATCTCGGCTCCCGTGCTCGACTCCAACTCCCGAGTGCAACTGATCTTGAGTGTGCACCCGCTACGCCGGATGACTATCCGCGAAACACGCACCGCGGCCGAGCCGCTGCTGCAGGAGATCGCACGCGTCAGCGAGGAGCGAAGCGCGCACGCAACTCGTTCTTGAGTACCTTTCCGGTGAGGTTGCGCGGCAGCGCTTCCACCAGCTCGAGCCGCTCCGGTGACTTGTGCTTGCTCAGCCCCTGAGCCTGGCAGTGCTCGGCGAGCACTGCCAACGTCACCTCGGTGCCGGGTTGCGCTACGACGACCGCGCACACCCGTTCGCCGGTACGGGCATCCGGCACACCGATGACCGCGACGTCGGCAACCGCCGGATGGCTCGCCAGGACACCCTCGATCTCCAACGCGGAGATGTTCTCGGCGTTGCGGATGATGGCGTCCTTGATGCGCCCGGTGATCGCGACGTTGCCGTCGGCGTCGACGCGGCCCCGGTCACCGCTGCGAAACCAGCCGTCGGCGTCGAACGCATCCGCGTCCAGCGACGCATCGACGTAGCCGAGGAAACACTGGGGTCCCTTGAGGCGCAGCTCGCCTTCCTCCCCTACCCTCACTTCGCGCTCGTTGTCGTCGACCACCCGGATGGATACGCCGGGAACGGGTTGCCCGACGGTGTGATCCAGAATCTCCGGTTTTCCGTCCGGCGGCGGCGAGGTCACCACGGGGAACTCGGTCAGCCCCCACGAGTTCGCGATCCCGGCCACCGAAAGTATTTCGCGCACTTGGCGGCCCAGCTCGGGCGTGATCGGCGCTCCGCCTCCGACACACCCGCGCAGATCGGGAAACAGTGGTTCGGCGCCGTGCTCGCGCTGCGCAGCCATGTAGGCGACGAAGAACGGGGTGGCCGAACCGAGCATCGTCGGGCGGTGCGCGGCGACAGCCTGCGGGGTGTGGACCGGATCGAAGGCGTCGAACAGCACCAGGCGCATACCGGTCAGCAGGCTGGCGGCCAACATCGCGGCACCGCCGATGTGTGAGACCGGAAACGCGATCGGGTTGATGTCGCTGCTCGACGCACCGAACATGCCGACCACCCCAGCCGACCCGGCGATCACCGAGCGATCACAGTGCCGAATGCCTTTCGGCGCCGCGGTCGTGCCCGAGGAGTAGTAGACCCACCGCGCTTCCTCGCCCGACGCCGGCGGCGGCGGTAGCAGCGCAGGATCCGCCGATGGCAGCCGAAGGTCCCCCGCGATCGGCGTGTCGTGGTCGACCACCACGATCGTCATCGGCCGTTCGCGCGCCAGCTCGTCGGCGAGCGCGACGTGGTCGAATCCGCGCCACAACCCGGGAACGACGAACATCTCGGTACCGAGCTGCTCGGTCACGAAACGGATTTCGCTCTCGCGCCAGATCGGCAATACAGGATTCTGTACCGCGCCGAGCCGGGTCAGCGCCACCATCACGACCATCGTCTCCAGCGTGGTCGGCAACTGCCACGTCACCACGGTGCCCGCCCTGACCCCACGTTCGGACAGCGCGGCAGCGGTGCACTCCGCCGCGTCGCGCAACTGACTGATCGTCAGGCTGCGACCGTAGTCGTCGACGAGCACGACGCGGTCGGGATGCCTCCGCGCCCCGGCTTCGACCAGTCCCCAGTAGGTTTGCGCCATCAGCGCGTGGGCAGAAGCAGTCGCCGCTTGGCCAGAATGTTGCGCATCATCTCAGAGCTGCCGCCGGACACTGTGTATGCACGAGACCACAGCCAGCACTCTTTCAGACGCTGTTTGGCCTGCGCCACATCCGGATCCGCGACCGTGCACACCATTGCCGACAGCTGCGCGCCGTAGGCCGAAACCCGGTGGTACGTCTCGGCGAAACTGAGCTTGGCGATCGAACCATCGCCCGTCTGCTCGGCACCGGCCACCATCCGCTCGACATGGTCGTCGATGAAGGCCTTGGCCACCTCGACCTCGACGGCCAACTCGGCGACCTGATGCCGGATGTCTTCGTGCTGCAGCGCTGGCACGCCGTCGATGCGGCCGTGCCGCGCCACCATGACCAGGTCGTCGATCAGCAGCTCGAGCAGGATGACATTGCCGCCGATGCCGAAGCGTTCGAAATCCAGGCCCGCCATGATGATCGACCAGCCCTGGCCGGGCTCGCCGATCAGGCTGTCGGCAGGGATTGGCACGCCGTCGAAGAAGACCTCGTTGACCTCGATCGCCTCGTTGATCGTGCGGATCGGACGGATCTCGATGCCCGGTGCGGTCAACGGCACGACGAACGCCGACAGCCCGTGGTGACGCGAGGACGACGGATCGGTGCGCACCAGCGCCAAACCCATGTCGGCCCAGTGCCCGTCGGTGATCCACGTCTTCTGCCCGTCGATCACCCACGATCCGTCGGGCTGCCGGGTGCCCTTGCAGCGCACGGCGGCGATGTCGCTGCCCGCATCGGGCTCGCTGAGCAATTGGCACCACACATGCTCGCTGCTCCGGATCCGCGGCAGCAGTGCGGATTTCTGCTCATCGGAGCCGAAATGCAGCAGCACGTGCGCCGCCAGGTTGACCTGGTCGACGGGCCGTGGCGCGCGGGCCCGCAGAATCTCCTCGGAGACGATCCGGTCGTGCAGCGGGTGGTGGTCAGCGCGTCCGCCGTGCTCGACCGGCCAGTCCCCGCCGACGAAACCGGCATCGAACAACGACGCGAACCAGGTGCGCAGTCGCGCTTCCTGCTCGTCGGTCACGGGCGCGCGATGGCCCTCGCGGGCCTCGAACGGCGGCGCGTGCTCGGCGATGTGCGCTTGGACGCGGTCGCGGAACCCGGCCAGCTGGACCTCCGTCGGCCGCGCCGCCGCGGCGCTCACCACCCGGCCCCCGCCGCGAACAGCGCGCGACTGGACCGCGCCGTGCCGAGCAGATATCCGTTGGTGAACACCCGCCGCAGTTCATGATGCAGCGGGTACTCCCAGGTGAACCCGATGCCGCCCGAGAGTTGCATGCACTCGTCGACGGCGGCGGTGGCGTGGGCCGCGACGAACGCGTGCGCCACGGCGGACAGCCCCACCCCCCCAGTCGGGACGTCGGACGCCAGCGCGCGGGCCGCCTTGGTGAGCACCGCGCGCGCCTTGGCCTCGAAGACCAGCAACTCCACCAGACGGTGTTGCACCGCCTGGAAACTCGCGATCCGCGCACCGAACGCGATCCGATCCTTGAGGTAGGCGACCAGCCGCTCGAACGCCGCCGACAGCGCGCCCAGCGAGTCCGCGCTGAGCAGGACCCTGGCCAACGCGAGGAGCTGCTGCGCACGCTCGGGTCCACCGATCTGCACGCTCTCCGCGCCGGCGAGCTCCACCCGCCATACCGGACGGTTGACGTCCAGCAGCTCGTCGTCGAGCTCGCGCGGCAGGGTGCCCGCCGCCTCGAACAGCCGAATCCCGTTGTCGTCGAACGTGACGATGACGTCGACCACATCCGCACGCGCCACACGGCCGACATCCCCGAACAGGGCACACGCCGCCGTACCGGTTCCGTCGAGCATCGGGGGCAACCATCGGTCACGGACGTCGACCGGTGCCGAACTCAACGCCGCCGCGGCCGTGACGCAACCGAGCCAGTGCGTCGAGTTGCCGGCGCGTCCGAGTTCCTCGGCGATCACCGTCGCCTCGACCGGCCGCCACCCGCTGCCGCCGAGATCCTCCTCGACCAGCAGACCCGTCCAGTCCATCGCCGCAAGGTCTTTGAGCGAATCCTGCGCGTCGCATGCGGTCAGGAAGCCTCGCGCCGCACCACGAACCAGTTCGATGTCGACTGCATCGTCGAGGGCGGCATCTCCCTCAGTGCCCACCGCCGGTCAGCTCCGCAGCAACAGCTCTTCGGCATTGCCGCGCATGATGCGCCGCTTCGCCGCACCATCAAGCGGATCGAGCAGCTTGACGAAGTCCGCCGGTTCGGCCAGCCCTTCGGCGTGCGGGAAATCCGACCCCATCACCAGCACGTCGTCGTAGCCGAGGCTGTTGACGATGCCGGGGATGTCGTCCTCCGGGTACGGCACCACGCGGACGTGCCTGCGGAAGATCGCCGACGGCCGCTCGGTGAGCTTGCCGCCGATCCACGGGCCGTTGCGGCCCATCCCCCTGCTCTTGTCCATGTGCTTGACGAAGTACGGCACCCACTCGGCGCCGTGCTCGGCGACCAGCGCGTTGAGCTTCGGGAAGCGGCCGAACAGGTTGTCGAAGATCAGCGCCGAGAGCGTGTCCTCGATCGGCCGCTGGCCGTAGATGTTCATCCACTGCCACGCCGACATGTGCCAGGACGCCGGGTCGGGGTTGTGTCCCCATGCGGGTGAGATCGCGGTGAAGTACCAGAACGGCATGATGTGGTACACCAGCACGCAGCCGGCCTCCTGCAGCCGCGCGTACACCGGGTCGAAGTACGGGTCGCCCGGCGACCTCCCATAGGCGGGGCCGGTCGGCAGCATCACGAACTTCGCACCCGCCGCGATGATCGCCTCCGTCTCGGCGACCGCGGAATCGAGGTCGCGCAGCGACAGCAGCGCGGTCGCGTAGATGCGGTCCTCGAAGTTGAAGCCCCACTCCTCGTCGATCCAGCGGTTGAACGACCGCAGGTTGGCGTACAGCGCAGCGGTGTCGTCGACGTAGTGTTCGGCGGCCAGCGCCATCCCGCTGGGATAGATCACCATCCGCTCGACGTTCTGCTTGGCCATCACCGCCAGCCGGGCCGAACGTTCGATGTACTCGGGTTGCATGGGCTGCGGTTCGTAGGACTCCTCCGGGTTGCCCGAACCCATCTGGCGCAGCATCTCCTTGAGCGAACCCGGGCGGTACGCCACGTCCAGCCCGAGGCCGCCTTCGCTGTTGAACGTTGCCACCCGGCGACCTGCGAGAATCGCCTCCACCCCGTCGGCGCCCCGCACGGTCGTGATCGCGCGGTCCTTGAACTCTTCGGGCAGATACCGGGTGAACGCGTCCCGCGTCTCGTAGCAGTGCGTATCGCAGTCAATGATGCCGTAGTTGAGGGTGGTCACCGCGCCGCTCCTTAGTTGCGAGAATGCTTATTCTCTCTTTCAGGAAAAGATACTATCCTCGATCGGTAATGCCTATCCCCGGGATGTCTCCAATCGATGCGATCGCTGTCGAAACGGTCACCTCGAAGGTGGTCACCGTTGTGTCGGTGCGGAAGGAAAACATGGCTGCACCAACAAAATTGGCCACAGCTGACGTAAGCGGTCGGCGTGTCCACAGCTGACGGGGTCGATCTCGGCGACCTCCGCGAGGCGGTCCGCGATTTTCTTGCCGCCCGATCGTCGAGCAGTGCCGTGCGGGCTGTGATGGATTCGCCGACGGGCTACGACGAGCGGGTCTGGCGCGAGCTCACCGCCGACCTCGGCCTGGCCGCGATCGCAGTACCCGAGGAGTTCGGGGGCGCCGCGGCGGGCATGCGGGAGCTGGCGGTCGTCTTCGAGGAGATGGGCGCGGCGCTGCTGTGCGCGCCGTTCTTCGCCACGGTCGCCTTGGCGATCCCGACGCTGCTCGGCAGCGGAGACGCGATCGCGATGAGCGAGTACCTACCCTCGCTCGTCGACGGTTCGAAAACCGCCACCGTCGTTCTCAACGGAACTCTCGATGCCTGGGATCCCGACGCGGTGACGTTGACGGCGCGCAGCGACGGCACCGGCCACCGGCTCTACGGAGACGCGGATCGGGTCATCGACGGGCACACGGCGAATATCATTCTGGCCGCGGCGAATACGGACGCGGGCATCTCTCTGGTCGCGGTCAGCGCGGACGCCGACGGGCTTACCCGCGAACCACTGGCAACGCTCGACCGTACGCGCAAGGTGGCCAAGGTGAGCTTCGACGGCGTCCCCGCCCGGCTCATCGGCGCCGACGGCGCCGCGGCCGCCGGCCTCGAGCAGGCATACCACCTTGCGATCGTCGCGCTCGCCGCCGAACAGGTGGGTGCGGCGCAACGCTGCCTCGACATGGCCGTGCGCTACGCCAAGGAACGGATCCAGTTCGGACGCGCCATCGGCAGCTTTCAGGCCGTCAAGCACCGTTGCGCGGACATGCTCGTACTGGTGGAGGGCGCCCGGTCCGCTCTGCAGCACGCCGCCGAGGTCCCCGACGGTGAACAGCGGGCCGTGGCGGCCTCGGTGGCCAAGATGGCCTGCTCGGAGGCGTTTCTCCAGGTGGCACTGGACAACATGCGCATCCACGGTGGCATCGGGTTCACCTGGGAGCACGACGCACACCTCTACGTCCGTCGCGCGAAAGCCACCCAGTTGATCTTCGGCAGCCCCGACTACCACGCCCAACGCCTGGCGACCCTCGTCACCACATCAAGCCACTAGATCAAGCCACTAGCCGGAAGGACGACCGTGACCGTTTCGTACTCTCTTGAACTGCCCACCCACCGGGTGGAGGCCGCCTCTGAGTTCGTCACCGCCGAGGCGATTGCGGAGATCGCCCGCGTCGCCGAGGCCAACGGGTACGCCGCGGTGCACGTCACCGACCACCCTGCCCCGGATGCGAAGTGGCTCGACCACGGCGGCCACCACGCACTGGACCCGTTCGTCGCGCTGTCGTTCGCGGCCGCGGCGACCACCGACGTGAAACTGCTGACCAACATCTACATCGCCGCCTACCGCAACCCCTTCCTGGGCGCGAAGTCGATCCACAGCCTTGCCGTGCTGTCCGGGGGCAGGCTCATCCTCGGCACGGCAGCCGGCTATCTCAAGCCCGAATTCAAGGCGTTGGGAGTCGATTTCGACAACCGCGGGGCATTGCTCGACGAAGCGCTCGACGTGCTGGCCAAGGTGATGACCGGTGAGGACACCGCCTACGAAGGCACGTCGTTCAACGCGCGCGGAGTCCGGCTGCAACCGGTTCCTGTGGCTCCTCCACCGATCTGGGTGGGCGGCAACAGCAAACCCGCCGTGCGGCGCGCGGTGACACGTGCCCAAGGCTGGGCACCGTTCAACACCTTCGGCTACGCGACGGCGTCGCGCACTGCCGAAATCTCCACGCTCGAGGAACTGGAGGCGGCGATCGGCTGGGCCAAGAAGTACGCAGCCGAGATCGGTCGCACCGAGCCGCTGGACATCTGCTTTTCGGCCGGCACCATGCTCGACGAGGGCAAGTCCGCAGACGAACGGCACGCCACCATCGCGAAACTCGAGGCGATGGGCGTGACCTGGCTGACCATCGCCCCCCAGGGCGCCGACCGCGCCGAAGTCCTCGAACGCGCACACGCGTTCGCCGAGGAGTTCATCACCGCATGAGGCTGTCGGCGGCAAAGCCGTCGACACCGATTCGCCGGTGTGCGAACAACCACCGCCCGTCGACCGGTATCAGGACATCACGATAGCGGCCCCAGTGGTCGAGCCCGACGTCGGTGTGCACCGCGAAGTAGCTGCTGACCTCGACACGGTCCCGCGCGACCGCGCCGAAGCGAATGCTCGAAACGTGATGGCGGACGTGCGAAGGACCTCGCTTGGCCGCACTCGGCTCCTGTGCCATCGCCGCACCGAGACCCGCTTCGATGGCCGCGGGCCCCGTCAGCGGTCCGGCACCGCCGCTGAACTCGAGGACACCGTCGGGTGCGAAACACTGCGCCAGCGAACGAAGGTCGAAGCAATCGGTGGCCGCGGTGTAGTCGGACAGCGTCTGACGAACAGACTCCCGTACTTCCAGCTCCCAGCGCTGCATCTGCACTCCTGTAAACATAAATTGCCGATCCACGATAACGTGTGTTCTCATGCCGCAACCAAGCCTGCTCGACCTGATCAATCCAGCGACCACCGCACTGGTCACCCAGGAATGCCAGGGCGGGGTGATCGGCCCGCAAGCCGGTCTACCGATGCTCGCAGAAGAGGCACGCCGCGAGGCGATCCCGAACATCGCACGACTGCTCGATGCGGCCCGCGCGGCAGGGGTGACAGTGGTGCACTGCCTGATCCAGAAGCGCCCCGACAACCGCGGTTCGAACACCAACGCCAGGCTGTTCATGGCGGGTAAGTCTTTTCCCGCCGACTTGACGCCGGGAAGCCCCGGCGCCTCCCTGTTACCGGAGCTCGGCGAAGACCCAAGCGACATCGTGCTGACCCGCCTGCACGGTGTCGGTCCGATGACCGGGACGGACCTCGACTCTGTGCTCCGCAACATGAACATCAAGACGATTGTGGGAGTGGGTGTTTCGGTCAACGTCGCGATCACCAACTTCGCCATGGATGCCGTCAACCGTAGTTACCAATTCGTGCTACCCCGGGATGCGGTGAGCGGATATCCCCGCGAGTATGCGGAGTCGGTCATCGACAACACGTTGGCCCTGCTCGCGACGGTGACCACGACCGACGCGGTGGTGCAGGCGTGGAAGGAACTCGCCGCCACCTAACCCCGCTCTGGATGTAGCCCGAGCTTTGGTGATAACGTCATTCTCAATAGGCGTAAATGGTCATATTCGCTGCTCTTAGGAGGTCGGCCACATGTCTACCCGGTCCCTGCCGTACCCGGTCTTCGACATCGACAACCACATGTACGAGACGACGGACGCCCTCACCAAGTACCTGCCGAGGGAACACAAGGGCAAGGTCGGCTACGTCGAGGTCAACGGACGGCCCAAGCTCGTCGTCAAGGACCGCATCAGCCACATGATCCCCAACCCGACATTCGAACGTGTGGCACGGCCGGGCAGCGCAGAGGACTACTTCCTGGGAAACAATCCCGAGGGTTTGAACTTTCGCGAGTTCATCGGTGAGCCCATGGACGTCATTCCTGCCTACCAGTCACCGGCACCTCGACTGGAACTCATGGACGAACTGGGAATCGACCAGTGCGTGATGTACCCGACCCTCGCCAGCCTCATCGAGGAGCGCACCACCGACGACGTCGTCCTGACCCACGCGATCATCCATGCCCTCAACGAGTGGATGCATGAACACTGGACCTTCAACTACCAGGACCGCATCTTCGCCACCCCGGTGATCTGCCTCCCACTGGTCGACGAGGCGATCAAGGAGTTCCACTGGTGTCTCGAGCGCGGTATGAAGACCTTCCTGGTGCGACCCGCACCGGTGCCGAGCCGGTTCGGCGGCTCGCGATCCATGGGGCTCCCCGAGTTCGACCCCTTCTGGGAAGAAGTGGTCAAGGCGGGCGTGCCGGTGACCTTTCACGCCGCCGACAGCGGCTACCAGAAGCACCTCATGGAATGGGAGGGCGGTGACGAGTACCTGTCCTTCAAGCCCAGCGCACTGCGCGAGGTGGTGATGGGGTTCCGGGCCATGGAGGACACCCTGGCGGCGCTGATCTGCCACGGCGCCCTGTCCCGCTTCCCGGACCTCAAGGTACTCGTCGTGGAGAACGGCAGCGGTTGGGTGCGCAACCTTTTGCGTCTGCTCGACAAGGCGTACCGGACGATGCCGAAAGAGTTCGACGAGCACCCCGTCGACGTCTTCAAGCGCAACGTCTACATCCACCCGTTCCTCGAGGACGACGTGAAGGGGATCGTCGACATCATGGGTGAGGATCACGTGATGTTCGGCTCCGACTTCCCCCATCCAGAAGGTATCGGCGACCCGCTGAGCTTCGTCGACCGGCTGGAGGGGTTGCCGGAGATGGTCAAGGCGAAGATCATGGGCGGCAACGCCATCGAGCAACTGGGGCTCCAACGGGTTCCGGCATGACCCAGACAACCGCTTCGCCGACGGAGTACGACGGCATCGCCGGCTTCGAAGCGCACGTCGGCGAGCACCTGGGGTACAGCGAATGGCGCAAGGTCACCCAGAAGGAGATCGACCTGTTCGCCGAGGCGACCGGTGACCACCAGTGGATCCACGTCGACGCTGAGAAGGCGGCGAAAGGGCCCTACGGCAAGACGATTGCCCACGGCTATCTCACACTGTCGTTGGTGCCCATTCTCGTCCAACAGATCTACAAGGTGACCGGCTTGTCCATGCAGGTGAACTACGGCGTGGACAAGCTGCGGTTCCCGGCGCCCGTGCCGGTCGACTCACGCATCCGCGCGGGTGCCGAGCTGATCAAGGTGGACCGCACCGACAACGGCGCCAGGGCCACGGTGCGGGTCACCGTGGAGGTGGAGGGCTCCGAGCGGCCGGCATGCGTGGTCGACACCATCGCGGCGATGGTCGAGTAGGCGCGTTCCCGACCGAGCACCCTCCCCGCGAGCAGACGCCAAGACCCCCAAAGTGGCGCACTTTTAGGGGTTTTCGCGTCTGCTCCCCACGGGGGACGTCAGGCGTTCAGCAGCCGTTCGCCGATGACCTGCCGCTCACGCAGGGCCGCAATCTCTGCCGGCGTCAGGCCCAGCTCGCCGAGCACCTCGTCATTGTGCTGACCCAGCGTCGGCGACGGCGAACGGTGATGGCGTGACGGCCCAGGAGTGATCCGAAACGGCCAGCCCGGGAAGCGCTGTCGCCCGGCGATGCGATGGTCGAGATCCTCGTAGAATCCCCGCGCGTCGAGTTGATCGACGTCGTACATCCGATCGCCGGTCATCAGTCGCTGTGCGGGCACACCCCGCTGAAGCAGCGCTTCGGCGAAATCCTCGGCCGACCGCGTCGCGGCGCATTCGGCGATCACCTCGTCGAGCTCGTCGTGATGCGCCAACCGGGCATCCGTCGAGACGAACCTGGGGTCGTCGCGCAGCTCGGGGCGACCGATGACCTCGGTGACCGCGGCCCAATCGGTGTCATCCCGCACCGAAACCGCGACCCAATCGTCTTCCCATTGCGCACGGTAGACACCTTGCGCATAGTCGCGGTGCCGATTGCCCTCACGTTCCCGCACCCGTTTGGTCATCGAATACTCGATGACCGGTTCGGCGGTGACCGCGGCGCCGACCTCGATCTGAGCCACTTCGATCAGCTGCCCCTCACCGGTCCGGCGCCGGTGCTCGAGTGCGGCGAGCAACGCCACCGTCGCATGCACGCCCGCGATGGGATCGGCCGGTCCCTGCAGATTGCACGGCGGACCGTCGGCATATCCGGTGACCGCCGACATCCCCGCCAGCTGTTCGATGTTCAGGGCCCAGCCGACGTAATCGCGCCACGGGCCCTCCAGGCCGAAGCCGGGCATGCGGACCATGATCACCCCGGGGTTGATCTTCACCAGCGAGTCGTAGTCCAACCCGAACTGTTCGACCACCCGGGGCGAGAAGTTCTCGATCACCACGTCAGCCTCGGCCGCCAGGCGCAACGCCAACTCTCGGCCGGTGTCGCTGCCGAGGTCGAGAGTGACGTCGCGCTTGTTCAGGTTGGTGCCCTGCCATAACGGCCCGATCTCGTACCAGTCGTCGCTGCTGCGCAGCAGAGAGCCCGAGTAGCGATGCCCGTCGGGACGCTGGATCGACTCGACCTTGATCACGTCGGCGCCGAACGCGCCGAGGTAGCACGTCAGATACGCCCCCGCCCAGAAGGTGCTGAGGTCGAACACTTTCAGCCCGGCGAACGGACGCGCCGCATCGGCAGCCCTCTCGCCTTGGTGCCCCGCGTCGCGCTGTCCGCGGGCCTCCCACCGCACGGTGTCGGCAGTGCCGATGACCGGCCCCGGCGCGGGTACCGGAGTTTTCGACAGCCGGAAGGGCGCGCCTGGACGTTGGAAGCGCGCACCATCGGGGCCCGCCTCGACGAAGAAGTCGCGCTCGCGGTATTGCGGGCAGTCCAGGATCGAGGATCCGTCGTTGATCGGAGCGGCCGGAATTCGCATGGCCTGGCTCAATTCCACCAGTTCGGCGACCGGCATCGAATCCAGCCAGGGCTGTGCCTTCGCGAAGAACTCGTCACGCTCCGGACCGCCCAGCATGATGGCGAGTTGATGTTCGCCGAACTCCGGCAGCCCCATCATCGCGCACACGTCCAGCCAGTGCTGCCCGGTCAGGCAGTTGATCCCGATCCAGCCGTCGGCTGCCCGCACGATGCCGAGCATCGGCGCGGCCTTCGAGTTCGTCGGCAGCCCCATGCTTTTCAGCCGCTCAGCAAGCAACATCGGATACGGCAGTGTGCTCAACAGCGACTCGAAAGCCGAGACGTCGGCTTCCACCACCCGGCCCTGCTCCGTGTTGGAGATACGCAGCGCGGTCAGCGCCGCGAGTGCCGCATAGCCCCCGACGATGTACTCGGGTATGCGCGCGCCGGCTTGTACCGGCGCCCGGCCGAACTCGCGGGTGTTGACCCATCCCGACGCAGCCTGCAGCGTCAGCGGTGTCGACGGTTGCGATCGCCGCGGGCCGTCTTGACCGTAGTCGGAGACCCTGACGACCACGAGGTCAGGGTTGAGCTGTTGCAGGGACTCACGGTCGAGTCCCCACTCGAACCGGTCGGCCGAGCCGGCGGGCAGATCCTCGACCAGCAGGTCGGCCTGCGCAATCAGCTCGTGAGCTCGCGCCAGACCGGCTGATGTCCCGAGATCGACTGTCAGTCCGTGTTTTCCAGCGTTCAAGTACTCGAACAGCCCGCCGTGCCGCGGTGCGCCGTCGTGGAACGGACCCCATCTGCGCAGCGGATCGCCCTGCGGCGACTCGATCTTGCACACCTCGGCACCGAGGTCGTTGAGAAGCTTCGTGCAGTACGGCGCCGCGATCTCGCTGCCCAGCTCGACGACCCGCAGTCCGGCCAGGGCTTCCCTCACGCCGGAACCCCGATTGCCTTGGGTTCCATGTAGGCCCGCAAGCCCATCACCCCGCCCTCACGGCCGATGCCGCTCTGTTTGAAGCCGCCGAAGGGCGCGTCACCGGGAATGGTGCCGTTGATCGACACCTGCCCGGTCCTGATGCGCCGCGCGACCCCCAGCGCCCGATCGACATCGGTACCCCACACCGCACCGCCGAGCCCGTAGGCGGAGTCGTTGGCGATGGCCACGGCCTCGTCGTCGCCACGGTAGCGCAGCACCGTCAACACCGGACCGAAGACCTCCTCCTGCGCGATGTAGGAGTCGGCGCTGGTGTCGGTCAGGATTGTCGGCTCGAAATAGAAACCACCCGAGGGGTTTTCGTGCCGCACACCGCCGGTCACCACCTTCGAGCCGTCCGATTCGGCGCGCCGGACGAAACCCTCGACGCGCTCCAGATGCTGCCTGCTGATCAGCGGTCCCATCGTCACCCCGTCGTCGGTGGGGTTGCCGACCGTCACCGCGCGCGCGAGCTCGGCGAGCCGGTCGACGACCTCGTCGTGCAGCGCGTCGGGCACCACCAGCCGGCTGTTGAGGATGCACGCCTGCCCCGCGTGCAGTGTGCAGCCCTCGAACAACAGCCGCTCGAGCAGCTCGTCGGTGATCTCCACATCGTCGAGCAGCACGCAGGCCGACTTGCCACCGCATTCCAGCAGGATCCGCTTCATCGTTGTCGCCGCGCCGGCCATCACGTCGCGACCGACCGACGAGCTACCGGTGAAGCTCACCATGTCCACGCGTGGGTCGAGGGTCAGCATCCTGCTGGCGTCAAGCCCGGTCGGGGTGACGACGTTCACGACGCCGGGGGGAATGTCGGTGTCCTCCAGGATGATTCGCGCAAGCGCCAGGCCGGCCAGCGGCGTGAGAGGCGAAGGCTTGAGGACGAGGGTGTTGCCCGCGGCCAGCGCTGCGCCCAGCTTCATCACGTTCAGGGTGTGCGGGAAGTTCCAGGGTGTCATGGCCGCGACGACGCCAAGGGGCTCGTACCGCAACAGCGTCGTGCCCGCCGCACCCCATGCGTCCATGGGCGCTTCAGCCGGCTCGAGCGCCAGTTCGGCGGCGTGGCCGACCATGAAGGCGGGCCCGTCGACGTGGATCAGTCGTTCGTTTGCTGTGCATCCCCACTCGGCCTGGGCCAGCGCGTAGATCTCATCACCTCGGGCGAGCAGCGCATCGCTCAACTGCTGCAAACAGCGCGCCCGTTCCTCCGGCGCCGCCGATGCCCACGGGCCGCTGTCGAAAGCGGTCCGCGCGGCGGCGATGGCCTGTTCGACCTGTGCGGTGCCGGCGTCAGGCGCGGTCGCGATGACCGTTTCGGTGGCCGGATCGGTCACCTCGTACCGGCCGCTGTCCGGCGCCACCCAACCGCCGTCGATGAACAAATCATAGCTGTCGACAAGGCTGGACGCGGCCATCAGATCACTGGACCTTCCCGGTTCTCCGCCTGATGGTGACCACCGTCCCAGTCAGGCACACGCTGTCCGACATCAGTGACATGTGTGTACACCGCTTCATGGTGGCTCGTCAACGAACACGCTTATTTCCTGGCGGAATGTCGATTGACAGCCACGTCGCCCGTAGAGTAGACACAGAATCGCCGGACATTGCAGCGCAATGTGTCCGATGTCCGATTCGTCGAGGAGAGCCCGCGGTGCCCACAGAATCCACGTCCCGACCCACCTCCGCCCACCCGCTGCACTCCCCGGACTTCTACGCGGGCGACCCGTATCCGGCTTATCGCGAACTGCGCAACAGCACGCCGGTGGTGTGGAACGACGTCACCGACTTCTGGGCGTTGACCAAGTACGAGGACGTGCGGTTCGTTTCCGGTCATCCCCTGCTGTTCTCGTCGACACGCGGCATCACCATCCCGGATCCCAGCCAGCCCGAACCCGTCCAGGAAGGCAACCTGATCTTCACGGACCCGCCCCGGCACCGGCAGCTGCGCAAGCTCATCAACGCCGGGTTCACCCGCCGCCAGGTGTCGTTGCTGGAACCCAAGATCCGCAACATCGTCAACGGCATCGTCGGCGGCATCGACCCCTCCCGGGAGTACGAGTTCGCCGAGGAGATCGCCGCACCCCTGCCCACCAGGATGATCGCCGAGATGCTCGGCGCCCCGCCCGAGGACTGGGAGAAGTTTCGCACCTGGTCGGACGCGGCCGTCGGCACCGCGGACCCCGACATCGAGATGGATCACCTCGTCGCACTCGGCGAGCTCTACGCGTACTTCACCGAGCTGATCGACGCCCGGCGCTCCGGCAAGGTCTCCGGGCAGGACGATTTGTTGAGCATCCTGGCCGCCGCCGAGGTCGACGGGGAGCGCCTCAGCGACGCCGATCTGCTCAACTTCTCGTTCCTGCTTCTGGTGGCGGGTAACGAGACCACCCGCAACCTCATCGCGCTGGGCACCGTGGCGCTGCTGCAGCATCCCGACCAGTTCGCGCTGCTTCGTTCGGATCCGTCGCTGCTGACGTGCGCGGTCGAGGAGATGTTGCGATTCACCAGCCCGGTGACGCACATGGCGCGCAGGGCCACCGAAGACGTCGAGATCCGCGGACAGAGGATCAGGGCCGGTGACACGGTGGTGATGTTGTACGGCTCGGCCAACCGGGACGAGGAGATCTTCGGCCCCACCAGTGAAGAGTTCGACATCACCCGGAACCCCAACCCGCACATCGCCTTCGGCGCCGGTGAACATGCCTGCCTCGGTGCTCAGCTGGCGCGACTGGAGGCCCGGATCATGTTCGAGGTCCTCCTCGGTGCCTACCCGAGCATCGAGCTGACCGGCGACGTGACCCGGCTGCGCGCGACGATGGTGCCGGGCGTCAAACGCATGCCGGTGCGCTTGGGGGCGAGCCGCTGATGGATTTCGACTACACACCCGAACAGGAGCGACTCCGAGAAGAGTTCCGGGAGCGGCTGGCGGCCGTGATGACCCCGGAGCGGCGCGCAGCGGTCGCAGGCCGGATGGAAGGCGGCGACGCGGTGCGGGAGTGCAGGCGGGCGCTGGGCGAAGCCGGCCTGCTGGGCGTCGCGTGGCCGGTGGAGTACGGCGGCCGCGGGCTGACCGCGCTGGAGCAGTACATCTTCAACGAAGAGGCGCGCCAGGTGCACGCACCGTTGCCGATGATCACGCTCAACACCGTCGGCCCCACCCTGATCCAATACGGCACCGAGGAGCAGAAGCAGAAGTTCCTGCCCGCGATCCTTCAGGGCACCGTCGACTTCGCGATCGGCTACTCCGAACCCGGCGCGGGCAGCGACCTGGCGTCGTTGCGCACCACTGCGGTCCGCGACGGTGATGAGTTCGTCATCAACGGCTCCAAGATGTTCACCAGCGGCGCGGAATTCGCCGACTACATCTGGTTGGCGGCACGCACCGACCCAGAAGCCAAGAAACACAAGGGCATCACGGTGTTCATCGTGCCAACCGACTCGCCGGGATTCTCCTGGAAGCCGCTGCACACCATGCCCGGTGTGTCGACCTACTACACGTTCTACGACGACGTGCGGGTACCCGAGAGCGCCATCGTGCTCGGCGAGAACCAAGGCTGGAAGCTGGTGACCAACCAGCTGAACCTCGAACGCGCCGCGCTGGGCAATCTCGGCGCGCTCGAGCCGCTGTTCGCCAAGACCCTGGAATGGGCGAGGACCACACCGCTGGACGACGGACGCGTGATCGACCAGCCATGGGTCCAGCAGGCGCTCGCCCGCGTCGAGGCGCAGGTCGCCGCCTACCGACTGCTCAATCTGCGGGTCAACACCAACATGAGCTCCGGCGCGCTCGGCATGGGAGAAGCCTCGGCGGCAAAGGTTTTCGGCACCGAACTCACCCAGCAGGTGGCCCGCGAGCTGCTCGACGTGGTCGGGCAGGCCGGTACACGCAAGGGCTCCGACGCGCCGCTGAGGGGTGAGCTCGAGAGCGCCTACCGGCTGGCCGTCATCAACACCTTCGGGGGCGGTGCGAACGAACTGCAACGCGACATCATCGCCATGGCCGGCCTCGGGATGCCACGGGCACCCCGTGACATGCGAGCGTCCTGAAAGGAATCCCAGCAGTGACCGACACAGCCAAAGACGACCTGCGTGAACGCCTCGACGCACTCATCGGCATGCCCACCGACGGCGTGGGCAAGCCCGTGCACGCGCCGGATCCCGTGAACACGGCGATGATCCGGCACTGGGCGTACGCCATCGGCGACATGAACCCGGCCTACCTCGATCCCGAGTTCGCCGAGAACTCGCGCTACGGCGGGATCGTCTCACCGCCGGTAATGTTGCAGAGCTGGACGATGCCTCCGCCGAAGCTGGAGGGCATTCACGAGCGCGGTGGCGTGCCGATCGAGATGAAGGGCGAGAATCCCCTGCAGTTCCTCTCCGATGCGGGCTACACCGGCATCATCGCGACCAACTCCGAGTTCGAGATCGAGCGGTATCCCCGCGTCGGCGACCAGATCACCTCCGAGACCGTCTTCGAATCGATCTCGGATGAGAAGAAGACGGCCATGGGCAACGGCTTCTTCGTCACGTGGGTCACCACCTACCGCGATCAGGACGGCGAGGTCATCGGGCGCCAATGGTTCCGGACCCTGCGATTCAAGACGGGAAACTGAATGGCCAGCAGACTCGCTCCCTCGATCAGCCCGGACACGGAATTCTTCTGGTCGGGACTCAAAGAGCACGAGCTACGTATCCAGCGCTGTACGGACTGCAAGACGTTGCGGGTACCGCCCCGGCCGATGTGCGGCGGCTGCCAGTCGCTGAATTGGGACTACGTGGTGTCCAGCGGGCGCGGCACGGTCTACAGCTTCGTGATGCCGAAATACCCGCCGCTGCCGTTCCTCGAATACCCCTATGTCGTCGCGCTCATCGAGCTCGACGAGGGGGTGCGCATCGTGTCGAACCTCTGCGACATCGAACCGGAGGCGATCGAGGTCGGAATGGCCGTGGAGGTCTTCTATGAGACCTTCGAGGCCCTGCCGAGCGGGGACGAGCTGGTGTTGCATCAGTTCCGGCCGGCCCGCTGAGTGAAGGGAACAGTCAATGGATTTCACCTTCACCGATGAGCAGGAGACCGTCGCCAAGGTGGCCCGACAGCTGTTGGAGCACCGTGCCACACCAGAGCATCTGACCGAGCTCGAGGCGGGCCTCGAATCGGGCCACGTCCGCTACGACGCCGCGCTGTGGTCCGAGCTGGCGGCGGCCGACCTGCTGGGGATCGCGCTGCCCGAGTCCGTCGGCGGCACCGGCGGCGGGTTCCTGGAGCTGGGCGTGCTGCTCAGCGAGGTCGGGTACAGCGTCGCGCCGGTTCCGGTGTACGCGACGCTCGCCCTCGGCGCGGAAGCGATTGCCCGGCACGGTGATTCCGATCTACAACAACGCTATCTACCCGGGGTGGTCGACGGCAGCATCCTGTTGACCTCCGCCCTGGCCGAACCGGGAAACTCCGATCCGACCGCACCGCGCACCACCGCACGGTCCGACGGTGACGTCTGGCGGCTGACCGGCACCAAAGAGTTGGTGCCGGCCGCGCAACTCGCCACGGCGATCGTCGTCTCGGCCGGGACCGAGGACGGGCCGGGGTTGTTCGTCGTCGAGACCGGTGACGGGGTGCAGGTGACGCCTGCGACGACGACCAACGGCGAACCGTTCGCCGACGTCGAGCTAACGGACGCCGTCGGGCGGCGCCTCAGCGAAAACGCCGAAGGCGACATCGGCACCGGCATTGTCAAAGCGCAGGTCACCAGAGCCCTGGTCGGTCTGTGCGCGATGCAGATCGGCGTGACCGAGCGGGCGCTGAAACTGGCCGCCTCCTACACCAGCGAGCGCGAACAGTTCGGGCGTCCCATCGGATCGTTCCAGGCCGTCCAACAACGTCTGGCCGACGCATTCATCGACACCGAGGCGATCCGGTGGACCACCTGGCACGCGACATGGTTGATCGCCAAAGGACGCCCCGCCGAGCGGGAAGCGGCGATCGCCAAGTTCTGGGCCGCCGAAGCCGGGGCGCGCGTCGCCGCGTCGGCTCAGCAGGTGCACGGCGGCATGGGCATCGACGTGACCTATCCCTTGTCTCGATACTTCCTGTGGGCCAAGCAGATTGAACTCACGCTTGGATCCGCTTCCCAGCAGTTGGCCCGGCTTGGCAGAACGTACGCGGAAGGACTGACCCGATGACCTCCACATTGAACCGCACCACCACGCTGGCGTGGAAGGACATCAACGTCGGCGACGATGTGACACCGATGGAAATACCCGTCACCACCACGCTGATCGTGGCCGGCGCCATCGCTTCCCGGGACTACATGCCGGTGCACCACGACCGCGACTTCGCCAACTCCCAAGGGTCCAAGGACATTTTCCTCAACATCCTCACGACGAACGGGCTGTGCGTGAGGTTTCTGCACGACTGGGCGGGACCCGAGGCGATGGTCAAGAAGCTGTCCATCCGGCTCGGGGTGCCCGCCTATCCGAACGACCCGCTGCGGTTCGAGGGCAGCGTGACCGGCAAGTCGTCGGCCAACGGCGAAGGCTTCGTCGAGGTCGCCTTCAAGGGCACCAACAGCCTCGGCGATCACGTCACCGGCACCGCGGTGCTCAGCTTGCTCGACGGAGTCGACGCGTGACGGGCATCGGCGGTAAGGCCGCGCTCGTCGGCATCGGGCAGACCGAGTTCTCCAAGGAGTCGGGCCGGACCGAGATGCAACTCGCTTGCGAGGCAGTCAAAGCCGCGATCGAGGACGCTGGGCTGAGCCCGAAGGACATCGACGGCATGGTGACCTTCACCGTCGACGAGAACGAGGAGATCGAGGTCGCCCGCAACGTCGGCATCGAGAACCTCACGTTCTTCACCCGCGTTCCGCACGGCGGCGGGGCCGCCGCAGGCACCGTGATGCAGGCCGCCATGGCGGTCGCCACGGGTGCCGCCGAAGCGGTCGTCTGCTACCGGGCGTTCAACGAGCGCTCCGGGTTCCGGTTCGGCGGCGCCGGCCGCCAACCCGGCGTGACCCCGCTGTGGATGGCGCCGTATGCCCCGTTCGGATTCATGACGCCCGCGGCCTGGGTCGCCCTGCACGCCCAGCGTTACATGACCACCTACGGGGTCACCAACGCCGACTTCGGCAAGATTTCGGTCATCGACCGCAAGCACGCGGCCAACAACCCCGATGCCTGGTTCTACCAGAAGCCGATCACCCTCGAACAGCACCAGGAGTCCCGCTGGATCATCGAACCGGTGCTGCGGCTGCTCGACTGCTGCCAGGAGAGCGACGGTGGGGTGGCGATGGTGGTCACCAGCGTCGAACGCGCTCGCGATCTCGCCAAGCCGCCTGCCGTGATCACCGCGGCGGCCCAGGGCGCGGCATACGACGGCGAGGTGATGACCAGTTATTACCGCGACGACATCACCGGTCTACCCGAGATGGGGGTGGTCGGCGACAAGCTGTGGCGCAACTCCGGATTGAAACCGGACGACATCTCGACCGCATTTCTCTACGACCATTTCACCCCGTTCGTGTTCACCCAGCTCGAGGAACTCGGATTCTGCGGCCGAGGCGAAGCCAAGGACTTCGTGTCGGTCGACGAGCTCTCGCTGGGCGGCCGGATGCCGATTAACACCAACGGCGGTCTGCTCGGCGAGGCCTACATCCACGGGATGAACGGCATTACCGAAGGCGTCCGCCAGATCCGCGGCACGTCCTACAACCAGGTCGACGACGTCGAGCATGTGCTCGTCACGTCGGGGACAGGTGTTCCGACCAGCGGCCTCATCCTGGCTCCCGACCACTGAGCCGTTAATGTCGTGCGGTGGCGTCTGACATGACTCAATCGGTGGCGGTCGACACCCGGGATGCCATCATCTCGGCGGCATTCGCCTGCTTCCGTACACGTGGGCTGGCCAAGACGACCATCGTCGACATCGCCCGGGCGGCCGGGGTGTCGCGCAGCACGTTCTACGAGTACTTCCGGGACAAGGAGACGATCGTCGAAGCGTGCGCGGAGGCGGCGTCGCAGCGGTTCTACCGCAACATGGCCAAGGCCATCGACCGCCACGGCGGCAGCACGCTGGAAGGCCGGTTGGTGCGCGCCGCGGTCTTCGTCACCCAGGCGCGTCGGGTCGTCGAACCAGAGGCGTACTTCGATCCGGAGGAGGTCAACCTCATGATGACGAAGAACGCGGCCACCCTGCTCAAGGACTGCGCCGAGTTCCTGGCGCCCTATGTGGCGGCGGCCAGGCTCACCGGAGAAGTCCGGGCCGATTTGGACGTGCCCTCGGCGACCGAGTGGTTTGCCCGGATGTTGTTCTCGCTGTTCACCACTCCGTCTCCAACCATCGACATGCGCGACGACGACGCCGTGGCCGACTTCGTACGGGCCTATGTGGTGAACGGATTCGTCGACGGCGGCCCGCGGCGACGGTAGCGGTGTGGCCTCGACCCTGCTCCGGTGGCTCGCGCAACCCGACGAAAATGCGTATTCTCATAATTTGATACTGTGATTATCGGGAGGGTCCCGGTGAAACTCACTGCGGCATCGGCGGCGCAGACCTCGCGGCAGATCCGGAGCCGGAGGGACCGGGCCCGGACCCACGCCGCGCCCTACAAATTGGTGGTGCTGGCGCCTGACACCGCGGATCTGGTGACGGCGGCGGGTGGACTCGTCGCCGACACGCTGCGAGCCGGATGGCGCGTCGAGATCTATCTGGCAGCCGTATCCGATGCGCGAGCGCTGCAGATCCTCGGCGCCCACGGCCACATCCTGCCGCAGAGTTTAGATTTCGGGCAGGAATGGCCCGCCGCGGTCGTCTTCGCTGCAGCGATGCACGAGCGGCATCGAGGCGTGCGCCGCTTCATCACCGATGCCGTCCGGCGGCATGGTGCCGATGTGGCCGCGTGGGGCGGAAGTTGGTCCTCTGCACCGGCTTCGGCATCCGACATCGAACATCGCCTCAGCTCAGCTGCGCGGGCGTTCAAGTACCACGCGATGAAGGCGGTGGGCACGCTGGCGGCGGCACCCGTCGAAGCATTCCACGGTGGATTCCATCCCCTCGCGCAGGCTGCGTCGGGCCTGCCGAGCTGACATCTGCCTCAGGATGTGCTGCGCACCGGGACGTTCGCGTAGCCGCAGACGTTCGACATCGCCACGCGGCGCAGACCGTCGCGGTCGACCTCGTACTCTGGAATGAGGTCGAGCAGCGCGTTGAGTGCGATACGGCTTTCCATCCGCGCCAAGGCGGCTCCCAGGCAACTGTGCACGCCATAGCCAAACGCGAGATTGAAGCCCATCTTGCGGTCCCGATCGATGTCCAACCGGTCGGGATCGTCGAACATCCGCTCGTCGCGAAGCGCCGAGCCCGTGACGAGCAACACGGCCGCATCTTTGGGGATGGTGGTGCCGTAGTAGGTGACGTCTCGCGTCGCGGTCCGCACCTGATACTGCGACGGCGCCTCGTACCTGAGTAGTTCCTCGATCGCGGCCGGGATCTTGCTGCGGTCGTCGCGGAGGTTTCGCCACTGGTCGGGGAAGTCGGCGAACGCGACCATCGCATTACCGATCAGCTTCGTCACCGTCTCGGCGCCCGCGCCGCCGAGCATCGTCGCAAAGCCCGTGATGTCGACGTCGGTGAGCTTTTCCACCACACCGTCCCGTTCGATCTCGGTCTCGATGAGACGGCTGATCATGTCATCCCGGGGCGCTGCCCTGCGCTGCTGCACGAGGTCGTAGTAGTAAAGGCCGGTGTTCATCGAGGCTTCGTATCCCTCTCTGGGGACCGCGATTTCACCGGGGCGACGCTCGAGCAGAAGGTCCAGCCAGCGCCGGATCTGGTCGCGATCCTCCTTGGGCACTCCGAGCATGGTCGTGATGACCTCGTTCGGGAACAGCGCGGAGAAGTCCGCGACGACGTCGAAACTCTTCGGGTTGAGCGCTTCGATGCGCTCGTAGACCTTGTCGCGCACCATGTCTTCCAGCGCCGCGATCGCACGCGGGGTGAAGACGTTGCTCACCAGCCGGCGCATCTTCTGGTGCTCCGGCGGGTCCATCGAGATGATCACCTTCGGCACCGGAATCGCGTCGTCGTGCGCCTTGACCATGTCCAGCGTCGCGCCCTTGGCCGACGAGAAGGTCTCGTGATCCTTCGTCGCGGGGGTTACGTCCTCGTAGCGCGTCAGCGCCCAGAAGTCCCACTTCGCGTTGTAGTAAACGGGGGCCTCGTCTCGCAGACGCCGGTAGGTGTCATACGCGCCGTCGAAGAAGTCCCGTGAGAACGGGTCGAATTCGACGGATGCGTTGCCTATTTCCGATGACATCGCACTCACAGGATCGCCCCCGACTCCTTCAGTTTCTCGATGGTTTCCCAGTCGAGTCCCGCGTCCATCAGGACTTCTTCGGTGTGCTGACCGTGTTCGGGCGCACCGGCGGGCACCACCGAGTGCTCGTCGAACTGGACGGGGTTGGTGGGTATCGAGAACGGAACGCCGTTGACGGTTTCGGTCTGGGCGACATATCCGTTCGCGGTGACCGCGGGGTCCTCACACACCTCCGCCGGTGTCTGCACGATTCCCCACGCACCCGAGAGCGGCGCCAGGATTTCGCGCCATTCGGCGACCGTGCGTTCGGCGAACGCCTCGTCGAGCAGGGCGATCAGGCTCACCCGATTCTCGTACCGCGATGCGGGGTCGGCGAACCGCGGATCATCAACCAACTCGGGCAGGCCGATCACCCGCATCGCCTCCGCGTAGAACTTGTCGAGTTGCAGCATCATCAACTGGACGTAGCGCCCGTCCTTCGTGCGGTAGGTGCCCACCAGCGGGTTGGGCGCGTCGGCGTGGCCGAACTTGGGAATGGCGCTGCCACCGTGGATTTGGCTCACAGCGACGTCGGGACTGAGGTTCCACGCGGCAAGCCCGAGCAGCGACACGTCGACAACCGACCCCTGACCGGTCGTCGCCTTCTTGTACAGTGCGGCGGCGATGCCGCCTGCGATGGTCATGCCGCCGAGGAGGTCGCCGAACGCCGGCCGGGAGCGGACGAGTTCCTCGGCGTCTTCCGTGAGGACGGTGGCGATACCGCCCCGCGCCCAATAGGACACCCCGTCGTACCCGGGCTTGTTCGCGTCGGGACCTTTGGGGCCGTGCCCGGACCCACGGACGTACACGATGCTCGGATTCGCTTCCCGAATGTCATCGACATCGATGCCGAACTTCTTACGGCGGTCCGGCAGATAACTGGTCAGCAACACGTCGCAGGTCTTGGCCAGCTCGCGGACCACGTCGCGGCCACCCGGAGTGCTCAGGTCCACGCCGATCGACTTCTTACCGCGGTTGGGAATCTCGATCATGTAGTTGACCGCACCACCCCCCTCGTCGACGATGCCCATGGTGACCAGACCGCGCTGCGGATCTCCACCCGCACGCGGCTCGACCTTGATCACCTCGGCGCCCCACTCGGCGAGCACCGCGCCGGCCGATGGCACGAATGTCCACGCGGCAACCTCGAGCACACGGACCCCGCTTAGTACGTTGTCGACGCTGATGACGGCCTCCTACAACCGGTAACGAGCATTTACGAATGTGAGAATCGCACTTTCATAGCGGTTTGTAAACGCGCTAGGGCCGCCTGGACAGGCGGCCGGGAAGCGCCGGGTCTCCACTTTCCCAGAATGCGCGCCAGGTGGGCATCCGATGGGGCATCTGCGCACGAAGCGGTACATCGGTAGGCCATCGAATGAACTCCGGCCCTGGGCGCTCGGTCACATCGACCGAGTACCAGGGGTGCTCTCGGCGCCTCACGAAATACCAGCTCCCGTCACGGCGCTCGTAGACGTCGTCGTAGCGCATCGTGATGACAAACCAACCGTCGCCGTCCTCATGCTCGGCACGGCAGTAGATCGAGCCGGTCGCATGGTCGTCGTCGACGAAATCGATTACGTGTCCGCAGATCAGATGGATGCTGCGATAGAACCTGCGGAGCACCTCGTCGTACCAACTTCTCAGCGCCGCTCTGCCCTTGCCGTGCTCACCGGCGTCGACGTCGTCGACGAACAACGCCACCAGGGCGTCGAGGTCACGCGAGTCCAGCGCCATGGCGTAGCGGCTCGGCAACTGGGCGATCTGAAGATTGGATTCCAGCCGTTCGACCCGGCTCGACGACGACATGCCTGAAGTGTAATGGCCGGGCGCGGCCTGCGAGAACCGGTATTCTCGCTTTTCAACAGGGTGGATACCCTGTGGGGGCCAACCGTCCGAGCGGAGGATTCGAGTCGTGCCATTCCCGACCATCACGCCCACGATCCCCGCGCTGGTCAGGTCGGGTTCGGCGAGCTTCGGGGAAAAACCGTTCCTCATCGTCGACGGGCAGACGCTGACCTATTCCGACCTCGACCTCGAGTCGGCGCGGTTGGCGACGGCGCTGCTGGCCGAGGGCTTCGGCAAGGGCGATCACGTCGGCATACTCATGCCCAACGGCCTCGACTGGGCTGTCACCTGGTTCGCGATCACGCGCATCGGCGCGGTCGCGGTGCCACTGAACACGTTCTACAAGGCTCCGGAGCTGGCGTGGACGGCCCGTCACGCGGACCTGCGGGCGATCATCGCCCGGCCGGAGTTTCGTGGCAACAGCTTTCTCGACCGGCTCGAGGAGGCACTTCCAGGACTCGCGGACCAAGCCATCCCCGGCAGGCTGGTCGTGCGGGGCGCACCATATCTGCGCATGATCGCGGTGTTCGGTGAGGGTGAGCGCCCGTGGACGTCGGCGCTTTCGGCCGACCGCGCGACGGGACTCGAGCTCGACTTTCTGGTCGAGGTCGAATCGTGTGTGACGCCGGCCGACGACGTGATGATCATCTACACCTCCGGGAGCACGGGCGATCCGAAAGGCCCGGTGCACACCCACGGCACGCTGGTACGGCACTCGTACAACCTGACCTTCGACTACGGCGTCACGAACGACACCGTGATGTTCACGTCGATGCCGTTCTTCTGGGTCGGCGGCTTGATCACCGGCATTCACGCCGTGATCCACCACGGCGCAACGCTGGTCACCCAACCGGCGTTCGACGCGGCCGATGCGCTCGAGTTGATCGAGCGTCATCGCGCGACCATCACGCTGGGTTGGCCGCAACAGGGCCAGTCGCTGGCCGAGCACCCGGAGTTCGCACGACGCGACCTGAGCTCGGTGCAGCGCACCAGCATGCCCGCGATGGTGCCGTTCGAACGCCGACCGAAAGGTCCGAACGCGCTGGGGATGACCGAACTCTGCGGCAATCACATCGGTGTCGATCCGTATCCTGCCCAGCCAGCCGAGCGCGCGGAGACGGGTGGATATTCGATCGAGGGACTCTCGCATCTGCTGGTTGATCCCGCAACGGGAGACCCCGTGCCCCCCGGCACGGACGGCGAAATCTGGGTGCGGGGCTACTCGCTGATGCAGCGGTTGTACAAGCGCGAACGCGACGAAGTGTTCACCCCGGACGGCTATTACCGCACGGGCGACTGTGGAGTCCAGTACGACGACGGCTGGATCAAGTTCACCGGCCGGTTGGGCGATCTGATCAAGACCGGCGGCGGGACGAACGTCACTCCGAGCGAGGTGGAACAGGCCCTCTCGGGTTGCGACGGCGTTCTCGAGGCGTACGTCGTCGGCGCCGAGGACGGGCACAACGGCACGATCGTGGCGGCGGCGGTGGTGCCGCGCGGTAACGCCGAGTTGGACCCCGCGGAGTTGCGGGCGCAGGTGCGCAGCCGCCTGTCGGCGTACAAGGTGCCGAAGTTCATCTGGGTCACGAAGAAGGATGCGCTGCCGTTCACGGCGACAGGCAAGGTCAGGAAGTCCGATCTCGCCAAGCAGCTGAGCGGCCTTCTGTCGGACGGGTGACCGCGACAGCGTCACGGCAGACTGATCGGCAAAACGAACGCTCCGGTGTGATCGCAAATCCACGTGGTGCAGCCACGGAAGAGCCTTGGTCATGCCGGCACTTTTGCGCTGCCGTGAAGATGGTTTCCCGTTTTCGGAAACTTGCATTCTCGCTCCGGTACATTCGCCGCGTGGGCACTAGAACAGTCCCACCTCGAGGGCCGAGTGGCGATCGTGACGGGGGCCGGCAGCAGCGTCGGCGAGGGCATCTCGGAATCGCCGCTGCCCGACCTGTGACACTGAAGGAGTACAGCGATTGACTGACAGGCCATTACGCGTCGCCGTCATATCCACCGGCTGGATCAGCAGCCTGTCGATCCGCGCGATCGTCCGTCGGTCGCACCTGGACCTGGTCGGGGTGTGGGTACACAGTGCCGACAAAGTCGGACGCGACGCCGGTGAAATCGTCGGGCTGGGCCCGATCGGCGTGATCACCACCGGCGATCTCGACGACATCTTCGCGTCGAAGCCCGATTGTGTGGTCTACGGCGCGGCCAGCGCCGAGATGGACGCAGCGGCGGTGCGTGACTATGTGCGCCTGCTCAACGGCGGATTGAACGTGGTGACTACCAACACCCCGGGAATGATGTTCCCCGACAAATGGATTCCGCAGCTCGCCGACCAAGTTCGCGAAGCCGCCGTGGCCGGTGGCGTCACGATCTACACCTCGGGGATCGAGCCGGGCTTCGCAGGCGACCAGCTCGCGGTGTTGCTGACCACCCTTTCGAACACCATCCGGTCCATCCGGGCGCAGGAGATCTTCGACTACTCGACCTACCCCAACCAAGATTTGATGATCGATGCGATGGGCTTCGGCAAACCGCTCGACTTCACGCCCCTTCTCGAGCTCGAAGGTGCACAACAATTTGCCTGGGGGCCGCCGATCGGGCTGGTGGCCGAGGCTCTCGGCGTCGAAATCGAGAAGGTCACCGAGACCTACGAACGGGTGCTCACTCCACGGGATCTGCACGTCGCGTGCGGAACCATTCCCGCGGGAACGTGCGGCGCGGTGCGGGCGGAGACGACCGGTGTCGTCGATGGCCACCCGGTGATCACGATCGAGCACATCAATCGGATGGCTCCCGACTTGGCACCCGAGTGGGCGTCGGCGCCCAACGGCACGTACCGCCTCATCATCGAGGGCCGACCGCACATTGAGTGCGACCTGCGACTCGGCACCGAGGACACTCCGGAGTCGGCCAACGCCAACGCGATGGAGGCGACCGCCATGCGGGTCGTCAACGCCATCCCCTACGTGGTCGACGCGGCGCCGGGAATCGTCACGTCGTTGGATCTGCCGATCACGGCGCCCCGCAACGCGCTGGACTTCGGTTAGACGGTGAACATCGGTCCGCGTGGTGCGCCCCGCACCTCGTTGCCTCCGTCGATCGCGAAGCTCTGTCCCGTCATCCAGCCGGATTCGGGCCCAGCCAGGTAGCGCACGCCGGGAGCGATGTCATCGGAGACACCGAGCCTGCCCAGCGGTACCCGCTCGAGGAAACTGCTCGTCAGCTCCTCGAGGTGGATGTAGCCCTGAGTGGTGGCTGCTTCGGTCAGGCCCGGACGTACCGCGTTGACCCGGATGGCGCGCGGGCCCAGTTCTGAGGCGGCGACGCGGATCATCATCTCGAGCGCGGCCTTGCCCGCCGAGTAGTGCCCCAACCCCTCCATCGGAATCTTGGCAGATGTCGACGAGATGAACACGATCGAACCGCCGCCCGTCATCAGCGGCGCCGAATAGCGCAGCGCGAGAAAGTTCGAGCGCAGGTTGCCCATCACGAAATTCGTGAAGGTTTCGAGGTCCTGTTCGACGAGCGGCCCCGTGCCGCCGCTGGCCACCGTGCCGATGACGATGTTCAACCGATCGTGGACATCGTGGGCGGACTGTGCCGCCGCTCTCACGGTGTCTTCGTCTTCGGGGTCGCCCTTTTGCAGCACGATCTCCGCGTCCGGTGCGGCCTCATGGATCCGGTCACGCGTCGCTTCCAGCCGCTTCATCGATCGGCCCAGCAAGTACAACGTCGCGCCGTCGATGGCCAGCAGTCTGGCTGAAGCCTGGGCGATCCCCGCCGATGCACCGAGAATGAACGCCGTCTGACCGTCGAGCACACCCATGATCGGAAACTATCATCTACGCAACGGACGTTCTCCAAAACTGTCAATGCGAATTCTCAGACGGGGTAACGTGCGCGTGTGCCAGAGATGACCGACAAGGTCGCGCTCATCACCGGAGCGGCCCGCGGACAGGGACGCGCGCATGCCGTTCGGCTCAGCGCCGACGGTGCCGACGTCATACTCGTTGACATCGCGGGACCGCTACCCCCGAGTGTCCCCTACGATTCCGCCACGCCTGAGGATCTGGCCGAGACGGCGGAGATGGTAGCGGCCAACGGCCGGCGTGCGGTGACGGCGATCGTCGACACAAGAGATCACGATGGCCTGTGTACCGCTGTCGATGACGCGGTCGCCGAACTCGGGCGGCTCGACGTCATCGTCGCCAACGCGGGCATCTGCGCGCCCGCCGCGTGGGATCAGGTGTCGCCGCGTGACTTCCAGGACACCATCGACATCAATATCGTCGGCACCTGGAACACGGTGATGGCGGGCGCCAAACACATCATCGCCGCTGGGCGGGGCGGCTCGATCATCCTCGTCGGCTCGGCGGCCGGGCTGACGGTGGAGCCGTTCATGATCGCCTACACCGCCAGTAAGCACGCCGTGACGGCCCTGGCCCGCTCATTCGCCGCCGAACTCGGCAAGTTCCACATCCGAGTCAATAGCTTGCATCCCGGCTCTGTGGCGACGCCGATGGGAAGCGGTCGGATGATCGAGGCGATGGCCGATGCCGCCACGTCGAACCCCGCGCTGCGGCACGGCTTCACGAAACAGCTTCTGCCCGACGCGATCACCACTGCCGAGGACGTCGCCAATGCGGTCGCGTGGTTGGCATCGGACGACGCGAGATTTGTCACGGCTGCTGCCATTCCGGTGGATGTCGGTGTGACGGGCAGTTAAGCGCTGGATTGCCGTGTGACGACCGAAGGCCCTGACAAGGGCCTGGCGATCACGCCCGGCGGCGCGTCCACCACGCTCGGGACGGCGTTGACCGCCGCCAGCGCCGTGGCCGCAACCCCGGGATTCACCCGGTCGGTGTCCGACTGCTCGAGGTGCAGTTCGAGGTTCATGTTGGGACTGCCGTTGACGCGAAAGACCATTCCGCCTTGGCCTTCGCGAGCCGGCTTGGGCCAGTGGTCGGGCCATGGCGTGCTGCTGACCGTCGCGAAGTATTGAACCGCGACGGCGGGGCGGCCACCGACGATCCCGGCGAGCTGCCATCGGTGCGCACAGATCGTGCCCTCGGGGATGACGCCGAGCGCGGTGGAGAGATCGGTCGGCGCGAGCAGCGTCTCCCAGTCCAGCTCGATTCCTTCGAGTTCGAAGCCGAGGATGTCGGCGATGTAGGACACCACCGTGCCCCAGTCCTTGTGCACCTTCCCCGACGCGATCCGAACCGGAACATGGCCGTCGGGCTTCCCGAACCCCATCGACTCGTGCAGGACATCCCAGATCGGGTAGGACTTGTCGAGGTCGAGCGCGTATTCGTCCATGCGGTACGAGTCGACGCGGCCGGCTCCTGCCAGCAGCGCCGTGGGAATGTTCATGCTGATGAACCCCGGCTCGCTGCCGGTGGCATAGAACGTCGAGTTGCCCCGTGCTGCGGCGCTTTCCAGGACTTTGCGCCACTCGGCGGGAGCCGCCGCGGGATAGACCATGGGGATCAGCGAGAACGTCACCACGTTGATACCCGCGTCGAGATACGCGGCGATGTCTGCGATTGCCTCTTCTTCGCGTCGAACAGCGGTCGCGCAGTAAGTCACACAGTCGGGATTCAACGCGAGGACAGCTGCGAGGTCATCTGTCGCGGATACGCCGACAGCTGGTGCACCGCACAGTTCACCTGCGTCCAACCCGGCTTTCTCCGGCGTCGACACCTTCACCCCGACGAGATCCAGCGCGGGATCATTGATCACCGCGCGTAACGCCTCACGGCCGGTGAAACCGGTGCCGGCGTGGACAACTCGGTATCGCCTGCCGATCCCATCTGTCACTGTCTACTCACTCTCTTCACGCGACCATCGATGTCACCGGTAGAACGGCCCCGGTTTGCCAGCGCCTTCGAGATGCCCATACGGGTCGTACAGGTTCATCTCGGGATAGGGATTCTGGTCGAATGAGGGCCTCGACAGGCCGGCTTCCCGCAGCCCGGCAAGCACCGCCAACGGCACTGAGAACGACACCAGGCCCACAGTCACCGAGATCAGCAGCTGCCGCGTCAGCGTCACCTTCGGGCGGTCGGACCGCCCGGGCAACCACCGCGCGATGCGGTTGATCAGCACCAGGTCGCCGCTCTCATCACGCACACACATCACCGCGACCATCGCGAAGATCACCGAATCGTAGAGCGCCATGATCAGCGGAAAATGGATATGGCCGATCTGAAGCACAGGCCCGACGGCTTCGGTGTAAATGAAGATCCCGGCCCGCATCCAGGTGAACTGGATGACGCCGTTGATCGGGATTGCGATGATCGTCGCACCGATGAACACCCTGATCAGCCTGCGCTCCGCCAGCCAACGCGTGCGCCGCATCAGCGGGTCCAGCAGTAAATCGTGCAGCTTTAGAAAGCCCAGCCCGTTGAGCAGATAGTAGGCCGCATAGCCGCCCAGAAGTGCCAGGGCGGGTTCGAGATTCGGCGCGATGTTGACGTACGGCCATGAAAACGGGAAGTGCAGCATCCGCGGATCGAAGATCGCGAACGTCGCCCAGTTGGCGAGTGGATCCAGCGCCCCGGTGATGAGCCCGGCGAACGCGATGATGACGGCCCAGTGCACCTTGCGTTGGCGCCAGGACAGCCATCCCAGCGCACCGACCAGGCCGATGGCCAGTGGAATCGAACTGAAGGCGACCACGAGTGGCCAGTTGTCGAAGCCGAGGAACGGTGGGTAGGGAGCAGGCCCGGGATTCGGATTGGTTTTCGCCGGGTGCCCGTGCAGGCCCGACTGGATGTTCGCGATGGTCACGATCGCGAAGACCAGATAGGCCGCGAAGAACAGTCCCCATCCGACCCGGGCAGGCCACGGCGAGAACCGGGTCACGGTGCGTGGTTCGATACCGGATCTTGAGTTTCGCGCAACGGTATTCGCCATGTCACACGCTCACTGGCAGAGTCGACCAACCTCTCACGCTGGTGGTGTGCGCACGCTTGGCCGTCGCATAATCGACTTCCCAATCCGGCCAACGGGTCAGCACCTCCTCGATCGCCACGCGCGCTTGCATGCGTGCCAATGCGGCGCCGAGGCAGAAGTGAATGCCGCGCCCGAATGACAAGTGGGCGGGCTGCCGGTGGATGTCGAACCGGTCCGCGTCCGGGTACTGCCGCTCGTCGCGGTTCGCCGAGCCGTTGATCAGCAGCATCACCGAGCCCTCAGCGACCGTCTCACCATAGAGCTCAACATCACGGGCGACATAGCGGGCCTGCACAGGCGACGGCGCCTCGTAGCGCAGCACCTCCTCGATCGCCGCGGGGATCAGGCTGAAGTCGGCCGCGAGTTCACGGCGCTGGTCCGGATGGTCGGACAACAGTTGTCCGGTGAAGCCGATCAGCCGCGTCGTCGTTTCGTTTCCCGCGCCGACGAGGGTGCCGGTATAGGTCAGCACCTCTCCGCGGGTCAACCGCCTGGTACTGCCGTCAGGTTCCTCGATCTCAGCGTTCACCAGTTCCGTCATCAGGTCGTCCGATGGGTGGTCGTAACGCCAGTCGATGAACTCCTCCAGCATCGAGCCTTGACGCGTCAGCACGTCGTCGGCGACATCGACGAGTTCGCCGTCTTTGAGCTCGAGAAGCCGGTCGGTGTTCTGCCGGATCGCGATCTGCCTGTCCTCGGGGATACCCAGCAGGTATCCGATGGTGCGCATCGGCATCCATGCGCCGAGGTCGGCGATGAAGTCAAACGTCTCGACTTTCTCAAGGGGTTCCAGTGCGCGCCGACAGAACTCCCGTGCCAGTGGTTCGATGGCAGCCATGCGCCGCGGCGTGAACACACCCGACAACAGCCGCCGGTGAAAGTCATGGATCGGCGGGTCCTCGAACAGGATGATGCCCGGCGGTACCTCGACGCCGTTGAGGATGATCTCGATGGTGGTGCCCTTGCCCGACCGGTAATCCTCCCAGTTGGCCAATTCGCGGGCGACGTCTGAGTACCTGCTCAACGCGTAGAAACCGTACTTGTCGTTGTGGTACAGCGGCGCTTCGTCGCGCAGCCGTTTCCACACGGGGTAAGGATCGTCGTCGATGTCGAAGTCGAGCGGGTCGTAATACGGCCCAACCTTCACCCTGTAGGTCACTCCGTGAGAATAGGCGTTATCGGGCTTCGTTATCGCGGGTTTCTTCCGGCAGGCCCTTATGCATGCACGGCCAGGACGCTCGCGATACGGTCGGCTGCCGCCCCAACTGCCCATGTGAGAATATGAATTCTCGCATCGCGCGGAGATCGAATGCGCCGGCGCATATCGGTGTCGAAGTAGACCCAGAATGGCTTCGGCGCCGGTTCGGATTGCGCCAGGGGTCGGCGCACGATTCGCTCGATCATCGACTCTGCGGCAGCGACAACGGAGTCAGGTAGTCAAGGCAAGGCTTGGGCGGCCGATAGAAGGGACCGATCTATGGATTTGGGCTTCGAAGGTGCGACGGCCGTCGTCACCGGTGGCAGTAAGGGCATGGGGCTGGCGATCGCCGAAACGCTGGGCGCCGAAGGGGCATCGGTGGCGATCATGGCGCGTGAACAGCGAGGCCTCGATGCCGCGGCCGAACGGATCCGCGAGGCCGGCGCGCCCGAGGTGCTTGCACTGAGCGTCGACATGGCCGACGCCGGATCGATCACGGCCGGGTACAGCGCGGTCGGCGAAGCCTGGGGACGGCTGAACGTGTTGGTGCACACGGTGGGACCCGATGCCGGAGCCTTCGAAGAACTCGACGATGACGACTGGCACGCCGCCTTCGACTTGGGCACCATGTCCGCAGTCCGATCCGTGCGCGCAGGGCTGCCGATGCTGCGTGCCGCCGACTGGGCCCGCATCGTCACCCTGTCCGCGCACTCGATTCAACGCCAGAGCCCGCGGCTTGTCGCCTACACCGCAATGAAGGCGGCACTGTCGAGCTTCACCAAGAACCTGTCAAAGAGCCTCGGGCCAGAGGGCATCCTCGTGAACTGCGTATGCCCGGGCACCATTGTGACCGCGAGCTTCACCGAGATCCTCAAAGACGTGCTCGCCGCCGAAGGACTGAACTCCGCGGATCCGCACGATGTGATGACGTGGGTGGAGCGGACCTACCGGCACCCCTGTGACCTCGGCCGGGCCGGGCTGCCCGAGGAGATCGCCTCGGCGACGGCGTATCTGGCCTCACGCCGTAACGGATACGTCACCGGCGCCACCGTCAACGTCGATGGTGGCTCGGACTTCATCTGAGTCCTGGCTCGCTAGGCGTTCTTCGCCATCTCCGCGGCGGCCGTGTCGGCCCACTGCGCCTGGTGCCGGCCCATCGTCATGGCACCGTTCCAGCCGCCGTCGGTCCACAGCACCTCACCACCCACGTAACTGAAGCGCGGGCTACCGAGGCAGACCAGGGGCCAGGCCTGCTCCTCCGGCGTCGAATACCGCCCGACCGGTCCCACTGCCTGATCGACGGTGTCCTTACCCATCAGGTCCTGGAAGGCCGGCATCATCGCCGTCTCGGTGGGTCCCGGGTTGATGCAGTTGATCCGGATACCGCGGCGACCGAGTTCGGGATACCACCAACCCACCCACGCATCGATGATGTACTTCGAGTAGGCATAGCCGCTCCACGACCACAACTTCTCGTTGGCCGTCAGCCACTCGACCGCCGCGTCGAACCCCGTTGTTTCGAGCAACCCGGTAATGACCTTGATGTGGTCCTGCCAACCGATTGCGGCCGACGACGAGATGACGCTGATCGCCGACCCGTCGGGCATTTTCGGTACGAGGCACTCGGCCAGGTGACGCGCCCCGACGAAGTTGACCAGGATCGTGTCCCACTCGCTGAACGGTGGACCGGGAAGCCCCGCACAGCTGAAGAGCCCGTCAACCGGACCGTCGATGGACGCCGCGACATCTTCGATACTCGACTGGTCGCGCAGATCGACCTGTAGCGCACCGGCGACGGGAACGGTCGTGGGTTTGATGTCGAGGGCGGTGACCGTCGCACCGAGGTCGACGAGGATCTGCGCGGTGGCCTGCCCCATGCCGGACGCCGCGCCCGTCACGACAACCGACTTACCGCGATACCCCAGCACATCCTCCATGACACGCTCCTGTCGAGAACTTCATTTACCGGATATGAGAACTCACGTTATCACCGGTGTTACCGTGACATCGTGATGGTTCGGAAGGCAACCGCCAGATGACCACGAGCACCCGTCGGCTGCGCATCATTCAGTGGGCTACCGGCGCCGTCGGCAGCGAGATGATCACCGCCATCCTCGATCACCGTCCCGATCTCGAGTTGGTCGGCGCCCGCGTATATTCCGAGGTGAAGAACGGGGTCGATGTCGGGACGCTGGTAGACAGAGCGCCCATCGGCGCCACCGCCACCACCGACGTGGCGACGATCCTCGCGCTGGACGCCGATCTCGTGCTGTACGCGCCGTCGTTCACCGACCTCGACGACGTCTGCGCACTGCTCGCGAGCGGCAAGAACGTCGCAACGCCGTCGTTCTTGTTTCATCCTCGGCGGATACCCGAGGCCGAAAGGACGAAGTTGTTGGCCGCGTGCGAGAGGGGCAACAGCACCATTCATGGCAGCGGGCTCAACCCGGGCAATCTGTCCGGAGTGCTGCCGCTGGCGCTGTCGGGGATGAGCCGCACAATCGATCGGTTGACTCTGCAGGAGAGGGCCGACTGGACCTTGTGGGAGAGCACCGAGATCACCTTCGATGGAATGTGGTTCGGCCGGCCGGTGGACGAGGTGACCCCCACCGCCAACGACTACCTCAAGTTCCTGACCAAACTCTTCGTCGAGCAGATCTGGTTTCTCTCCGACACCTTGAACGCGGGTATCGACGACGTCTCGGTCACCCTGGAAACCGTGCCGGCGAGCAAGGATTTCGAGATCTTCGATCATCTCGTGCGGCAGCACAGCACAGCGGGACAGCGCTGGAACTTCGTCGGCCATCGTGACGGTAACCCGCTGATCGAGTTCGAGACGCTATGGACTGTGGGAGGCGAGTATCCCGACCACTGGCCGCAACCGCTGGACGGTTGGACGCTGACCATCGAGGGCGACCCGTCCATGCGAACACACTTCTTCCCGCTGGCCAGCTTCTCGCGTGCGGCGTCGATCGAGGAGCATGTCCGGGCCGGGCTCGTCACGGTGGCGATGCAGGTCGTCAACGCGATCCCGGCGGTGTGCGCGGCGCCCGCCGGGTTCGCGACGATGGCGGACCTGCCACTCATTCGCAGCCACACAGGCTTCGGCAACAGCGCCTGAGATCTCCCGGCTAGCCAGTGCGGTTCGTCCAGTGCGCGACAAACGGCGCAATGGTGGACAGGTCGTACAGCCCGGGTTCGGCGGCAACGACGGCGGGTATCGCGTTGATCGCATGCATCGCGGCGGCCAGGCAGCCCTGTTCGGCGTGATCTTCGCCGACGGAACCGATTTCGAGATGAATCCGCATGTTCGGATCACCTTCGAAGGTGACCTCGTAGCCGATCTCGGTCGGCCAGTTCGGAGCCAGATCGTCGGCCATGCGGGTGAGATGCTCGACGGACATCGTGGTCTCGCCACAGTCGACGACGACACCGAATCGCATGGCGCCGACAGTCCCCGCTGGGATTTGGCCCGCCGCGACGGTCAAGGCACGCGGCGTCGTCACGACTTCCCGGAATCCCTGCACAGAATGAATCTGGAGCCCGAGCGCCTGCGCGAGCACGGTCGCGCTGCCTATCCATGCGCTCGCCGCGTACTCGGGGTTGGTCAGCAGCGGCGTGGTGTCCTCGGGCGCGTGCCCGAAACCCATGGCGTTGAAGACCAGATCGTGGCTTGTATATGTCGAGTAGTTGAGCACCTCGCGGACATTGATCCGGCTCGTGCGCTGTGTCAGCCGCGACAGGACGGGCGCGATCGACTCCGCCACGAAACCCGGATACAGCCCCAGCCCCAGGAACACTGATTCTCCTGCGTTGCAAGAACGCTCGATGTTCTCTGCAAGGGATTCCTGCAGTGACCGTGGATGGATGAACCTGCTGCCGGTGGCGATGACATTCTTGCCGGATGCGAGTAGGTCGCAGACGTCGGCGAAGCAGCCAGCGGTGTCGGTTTCCACCTTGCCCATGTAGAGCACCACGTCGGCGTCGGTGTTGATGACCGCATCGCGATCGTCGGTGGTGAGCACCCCGGCCTCCTCAACACCGCACAGTGCGCCAGCATCGACTCCGGCTTTCGCGGGGTCGTAGACACGCACACCGACGAGCGTGAGGTCCGGTCGGCCGAGAACGTGCCGCAGCGACATCCTTCCGGTTACACCGGTGGCCCACTGAATCACACGAGTCATCCGGCCACTCCCTCGTTCTCGAGGATCGGATGTGCTTCAACCATCACGGTTCCCTAGGGGGTGGCTAGCGGACGGCAAGGGCACCGACCGCGCGTGGGATGTTGTCACTCGGCGCCGCGTGGAATACGTGCCGGCTTCCGTCCGGCAGTATCCGGCGCGCGATCAGGTAGTCGGAGCCCAGCCAGCCCTGCCTGATACAGCGACCGAACCGCAAGAACGTTCCGGGCGCTCCGCTGGCCGCCGGCACGAGCTTCACCTGCTCGATCCCCTCCTTGACGCCTTCACCGGTCAACGGCCGCGCAGCCGCCAAGCCCCTGGCGATCACGGTTGCGACGTCGTGGCAGAGGCCGGGCATCGAGTGTGCTGGTCGACGGCCGTAGCGGGCCTCGAACCGGTCGAGGAACGCCTGGCCGACGATGTTGCGTTCGTCGTAGCTGTCCAAGCCGATCCAGCCGCGCAACTGCCGCATCCACTCGTCGCTGATGTGCGCCATCTCGAAGGCGGTGGTGGTGTAGCGCGGCGGATCCCAGCCGGCAGCTTCCAGCGCATCCGAAAAGCCCCATAGTCCGTGACCGAAACCCACGTGAACAAGGGCATCGGGGGCGGCGGCACGAAGTTCGGCGACCGCAACTGCCTTGTCGGCTTCGACCTGCGGAATGGCGACAGTGGTCACTGTCTTCAAACCCGCAGCGGAGTATGCTTTTTCGGTGAACGCGAGGTATTCCTTGCCGATCAGCGATGCCTCGTAGGCGATAGCGATCCTCGATCTTCCGTCGCCGAGCATCACCGCCGCGAGCATCACCGGCTCCTCGGGCATCGACCCGTTGTTGAGCGCAAAGGTCCACTCGCCCAGCGCACCCTCCGACCCGGACAGGATGATGTTGGGAACCTTGGCCACCCGGTTGGCGTGCGCGGTGAGCGGTACCGCGTTGTCGGAGACATATGGGCCGAAGATGGCCAGGCAGCCTTCCGCCACCAGCTCGTCGTATCCGCGTTCAACGGCATGATACGTACCGTTGGGCAGGCCGATGACGTCGCGTCTCACCACCTCGACCGGGCGGTCGACGATGCCGGACGCGACCGCTTCATCGAACACCAACCGCAGGGTGTCCAGCGTGTCGTCTTCGGCTCCGGACCTGGTCGGATAGTCGTTGAGCAGACCGATTTTCAGGGGGGCCACCGAACCGTACGCGCGAACACCTCGGTCTGTCATACCCAGCAACATACAACATGAAGGTTGCTACCATGTTCGCCATGGCCAAGCGCGGCGGCACAGATTCCGAACGGCGGGCACGCGGCGATCAAACCCGGCGTGACCTCATCGACGCGGGCCGCACGCTGTTCGTGGAGAAGGGATACTTCAACACCAGCATCGGTGACTTGGTCGCGACCTCGGGCGCCGGCACCCGTGGCGCCTTCTATCACCACTTCAAGGACAAAGCCGAGCTTTTCCGCGCCGTGTTCGAGCAGGTCGAGCGGGACCTCACGCTGCGGTCGCTGGCCTCACCGCCGGCGGGCGCCGACTCCTGGGAGCGGCTCTGCGCCGGCCTGCACGGCTTCCTCGAGTCGGCCCTCGAACCCGAGGTGCAGCGCATCATGCTGGTCGACGGCCCGGTCGTATTGGGCTGGCGGACACTGCGCGCGATCCAGGAAGACAACAGCATCGCGTTGATCAACGAAATGGTGCGCAATGCCATCACCGAGGGCACCATCGACGATCTGCCCGTTGCCGAGTTGACGCACATGCTGGTCGCATCACTCGAGGAGGGCGCGCTTTTGGTGGCACACGCAAAAAGCCCGGCGCGGGCACGTGGTCGTGCGGCTCGCATACTCGACCGGCTTCTGCTCAGCTTCGCTACCGAGCCCCGCAAAGTCGCCCGACGCTAATGGCCTATGTCCAACCGACCGGCTGCGCACGTGCGGAAACGTCCGTTTACATTTTTGATTATGGTTCTTCTACCAACCTGATAATGTTTGTTCGCCCCCGTCTCGAGGAGAGCTGATGTCAGACGCGCCACCATTGCGCGTTGCCGTAGTCGGAGCGTCCGCCGGGTTGGGTCGGTGCATCGGCATCGGCCTGGCGGGCAAGGGTGCGAGGGTCGCCTTCCTCGCGCGGCGTCGCGACCGCCTCGAGAAGGCCGCCGAGGAGGCCGGCAACGGATCGGCGGCGGTCGCGTGCGACGTCACCGACGCAGACGCCTGTCATCGCGCCATGGCAACCGTCGTCGAAGATTTCGGCGGCCTGGACGCACTCGTCTACACCACCGGCGTCGGCATCCTCGCCCCGCTGACCCAGGTGACAGCCGAGCAGTGGGCGAACCTGTTCGCCACCAACGTCACCGGAGCCTCACTCGTCACCGCAGCAGCCGCACCTCACCTCGCGGCCACCGCCGGTTCGGCGGTCTACCTGTCGTCGCTGAGTGCGTCGTACTCCGATCCGTGGCCGCTGCTCGGGGCCTACGCGGTGTCGAAGGCCGCCCTGGACAAGCTGGTCGAGGCTTGGCGGATCGAACATCCGAACATCGGCTTCACCCGGCTGGCGGTCGGCGACTGCTTCGGCGGCGAAGGCGACTCTCAGACTGAGTTCAACAAGACGTGGGAGCCCCAGGCGTTGGAAAACGCCATCCGGTTCTGGATGGACAACGGCTACATGCAGGGCGGTCTCGTGGAGGCCGACCACCTCGTCGATGTTGTTCATTCCGTACTTTGTTGTGGGAACAGCAGTTTCATCCCCAACCTGACATTGGCTCCCCGGCCCTCCGGCGCGGTGGCCGAACTTCGACAGTGGTGAAGGACTTTTCGGTGACACACGAATCGCGCATGCTCATCGACGGCAAGCTCGTCGAATCCGAAACGGGCCGGCAGTTCGACAACATCAACCCCGCGACCGAGGAGGTGCTCGGTGGTACCGCCGACGGCACCCGCGCCGACATGGAACGCGCCGTGGCGGCCGCCCGGCACGCGTTCGACCACACCGACTGGTCGCGAAACCCCGCGGCCAGGGCCGCCGGCCTACGTCAACTGCAGGCGGCGCTGGAGGCCGAACGCGAGGAGATCCGCAGCGAGCTCATCGCAGAAGCCGGTTGCCCGCTGCTGAGTACGTTCGGGCCACAGCTCGACGTGCCGCTCAGGGAGGCACTGGGCTGGCCGACCGACATGATCGAACAATTCCCTTGGAAGCGTTCGCTTCCCGACAAGGATGCGTTCGGCATGGGCACGCTGGCCGCGCGCGAAGTGTGGAAGGAACCCGTCGGCGTCGTCGGCGTCGTCACGCCGTGGAACTTCCCATTCGAGATCATCCTCAACAAGATCGGGCCGATCCTGGCCATGGGCAACACGATGGTGCTCAAGCCCGCACCGGACACCCCGTGGAACGCCACCCGCATCGGCCGGCTCATCGCCGAGCAGACCGACATCCCACCCGGGGTGGTCAACATCGTCACCTCCTCGGACCATCTCGTCGGCGAGGTCCTTTCGACCTCACCCCTGGTCGACATGGTGGCCTTCACCGGGTCGACGGCGACCGGGCGACGCATCATGGCCGCCGCCGCCGAGACCGTCAAGCCGACCTTTCTGGAACTCGGCGGCAAGTCGGTGTATCTCGTGCTCGACGACGACGGTGACATCAGCGCGTCGGTCGGCGGCAGCGCCTTCATTTCGATGCACGCCGGACAGGGCTGCGCCATGCCGACCCGGCTGCTGGTCCCCAACTCCCGCTACGCCGAGGCCGTCGAGATCGTCAAGGTCGCGATGGAGAAGAACAAGTACGGCGATCCCACCGACCCGTCGGTGCTGCAGGGTCCTCAGGTGTCGAAACGCCAGCAGGACCGGGTGATGGGGTACATCGAGAAGGGCAAGCAGGAAGGCGCCCGCCTGGTCACGGGTGGAAACATTCCCGCCCACCTTCCGAAGGGGTTCTTCGTCGAGCCAACGGTTTTCGCTGACGTGGACAACCGGATGACGATCGCCCAGGAGGAGATCTTCGGCCCGGTGCTGTCGGTCATCGGGTTCGACGACGACGACGACGCCGTGCGCATCGCCAACGACTCCATCTACGGCCTTTCCGGCGTGGTGTTCGCCAACGACCTCGACCGGGCCAAGTCCGTCGCCGGCCGGATCCGCACCGGAACCCTCGGAATCAACGGAGGTCTGTGGTACGGCGCCGACGCACCCTTCGGCGGCTACAAGCAATCCGGTGTCGGACGGCAGTGCGGCATCGAGGGCCTCGAGATCTTCACCGAAACCAAGACTGTCGGCTGGCCTAAGGAGTCGTAGATGAAATCAAGAGCCGCGGTGTTACGCGGAGTGGGCGTCGACTGGGAAGTCACCGACATCGAATTGGACCCGCCGCACGCCGGTGAGGTGCTGGTCAAGATGGCTTACGCCGGCATCTGCCACTCCGACGAGCACTTCTACACCGGCGACAGCGTGCCAAGCCCCGAGATGGAGGAGATGATGCGGGCCTCCGGCGTGGCCGTGCCCGAATGGTTCCCCATGCTCGGCGGACATGAAGGCTCCGGGGTGGTCGAGGAGGTGGGCCCCGAAGTCACGAACCTCAAACCCGGTGACCACGTGGCCATCTCGTTTCTGCCAGCCTGCGGCAATTGCCGTTGGTGCGCCACTGGGCACACCTATATCTGCGACGTCGGCGCCGATCTCTACAGCAAGGCCATGACCACCGACGGCACCCGACGCAGGCACATTGCGGGGCCGAACGGCTCCGAGGACCTGATGGCCATGATGCAGGTCGGCACCTTCTCCGAGTACGTCGTCGCATCCGAACGGTCCCTCGTCAAGATCAACGACTGGATTCCGCTGGAAGCCGCGTCCTTGGTTTCCTGCGGTGTGACAACGGGTTTCGGCTCCGGATCGGTGGCCGCGGGCACCCAGGCCGGTGACACCGTCGTGGTCATCGGCGTCGGCGGAATCGGTATGAACGCCGTCCAAGGCGCGAAGGCCGCGGGCGCCAAGCACATCGTCGCCGTCGACCCCAACGAGTTCAAACGCGAGATCGCACCCACCTTCGGTGCGACACACACCGCCGTCGACGCCGGCGCCGCACTAGACCTCGTCAAAGAGATCACCTGGGGTGTGATGGCCGACCGGGTCGTGCTGACGCCGGGCGTGGTGCCGGTCGACCTCGTGATGATGGCGATGCTGCTGCTGCGTAAGGGCGGCACCTGCGTGCTGACCGGCATGGCGAAGGTCAGCGACCTGATGGTCCCGATGAGCCTGCCTGACATGGTCTCGTCGTGTAAGACGCTCAAGGGCGTGCTCTACGGCGAAATGAACCCCCGCGAAGCGATGCCCCGACTACTTTCGATGTACGAAGCCGGCACGCTCAAACTCGACGAACTGGTCACCCAGAAGTACAAGCTCGACGACATCAACGAGGCGATGCGCGATCTGCGCGCGGGTAGGAACGTCCGCGGGGTCATCAGCTTTCCATGAGGTCATTCGGCGCACGGGCGTAGAGTCGAATGATCAGGGGCTGAGCCCAACGCCTCCCAGCGAATATCCAGGTCTGCCGGGGTGCGATGATTTTGAGTGCGGAGCCGACCGTTGAGCAGTGACCGATGCGTGCAGAGCGCATCGGCGGCTGTCGACGGGTTGAGCTGGCAATCCGTTCCCCACCCGGTGGTCGTGGTCGACCGCTCCGGGGTGGTCCACGCAGTGAGTGCCCCCGCCCGATCGGTGCTGGCCGACGTCGAAATCGGCGCCCGGCTGGCCGACACCGCGCCGTCGTGGCTGGTGCGCGCACACGATCGGCGGGCTTCGGTGGCGACCGGCACCGTGAACGGCCGCGAGTTCGAAGCAAGGCCAACAGAACTGTCGGGCGGCGAGGTTGCGTGGTGGCAGATGGACTTCCTCGGCGCCCAGGTACCGAATCCGCACCTGGTCGCGCACCTGCACCAGCACGCACCCGATGCGGTCGCGCTGTCGTGTTCCATCCCGACCCGGCTGCCTGCCGCACACGCCGCGATCGCGGCCTGCCAGTCCGCAGGTGTCTCAGTGCTCGTCGGCGGTGCCGCATTCGGGGCCGACGGCCGCTACGCGCGCCTGCTCGGTGCCGATGCCTGGGCGCCGGATGCCCGCGGCGCCGCGCAGTGGCTGAGCGAAGGCCTGACCCGGCTTCGCCTCTCCGCGAACCACCACGCTCCCGGGAGCCTGCCGCATCTGGCCGACCAGGAGTATTCGCTGGTCAGCAGCACCAAGGCGCAACTGGTCAAGCAAAGCCTTGCTGACCTGCAGGACCGTTTCCCTGCGATGCGCGATTACAGCGAGGCGCAACGCGAGCACACCGCCGCCGACATCGCCCATATCGTCGACTTCCTTGCGACCGCTTTGTACGTCGACGACGACGACCTGTTCACCGGTTTCATGGTCTGGACCGCCGAGGTGCTCTGCGCCCGCGGCGTACCGACGATCTCGCTGACGCTGACGCTGGAACTGTTGTCGGCCCAACTCCAAGACTTTCCGCGAACCCAGCGCCTGCTGGCCGCGGCGCGTACGGACCTGTCCGCATACCGAACCACGACCGCTTCATGAAACTCACTCTGACCTCCGGTCCGGCCGTCACCGCTGAAAACCCGGACGAAACCGAGATCGGTTGAACGCGAGGCCCCCTCAAGCGGTGCGCGGCACCGCGCGCAGAGCGGTCCGCACGGCCAGAAAGATCACCGATGAAGTGACGACGAACACCGGCCAACCCATCGCGATGCGCGCCACCGCGAGCAGGCCGTCCTGATCCGTGTCGTACAGATAGAACTGCACCAGGAACCGTGTCCAGGATGCGGTGGCCATCACGATGGTAGCGATATCGAAAGCCAAGCGCACCCGCGGAATTCGGCGCCAACTGCCGTCGCGGCCGGTGATGCGTGCCCACACGACACCCACCAGCGGTCGCCGGATCACCAGCGACGTGGTGAACAGTATGGCCAGCGCGAAGTACATCCAGATGCCGGGCAGATAGAAGTCCTTGGCCCGGCCGGTGACGAAGGCGTACGCCGCACACACCGCCACCCCGGCGAACCCCAGCAGCGCGGGCCGGATGGACTCGCGCCTGCGCAACTGCCAACCGAGGACCGCCGTCGCGGCCACGATGGCGGCGGCCACCGCCGCTCGCAGATCCGCCAGCGCCGACGTCGCGCCGAAGGCCGCGACCGGCAACGCCGTGGACACCAGACCGCGCACACCGCCGGCACGAAGGAGCAGGCGCTCGATCGGTGGCCGGGGGTCGCCCGGCGGCTGGGACATGGTCGCCACACTAGCGGGGAGCGCCCGTCGCGCCTCGTAGTAGCGTTTGAACCATGGTGTTGGCGGCGGCGATTCAGCTAGAGGCGGTAGTTGGTGACGTGAGCGCCAACCTCGCTGCCTGCGAACGCCTCGCCGATGAAGCCGGCCGGGCCGGCGCCGAGGTCATTGCGCTGCCGGAGTTCTTCACCACCGGTATCGGGTTCGTCGACGCGCTGAAAGACGCCGCCCTGCCGCCGGACGGGAAGGCGACCGAACTGCTCACCGCCCTTGCCCGGCGGCACCGCGCGCTGGTCGGCGGTTCGTTTCTGTGCCGGGACGCCGACGGGCACGTACGCAACGCCTATTTCGGTGCGGACGCCAGCGGTGTGGTGGGCCGCCACGACAAGGACCTGCCCACGATGTGGGAGAACGCCTTCTACGTCGGCGGAGACGACGACGGCGTGTTCCGGGCCGGGGACCACGATATCGGCGCGGCGGTGTGCTGGGAGCTGATGCGTACCGGCACGGTCAATCGGTTGCGGTCGCGCGTCGATCTGGTGATGACCGGATCCGGCTGGTGGTCGATTCCGCCGTGGCCACCCCGGGCCGTCTTCGATCGCTGGGAACGCAGCAACGCGGCCACGGCACGACTCGCGGCGGCCTCCTTCGCCAAGTACGTCGGCGCACCGGTCGTGCACGCCGCACACGCCGGTGAGGTGACGTGCCCGATGCCCTGGATGCCGATGACCTACCGGGGGCGTTTCGAGGGGGCGACGCTGATCACCGATGCGCTCGGCAACGTCGTCGCGGAGCGCCGCGCCGAGGAGGGCGAAGGCATTGTTCTCGCAGAGATCGAAATCGGCCGTCGCGCACCGTTACTCGATGTGCCCGAGGGATTCTGGTTGCATCCTCGAGGTCCGCTGCCGAGCGTGGTCTGGAACTATCAGCGCTGGCACGGCCGTCGTTGGTATCGCCGTCACGTGATGCGCAGCGCAAGTTGACAGACCCCACTTCATGATCAACTCTGCACGGTGTGACGTTGCAAATTGACCTGGGCGGCCGCCGTGTCCTGATCACCGGCGCGGGGCAGGGCGTGGGCCGCGGGTTGGCGCACGCGTTCACCAAAGCCGGTGCCGAAGTGCTCGTCAACGACCTGCGTCCGGCACGCGCCGACGCGGTGGTCGACGAGTTACGTGAGGGCGGCGGCCGCGCCGCACCGGTGCCTTTTGATGTGACGGACTTCGACGAGGTCGCCAACGCAGTTGTCGCACAAGGTGATGTCGACGTCCTAGTGAACAACGCGGGCAACGCGGGCGCCGAGGGATTCGCCGGTCGGGGCCCGTTCGCCGAGTCCGAGCCCGCGGACTGGGAGGCGTACCTGCGGGTGAACCTGTACGGGGTTCTGCACTGCACCCGCGCGGTGCTGCCCGCGATGATCGCCAACAACTGGGGGCGCGTCATCACGATCGTCTCGGACGCGGGCCGCACGGGCGACGCCAACGGGGCGGCCTACGCGGCGTCGAAGGCCGGCGCAGCCGGATTCATCCGGTCCATCGCCGTCGAAAACGGGCGCTACGGCATCACGGCCAACAACATCGCGCTCGGCACGATGCGTACCCCGCTGACCGAGCCGTTGTGGGCCGAACACGCGGATTCCCCACAGGCCAAGGCGATTCTGCAAAACTATGCGATCCGTCGACCCGGCGATCCCGATGATCTCGCAGCGCTAGCGGTCTTACTCGGCAGCGAACACGGGTCGTGGATCACCGGGCAAACGATCCCCGTCAATGGCGGGTTCTCGTTCGCGATGTGAGCTGGGGCGCCAGGCTGTCGAGCAGGCCGCGTACCCGATGTTCGATCTCGTCGCGGATCAGCCGGACGGTCTCCACGGACTGGCCGGCAGGATCGGGTAATTCCCAGTTCTCGTAACGCTTTCCGGGGAAGTACGGGCACGTGTCTCCACAGCCCATCGTGACGACGACGTCGGCGGCCCGCACCGTGTCGTCGGTCCACGGTTTGGGATATTCCCGAGTGATGTCGATGCCGACCTCCGCCATTGCCTGAACCGCTGACGGGTTGATCTGATCCGCCGGTTCCGAGCCACCCGACCACGCCACGGCATGCTCGCCGGCGAGGTGGTTGAAGTAACCCAGCGCCATCTGCGAGCGCCCGGCGTTGTGCGTGCACAAGAACAGCACGGTGGGCCGCACGTCGGCGAGCAACCGGCGTCGCAACGCCAGCGACACATATACCAGCGCGACCAACACCGGAACCTCGATCAACGGACCCACCACGCCGGCCAACGCCTGCCCGGAGGTGGCGCCGAACGTGGCGATGGCCACTGCGATCGCCAACTCGAAGTTGTTGCCCGCGGCGGTGAACGCCAGCGCGGTGGTACGCGCATAGCCCAGCCGCAGCGCCGCGCCGAGCAGATACCCGCCGCCCCACATGATCGCAAAGTAGGCCAGCAGCGGTAACGCGATTCGTGCCACGTCGAGCGGACGGCTCGTGATTTGATCCCCCTGGAGCGCAAAGAGAATCACGATGGTGAACAGCAGCCCGTACAGCGCCCATGGCCCGATCTTCGGCAGGAACCGGGTTTCGTACCAGTCGCGGCCTTTGACGCGCTCGCCCGCGCGGCGCGATAGGTAACCGGCCAGCAGCGGGATTCCGAGGAAGATCAGCACCGACTTGGCGATCTGCCACGGGGAGGCGGTGATGGTCGTCTGCTCCAACCCGAGCCAGCCTGGCAGCACCGATAGGTAGAACCAGCCCAACACCGCGAACATGACGACCTGGAAGACGGAGTTCAGCGCGACGAGCACCGCCGCCGCTTCGCGGTCGCCGCACGCCAGATCGTTCCAGATGATAACCATTGCAATGCATCTCGCCAACCCGACGATGATCACGCCGGTGCGGTACTCCGGAAGGTCCGGCAGCAGCAGCCACGACAGCGCGAACATCAGCGCTGGCCCGAGCACCCAGTTGAGAAGCAGAGAACTCACCAGCAGCCGGCGGTCACCGGTCACGGTGTCGAGGCGGTCGTAGCGCACTTTCGCCAGCACCGGGTACATCATGACCAACAGTCCCAGCGCGATCGGCAGTGAAATGCCGTCCACCTGACCGGCTTCCAGCACGGTGTTGACCTCCGGCACCCAGCGTCCGAGGAGCAGGCCCGCCGCCATCGCGACGCCGATCCACACCGGCAGGAACCGGTCCAGCGTGGACAGTTTCCCGACGACCGGTGCCGTCGGCGCCGTCGAGGCCGTACTGCTCATGCGTCGACGGCGGTGGTGAGGTCGAAGAGCGCGGACAGGCTGTGCAGCGCTTCGGGGGCCACGGCGTAGTACACCCACGACGCGCGCCGCTGCGAGGTCAGCAGGCCGGCGTCGCGCAGCACTTTGAGGTGGTGCGACACCGTCGGCTGGGAGACGTCGATATCGGTCGTGATGTCGCACACGCACGCCTCGGCTCCGGCGTGGCTGGCGATCGCGCTGAACAGCCGCAACCGCGTCGGATCTGCCAGCGCCTTGAGCTTGACCGCCATTTGCGTGGCTTCCGCGGTCGACAGGGGTTCGCGTAGCAGAGGTGGGCCGGCACAGCGACTGTCGTCGGCGGATCGGCGTGAATTCGACATTCGTCGATATTGACAGATATCGAATCAGCGGGTCAAGTGACCGCCCGGCGAACTAACTCCACGCCGCCCCCCTACACTGACGGCGGCCGAAGGAGGGAGCGCGGTGGGAGCGATACCTGTCATCGCGTTGACCGGCTATCTCGGCGCAGGCAAGACAACGCTGCTCAACCATGTTCTTCGCACCCCGGGCGCACGAATCGGCGTGGTCATCAACGACTTTGGTGAGCTCAACGTCGACGCCGCGCTGGTGACCGGGCAGGTCGACGAGCCCGAGTCGATCGCGGGCGGCTGCATCTGCTGTCTGCCCGACGACGGTGGGCTCGACGAGGCGCTGGCCAAGCTTGCCGACCCCCGCCTCGGCCTCGACGCGATCATCGTCGAGGCCAGCGGCCTGGCCGACCCGGTGGCGATTTCCCGAATCATCCGGTTCAGCGGGGTCGAGCGCATCCGCCCGGGCGGCATCGTCGACGTCGTCGACGTCACCGCGCATTTCGACACCGTCGACGACGGCCAGACACCGCCCGCGCGATACGGTGCGGCGTCTCTGGTCGTGGTCAACAAGCTCGACCAGATTCCGCCGGAGCGCCGCGACGACGTCCTCGACCGAATCGAACGACGTGTGCGCGAGCGTAATCCGGAGGTGCACCTCGTCGGCGCGATCGCCGGGCAGGTCGACCCGGCGTTGTTGTACGACGTCGCCGACGCCGGCGAGGACACCGGGCAGCTGTCCTTTCGCGAACTGCTCGTCGCCGATGCGCACGACCACGTTTCGGCCGACTCCGTCACCGCGACCAGCGAGGGATGCCTCGACCCGGGCCCGCTCGTCGACCTGCTCGAAAAACCGCCTGCCGGCGTGTACCGGCTCAAGGGCGTGGTCAGCGTGCGCTCGGGCGTGCGGGAGCGCGGCTACGTCGTAAATGTGGTCGGCACGTCGGTGCACATCGCGACCGCTCCCAAGCCCACAGCGGCCAACAGCTTGGTCGCCATTGGCGCCGGGTTCGATATCGACGACGTCCGCGCACGCATGGACGCCGCATTGCGGCCACACGACGGCCCGGTGCCCGCTGCGGGACTTCGACGGCTACAGCGCTACCGCCGGCTGAGTATCTGACCGAGCTTTTTGTCGGACCCCTCATCTATCGTTTCGAACATAGGTTCGACAGAGGAGGTGACGATGCTCGGCGCGGATGACGTGGCGGCGCGGTTGTCCCGCCTGCATGCCGCGGTGGCAGAGCTAACCGAACTGCCCTTCGACGACCTGGCCCCAGAGGTGCTCGATGCGGTGCTGTGTGAGGTGGAATCGGCTCAGCGCAAGCTGACCACCGTGGGCTATGACACCGTCAACGGATTGCGCGCCCAGTGGCCGACGCAGGTGAGCAAGCTGCGCACGCACCTGGCCAACCTGCTGCACCTGTCGGCCGCCGACGCCGGGGCGCGGATTGCGGTGGCCGCCGATCTGCACGCGACCGAGCCCACCCTGCCCGAGACCGCCGCCGCCGCCCGCCACGCCCTGATCAGCGCCGACCACGTCAAGATCATCCGCGACACCATCGCCAAACTGCCGGACAACGCCACCGACGCCGACCGGGCCCGCTTCGATCTGGAATTGACCGGGACCGCCGTGGCTGAGCGCCCTGAAAACCTGCGCCGCGACGCGGCGCTGCTGCTCGCTGAATACGACGCCACCCACACTGACCCGGTCAGCAGAGAACAGAGCCGCAAAGCCCGCAGCGAGTTCGTCATGGGCCCCCAGGACGCCGACGGGATGACCCGAGGCCGGTTCTGCATTGACCCCGAGGCCCGCGCCTACGTGGAGATCCTGCTGGCAAAACTCGCCCGCCCCGGCATGTGCAACCCCGCGGACCCGTCACCGGCTGTCGATGGTGAGCCCGACCCCGCCGCCGCAGCCACCGACACCCGCACCACCGGCCAACGCAACCACGACGCCATCAAAGCCGGACTGCGCGCTCTGCTGGCCTCGGGAAAGCTCGGCCAGCACCGCGGCCTGCCCGTCACCGCCATCGTCACCATGACCCTGCAGCAGCTGGAAGCGGCCGCCGGGGTGGCGATGACCGGCGGCGGCTCCACCGTGCCCATGGAAGTCGCGCTGCGCATGGCCGCCCACGCCCACCACTACCTCTACATCTACGACCAGAACTGCGGGCGCCCGCTGTTCTTGGGCCGCTCCAAACGTCTGGCCTCCGCCGATCAACGCATCGTTTTGCACGCGACCGACGCCGGTTGCACCATGCCCGGCTGCGACCAGCCCGGCTACCACGCCGACGTCCATCACGTCATCGAATGGAACGCCCAAGGCACCACCGACATCGACCGCCTCACCATGGTCTGCGGCACCGACCACGCCAACACCGGACCCACCGACGAACAATGGCAAGCCCGCCGCCGCTACGACGAACAATCCCTCGGCCAAACACTTTGGTACCCACCGAAATCCGTCGACCCCAGCCGACAGCCCAGGGCCAACCGATACCACCGAAGACCCCAGCCACCGCCGGACAAACCGGACGCCGCGTAGCCCGCGGCGATGCGAAAACGCCGCGATGGCCGCGGCGGCATACAAGGCTGCGTCAGCGCCAGAACAGGTGGTGCACTATGCCGCTCGGGCTGGGCACGGCCTCGTGGTGGTACCGGTCAGACAATTCCTCGGGTGATTCCCACAGCCGTGATCCCGCACCCAGTTCCACCTGTGACGACACCGCGACGTGGAGGGTGTCGACCAGGTCGGCGTCGAGGAACTGGCGGATGACCGTCGCCCCGCCCCCGAGTCGTACGTCCTTGCCTTGGGCAGCCTGACGTGCCCGCTCGAGAACCGTCGCCGGGTCGGCATTGATGAAATGAAATGTAGTGTCCGACAGGGTGAACGACGGGCGCTCGTAGTGCGTCATCACGAACACCGGGGTGTGAAACGGCGGCTGGTCGCCCCACCAACCCTGCCATTCGTGGTCGCTCCATGGGCCGCGCTGTGGTCCGAACTTGTTTCGGCCCATGATCTCGGCTCCGATGTTGTGGGCGAAGTCGCGGGTGAAGTAGTCGTCGAGTCCGCGACTCCCACCCGGATCGGTGCGGTTCGGCCAGCTCGCCGTCGCTCCGGCCCACGCGAACATGTCGCCGGGGTCGGCGTGACCGAACGGACGCTCGAAGCTCTGGTTCTCGCCGGCGCCGAAACCGTCGCGCGAGACGTTGAAGTTCTGGACTCTGAGCAGTTGGCCCACGGGCTCCTCCTGGTTGGTAACCGATCCACTGATTGGACTCGCTGGCCGCGCAAAACTCACCGCCGGCGCGGTCTGGTTCACCGGTCTCGGCCTCGGGCGCGCCGGCTCGCCAACCTGTTCGCCACCGCGTCGACCTCGCGGGTACTCGCTGGCGCGGAACTGACACAATCATGCCTCGAAAGGGGTATGTCTCGTCCATGACCACATCCACCAAATCGGTGTTCATCACCGGAGCCGCCGCGGGCATCGGCCGCGCGACCGCGCTCACCTTCGCCCGGAAGGGCTTCACCGTCGGCGCCTACGATATCGACGAGGTCGGGCTCAAGTCGCTCGCCGACGAGGTCGAGCAGCTCGGCGCGAAGGCGGTCGTCGGGCACCTCGACGTCACCGACGCCGACGAAATGACTCAGCGGGTCAACGAATTCGCAGCGGCCACCGGCGGTCGCCTCGACGTGCTGATCAACAACGCCGGCATCCTGCTGGCGGGCCGATTCGAAGACCGCGACGTCCGCCAGCACCACAAGGAAATCGACATCAACGCCAAAGGCGTCGTCAACGGCCTGCACGCGGCCTTCCCCTACCTGCGCGACACCCCCGACTCCGTCGTGGTCAACCTGTCCTCCGCGTCGGCGATCTACGGGCAGGCCGAACTCGCCAACTACAGCGCGACCAAGTTCTTTGTCCGCGGCATCACCGAAGCGCTCGACATCGAATGGCGCCATTACGGCATCCGCGTCATCGCCATCTGGCCGCTGTACGTACAGACCGCGATGACCGACAACATCAAGACCGGCACCACCGACTCACTCGGAATCCGGCTGACCGCCCAGGACGTCGCCGACGCCATCGACAAGGCGATCGAACCGTCCGCTCTGCGCCGCGCCCTCAATCAGGTGCACTTCCCCGTCGGCGCGCAGACCAAGGCGCTCACCGTCGGTTCGCGATTCTCCCCGGCGTGGCTGACGCGGTTGATCAACAAACGATTGGCCCACCAGTGACGTTTCGGATGACCGTCGAAGACGTGTTCGTCATCCGTAACCGCGGGGTCGTCGCGACCGGCCGTGTGCAGGCCGGCACGCTTCGGGTCGGCGACACCATCTCCATCAACGGCGAGCCCACCGTCACCGTCGACGCCATCGAGAAGTTCCGCAAACAACTCGACGAGGCAACCACCGGTGAGAACGTCGGCGTGCTGATCAAGAGCATCGACAAAGGCCAGATCAACCGCGGCGACGTCATCATCTCCACAGGCGAGGCCCCAACGCTCGACGGCACCCACGTGATCATGTGAGGAACCGCAAGTGTCTCAGAGCATTTCGAGTTCGATCGGTAGGTCGTCGGCGGGCATGGGCCCGGTCCCCCAGGTGAGCGGGACCCGGTAGCCGTCCGGGACGCTCCACCGGAACCGGCGCACCAGCTTGTGCATGACCGTTTTGACCGTCATGTCGGCGAACTGCTGACCAATGCACTTGTGTGCGCCGCCGCCGAAGGGCGCGAAGGCATACCGGTGCACCGCCGCACGGTTGGCCGCGTCGGTGAACCGCGACGGGTCGAAGGTGTCGGGGTCAGGCCACCAGTCGGCCAACCTCATCGACGCGTGCACGCTGATCGCGATCTGGCTGTGCCGGGGAATGAAGTGCCCGCATATCTCGGTGTCACGGATCGCCTGGCGGAACAGGGATCCCGCGGGCGCGTACATGCGCAGCGCCTCCCTGAACCCGCAGTCCAGTAGCGGGTAGGCCTCGAGGTCCGCGAGGCTGGGTCTGTCGATCGGCTGGTTGACGGCTTCGTCACGAAGCAGGTTCTGCCAGTGGTGGTTTCGGCCCAGCTCGTAGGCCAGCATCGACAAGGAGATAGCCGTCGTATCGTGAGCGGCCATCAACAGGAAGATCATGTGGTTGACGATGTCGGCATCCGAGAAGCGTTGGCCGTCATCGGATTCACTGCGGCACAGCATCGAGAACAGGTCGGTGCCGTCGCCTCGGCGACGGTCGGCGATCTGCGCACCGAAGTAGCGCTCCAGGCGTTCTCGCGCCCGCAGGCCACGCGCCCACGTCCCACCCGGCACGTCCGCGCGCACGATCGCTTGACCGCCGTGCACGGTGCGGTGGAAGTCCTCGATTAGTTGATCGGACTCCGCGCCGAGTTTCGTTCCGACGAACACCTCGGCGGCCTGTTGCAGCAGCAGTTGCTTGATCGACGGATACATCGGGAACTTCGACGACGGGCGCCATGCCGGAAGCGCGCGGTCGACGCCGTCGGCGGTGCTGGCCAGATAGGTGTTGAGGGCGGTGCGGGTGAAGGCCTGCTGCATGATTCGCCGATGATCGAGGTGTTCCTCGAAGTCCAACAGCATGAGGCCGCGGTGAAAGAACGGGCCGATCACCGGTTGCCAACCCCGGGTGCTCGACAGCGCCTTGTCCCGGTTGACCCACGCCGCCTCGAGCGCTTCGGGCCCCATCAGCGCGACGACGCGAAACCCGACCCCGCCGGCCCACGACACCGGACCGTATTTCGCGTACCGGCGCCGCGCGAACTCCAACGGGTCCACGAGGGTGGCCAGGACGTGCCCGAGGTACGGAGCACCGTAGTTGCCCATCACCGGCGCAAGGCCTGATCCGGGCGGCGGTGTGGCCAGGGGACGATCCGGGCTGGGCCACCGGTCTGCCAACGTCGCACCGAACCGCTGGAGCCATCCCTGGACCTGCTGTCGCGCCTCGGTCAGCGAGGTCGGCGGCGCGACCGCGTCCACGAGGTTGATCATCGGTCGATCCCTTCGTTGACTATCTGGTACGTAACCGTGCCAGTTTCGCTGAAGCGCTGTCAACGGTGCGGTTCCCGTGTCGGGCGACGAGTGCGACGATCGAGCCATGGCCTCGTCACCGCGCAGCTACGGCGGAGTTTCCGGCGCGGAACGCCAGCGGCAACGACGGTCGCGGCTGCGCGACGCCGCCCTGGACGTGATGGGTCGCGACGAGTGGCGCGACATCACCGTCGAGCGGCTGTGCGCCGACGCAGGGCTGAACAAGCGCTACTTCTACGAGAGCTTCAGCGAGGTCGACGCCGTGGCAGGCGCGGTGATCGACGACATTGCCACGGCGGTGCGGGACGCCACCCTGAAGGCATTCCTCGACAACCATGCGGAAAGCCTTGAGCGACAGGCCTTCGCGGTTGTCGAGGCGCTGGTGCACAACCTTGTCGATGATCCGCGCCGCGCCCGGGTGCTGTTGGGCGACGTGGCTGCGACACCCGCCCTGCGCGAGCACCGTGCAACGGTGATGCACAGCCTCACCGCGGTGTTGATCGACCATGCGCGCACCGTGCACGGTGTCGAGCTCAAACACGACCCGCTCGCGCGGCTCGCACCGGCGTTCGTGGTCGGCGGCACCGCCGACGCGATCCTGGCGTTCGTCAACGGCACCGTGGCGATCACCGTCGACGAACTCGTCGCCGAACTCACCTCGCTGTGGCTGATCACCGGTGATGGTGCGGCCGCGGTCGCGCGAGCGCGCCTGCGCGACGATCGCGGATGAGGCGATACTCTCGCCGGGTGCCTGCTGCGTTGTCCCGGCGGAGTTTCCTGGCGCTGACGGCCGGGACGGTTGCGCTGGCCGCCGCGTGCGGATCCGAGCAGCCCGGCACCGTCGCCGACGACGGCTCGGTGACCGTCAAGCACGTGTTCGGCGAGACCAGAATCCCCGCACCGCCCACGCGCGTCGTCAGCGCCGGCCTCAGCGGACAGGACCACCTGTTGGCTCTCGGTGTCGTGCCGATCGCGGTGACCGACTGGTTCGGTGGCGAACCGTATGCCGTATGGCCCTGGGCGCAACCGAGACTCGGCGGCGCGCAGCCGGTGGTGCTCAACCTCGCCGACGGCATCCAGGTCGCCCAGATCGCGTCGTTGACCCCCGACCTGATCGTCGCGACCAACGCCGGCCTGGACGCCGACACCTATGCGCGGCTGTCCGAGATCGCGCCGACCGTCGCGCAGAGCGGCGAAGACGCGTTCTTCGAGCCGTGGAAGGAGCAGGCCACCACCATCGGCCAGGCGGTGTACAAACACGACGAGATGCAGGCGCTAATCGCCGGCATCGACGAACGGTTCACCGCGATCGGCGCCGACAATCCGCAGTTCACCGGTAAGAAGACCGTGCTGTTGCACGGCCTTCTCGACGAGGGCCGGCCACAACCGTTGACGCCGCCATGGCGCACCGAATTTCTCACCCAGATGGGGTTCGTCGTCACCGACGACCCCGACGCGGCCGACGTGCTGATCTGGTGCACTGAAAGCGACGAGCAACAGGCGGCGCTGCTGGCCGACCCCGAAATCGCTGAGCACGGCAGACGCAATGTGTTCACCGGCAAGGAACTCGCGGGCGCGATCGCGTTCGCGTCGCCGCTGTCCTATCCCGTGCTGGCCGACCAGCTGCCACCTCGTCTGATGCGGGCGCTGGCCTGACAAGATAACCGGGTGACCGGCACCGGCGAGCTCGAGCACCGCGGCTTCGCGAAAACGGGCTCCGCCTACTATCCGACGCTTGTCGCGGTGTTCACCGGGCTGGTGCTGATCTCCAACGTCGCAGCCACCAAGGGCATCGAGTTCGGGCCGATCATCGGCGACTGGTCGCTGATCACCGACGGCGGGTTCGTCGTCTTTCCGCTGACCTACGTGATCGGCGATGTGCTGTCGGAGGTGTACGGGTTCGCGGCCACCCGGCGGGCCATCTATATCGCGTTCGTGATGGAGGCGATCGCCGCCTTCACGTTCTGGCTCACCGCCTACCTGCCCGCCGCGGACTTCTACCCGAACCAGGCCGCGTTCGAGGCGGTCGTCAAACCATTCACCCAACTGGTCATCGCCGGGCTGGCCGGCTTCATCGTCGGCCAGACCCTCAACGCGTGGGTGGTCGTGCGGATCAAGACCCGCTTCGGGGAGAAGCATCTGTGGGCTCGCCTGATCGGTTCGACGATCGTCGGGGAGTTTGCCGACACCTTGGTGTTCTGCAGCATCGCCGCGGCAGCGATCGGAATCAACACCTGGGCCGACTTCGCCACCTATGTGGCGTTGGGCTGGGTGTACAAGACCGCCGTCGAAGTGCTGGTGTTGCCCGTGACGTACCGGGTGATCGGATTCATCAAGCGCCGCGAGCCGACGTATCAGCCCGCCGTTTGAGGCTTCGGTAAGGCTCCTCTGGCAAGGCTCATAGAGCGCGAGCATTCGTTGCTACTCGCGGGTAGGTTCGGGGCATGAGCATGACAGCCGACGTGATGGGAGCCGGCGTTCTCGGCACCGTCCATGACTACGGTGACCAAGCGCTGCTGCTCGAGTTCGACCGCACTACTGACGTCTTGGCGTGGACCGAGGCGATCCGGCGCGCCGATCTGCTCGGCGTGCTCGACATCGTTCCGGCATCGCGCACCGTGTTGATCAAACTGGCCGGGCCCGGCTATCAGGCACCGACCCGTCAGCGTCTGGCCAAGATCCAAGTCACCCCCGACATCGTGGCGGACCTGACCCAGCCGACCGGCGCCGACGTCGAGATCGAGGTCATCTACGACGGGCCCGACCTCGACGAGGTGTCCCGGCTGACCGGGCTGGCCATCGATCAGATCGTCGCCGCGCACACCGCGACCCCGTGGCGGGTCGGATTCGGCGGTTTCGCACCGGGTTTCGCGTACCTCGTGGGCGGCGATCCGCGCCTGGAGGTACCTCGGCGCGCGGAACCGCGCACCAAGGTGCCCGTCGGCGCGGTAGGTCTGGCCGGTGAGTTCAGCGGTATCTACCCCCGCGAATCGCCCGGCGGCTGGCAATTGATCGGCCGGACCGGAACGGTGCTCTGGGACGTCGAAAGGGAGCAGCCGGCGCTGCTGACGCCAGGCATGACAGTGCGATTCCGGGCGGTCGGCTAGGAGGAGCCATGGCGACACTGGAGATCCTGCGACCTGGACCACTGGCATTGATCGAAGACCTGGGCCGTCCCGGCCTGGCGCACATGGGAGTGGGCCGCTCCGGCGCTGCCGACCGGCGCTCTCACATGCTGGCCAACCGACTGGTCGCCAACCCCGACGACCGCGCCACCATCGAGGTGACGTTCGGCGGCTTTTCGGCACGGGTTCGCGACTCAAGCAGGGAAGGCATCGCGATCGCGGTCACCGGCGCCGACACCGACCCCGCGGTGAACGGGGTTCCGTTCGGCACCAACAGCGTTCACTATGCCCGTGACGGTGAGGTCATCTCGCTCGGGGCGCCCCGTTCGGGCTTGCGGACGTATCTGGCGGTGCGCGGCGGCATCGACGTGAAACCGGTGCTCGGCTCGCGGTCCTACGACGTCATGTCGGCGATCGGGCCGCTGCCGCTCCAAGCCGGTGACGTCGTACCGATCGGCGCGCAGTCCGAGGAGTTTCCCGAGCTCGACCAGGCGCCGGTGGCTGCCATCGAGGACGACGTGCTGGAGTTGACGGTCGTGCCCGGCCCGCGCGACGACTGGTTCGTCGACCCCGACGTGCTGATGCGCACCAACTGGCTCGTCACCAACAAGAGCGACCGGGTCGGCACCCGGCTGGTCGGTATGCCGCTGGAGTACCGCCAGCCCGGCGTACAGTTGCCCAGCGACGGCGCGAACCGCGGTGCAATTCAGGTGCCGCCCAACGGATTTCCGGTGATCCTCGGGCCCGATCACCCGGTCACGGGCGGATACCCGGTGATCGGGGTGCTGACCGACGAGGACATCGACAAGATGGCCCAGATCCGCCCGGGGCAGACGGTGCGGATGCGGTGGTCGCGTCCGCGGCAGCCGTTCGCGGCCTGATCCCGCGGCCACGGCCACCTGCTCGCCGGAGTCGACGCATAATGTCGGCCGATCCTGGTAGAACGGCAGTGTGCACCCACAGGTCTTCACCCCTCCTCACGTGCGCGGCGTTCACAGCGCACGCCTGATCCACACCGCCGACCTCGACCCGGAGACCCGCGAGGATGCGCGCCGGATGGTGATGGAGGCCTTCGGCGGTGAGTTCACCGACGCAGACTGGGAACACACCCTCGGCGGCATGCATGCCGTGATCTCCGATCACGGTGCCGTCATCGCGCACGGGGCGGTGGTTCAGCGCAGCCTTCTGTACCGCGACACCGCGCTGCGCTGCGGCTACGTCGAGGGCGTCGCCGTGCGCGAGGACTGGCGCGGCCAAGGATTGGCCCAGGCCGTGATGGATGCCCTGGAACAGGTGCTTCGCGGCGCCTATCAACTCGGCGCGCTGAGCGTCACCGAGGAAGGCCGGCGCATCTACATGGCGCGGGGGTGGGTGCCATGGCAGGGGCCGACATCAGTGCTGGCGCCCGACGGCGTAACCCGCACCCCCGACGACGACCACGCGTTGTTCGTGCTGCCGACCGGCTTACCGAAGAGCCTAGAACTCGATCCGACCGCCGAGATCACCTGTGATTGGCGCGACGGCGACGTCTGGTGAGCGGCGTCACCCGCGGTCGATACGTCGGGGCAATGGTCAATTAACCGCTCGGAAACATGAACTGAATACACAGTTCCCATGAGCGAGCCCGACTGGGCGCCCCTCACCGGTTTCCGGGTGGCGGTGACCTCCGCCCGGCGCGCCGACGAACTGGTTGCGCTGCTGCAACGCCGCGGTGCGGCGGTGACCAGCGCTGCGGCGATCACCATGGTCCCGCTGCCCGACGACGACGCGTTGCGTGCGAACACCGCGGCGCTGATCGCCACGCCGCCCGACATCGTGATCGCCACGACGGGCATCGGGCTGCGGGGCTGGATCGAGGCGGCCGACGGCTGGGGGCTGGCCGGTGACCTGACCGCCGCGCTGGCCAATGCGCGCGTCGTATCACGCGGTCCGAAGGCCACCGGCGCGTTACGCGCCGCCGGCCTGAAAGAGGAATGGTCGCCGGAGTCGGAGTCATCTCGCGAACTGCTGCACTATCTGGTCGACGGCGGCATCGTCGGTCAGCGCATCGCCGTCCAGTTGCACGGGGCCACCGAGCAGTGGGATCCGTTTCCCGAGTTCGTCGGCGAATTGCGGGCCGCGGGGGCAGACGTCGTACCGATCCGGGTGTACCGGTGGCTGCCGGCGCCGCGCAACGGGGACTTCGACCAACTCGTCGCGGGTATCGCCGAGGAGAAGTTCGACGCGGTGACGTTCACGTCGGCGCCTGCCGTCGCGGCGCTGCTGCTGCGGGCCGCCGACATGGGCCTCGAGGACCGGTTACTGGCGGCGCTGCGCGGCGACGTGCATGCGATGTGTGTCGGACCCGTGACGGCCCGGCCCCTGGTGCGCCTCGGGGTGCCGACGTCGGCGCCCGAACGAATGCGGTTGGGCGCGTTGGCCCGTCACATCACCGACGAGCTGCCGATGTTGTGCACGCGAACGGTGCGGGTGGCCGGTCATCTGCTGGAGATCCGCGGTACCTGCGTGCTGGTCGACGGTGAGGCCAAGGCGGTGTCGCCTGCGGGTATGGCGATCGTGCGTGCGCTCGCGCACCGGCCGGGCACCGTGGTGTCGCGCCACGACCTGCTGCGGGTGCTGCCCGGCAGCGGCACCGACACCCACGCAGTGGAGACCGCGGTGCTTCGACTGCGAACTACACTGGGGGACAAGAACATCGTGTCGACGGTGGTCAAACGCGGCTATCGGCTGACGGTCGACGACGACGCGGACACCGCATGGTGAACGCGGTGCTGGTGGCGCACGGCACCCGCAAGGCGAGTGGCGTCGCGCTGGTCGAGCAGTTGGCGCAACGGGTCTCTGTGACACTGGGTTCGCCGGCACACGTGGCGTTCGTCGACGTGGTCGGTCCGACACCGGACGAGGTGCTGCGCGGGTTGGCCGGACCGACCGTCGTGGTGCCCGCGTTCCTCGCACGCGGCCATCACGTCAACGCAGACATCCCCGCGCAGGTGGCTGCCAGCGGGCGTTCCGACGTTACGGTCACCGAGGCGTTGGGGCCCAGCCCGCAGTTGGCGCGGGTGCTGGCCGACCGTCTCGTCGCATCCGGTTGGCGTGCCGGGGATTCTGTGGTGCTGGCGGCTGCGGGGACATCTGATCCGCGCGCGCAGTCGGATCTGCGCAAGATGGCCACCTGGGCTTCGGCGATGACGAGTTCGCGGGTGGAGTTGACCTTCGCCGCGGGCGAGCCCCGGGTGGCTGATGCGGTCGACATGTTGCGCCGGCGCGGCGCCCGGCGGGTGGTCGTGGCGTCGTATCTGTTGTCCGACGGGTTGTTTCAGGACCGGCTACGGTGCAGCGGTGCCGATGTGGTCACCGCGCCGCTGGGCGCCCATGGCGGGTTGGTGCGCTTGATCGCGGCCCGGTTCCGGTACGGGCGGCTGCGGGTGGCGGCCTAACCGCCCGTTTGTCCCTTTGGGCCAATCTCGCCAATGCCCACCTCCACGTGGCCGTCGGTTACCCGGGTCGAATAGACCGGCAGCGAAACCTCCGGGTCGTCGAGGCAGACTCCGTCATCGAGCGTGAACGCCTGCTTCTTGATCGGCGATTGCACGATCGCGCGGCCGTCACGGTCACCGACGATGCCGCGCGACATCACGGCCGCGCCGCAGAACGGGTCGATGTTGCCGACCGCGTGCAGCGAGCCGTCGTCCAACCGGAACAGCGCGGCCTGTGAACCGTCCTGCAGCAGGACACCGACGCCGCGGTTGGGGATCAGGAAGTCATACGGGCATGCGGCGGTCCACACCTGAACCTCGTTGAGCAGTGTCATGTTTGGGGCACCTTCGGCATTCCGATCGGGACCTTACGTCCCATCCTTTCGGCGAACTCCACTGTCGGGTCCGCCATCTCGGGCGCGTTGACGAACGACACGAACCGCGACAGCTTGTCGGGGTCCTCCAGCACGCCCTTCCATTCGCAGGCGTAACCTGCGACGTGGCGGGCGATGGCGTCCTCGAACTCGGCGGCCAGGCCGAGCGAGTCGTTGCAGACCACGTCGCGTAGGTGGTCGAGCCCAGACCTATCCGGGTGGTCGAGTGCTTCCAGCCAGGTCGCCGTGCGCTGCAGCCGGTCGGCGGTGCGGATGTAGAACATCAGGAACCGGTCGATGTAGCGCACCAGGGTGTCGTCGTCGAGATCGGCCGCCAGCAGCTGCGCGTGCCGCGGCGACATGCCGCCGTTGCCGCCGACGTAGAGGTTCCACCCTTTTTCGGTGGCGATGACGCCGACGTCCTTGCTCTGGGCTTCCGCGCATTCCCGCGCGCAACCCGACACGCCCATCTTGATCTTGTGCGGTGCGCGCAGCCCGCGGTAGCGCAGCTCGAGGTCGATCGCCATCTGCACCGAATCTTGTTGCCCGTAACGGCACCAGTCGCTGCCCACGCAGCTTTTCACCGTGCGCAGCGCCTTGCCGTAGGCGTGTCCGGACTCCATGCCGCCCTCGACCAGACGCCGCCAGATCTCGGGCAGCTGATCCACCCGCGCACCGAACAGATCGATCCGCTGACCCCCGGTGATCTTGGTGTAGAGGTCGAAATCCCGTGCGATCTCCCCGATCAGGATCAACTGTTCGGGAGTGATGTCCCCGCCGGGCACCCGGGGCACGACCGAATAGCTGCCGTTGCGCTGGATGTTGGCCAGGAAGTGGTCGTTGGAGTCCTGCAGCGAAGCCTGTTCACCGTCGAGGATGTGTTCCGAGCTCGTCGACGCCAGGATCGACGCGACGGCGGGTTTGCATATGTCGCAACCTTTTCCGGTGCCGAACCGCTCGATCAGCGCGGAGAACGTGCGGGTGGAGTCCGAGGGCCCCGCCGTGACGATCTCGAACAGTTCGGCGCGCGACTGGGTGAAGTGCTCGCACAGGGCCTTGGTCTGTTCGACGCCCTCGGCTTCCAGCAGTTGTTTGAGCAGCGGGACGCACGAACCGCAGGACGTGCCTGCCAGCGTGCACTTCTTCAGGGCGGGCACGTCAGCGCAGCCGCCGGCGATCGCGTCGGTGAGATCACCTTTTGTGACGTTGTTACACGAGCAGATCTGCGCGGCGGCCGGCAGCGCGCCGACACCCAAACCCGCACCGGCACCGTCACTTCCGGCCGGTGAGATCAGCGCCAGCGCATCACCGGGCAGCGCCTCGCCGACCATCGGCCGCAGGATGCCGTAGGCGGAGGCGTCGCCGACCAGGATGCCGCCCAGTAGCGTCTTGGCGTCGTCGGACAGCACGAGCTTGGCGTAGGTCTGGTTGACCGCATCGTTGACGGCTACCTCCAGACAGTCCGGCGTAGCGCCCAGCGCGTCGCCGAAGCTGGCGACGTCGACGCCGAGCAGTTTGAGCTTGGTCGACATGTCGGCCTCGCCGAACTCCGCGGACCCGCCGAGCAGCCGGTCGGCGACCACCTCCGCGCTGGTGTACCCGGGCCCGACCAACCCGTAGCAGCGACCGTCGATGGCAGCCACCTCACCGACCGCGAAGATGTCGGGATCCGTGGTGACACATCCCAGATCGGTCAGCACACCGCCACGGTCGGCGATGTCCAGGCCGGCGTCGCGGGCCAGTTCGTCGCGGGGACGGATGCCCGCGGCGAAGACCACAAGCCCCGCGTCGATGTAGGTGCCGTCGCTCAAACTCACCCGGAGCGAGTCGTCGTCTGCGGAGCGCCGCACGGGCCGGTTGCGTTGGGCGGGGCGGATCGACTCGGTCCCGACGCCGGTGTGCACCGAAATGCCGAGCTCGGTGATCATCCGGCTCAGCAGTGCACCACCGGCCTCGTCAAGCTGCTGGGCCATCAGGCGCGGCGCCATCTCGACGATGTGGGCGCGCAGGCCGAACGTGCGCAGCGCGTTGGCGGCCTCCAGTCCGAGCAGTCCCCCGCCGATCACCACGCCCACCGGGGCACGGCTCTGCTCTGCGGCGCGCGCGGCGTCGCCGCGGATCGCGTCGAGGTCGTCGAGGGTGCGGTAGACGTGGCAGGCCGGCAGGTCGTGGCCCGGGACCGGAGGAACAAAGGCATAGGAGCCGGTCGCCAGGACCAACGCGTCGTAGTCGAACCGTCCGCCGTCGGCGGTCGACACGGTCTTGTCGGCGCGGTCGATCCGGGTGACGCGGCTACCCAGGCGCAGGTCGACGACGTCGTCGTCGACGTAACCGTTGCCCGGTAGCCCCAGCAGTCCGCGATCCCAGTGCTCGGTGTAGCTGGTGAGCCCGACGCGGTCGTAGGCGGCGTCGGCCTCCTCGCCCAGCACGGTCACGCGCCAGGAGCCGTCGCCGTCGCGCGAGCGCAGCGCCTCGACGAACCGGTGACCGACCATCCCATGGCCGACGACCACGACGTTTCTAGGTGCCATGGCGCAGACGTTAGGCAGCCGATATTGCCGCAATGTCGCCTCGTGTGAAGCGCCAATCACGGTGTGCTCACGCCTTTGCAGGCGGACCTGTGAGCCGCTTCGCTCGCAGCGAACAGCGCCGGGGCGGAATATGAGCGGGGTTGACTCAAGTTCTATTAGGTAGACGCTGGTCAGAGAGCTGGCCTGCCGATTCCGAGAGGAGTGAGGAGACAAATGAGCACGTTGGCATTACGCACCCGTCCCGCCTGGGACATCGATCGATGGGTACGCGACTTCTTCAGCCCCGCCACGGCCGACGATTGGTTCGCCGGGGCGTTCACCCCCGCCGCCGAGATCGTTCGAGACGGCGATGACGCGGTGGTCCGTGTCGAACTGCCGGGCGTCGACGTCGAGAAGGACGTCAACGTCGAGGTGGAGCGCGGTCACCTGGTGATTCACGGTGAGCGGCGCGACGAGCGCGCCGAGGACAAGGACGGTCGAGCCCTACGCGAGGTGCGCTACGGATCGTTCCGCCGGTCGTTCAAGCTACCGGCGCACGTCACCGAGGACGCCATCTCCGCGTCGTATGACAGCGGCGTACTGAACGTCCGTGTGGCGGGTGCCCACAGGGACGCGCACACCAAGCGCATCGCGATCGAAAACAAGTAACCCTTACCGGCAACGGGATCCGGTGGAGCTCAGTCTCCACCGGATTCGTCGTTTGTAGGGGTGGTCGTCCTCAGTCTGGTGGTGGTCCTGGTCGTCGTTGTCGCCGTCGTTGTCGTGGTTGTCGTTGTCGTGGTCGTCGTGGTGGTGGGCGGCGGCAGGCCCGGGTTGTCTTCACTGGTCTGCACACTTGGCCGCGAATAGCTGGTCGTGGACGTCGGCGAAGTCGTATAGGTCGACACCGGCGTCGACGGCGCAGGCGGTGGGATGGTCTCCGGGGTTTTCGCCGCGTCCGAAGTCCGCATCACCGCGTAAGCGAGCACGGCCAGCAGGATCAACGCCGCCGCGCCGGCAGCCAGCACGACCGGTTGCTGGTCGTGCCAGGCCGGCTCCTCCTCGTTTTCCGGGTTTTCTGGCACGGCCGTAATCTATGCCCAGCGCTGCAGTATCTCGGTGGCCCGCCCCGCCAGTGCGCCCTGCAGGAATGGCCCGAAGCTGATCCGGCCGACGCCGAGCGCGCCGAACGAGGCGGGGTCATCGGCGTCCGGCACCGCGATCGCATTGATCGGCAGCGGAAGTTCGGATGCCAACCGACGCAAGGTGTCCGTATCGTGTCGACCGACCGGATACAGCACGTCGGCGCCCTCGGCGGCGGCCGCCTGCAGCCGCGCGATCGCACGTTCGACGCGGTCGGATTCCTCACCGTCCTTGCGCAAAAACAGATCGGTGCGCGCGTTGACGACCACGTGCACGCCCGCGCTGTCGGCAGCGCGGCGCAGCGCGCCGACGAACGCGGCGTGTTCGGTGACCGAGCGCAGCCTGCCGCCTTCGCTGTGCACGGTGTCCTCGATGTTGAGCCCGACACCGCCCGAGTCGAGCAGGCCCTCGATCAGGCGGGCCGGTTCCTGGCCGTAACCCGATTCGATATCGACTGAAACGGGGACGTCGACCGCGCCGGTGATCTGTTTGACTCGGGTCCGCAGTTCGGAAAACGTCATACCCTCCCGGTCGGCTTTTCCGACCGAGTCGGCGACGGGGTGGCTGCCGACGGTCAACGCGGCAAACCCGGCGTCGACCGCAAGGCGCGCCGACCACGCGTCCCACACCGTCGGCAGGATCACCGGGTTCCCGGGCTGGTGTTTGGCCAGCAGGGCAGCTGCCCGTTGAGCCAGGATCTGATCGGGCATCGGTTTCCCTCCGTCGTCGGCATCGTTCCAGGTCGGACAACGTGATCTGTCTCACGCTGAACCGCATGATGTGGCTAGCATCAGGTGTCGTACGGTGATTCCTGACACCTTCAGCCCAAGGAGGTCAATTGTCCAGCACTACCGAACTTGCCGAGCTGCATGAGCTCATCGGCAGAATGCGGCGGTGTGCGACTTCGCTGGCGTCGAGATACGGGGACACCCCTGCCACCCGACGCATCGTCAACGATGCTGAACGCCTTCTCAACGACATCGACCGCCTCGACATCGACCTCGACGAGCTGGAGCTGACCCGCGGTGTGACCCAGCAGCAACGTCCCGCCGAGCGAATCCCCATCCCGGACACCAGCTACGACACCGACTTTTGGCGCGGGGTCGACGACGAAGGTATCGGTGGCACGCGATAGGCGTGTGTCACCAGCGGGATACCTCTACACCGAAAGGCAACAGTGAGCGCACCGACCGCCGACCGCAAGGCGACCGGCGTCTTTTCGCCGGGCCGAGCCCGAATTCCGCAGCGCACCCTGCGCATCGACCGCTGGTGGATGCCGACGGTGTGGACCAACCTCGGGCTGGCCGCATTCGTCATCTACGCCACCGTCCGGGCGTTCTGGGGCAGCGCCTACTACGTCGCGGACTACCACTACCTGACGCCGTTCTACTCGCCGTGCGTCAGCACCGCGTGTGTGCCGGGGTCCAGCCACCTGGGTCAGTGGGTCGGCGACCTGCCGTGGTTCATCCCGATGGCGTTCATCTCGCTGCCGTTCCTGCTGCTGTTCCGGCTGACCTGCTACTACTACCGCAAGGCCTACTACCGGTCGGTGTGGCAGTCACCGCCGGCCTGCGCCGTGGCTGAGCCGCATTCGACCTACACCGGTGAGACGCGCCTGCCGCTGATCATCCAGAACAGCCACCGCTACTTCTTCTATGTGGCGCTGGCGATCACGCTGCTCAACACCTACGACGCGCTCAACGCATTCCGGTCACCCGAAGGTTTCGGGTTCGGCCTGGGCAACGTGATCCTGACCGCCAACGTCATCCTGCTGTGGGGTTATACGGTGTCGTGCCACTCGTGCCGTCACGTCACCGGTGGACGGCTCAAGCACTTCTCCAAACATCCTGTGCGCTATTGGCTTTGGACCCAGATCAGCAAGCTCAATACCAAACACATGCAGTTCGCCTGGATCACCCTCGGCTCCCTGATGCTGACCGACTTCTACGTCATGTTGGTGGCCAGCGGGGCGATCACCGACCTGCGATTCATTGGCTGACAACGTAATTCTTGAACTAATTCGAGGCGAGGATTGATGGCTGAAGTTGGAGCTCGTCGCGCAAGCGGCTCATCGGAAGTTGAACGGCACTCCTACGACGTGGTTGTGATCGGTGCCGGTGGTGCTGGCCTGCGCGCGGTCATCGAGGCGCGCGAACGCGGCCTGAAGGTGGCCGTCATCACCAAGTCGCTGTTCGGCAAGGCCCACACCGTGATGGCCGAGGGCGGCTGCGCGGCCGCGATGGGCAACGCCAACCCCAAGGACAACTGGCAGACGCACTTCAAGGACACCATGCGCGGCGGGAAGTTCCTGAACAACTGGCGCATGGCCGAACTGCACGCAAAAGAAGCCCCGGACCGGGTTTGGGAGCTGGAGTCCTACGGTGCGCTGTTCGACCGCACCAAGGACGGCAAAATCAGCCAGCGCAACTTCGGCGGGCACACCTACCCGCGGCTGGCCCACGTCGGTGACCGCACCGGCCTGGAGATCATCCGCACGCTGCAGCAGAAGATCGTCTCGCTGCAGCAGGAGGACAAGGCCGAGTTCGGCGACTACGAGGCTCGGATCCGGGTGTTTCACGAATGCACCGTCACCGACCTGCTCAAAGACGGAGACAGGATCGCGGGCGCGTTCGGGTATTGGCGCGAGACTGGCAAGTTCGTGCTGTTCGAGACGCCTGCGGTGGTCCTGGCCACCGGCGGCATCGGCAAGTCCTACAAAGTGACATCGAACTCGTGGGAGTACACCGGCGACGGGCACGCGTTGGCGCTGCGCGCCGGTGCCACGCTCATCAACATGGAGTTCGTGCAGTTCCACCCGACCGGCATGGTGTGGCCGCCCAGCGTGAAAGGCATCCTGGTCACCGAAGGTGTCCGCGGCGACGGCGGGGTATTGAAAAATTCCGAGAACTCTCGCTTTATGTTCGACTACATCCCGGCGGTGTTCAAAGGCCAGTACGCCGAATCCCCCGATGAGGCCGATCAGTGGCTCAAGGACAACGACTCCGCGCGGCGCACCCCTGACCTGCTGCCGCGTGACGAGGTCGCCCGCGCCATCAACTCCGAGGTCAAGGCGAACCGGGGCAGCCCGCACGGCGGCGTCTACCTCGACATCGCGTCGCGGCTGCCCGCCGAGGAGATCAAACGCCGGCTGCCGTCGATGTATCACCAGTTCATGGGGCTCGCCGAGGTCGACATCACCAAGGAGCCCATGGAGGTCGGGCCGACGTGCCACTACGTGATGGGCGGCGTCGAGGTCGATCCCGACACCGCGGCTGCCAAGACGACTGGCCTGTTCGCCGCCGGTGAGTGCGCGGGCGGTATGCACGGCTCCAACCGGCTCGGCGGTAACTCGCTGTCGGACCTGCTGGTGTTCGGCAGGCGCGCCGGCCTCGGTGCCGCCGACTACGTGCGCGCCCTCAAGGAACGGCCCAAGGTGTCCGAGGAGGCCGTCGCCAGCGCGACCGAACTGGCGTTGTGGCCGTTCGAGGATTCGGCCGACGGTGGCCCGACCGAGAACCCCTACTCGCTGCAACTGGACCTTCAGGACACGATGAACTCCCTGGTCGGCATCATCCGCAAGGCCGACGAGGTGTCCGAAGCGATCGAGAAGCTCAAGGAACTTCGCGAACGCTACAAGCGTGTTCGGGTGGAGGGCGACCGGCACTACAACCCCGGCTGGCATCTGGCCATCGACCTGCGCAACATGCTGCTGGTCAGCGAGTGCGTGGCCATGGCTGCGCTGGAGCGCACCGAGAGCCGCGGCGGCCACACCCGCGACGACTACCCGTCGATGGAGTCGGGGTGGCGCAAGAAGCTGCTGGTGTGCCGGGCGGAAGGAGATTCGCCCGTACCGGACATCACGATCACCCATGAAGACCAGGTCCCGATGCGGGAGGACCTACTCGAATTGATCGACCTAGACGAGTTGGAGAAGTACTTCACCCCAGAAGAGCTCACCAACCACTCAGCAAGGAGGGGAGCATGAGCTACCAGGCAAAGCTGCGGGTCTGGCGCGGTGACAACGACGGCGGAGAACTGCAGGACTTCACGGTCGAGGCCAACGATGGTGAGGTGGTGCTCGACGTCATCCATCGGCTCCAGCAGACCCAGACCGGCGACCTGGCCGTGCGGTGGAACTGCAAGGCCGGCAAGTGCGGCTCCTGCTCGGCGGAGATCAACGGTATGCCGCGGCTGCTGTGCATGACGCGGATGTCGACGTTCGACCCGTCCGAAACCATCACCGTGACGCCGCTGCGCACCTTCCCGGTGATCCGCGACCTGGTCACCGATGTGTCGTTCAACTACGAAAAGGCCAGGGAGATCCCGTCTTTCACGCCGCCGAAAGAGCTGCAGCCGGGCGAATACCGGATGCAGCAGGTTGACGTGAACCGCTCCCAGGAGTTCCGTAAGTGCATCGAGTGCTTCCTGTGCCAGAACGTGTGCCACGTGATGCGCGACCACGAGGAGAACAAAAAGGCGTTTGCCGGCCCGCGGTACTTCATCCGGACCGCGGAACTGGAGATGCATCCGCTCGATACCGCCGATCGACGCGATCTCGCTCAAGACGAAACCGGCCTGGGCCTGTGCAACATCACCAAGTGCTGTACCGAGGTGTGCCCCGAGAACATCAAGATCACCGACAACGCGATCATCCCGATGAAGGAACGCGTGGCCGGTCGGCGGTACGACCCGGTGGTGTGGCTGGGCAACAAGCTGTTCCGGCGGGGTTAACCGCACACTGACGCTACGCGGCGCCGCAGCACCACCGCTAACACGAAACGTTTATTGCAAACGTTTCGGTTGTCGGTCTGCTGGGATTCTGGCTATCGAATCCATCGGCCACCCCTGAGATCTGATACGTCGCGCCGGCGAGGGTCACATCCGCCTCGCTCCCAAGGCCGTGGTTGTAGCTGCCGCTGAAGCCGGCGACGTCGTGCAACCTCACCCACTCGACGGCTAGCTCATTGGTACTCGCAATCATGGCGACAGCAACCGGGGTTTTGTCTCCGATTGTGATCATCGTCAAGTGCTTGTTCGGTAAGCAATTTGCGTCCTCGGCCCTGCCGGCATCCTCGCCTCCGACGCTGAGCTGCGCCGTACCGGGCGGCAGTTGTCCGGATTTCTGCTGCACCGCAACCGATGAACAGCTGGCAGTGCTCACGACGATGAGGACCGCGGCAGCCGCGCAGCGCCTTTTCATCACATTTTCATCGCTTAGCTTCCGCTTGGGGGTGTCAACATCTGCTGCCATGACTTCTCCTCCCCGGCGCCCTGGCTTAGGTCGCGTTGGGTGTAGACCTGCCCGTCGGGCCCGACATATGTACCGGTGGCGGGGTCGTACGGTACGACAGCAACCGGCGGTGGTTCGGCGGCCGGCGCAGGTGCGGCCTCACCGGGCGGAAACTGTGGAATGCCCTGCCCTGACATGGTCGCGTTCGGGTCACCCTTCCAGTTGACCCCGTCGTTGAGAGGCACGTACTCTTCGTCGCTCTCGCACATCTTCACCGTCGGTGCGCGCTTTCCCGGCCGCGTCGCGCACGGCAAGTTGCGGGCGCCGCGGACCGCGGTGATCTGTGAGTCCTGCGGAATCCGGCAGTAAAAGTCGCCTTCCGGAATATCGGGTGCGTCTTCATAAACGGCGGCGCGCTGTTGCTGGGCGGGTAGGAACCCGGTCGTGCACGGGGGCGGCGCGTTCAGGTTCAGGTTGAAGCTCAGATAGGCTCCGGCGTAATCTTGTTTGGTCCCCGCGTTGGCCACCAATATCCCTTGAACGTTTCCCACCGCCTGCGGTACCGCTACGAGCAGTGTCTCGATGTTGTCTCGGTACGCAACCGCTACTTCGCCGACGCTGACCAAGTTGGCCAGTATGACCGGCAGGGTCGGCTTCACTCGGTCGAGCAACAACCGCACCTCGTCGGTCGACTGACTACCCTTCTTTAGCAGGCCCTCTACATCGGCGTCGTTGTCTTTCAATTGCGCCGTGACGGTGGCAAGGTTGGATGCCCATGCCTGAATGGAGTCCGACGAGTTGATCTGGGTGTCCAACACCGGCTTTGAATCGTCGATCAAATTGACGATCGAGTCCAGGTTCTCCCGCGCTCCTCTGGACAGCGTGATCGTGTTCTTGAGCAGCCGGGAAAGGTCCGGCCCTAGACCGCCGACCGCCGCATACGATTCATCGACCAAGGTCTTCAGATCATCGCGAGGTATCGCCTCCAGGCCCCGGTTGGCGGAAGCCAACAGCGAGTTGATATTAGGCGGAATGCTGGTGCGGTCCGCCGGAATCACGTCGCCATCTTTCAACGGCGATGCACTCCGATCGCGAGGTAACAACGCCACATATTGTTCACCTACCGCCGAAACGCTGTGCACTTCGGCGTCGAGGTCGGCAGGGATGTCAATGCCTGACGTCAAACTGAGCACAGCTGCGGCTCCGGTGTCAGTCAGATGGACGTCGACTATGCGACCGACTTTGACACCTCGGTAGGTAACGTTACCTTCCGAGTACAGCCCACCCGCCTCCGGCAACTGCACGGTCACGGTGTAATGGCCAACACCGAAAAACGTTGCAGGTACCTTCATGTAGCCGAAGAACATCACCGAAATCGCGAATACTGCGATCACCGCAAAAACAACTAATTGGATTCTGATTGATCGTTTCAAACGCATGTCACGGCCCTTGATCGAATCGGTAGGGGGCAACCAGCGGATTAGCCGCCGTGTACGGGCTGGGCATCTGGCCGATGGTGCGGCCCCACTGGATCTCGAGTTCGGTCAGATCACCCTCCCAGCGGGTACCGGTGAACAACGACGCGTCGATACGGCTCAACGTTAGGTCGACCACGGCGGTGAGGTTCGCGTAGTCGCCCCGAATCCACTTCTCCAGTGTCGGTTTGGGGAACGGTAACGTCGACAGCAGGTCCAGGGACCGGGTCAGCGACGGACCTGCGTCGGCGAGCGATTTCAACACCGGGCCCAAGTCGTGCAGTTCCTTGACCAAATTCTCTTTGGTCTGGTCAACGGTGTCAGTCACCAACGCACTGAGCTTGCCGCCCTGTGCCGCCGCATCCGCGAGAACTTCCCGCTCGTCCTTGAGGACCGTCAACGCTTGCGGCACAGTCTCGAGCGCCTTGTCGATCACCGGCTTCTGCTCGGCGAATTGCCCGACCAGGCTGTTGAGGCTGTCAGTCGCCGCGACGATGTCATCCTTTTGGTCATCGAGATAGCCGACGAACGTATCGGATTGCTCGATGAGGCTTCTCAGGTCGTTCTCGCGCCCGGTAACCGCTGTGCTCAATGCGGTGACGATGTCTTGCACATGCCCGACACCGCCCCCGTTTAGCACCATCGCAACTGCGGCGAGGGTCTCTTCTGTTGACGGGTGCGCCTCCGCTGACGACAGGGGAATCAGCGCCCCTTCCGTCAATTTGCCTTCCGGCGGAACATCCGTCGGCGGTGCCAGCTCGATATGCGCAGACCCCAGCAGGCTGGTCTGACCAATGGTGGCCGTCGCGTTCGCCGGCAGTTCGACGTCGCCGTCGAGTGTCATCGTCACCAACGCATGCCACCCCTGAACTTCGGTTTTCGCGACATTTCCGACCGTCACATCATCGACGCGAACACGGGAATTCCGTTCCAGGTTCTGCACATCGGGGAGCTGCGCCTGAATGGTGAAAGAACCCGGGCCACCCCCCTTGGTCCCCGGCAACTTCACCGAATTAAGTCCCTGGAAATCCGAGCAGGCGGGCAGTATGGCAATGGCCACGACCAACAACGACCTCACGGTTATTCGCCCAAGCTTGGCAGATCCGGTCATTGCCCCGCCCCCTGCGGCATCATCATTCCCAGCAGCCCGTCTACCGGTTCAGTCACCGTTGACCCGTGGAGAGGAGGCTGCGCGCCTTCCTCGGCCGGCAGTGCCGCTGGTGCGGCAGGCAATGGATTTGGTGGGATGTAGTCGGGACGCAGCCAGTCTTCACTGTAGGTCAGCTCATTGGGCCGAGCCGTTGCTCCGACGAACGGGTTCATGCCCAGCGGGGGAAAGTTGAACTGACGGTTCTTGATGATGGGCGCGAGGTACTGGACACAGAGCTTCGCAGACTGCTCGGCACCTAGCTGTGACGCCGCCTGGATTGCACCGCACAAGAATTGCACAGGGTTGGCGAAGTTGTTGGCGGCCAAGATGCCCGTCAGGGTGCCCTGCGCCGGCTGGTAGATATTGACAAAGTTCTGCGCAGTGGTCGGGAACACATGCAGCGCTTGCTTGATGTCGTCGAGGCTCTCGACAACCGCGTTGGAAACCGACGCCACCTTGTCCGAAGTAACGCCCAGCGCCTCGCGGTTCTCAACCACGAAGTGGGTGGCATCGTCGGCAACATCACTCAGATCGCGGATCGCGTTCCCAACTTCGTTGGGATCGTTGGCCACCAGTCGCGTCGCTGCGGCGAGGTTCTGATTCAGCGTCGTCAGCAGGTCGTCGCTGTTCTCCAGGGCTGACACCAGGGTCGAGAGGTTCCTGATCGAAGAGAACAGATCGTCGCTGTGATCACCGAGCGCAGCTAGGGCCCGCGACAACTTAGTCAGGCTGTCGCGGATGTTCGTACCCTGGCCGCGCAGGTTGTCGGCGGCGGTGCTGACAAAGCCCCCAAGGGTGCTGACGCCGCCTGGCTTCGTCGGTTGTAGTGTCTCGGTGAGCTTTTCGAGTTGGATCCGTAGGTCGTCCCACTCGACCGGGACGGCGGTACGGTCCTGAGGAATGGTCGCGTCATCGTGCATGACCGGACCGGTGCTGTAGGCGGGTGTCAACTGTATTGCGCGGGCCGTGATCAACGTCGGCGATAGAATCACTGCCTTGGCGTCGGCCGGCACCCGGTACTTGCTTTCGTACCAGAATGAGATCTTTACCCGGTCGGGCTCCGGTTCGATCTTTTCGATTACACCGACTGGCACCCCGCGGATGACGACATGGTCACCGACGTAAATGCCATTGCTATTGTCAAAGTATCCAACGATGTTGGTCCGGCCGATCTCGGTGGCCGTACGAGTAACCGTTACGATTCCGCCGACCAGAACCAACGTCAAGGCCACAGCGACTGCGACGGCCGGTTTACTGATTTTCACTGTCCACCCTCTTCAGCTGGTTGTCGTTCGCCGGCTGACCCGTCGGCTCCGGGCGCTGGTCCTGCGCCGAGGGCGGGCGGTCCCGGCGGCGGGCCGCCCGGTGGGGGCGGAGGCAGTGGTTCCCGATACGGATATCGGGGATCGCCCGGCTTGCCGGTGATGGCGTCGGGGAGTGTCAAATGCGGTGCGCCGCCTTGGCCCGTTCGCGGATACGGCACCGGAAGCGGAGGTGTTCCCGGTTGGCCGACTTGCGGGTCGGCGCGCTCAGTGGGTGCGAGGACGTTCGGGTCTAATCCAAGATCGGAGAACGCAGCATCGACGAACGGTTGCACGAATTGTCCCGGCAGTAGGTTGACGACGTAAGCTTTGAAGAACGGACCCGATGCCAGCGCTTCGCCCAAACCGAGCGCGTATGGGTTGAGCTTTTTAATCGCTAATTGCACATCGCTTTTGCGGTTGTCGACGATGGTCAACGCGCCATTCAGTTTGTCCAACATAGGTTTTACCGCGTGATTGTTTTCTGCAATAAAGCCTTTCAACTCCTGACCAAGCGCTGACAGATTGTTGGAGATGTTGTCCAGAGCGGCACTTTGCGATTGCAGCTCGACCAGCAAGGCGTTGGTATCGCCCACCAACTTCACCACCTTGTCACTACGTTCGGCGAGCACCGCAGTCGCCTTGTTTGCGTTCGTCAGGAGGTTCCGGAGGTGCTCATCGCGCCTCTCCAACGTCTCGGACACCCGGCCAACGCCTTTCACTGCCTCCTTCAAGGCAGGTGCGGTATCAGAGAACGTTTCCGAGAGGACGGCCAGTGAATCGGACAGCTGGCCGGTGTCCAAACCACTGATGGTTTCTGTGAGGTCTCCTAGGGCATGGGGAAGCTCGTAGGGTGAAGTGGTCCGCTCCAAGGGAATCGGCTCGGTGAGCTCGCCGTCGCCACGCGACGTGAGCTCGAGGTGCCTGGTGCCGAGTAGCCCCTCCAGCCTGATCGAGGCCTCGGTTCGTTCTCCCAGATGTACGTCGTCGATATGGAATTTGACCAGCACGCCCGGTCCCTCGAGTTCGATGCTGGAGACTTCTCCGACGTCATAGCCCGACACGGCCACGGTGCTGCCAGGCCGGAGACCACCTGCCTCGGTGAAGTACGCCTCGTAGTCCTTTCCGGTGTGGAAGAACGGCAACTTGCCATAATTCAACGTGATCAAGGCAGCGGCGACGGTCAATGTGATGCCGATGGCGCCGACGGTGTAGGGGTTCCGTTCGGTGAACCTCGTCATTTGGGCGTACACCTCCCGGACTTCTGGCCGACCAGCTTGACGTACACGGGCTGACCGCCCTTACCATTTAGCTTGAGCACGACTTCGCACATGTAGAAGCTGAAGAAATCGCCGGAAAGGGCCAACCTGTCCAGCATTTGGTAGGCGTCAGGCAGCGTCTTGAGCAGATTGTCGACGTATTCGTGATCCGCTACCACTGCAGCCGCAACCCGATCGGCCTCGTGTACGACCGTCTTGATCGGCGGCCGGGCTTGTTTCAAGAGACCGGTGATCGACCCAGCCGCCGCATTGGCATACGCGATGCCGCTGCTGATGTCTTTCTTGCGATCCTCCAGGCCGGCAACAAGTTCCGATACCGAATCCACGGCCGTCGCAAACTGATTCGTGTGGTCGCCAAGGGAACCTAGAACGGTGTTCAGGTTCCCGATGACCTCGCCGATCAATTGATCGCGATCCGCAAGGGTGTTGGTCAACGACGCGGTTTCAGCCAGGATCGAGTTCATCGTCACCCCCTGACCCTGGAAGGCGGAAATCAGTTGGCCGGTCAGTCGGTTCACCTGGTCCGGATCCAACGCACGGAAAAGTGGCCGGAACCCGCCGACCAGCGCCTCGAGGTCGAGTGCCGGCTCCGTTCGGGCCAGCGGGATGGTCGACCCTGGATCGAGTCGTTTGATGTCACCGGGATTCTGTTCAAGCGCCAGGAACCGGCCGCCGATCAGGTCTTTGAAGCGCACTGCGGCCCTGGTGCTGTCAGTGAGCATGACTGAGTCGTTCGCCCCAAACTCGACGAGCACGGTGGAGTCACGCCGAACGGTGATCTTCTTGACCTTACCGACCTCCACGCCGGCGACTCGTACAAAGTCGCCAGGCCGCAGCCCGGAGACGTTCGCGAAGACTGCCGAATATGTCTGCTGCGGTTGAAACCGCAACTGCGCCAGGATGGCGATCAGCCCGAAGGTCAACACCAAACATACCGTCGCATAGATTGCAAGGTGGAAAACCTTCGCGTGCAATCGTTTTTGCATCAGTCGTCTGCCTCATCCATTAGCGGGATCCCGGTGGGGGAAGCGCCGGCGCCGGGGTCGGCTGCACGCCACCTGGATGTGTGGGCTGGAACGGCTCCGCTCCCGGGGGCGGGGGCCCGGGGTCGCGCGGTCTACCAGGCGGCGGTGCCGGCGACAGACCTGGGTAGCGCGGCGTACCGTCAGGCTCGTACAGTTGGGCCCCATAAGGGGGCGCACCCGGATACGGAATCGGACCGGGAGCCGGCCCCCCGAGATTGCGAATGCTAGGAGGCTCGGGGACGGCCCGAGTCACCGGGAAGTAGTTCTCCCAGCCTGGGAACCCGATGCCGGGGTTCGGACGTAGGTCCAGGCCGGTGCCCCATCCGGTGTCGGTGACCAGGTACCGCTGCGGCCAGTTCTTCGAAACGTCGGGCAACGAACCACAACTCGGCTGTCCGCCGGGGCCCCCTTTGGCGCCGTTGATCGGTAAGTGTTGGGGATAGCGATATGGGTCGTCACCGGGCAACAGGGCGACGTCCAAAATGATCGACTTACCATTGCGGCCGCCGGCTATCTCACCCCAGCCCATCTCCATGGCCTTGGTTGCCCCAAGCAGCGTGCAAGTGATTTCCGGATCGTATTTCTTCAACAGTCGAGTGGTCGGCTCCAGCACGTTTATCGCCCGCACGAGGTTGTCCTGGTTCGGCGCGATCAGATCGATACCGGTATGTGAGAGACCAATCAGGTTGACCAGCAACGCGTCCAGTGCTTGCGCATTGTCGGTGATGGTCGCACTTGTCGTGCTCGCCGCGTCTAGCACTTGCAGGATGTCCTGGGCGGCTGCCCCGTAGGTGTCCGCAACCTCATTGAGCGCGCGGAAGTTCTCTCGCATCGTCTCCCTGCGGGGATTGATGGTCGTCAACACCTGGTTGAGGTCGGTGATCGCGCCGCCGAGGTCCTCGCCCTTACCTCGGAACCCCTCGGCCAACGCCGATAACACCGCGTTGAGCTTTGCGGTGTCAACCTGTTTGAGCAAATCGACGAGGTTCTGGAACACGGTGTTGACTTCGATGCTGACGTTGTGTGACTTCACCACCGCGCCGGCCACAAGGCGCTTCGAACTCGGCTCCTGCGGTGCTATGAACTCTACATACTTGGCGCCAAATGCAGTTGGCGCGGCAATCTGTGCTTCGACGTTGGCCGGAATGTACTTCAGCTGGTCGGGATAGAGTTCAAGCTCGAGCCGCACCGGGCTGTCCGACTGGATCGACGCGACACGACCGATCTGCACGCCGCGCAGCTTGACCTTAGCGTCGGTCTCCATCACCAGGCCAGCTCGGTCGGACATCACGGTAACCCGCGCGTAGGGCCTGAAGTCTCGGTTGAACATGCCGACCGTCAACACGACCAGTCCAACAATCACCGTCAATTCGATGACAGTCCAGATCGCCGGATGCAAACCAGCCTCGCGCCATTTAGGTCTCATCGTCGCTATCCCGCTAGGTTGAAGTCGCCGGTCTTCCCGTATACGGCCATGCCGATCATCAATGTCGTGGCGACCGACACGATCAAAGATGCACGCACCGCGCGGCCAACTGCTTCGCCGACGCCAGCGGGTCCGCCCTTGGCAGTGAACCCGTAGTAGGTGTGCAGCAGCATGACCACAAGAGCCGTTCCAACCGCTTGAGTCAACGCCCAAATCAGGTCTAGAGGCCTGAGATAAGTAGAGAAGTAATGGTCGTAGACGCCCGCCGACTGCCCGAAGGCATAGATGTAGACGACTCGCGTTGTCAGATAGGCTGCCTCGGCCGACAGACAAAATAGTGGAATGGTGACGATTACACCGGCCATGACTCGGGTTGAAACCAGATACGCCATCGAGTTGATGCTCATCACTTCGAGAGCGTCAACCTCCTCATTGATTCGCATCGCACCAAGCTGTGCGGTAGCGCCGGCGCCGATGGTCGCTGCCAAGGCGATATTGGTAATCAGGGGCGCAGAAACCCTTGTGGTGACATATGCGGAGAAGAATCCGCCCACTGCGTCCGCGCCGACGTGACTCAGTGATCGGTGCGCTTCAAGCCCATTGAGTGCGCCGAGGGACATCAGCAAGAACGTGACGATGACAACGGTGCCGCCGATTGCTGCCAGCGTGCCGACGCCTAAGCTGGTCTGGGCGATGACGCGCAACGTCTCCACCTTGTAGCGGGCCAGCGCGTTAGGAATCAGGGCGAGCGATCTTGCATAGAACGCGGCCTGGGTGCCGGCTCGGTTCCACTCGTCGGCGAACCTTTCGAACATTCGGACAAGCCGCGGCCAGGGGTGGCGGGTAGGAGCGCTCATGACGCGATCTGCGCATTCATGGCGGTCAGCAGTACGTTGATCATGAACAGCGTCATGAAGGAAAAGACCACGGTTTCGTTCACGGCATTACCGACGCCCTGCGGTCCGCCGTCTACGGTGATGCCTTTGTAGCAGGCGATCAATCCCGCGGCGATGCCGAAGAGTACCGCTTTGAGGATGGCGATCAAGCATTCCGGCAGTCCGACCAGAAGAGTCAGACTCGAGGCGAATGCACCGGGCGTAACGTGTTGCAAGTTGACGGTGAATGCGTAGTCTGCCGCCAGACCGGTTGTCGTCGTTATAGCATTGAGCAACAACGCATTTACTGTCAGGGCGGCGACTCTCGGAACCAGCAGCCCGCGGACTGGATCAAGTCCCATGACCCGCATTGCATCGATCTCTTCACGGATTGTCCGTGCGCCCAGGTCTGCGCACATGGCCGTGGCGCCTGCGCCCGCTACCACCAAAACCGTTACCATCGGCGCGATCTGAGTGACACACGCCACGCCGGCGGTGGCGCCGCCGAGATCAGCCGCGCCCAGCTCGACAAGTAGTGCGTTGAGCAAGAAGACGGCGAATGCGTTGAACGGAATCGACAACAAGACGGCCGGGAGGATCGCCACCCGGGCGACAAACCACGTCTGGTCGATGAACTCCCGCCATGCAAACGGCGGTTTCCCCATCTGCACCAAGATGTCGAGCGAAACCGAGAAGAAGTTGCCGAGCGCGCGTGCGGGCTTGGCGGCGACCCGTACGCCCCCCAGGGGTGGACCGGTTTGGACCTCAGTCGGTGCTGCCATGCCAGCAGGGTCCTTCCTTTATGACCGCCAACGCGCAATCAGCATCCTGGATACATTGCGTGGGCTCAACGTACAGTAGCCAGAACACGCCGTCAATCCTTCGCGTTGGTCCGAGAAGTGCTTTCAACCAACCCTTTTCGAGATCTTTGCCATTTCAAAGGTGCTCGAGCTGAGGTACTCGGCGACGAGGGTACGGGACCCCATGGCCCAGCCATGGTGACTGCCCAACGCAACGAGCAGCCGTGGACCCGGGCCGAGTCGGGCAGTCCGGGTAACACCACAGGCACGCTGTCCATCGTCGACGACTCCGATCACTGTCGTTCCTAAGAGAATGACAAGCCCGACGTCCAAGCACCGTCGACAACGAACTCTGCTCCGCTGCAATACGATGCGGCATCCGAGGCGAGAAAGCACACAACTTCGGCGACTTCCGCCGGAGCGGCAAGTCTCTTGAAGGGAACCAGCGGTTTCAATGCTTCTGCATTGGACTTGCCGACGGTCCCCATGTCGGCCTCCGCGATCATCGGGGTGTCGATCGGTCCAGGGCAGACCGCATTCACCCGCACACCAGATTCAGCCACTTCGAGGGCAACTGAACGTGTCATACCGATGACTGCGTGTTTGGTTGCGCTGTATACCGCTTCGCCGGGCATTCCTCGAATTCCGTTCATCGATGCGACATTCACGATCGAACCACTTTGCGCCTGCACCATGCCGGGCAGCACGGCGCGCATGCCGAGGTAGGGTCCGGTCTGGTTGACGGCGACGACCCGGTGATAGTCATCTAGCGAACTGCCGATCAGCGGTGCGATCCACAGCACGCCGGCGTTGTTCACCAGTACGTCGATCTGGCCGAATTGGGCTGTCACTTCAGCAACCGCGGCTTCCCACGATCGCTCGCTGGTCACGTCCAGTTTGACGAACACGGCCCGCTCTCCGAGCCGATCGACTAGTTCGCGCCCGCTCGCCGCATTGATGTCTGCAGCGACCACCGTCGCATCCTCGTTGACCATCCACTCGCAGACGGCGGCTCCAAGTCCTCTACCTGCACCGGTGACCAAAGCGACCTTTGAGTCCAGTTTCCCCACTGCGGTCATCCGACGTTGAACTTGATCGGCACCGAGACGTACCCCTGGACCTGACCGGGACACCATCGGACCTTCGTATCGTCCTCGATCTCGAAATCTGGTATGCGGCACAACAACTCCTCGAGGAGTACTCGCATTTCAAGCCTGGCGATGTGCGCTCCCATGCATTTGTGCACGTGCCCGCCGAACGTGAGATGTCGATTGGGGCTACGGTCTGTTACGAACTCCTCCCCCGAGGGGAACTCCCGTTCATCGCGGTCCGCAGAGCCGATCATCATCAGCACCACGTCACCGGCTTTGAGTTGTTGGCCCGCGAACTCGATGTCCTGTAGGACTAGTCGGCTGGGTTGTGATGGCGACCAGAATCGCAGCATCTCCTCGACCGCGGCCGGAATCTTGGAACGATCGGCAGCTAGCTTGTGACGAAGGTCCGCATCGTTGGCGAGGTGCCAGATCATCGACCCCATCGCCTTTTGGGTGGTGTCGATACTGGCGAGCAACAACAGCAGGCAGAATCCCAGTAGTTCGTCCTGCGTCAGCTTCTTACCGTCGACCTCGGCCCGAAGCAATCGGGACAAGACGTCGTCGCCGGAGTGATCGGCGCGCCGTTGCTCGAGCTTCTCGGTGAAGTACTCGTACTGTTTCTGCATCGCTGCTTTGGGCGCCTCTGGGTCGGCTGGCGAGTTGTCGACAACCGCTGACACCCATTCCAGCAGCCTCGGCGCATCGTCGTTCGGCACGCCGAGCAGCGTTGTGCCCATGTAGCACGGAATGGGTTCTGCCAGTGTCTTGTACGCGTCGCAACGCCCACTGTCGATGAAGCCGTCGATGAGTCGATTGACGACTGCGCGAATCGGATCCTCCCACAGCTCCCGGGTTCGGCGCGGTGAGAAGACTGGCGCCAGCAGCGACCGATACAGCGAGTGGTCGGGAGGATCGAGCTCGATTGGAATCATTGGCGCATCCTGCGGAAACGCCGGGAACGTGATGCGGCGCGAGGAGAACACCTCTGGCCGGTGGATTATTTCGTAGCATTCCGGATAGCCGGTGACAACCCAGAAGCCGCCGTAATGCTCGCTTCTACCGATCGGACTGTCGGCTCGAAGCTGTTGATAGACGGGGTATGGGCATTCGCCGTCCGGCGTCGTGCTCATATGGTCGAAATCCGTATAGCCCACCGGGCACACGGTTTGTTCGGTTGGCGTGGTCATCACTTCCGACCCTCACTCTCCTCGATCGTGATTGCCTGTTCCGGGCAATTCGCGCTGACATCGGCCAGCTTCGCCTTTAGGTCAGCTGCATCAACCGGCTGCCCGTCGAGAAGGAAGCCGGCATGCCCGTCGTCGTCGATTGGAGCGAACATGTCCGGCTCGATGGCATAACAACGGCCGTGGCCCGCACAGCGTTCTTCGTCGATTTGAACCTTCATTGGTCGGTGTCCCTCGTTCCCAGTTCTTCCCGGGCTTCGTAGGCCCGTTCAGCCGATCCCAAACCGTGAAGCATCCTGGATACAGTACGTGGACGTTACCGCTAAGAAGCACATCTCGTCAATCATTGGCTGCCGTGCTGGCAAGCTCACCCGAAATATGGTGCCAGCCGCAAGGTTCGGCGGATGTGTCGCCTGGCCTCCTCTTCAGCGGCACCAGCCCTGCGCTCCACGACGGCTTCAAGGATGCTCTTATGCTGGGCCTGGGCTTCATCCAGAAACTCTTTGTACGTGTTTTCCGGATTAGCGGCCGCAAGGTTCGCCGCAGCCGTTTCGCGCACCAGCGGCAGATACAACATGGCCGAGCTGGTGCGGATCATCGAGGCAAAAGATTGGACTCTGGCGTTGCCTGAGGCCAGCGCGAACAGCTCGTGGAACTCGGCATGCGCACGGTTGCGACGCACCGGGTCGTATGGATCTGACGAGCTGGCCATCTCTGCAAGCAGCTGACAGGCGCGCGCTTCGTCCTGGGCATTCAGGCCCTTACGCGCCGCGAGGCGGGCTGCGAGTCCGTCGATCACCTCGCGCACTTCATACATCTCACGCAAATCCTCTGGCCCGATCTGCACCACCTCGACGGTCCGGTTGTTGTCCGAACTACGGACCAAACCTTCACTGTCCAGGACACGCAACGCCTCTCGCAGCGGTGTGCGGCTCACGCCGAGTTGCGCAGCCAGAGCAACCTGAGGAAGTGGCGTACCAGCGGGCAACGTGCCGTCGACGATGCTTTCCCGCAGCCGGTTGATGACCTCGTCGACCAACCGAGGCGTCCTGCGGAGCAACTCGATCCTCGTTGATGCGTCGGTAGTCATTGGCTCCTCCTTCGGGGCATCGCACCCCGTGGCCGGCAGATCCTTCCCGGGTCCGGCGACCCGGTGGAGTGACCGGCATTGCGCAAGCAGACTGGTTTCTGGGGTTCACACTCGCCCCACCAGTGTAAAGCAGAGAATCCGGGCACGGCCTTGTCGTCTAGCATCCTGGATGCAATACTGCCTGAGGCCGTCGGAACGCAAGTGATGCGGGCCATTACGAACGAGAGATTCGAGTTGCAGTGGACAGTTTGACCGAGTTCCACCGTGTTGCCGATCAGGTGCGAAATTGGGGCCGTTGGGGCCAGGCCGACGAGCTGGGAACGCTCAACTTCATCGACGACGAAAAGGTTCGGCACGCTGCCAGCCTGGTCAATCGAGGCACGGTTTTCCCGCTGGGTATTGAGTTCGGCACGTCGAGCCCGCAAGGTGCCCTCGATTTCCGCAACAAGCCGATCCACCTGATGACCGTGGACGGCGGTGACGAAACGCAATGGGCGCGGTACGGCAGCAACTGGCCGGACAACAGCACTGCGCAGCAGATCAGCAAGTACTTCGGCGCCAGCGCCTTCCGTTTCAACGACGACATGATCATCATGCCGCTTCAGGCGTCGACGCAATGGGACGCGTTATCCCACGCGTACTACGACGGCCTTCTTTACAACGGCTTCCCCGCCTCCTCAGTCACCAGCGCCGGTGCGTTTTACTGCTCAATCGACAAGGTCGACATCAAAGGCGTGACAACCCGCGGCGTGCTGATCGACATGTGCAAGCATCGTGGCGTCGACTTCCTCGAACCCGGCAACGACATCACCGGAGCCGAACTCGACGCGGCCGCCGCCGCTCAGGGCGTGCGGGTGCAGCGGGGAGACGTCATCGCGGTTCGCACCGGATGGATCGCGAAATTCCGGCAGACCGGTAATCCCTTGGAACCGTCCTCAGGCCTGTCCTGGACCGTCGCATCCTGGCTTCACGACCACGAAGTCGCAGCGGTCGCGGCCGACAACGTCCAGGTAGAGAGTATGGAGTCGGGTGTCGAGGGCATGTTCAACCCGCTGCACCTGTTGACGTTGCGCGATATGGGCATGATGCTCGGCGAGTTCTGGTTCCTCGATGACCTGGCCGCCGACTGCGCCGCCGACGGTGTGTACGAATTCCAGCTCGTCGCACCGCCGCTGCGAGTCACTGGCGCTGTCGGCTCCCCCGTGAACCCCATCGCCGTCAAGTAGCCCAAGGTCCCATCGCTCGCAAGTCATCCGTAGGAGGCATACATAACATGGCCGACGCCCAGCAATTGGCTCGAAAATACGCCGAGGAACGCGATAAGCGAATCCGGGCCCAAGGCGCCGGTCAATACATCACCATCGATATCGGTTCCGATGTCGAAGCCGACCCATTCACCAAAATCCAACCACGCGAGCCGGTTAGGAAGACAACCGAGGTCGCCATCGTAGGTGCCGGTTTCGCTGGCCTGCTGACGGCAGTGCACCTGGCCAAAGAGGGTATCGACGACGTCACAGTCATCGACAAGGCTGCTGACTTCGGCGGTACTTGGTACTGGAACCGGTATCCGGGCATCGCATGTGACACCGACTCGTACCTGTATATGCCGCTGCTCGAGGAGACAGGCTACGTACCGTCGATGCGATACTCCCCCGGCGACGAGATATTCGACTACGCCAAGTCGATCGCCAAGCACTACAACCTCTACGAGAACGCGGTCTTCCAGGCCCGCGTCCAGGGTGTCGCCTGGGACGACGACGCGTTGCTGTGGTCAGTGGGCACTGATCGCGGTGACGAGGTCCGTGCCCGCTACCTCGTGCTGGCGACAGGCGGGATCCTGCATCGCCCCAAACTACCGGGTATTCCCGGCCTGAAGGATTTCAAGGGCCCGTGGTTCCATTCCAGCCGATGGGATTTCGGCGTGACCGGAGGTGACTCGCGAGGCAATCTGCACAAGCTCACCGACAAACGAGTCGCAATCATCGGCACCGGGCCCACCGCCCTGCAGGCGTTCCCGCATGTGGCTGAGAGCGCCCAAGAGACCTACCTGATACAACGCACACCGACGATTGTGTTGCCGCGCGACAACGCACCGACGGACGAAGAATGGTTCGTCAGCCAGGAGCCGGGCTGGCAGGAAAAGCGTTGGGCAAACTTCGAGGCCCAGATGCTCGGCGTCCCCGTCGAGGAAAAGATCGTCGAGGACGAATGGACGAGAGTCTGGGCTATCCCGCCCCTTGAGGTGCCCGACGCCGGCACGACTCCCGACATGGACGCCTATCTTCGCAAGGTCGAAGAAAACGACATTGCACAGATGGAACGAGTCCGGGCGCGCGTCGACGAAGTGGTCAAGGATCCGGTGCTGGCCGAGTCCCTGAAGCCCTGGTACGCGACACACTGCAAGCGTCCTGGTTTCAACGACGAATATTTGCAAGCATTCAACAAGACGAACGTCCATCTGATCGATACCGACGGACGGGGGCCCGATGCCATCACCAAGACCGGAATCGTAGTCGACGGTAGAGAATACGAGGTCGACATCATTGTCTATGCCACTGGTTTCGAAGCCGTAGTCACCCCGGACCGCTCCGGTGGGTTCGACGTCATCGGTTGTGACGGCCTGACTCTCGCACAAGCCTGGAAGCAGCGCGTGAAATCCGTGCACGGCATCCAAACCCACGGTTTCCCAAATATGTACGTCGTCGGAGGACTTCGGCAAACAGCGGTGACGGTGAACAACACGTATGCGTTCACCTACCAAGCACGACATATCGCCAAGACCATCAAGCAACTGCACGACGACGGTGTCCTGAAGATCGACATCACCGAGGCCGCCGTTCAGGAGTGGTGCGACGTAATGGACGACAAAGTCGGCCAGGTATTCAACGCCGAAGCGGTCCAAGCTTGTACCCCAGGCTATTTCAACAACGAGGGCGACTTCGACGCTTCGACAGGCAACTTCGAGCACGGTCGACCGGTCTGGGTCGATGCCTACGGTGGCGGGACGTTCGAATATCAGGAGATTCTCGCGAAGTGGCGCGAAGCCAAGGAATACGAGAGAAAAGCCACCATTGTGCGCGCCGACGAGTCAGAACAAGGCTAGGCTGCGGCCTTTCACGCGCCGGAGAGCCTAGGAGTCACGGGGTGAAGGACGACGGCTACAACCACCGGGACAGGTGCGCGATCACCGGTATCGGGGCGACGGAGTTCTCCAAGCGGTCTGGCCGTAGCGTCGCGGCTTTGGCCGCCGAGGCCGGCCTTGCCGCCATCGCCGACGCGGGGATGACGCCCACAGACATCGACGGCGTCGTCCGCTCGGATTACGACACAGTTCACCACAGCGATATCGGCCAGTGGCTCGGTCTGACCAACCTGACGTACTGGGGCGCCACTGGTACGGGCGGCGCATCGCCTTGCGGCATGGTCGGTCAAGCGGTCGCCGCGATCATGTCCGGGCAGGCCAGAAACGTGCTTGTTTATCGTGCGCTCAACGGTCGGTCAGGAGTGAGATTCGGTAAGGGAACCGCGATTCAGCAGGCCAAAGGAGCACAGCGAGTAGGCGGTCGCGGTACCCTCGATGAGTTCTTCCTACCCTATGGACTCATGGCGCCTGGACAGCTTTATGCGCTGTATGCGCATCGGCATATGCTCCAATTCGGCTCCACCGCTGAGGATCTCGCCAGCATTGCGGTTACAGTCCGCAGACGCGCCAACGCCAATCCAGCCGCCATGATGAGTAACCGCACAATGTCGATCACCGACTATTTCCAGTCGCGGATCATCGCCGAGCCGCTTCGGCTGTTCGACTACTGCCTCGAGTCCGATGGAGCATGCGCGGTGGTGGTCACCGCCACCGAGCGGGCCATCGACTCGCCACAGCCCACTGTTCTGGTGCGGGCAGTTACCCAGGGAACCGTTCCGGAAGTACAGGGCGGCAAAGTGTTTCCGGCCTTGATGAGGCCTGATATGTTGACCAACCCGTCCATGTCCGTGGCCCGCGAACTCTATCGACGGGCTGGTCTCGGTCCCGCCGAGTTGGACGTCGCCCAGCTCTACGACTGCTTCACGATCACGGTGCTCTTGCAGCTCGAAGACTATGGCTTTTGCGCCCCCGGCGAAGGCGGGGCTTTCGCGTCCAGCGGTGCCATCGACCTCACGGGCAGCATCCCGATCAACACCGCAGGCGGCAATCTCTCGGAGGGCTACATCCACGGCATGAACCACATCCTGGAAGGCGTCAGGCAGTTGCGCGGCCACTCAACTTCGCAAGTGCCCGGGGCACAGACCTGCTTGGTCACGTCGGGGGCGCCGGCGATGACCAGTGCGATGATTCTGCGGGCGGCCTGATGTCGGGCACTCCCCAACGGCCCCTTCCCGTTGTCGATGACGAAGAAACCGGTGGATTCTGGCAGGCTGCTGCCGAACATCGGCTCGTTGTGCGCGTGTGCGAAGTGTGCGGCGCCAAACTCCATCTGCCCAAGTCATACTGCCATCATTGTGGGTCGTGGAAGACCGGCTGGCAGGACGTGCAGCCGACCGGCTCGATCTATTCGTGGACCGTTGTACATCACACTATTCATGAGGCGTTCCCAACGCCGTACACCATCGTGCTGGTTCAGCTCGATGAAGACCCCACCATCCGCTTTATCGGCCACTTGGCCGGTGCGGCTGAGGTGTCCGTGGGCATGCCGATGCGCGTGCGCTTCGATGACATCAAAGCCGGTGTGACCCTTCCACAGTGGGAACCTGCGCGGGCCGCGGATGCACTTACCGATCACCGAACGAAAGCGAGGAATCCCGATGGGAAAACTTGACGGCAAGGTTGCGCTGATCTCGGGGGCGGCGCGCGGACAAGGCCGAGAACATGCGGTCCGACTGGCCGAAGAGGGCGCCGATATCGTCGGCGTCGACATCTGTGAACAAATCGGAACCGTTTCTTACCCGATGCCAACCACCGCGGACCTCGCCGAGACGGTTGCCCTGGTGGAGAAGCTCGGGCAACGCATGGAGTCCTTCGTTGTCGACGTCCGCGACGCGGCGGCGCTCAAGAAAGCGGTCGCCGACGGAGTGGCCGCACTCGGGCGATTGGACATTGTGCTTGCCAACGCGGGGATCATGTTCCAAGGACTCGGTGAGGGCCGCGATGACGAAGCGTTCCGTGACGCCATCGACGTAATGCTCGTGGGCGTGTGGAATACGATCCAGGCGGCATTGCCGACGCTCGAGCGCCAGAAGCAGGGCGGGTCGATTGTCATCACGAGCTCGGTGAACGGCTTGAAAGGCATGGTCGCTGGTACCAACGGAGGGAATTTTGGGTATGCGGCGGCGAAACATGGTGTGGTCGGGTTGATGCGGATGTTCGCTAATTACCTTGCGTCCCAAAGCATCCGCGTGAATACGGTACACCCCACAGGGGTCGACACACCGATGCTCGCCGGCTTCCACGAATCGGCTGCCGCCGCCGACCCTGCGCTTTCTGCTGGTTTGGGCAACCCGCTGCCTGTCTCGTTGATCGAAGCACGCGATGTCAGCAACGCGATCGCCTGGCTGGTGTCCGATGAAGCTCGCTACGTCACCGGCATCGCGCTGCCGGTCGACGCGGGCATGGTCAACAAGTGATCGAACGCCGCGACGAGAACGGTTTTAATCTGTTGTCGGCTTGAGTAGCCCGGCAGCTCTTTCGATCAGGTCGGAGTCCAGCACGGTACGGATGTGCTGGCACGCCGCCATCTCGGCGAGATCGCCGTTACCGCTGCGAATCGCGGCGACAATCGCATGGTGCTGCTTGGCAGCCGTGGTGAGCACATCCGCCAGGCGGTCGCCGGCAGAGGGCAGTTCGCCGAGGTAGGCGTGCAGCGAGAGGCTCGTCATCCTGATCAGATCCAGCTGCTGCCGCAACCGACTGTTGCCGCACGACTCGGCGATGCGCACGTGGAAAGCCATATGGGCAGAGAACCAGCGAGACGAGTCGAATGGCTGCGCCGCTTCGTCCATCTCTTCCAGTAGCGAGTCAAGCTCCAGTGCGGTTTCGTCCTGCAGACCCTCATTCGCAAGGAGTCGGGCAGCCAAGCCGTCGAGTACCTCGCGCACCTCGTACAACCCTCGCAACTCATGTTCACGGCTGGCGAAGTGCACGACCTCGATGGTGCGATTGCCGTTCGACACGCGGACCAAACCATCCCGCTCGAGAATCCGGAAAGCTTCACGCAACGGCGTGCGGCTGACTTGCAGCCGCTCCGACCATTCGTTCTGAAGCAGAACCGTGCCTGGCGCAATCGTGTGGTCGAGGATCATCTCTCGCAGCTGCGCGGTGATCCCGTCAACGAGCCGGCCACCGGCGATGCGTGGCTTCGCCGCCGGCTTGCTCTTCCTACGTGCGCTCGCGCGCCCCCCGCCAGTCACGAATCCAGGATACCCTTCGAGTCTCGGCGTGACGCCTGTCCGAAACATCTGAGCCCATTGCTGAGGCCGACGTCACAGGACGGTTCCCGACACCTTGTGTTCGATTATCTCGTCATGGTCGAGTCCGAGTTCGAGCAGTATGTCGTCGGTATCGGCGCCATGGCTGGGTGCGGGCCACAGCGGGTAGCGTGTTTCGCCGAACTGCCAAGGCGATGCGGCAACGGTGATTCTCTGGCCGTTCACATCCAGGTCCGCCAAGTAGCGGTTCGCTAGAACCTGCGGGTCCTGGCTCACCTCATACGTGGTTTGCACGACGGACCACGGTCCGCCGAGGTCGGCCAGCCGCTCCGTGACTTCAGCAAGATCGAACCGGGCAAAAGCCTCATCCAAGGCCGCAATGCATTCTTTACCGTTGGCCGCCCGCGACGCCGAGTCGGCGAACCGCGCGTCGGCCGCGATTTCTGCCACGCCGAGGCATTCGCAGAGCCGCCCGAAATAGCGATCCGACTGAAACAGCGACAGTTTGATGAACCGGCCGTCACGGGTGCGATACGCCAACGACGCCGGATTCAGGTTTTCCTCACGAGGTGTCTTGCGGATCGGTTCACCGCGCTGAGCGGATGCGATAATGGCCGGTGAGTTACCCCAGACCGCGACGCCGAGCAGCGAAACATCAACCACCGGCGGCTCACCCGTGCGTACCCGATGGAACAGGCCGGCCGCGATGGCGCCGGCGATGGAGGTGGAGCCGGGTAGGTCACCGAGCGCCGGCGGCATAGGCGTCGGCTCCGCAGCCCCCGCCGGGGTCAGGTTGTCCGCCGCCCCGCCGCGGGCCCAAAAAGTCGTCCCGTCGAAGCCGGGCATGTTGCGATCCTCACCCAACGGGCCGTAACCACTCCCCCTGACGTAGACGATGCCCGAGTTCATCGCTCGAACGTCATCGACCTCCAATCGGAGTCGCCTTCGGCTGGCCGGTAGCAAGTTGGTCAGGAACACATCGGCCGTGGCCACCAGCTTGGTGAGCAGCCGGTAGCCATCCGCCGTACTGACGTCGAGACCGAGGCTTCGCTTACCGCGGTTAGTCTGCTGCATGAGCGCATCGAACGGGGCATCGCCGACGCTCATATCCGCGATCACGAAGTTGCGCTGGGGATCGGGTCGCTCGGGATGCTCGATCTTGACCACATCCGCGCCCCAGTCCGCCAGAATGGCTCCGGCCGCCGGAACAAACAGGTACGAGGCCAGTTCGACCACACGGACACCCTCGAACACCTTCATCGGTATGTGCCGATCGCCGGAGCAGTCCGTAAATGACGTTGCACCATCATGCCTTTGGGGTCGGATAGCCGATGACCCGAGTGTCAAGGAACTCTTCAAAGCCGGCCAGGCCCCACTCGCGGCCCAACCCGCTCTGCTTCATTCCGCCAAACGGGGTGTCGCGGGCGAACCAGGTCGCTCCATTGACATCCATTGTGCCGGTGCGGACCTGCTTGGCGACGGCCAGCGCACGCTCATCGGTCGCCGCGTAAACCGCGCCGGACAGGCCGAACAGCGAATTGTTCGCAATCGCCACGGCTTCTTCCTCCGTGTCGTACGGAATCACCGCGAGGACCGGCCCGAATGTCTCCTCCTGAGCGATCGTCGAGTTCGGGTCGACGTCGGCGATCACCGTGGCCTCAACGAAGTAGCCGGTCTCAGCGGCCTCCGGTATCCCGCCGCCGGCGACGATGCGGCCGCCCTCGGCGCGGGCTTTCTCGATGTGCTGCAACACGCGCTGCTGATTCGTTCGGCTGATCTGCGGTCCCATGTGCGTATCAAAGTTGCGGGGATTGCCCCAAATCACCTGCGATGCAACCTCCGCGGCCAGCTCGAGAGCCATCTCGTATTTCACCCTGGGGAGCAGCAGGCGAGTCAGGTTTGTGCATCCTTGTCCCGAATGTCGGGACATACGTGGGACATTGAATCGAACCACGGCCTCAACGTCGGCGTCGTCGAGCGCGATGGTCGCCGACTTTCCACCGAGTTCCAACGCGACCTTCTTCACCCGTTCCGCCGCGGTGGCCATGATCCGCTTTCCGACCGCCGTGGAACCAGTGAAGCTGATCATCTCGACGCAGGGATGCGCCACCAGCGCCTCGCTGACCTCGGTGTCCGAACTGGTGATGACGTTGAAGACGCCGGGTGGGATGTCGGTCTCCTCGGCAACCAACTTGCCGACGAAGTTGGCGGTCCACGGAGTGAGCGGAGACGGCTTGACAACGACGGTATTGCCCGACGCCAGGGCCGGTCCGACCTTGTAACAGAGCTGTTGGATGGGATAGTTGTACGGCGTGATCAGAGCCGTGACGCCCCAAGGCTCCTTGATCAGCAGCCGCTCATTCGGCGACACCATCGCCGGGTGTGGCGGAAGGTTCCGCTCGAATGTGTAATTTTCGGCCAGCTCCATCCAGTCAGTAAGTTCGTCGATCGGATCGTCGAGCTGAAATTGCTTGGTCATGAAAATGGGGCAGCCGACCTCGGCGACGAGAAGCTCGCGCAACTCCTCGATATGACGCTGCATCGCCTCTCGAAGCTGACCGATGCAGCGAGCCCGGAATGCGTGGTCCTTGGACCAGGAGGTGTTTGCGAACGCCTGGTGCGCCGCGGTGGCCGCTGCGTCCACATCTTCGATGCCCGCGTCGGGGGTCTGTCCGATCTCGGTTTCGAAGTACGGGTCGATGTTCGCGAAGGTCTTGCCAGAGCGAGCCGCCACCAGACGCCCGTCGATCAGAAGCTGGGGAACAAACTCCTCGGCCACACTTGCCTCCTATACCACCGGCGGGCGTGACCGCCGCGATTCTGTATCCAGGATTCACAGGGAAATCTATAGGTCGCGGCGTGAGAAGTCAACGCAGAGCTTGTCCGGTGCGTCAAGCATCCTGCGGCCTCGTTCGGCACGTTACTCCGATTCAAAACAAGGGTTGAAAAGCTTTCGGCCTAGGGGCTCGTAACGCAACCTGCGGTACGGGGCCGTCACGAAGCGTACGGACCGCGCCCGGCCTCAAGCCTCTTCCCGGTGGTGGTGGAAGTCCGTCAGTACCTCGTGTTTGACACGACGGAGCTCAGAAACCTAGGGTTGCGAATCCTGGATTCATAGCTGCCAGCGGTGGCACGTCCGTTGCGAAATACGGGAGAAGGAATGGATCTCACGCCGAGCGCCGGCCATGATGCGTTTCGCGCAGAGGTACGCGACTGGCTGACTGACAACAAGCCGGCCTTACCGATGCCGTCGGGTGACACCCTCGATGGAGCGCCCCTGCATCTTGACTGGGAAAGGCGGCTTTTCGACGCCGGCTTGGCTGTCGTCAGCTGGCCACAACGATTCGGGGGTCGCGACCTGGACCTGTGGCACTGGTTGATTTTCGAGGAGGAGTACTACCGAGCCGGTCTACCGCAACGCGTCGCGCAGAACGGTATCTTCCTGCTTGCGCCATCGCTATTGGAATTCGGTACCGAAGACCAACAAGAGCGGTTCCTCCGACGAATCGCGTCGGCCACAGACATCTGGTGCCAGGGCTGGTCAGAACCCGAGTCGGGCAGTGACTTGGCCTCCCTGCGGTCGCGGGCCGTACGTGACGGTAATTCCAGCGGTTGGCGTCTACACGGGCAGAAGTGCTGGACCACGCGCGCAGCAGTCAGCACGCACATGTTCGGCATTTTTCGTACCGGCGAAATGGCCGAACGCCACCGCGGCCTCACCTACTTCCTGATCAACCTCGACCAACCGGGCGTGACTGTCAAACCAGTCGCCAAGTTTGACGGAACGGAAGGGTTCGCTGATGTCTATTTCGACGGCGTCTTTGTCGCTGACCGCGATGTGCTGGGCGGAGTCGGCAACGGTTGGCGGGTCGCGATGGCGACGACGGGATCAGAGCGCAGTCTTGCGCTGCGGAGCCCCGGCCGATTTCTGGCGACTGCCGAGAGGTTGATCGAGCAGTTCTACGCTTCACCGGAGACGGTGCGTGCCGATTCGCGGTATCGAGGCGCCGTTGCGAACGCTTGGATGGGCGCTCAGGCCTACAAGTTGGCTACGGATTGGGTAGTTACCCGGCTGCTCGATGATGTTCCGCTGGGTGCCGAGGCCAGCCTGAGCAAACTGTTCTGGTCTGAGTTGGATATCGAACTTCACCAGGCTGCATTGGCCTTGCAAGGCATTGACGCTGACCTCGATGACCACTGGATCAAGGGATTCGAGTTCGCTCTGTCCGGCCCGATCTACGCAGGTACCAACGAGATTCAACGCAACATAGTCGCTGAGCGACTGCTGGGCATGCCGAGGCTATGACTGTGTACTTCGCATTCACCACCGACCAGATCCAGCTACGTAGCGGTCTTCGTGACCTTCTAGTCGAGACATGCCCACCCGCAGTGGTGCGCGCCGCATGGTCGGAATCGTCGAGTCCTGTTCCCCAGTTGTGGAAACAACTTGGCGCAGTGGGTCTGCTCGGACTACTTGCCCCCGCTGAGGCCGGTGGGATGGAAGCGTCCGAGGTCGAACTCGTTCTGTTGCTGGAGGAATGCGGAAGATTCGCCGTTCCAGGGCCGCTCGGCGAGCACATCGCGGCAGCGGTGCCCGCACTGGCGGCAGCCGCAGCACCGGAAGCGGTTGCCGCCGTGACCGGTGAACTGGTGGTCGCCGTCCAGGAGCAGACTTCCGACCGGGTGCGCTGGATCACCACGGCGGATCTGCTCGTCCACCCCGGCCGCGGTGGACTGGAAGTGACGGCGAGGGCAGACCTCAACATCACCATGGCGACGCCATCAGTCGATCTTTCAGTCACATCGGCGATCGTCACGCCGGTGCGGCCGCGACAACTACCGGGATCCGACGCCGTATTGGCCGGGCGCCGGGCCACCGTGGCAGCGGCCGCTCAGCTCCTCGGTCTGGCCGACCGCTTAATCACGATGACTAGCGAATATGTCAGAGTGCGAAAGCAATTCGGGATCCCTGTCGGTTCCCAACAGTCGGTCAAACATCTACTCGCGGCCGCACTCGTCAGCCTCGAACATGCACGGCCGGTCGTCTACCGCGCCGGATGGGTACTGGCCGCCAATGCCGCTGATCCGGACCTTGCGATCAGTTTCGCGAAAATCTATGCAACTCGTGCAGCGAATTTGGCAGCGAAGACGGCGCTGCAATGCCATGGCGCCATCGGTTACACCTGGGAGCACGACCTGCACCTGTGGATGAAGCGAGTGTGGGCGTTGAGTACCGCGTGGGGAGTCGCAGCCGCACACGAAAGCGTCGTGGCCTCCGCCCTACTTGACGCTTGCAACTGAACGCTCGACACCCCTTACAGATCGGATCACCATCATGCGCAATTCGCTCTACGGCCCAGACCACGACCAGTTTCGCGCCGCTGTTCGCGCATTCATCCAGCGGGAGGCAGTACCGAATGTTGCAAAGTGGGAGGAACAGCACCGGGTGGATGTCGAGTTCTACCGCAAGGCTGGAGAACTCGGCATTCTCAGTCTGCAGATTCCCGAAGCATACGGAGGGGCCGGTCAGGCCAGCTTTACTTACAACCTTGTGGTGGCCGAAGAGTTGATTGGTGCGCATCTGTCGCTATCGCCGGTGCGGGTCCATATCGACGTCGTCATTCCGTACTTCCTCAGCTACGCCACGGCGGACCAGAAGCACCGGTGGTTGCGCAGCCTGGGAACCGGCGAGAATATGGCGTCCATCGCGATGTCCGAACCGGAAACGGGTTCGGACCTCGGTGGTATCGCGACCTCGGCTCGGCGCGATGGAGATTGCTTCGTCATCAACGGCGCGAAGACGTTCATCACCGGAGGGATCAACGCCGGTCTGGTGATCGTTGTCGCGCGCACTTCGCAGCACCAGGATCGCCGTAAGGGCCTTTCGCTATTCGTCGTGCAGGACGGCACGCCCGGCTACACCAAAGCCCGCAATCTGGACAAGCTCGGAATGCACTACGCGGATACAGCAGAGTTGAGTTTCACTGACGTGGCTGTCAGCTGTGACGACATGTTGGGTGAAGAAGGTCGGGCGTTCGAGTACCTGACAAGCAATCTCGCGCAGGAACGCATCAGCGTGGCCGCGGGTTCGGTGGCAATGGCCAAGACCGCACTGGCCGACACGGTCGCGTATGTCAGCCAGCGCGAAGTGTTTGGTCGTCGACTCTCGAAGTTTCAGAACACGAAGTTCGTGCTGGCGGGGGTGTCGGCTGAGATCGAGGCCGCAGACTCGCTGCTCCAGCGTGCGGTCGCTGAACTCGATGCGAAGGAACTGTCGGTAGCCGATGCAGCCCGAGTGAAGCTGTTCTGCTCAGAAGTGCAGGCACGCGCGGTGGACAGTTGCCTGCAATTGTTCGGTGGATACGGATACATGCTCGAGTATCCGATCGCGAAGATGTACGCAGACGCTAGAGTAAGCCGGATCTACGGCGGCTCAAGCGAAATCATGAAAACCATCATCGCGAAGTCAATGGGCCTCTGATGATATTCGCGCGGTGCACAACCGCCGTCACCGCACTAAGTACTAGTCCGATGCGGGCAATGGCTTGGCGGTCTTGACCGGCATTGCGTTGTCGTTGACGAAGAGGGCAGCTGCGCCCGCGTTGGTACACAGCAACTCGAGACGGGAGTCCGCGTGCAGGTAACGCTTACCGAGATCCGTTCCGCCGTCGTGTCCGACCACCATCGGCAGTCCTGGTTCGGGCTCAGCTCCCAAGGGCAGCAATGAGTGGCCACTGCAAGTGAGCTCGATCGGACTGTCTGGCGCCCGGATGACCACGACCTGAGTTTCGTCCACCGCGCTGCGGAGCCGCGTCCCTGCTGTCAACTTCAGACCACACCCTTCGCTCATCAGGGACTTGCCTAAGGAAGCCGGCTATGAACCAACGTGTGGATCCGTCGAGCGTGCACGTCATCGCCCTGTTCTGCGCATTGCGATACTCCGGCCGGTTGATCCGAACGACAGCAACGGACTTGTCGACAGCCTCGTACTCCACGACACCAGTCCCAGTTCCCGCCTGAGCCCGGCATCTGTCGAGCCCAACGTGTATGCATCCGGGATATATTACCTCCTCGCAGGATCTTCGCCGGGGGTTGAGAACGGCAGGATCGGGGGTAGCCTCTAGGCACAGCGGCCAATCAACGACGAAAGGCAGCGCTATGCCCTTACGCGAGCGTCACAGCATTACCGAAATCCGCACGGCCATCCGCGAACTCAGCAGCCGAGCCAGGCTGGCCCGCAAGGAGGGCCGCATCGCCGACGCCGAGGAGATCGAGCAGCGCATTCAGTCCTACCGCGAGGAACTCGCCACGCGGCCCTGACCGCTTGAGGCTGGGTACAGCTACGTACCGAGCCGACGAAACGTGCTGCGGTGAAACACGATCGGGGCCACGTCAGCGCGCACGATGATGTCGCTGACCCGCAGAATCACGATGGTGTGATCACCCGCAGGGACCAGTTGCTCGATCGAACTCTCCAACCAGACAGCGGTCCCGTCGATGAACACCGCGCCTGACTCCCGCGACACCGTCCGCAGCCCGGCGAACCGGTCCCCGGTCTTGGCCGCCAGCGTGCGCGCCGCGTCGTCATGCGCCTCGCCCAGCACGCTGATACCAAGTGCTGGCAGGTCTTTGAGCTTGGGCCACGTCTCCGAGGTGTTCTGGACGCAGAACGAAACCAGCGGCGGCTCCAGAGAGACCGGGACGAACGTGCTCGCAGCGAGGCCCACCCGGGTGCCGTCCACCTCGGCGGCGATCGCGATGACCCCCGACGGAAAGTGTCCGAACGCCTCGCGAAGCGACGTGGGGTTCAAGTTGGTTGCACTCATACTTTGACCATCTTCACATGTGACCTGCTGGCAGGCCACGCCCGGGCGGTGGCCGCCGGGTAGCCTGACGCTCGTCATGTGGATACCGCTCCTGGCGATGGCCATTGCCGTCAGCCTCGAGCCGTTCCGGATCGGTATGACGGTGCTCATGCTCAACCGGCCCCGACCGCTGCTGCAACTGGTCGCCTTTCTCACCGGTGGTTACGCGATGGGCCTGACGGTGGGCGTGCTCGTGTTGTTTCTGTTGCGGCCCGCGTTGGGGTCCACCCACTTCACCCTGCCGCGGGTGCAGATCGCGGTCGGTGCGGTGGTCCTGGTCTACGCCGCGGTGGTGGCCACCGGCGTGTTTGGCTCCAAGCGCGGCCCTGACGGGCCGGTGGGTGTCGCAGGCCGGGTGTTCACCACGATTGCGGGCCGCGCCCGGCAACTGCTCAGCGGTGGTTCGCTCTGGACGGCCGGGGTCGTGGGTCTCGGCACCGCGCTGCCGTCCGTCGACTACCTGGCGGCGCTGGCGCTGATCGCGGCCTCCGGCGCCGCGACGGCGGTGCAACTCGGCGCGCTGCTGGTGTTCAACGTGGTGGCGTTCGCGCTCGTTCAGATTCCGCTGCTGTTTTATCTGGTGGCCCCGGACCGCACCCGCGCGACGCTGGCGGCACTGCACGGCTGGCTGCGCGCGCAGGGCCGACGCGGGGTGGCGTTGCTGTTGGCCGTGGTGGGGTGCGTGCTGCTCGGCGTGGGCTGGGCCGGTCTATGAGCCGGGCTGGGGCTGATTGTTCAGCACGTACTGCAGCCCGGACAGCAGCTGCGACACCGGATCCGCGCCACCGCCGAAGGCCGCCTGCGTGGCGGGGGCGGTGATCTCGGCGGGGTCATAGCCGTTGACCGGGTCCACGGTGATGGGCGCCGTCAACGGATTGTCGTGGCGCGAATAGCCGGCGTCCACGTAGGGCTTCAGCACAGCGTCGAGCTTGATCAGCGTCTCCTGGGGCACCCCGAGGTACTTGAAGGGCATCACCAGCGGAAGGTGCTCCTCGGGGATCATGAACGTCGTCGTCTTGGCGCCCCTGGAGTTGATGGTCGTGCGGATGTTCTGCGGCGGCACCATGCTCGGGTCGGTGAACGCGACCGCAGTGTGCCCGGTGGCCAGACCGACGATCGCGTTGGCGACCGAGATCCAGTTGTCGGGCCGGTCCGGCCAGTCGGCGATGCTGTCGTAGGCGGAGACGAACTGATAGGTGTCGTACTGGCTTTCCACCGGCGCCGGCACGCGGTAGTCCAGCGACGGCACGACGCTGCCGACCGGGAACACCTGGGTCAAAAAGCTCTCCCCGAACGCGTGCCGGGCCACCGGGTCCCCGTACATCGCAAAACTCAGTTGATCCGGTGGCGGCGCGGCCGGGTCGTAGGCGAGCTTCGCCTGCACGTCGTTGAGCACCATCGCGCCTTCGGACAGGCCGATCACCGTGCCTTGGCCGCCGTCGCGGACCGCGTTGATCACATTGGGGGTGCCGACGTCGACCGACTCACCGACGCTCGGGCCGTCGAGGCCGAGGCCGGGCATGATGCGCTCACCGAATGCGCCGATGCCGGGAAAGAAGCGTTCCAGGGTGTGGCCCTGTACCTGCCCCGCGGGATAGTCGACGATCGACCGGTCCAGTCCGGGGAACCAGTCGGCGCCGGTGCGCATGATGTATTCGTCGTAGGGGATACCCGAGACGTGGGCACCGCCCAGCGCATAGCCGCGGCCCGGGGTGCCCAGCGCCGGCTGGCCATCGGAGGGGACCGGGTCCGGCGGTTCGTCGGCGGATGCGACCCCAAGACCGAAACAGCTTGTGGCACACAGAGTTACCAGCGCAGTGCCGAATGCCAGCCGTCGCTTCATGCCTGTCGTAGCCCTCCCCGCGCCACTCGCGTACACCCTACTCCGCCGCATCCACGCGGACCCCGTTTGCGGTGTCGAGCCGGGGAAATCCGTCCTGCTGATATTGCTCGACGCACGCGGCGCGCCGGATCTTGCCGCTCGTAGTCGTGGGGATCGAGCCGGGCGCCACCAGCACGAGATCCTCGACGCTCAGGCCGTGCACGTTGGAGATCGCGGAGGTGACATCGCTTTTCACCGCGCTGTACCACCGCATCGCGTCGCCGTCGGGATCTGGCGGCTTCTTGAGCTCGATGACGGTCACCAGCGTCTCGGTCCCGTTCACCGGCACCGCGATCGCCGCGACCCGGCCGCGGGTGAGTTCGTGCACGGTCGCCTCGATGTCCTCGGGATAGTGGTTGCGGCCGCGCACGATCAGCAGGTCTTTGATGCGCCCGACAATGAACAGCTCGCCGTCGTGGATGAAGCCGAGGTCGCCGGTGCGCAACCAGGGCCCATCCGGCGTCCCGGCTGATGGTTCGACGAGCGTTGCGCCGAAGCAGCTTTGCTCCTCGGGCGGTTTGCGCCAGTATCCTTCCGAGACGTTCTCCCCGTGCAACCAGATCTCGCCGACCTGGCCGGGTCCGCATTCGCGGTGGGTCTCGGTGTCGACGATCCGCAGCGTGGGACCGTGCGGCACCCGATACCTGACCAGCGCCGTGCCGTTACCGGCGCAGGGCCGGACCCGGCCCGCGCCCAGTTCTGTGGTGTCGAAGTGCACCGCCGGTGCGGATTCGCTCCAGGTGCCCGCTGCCCCGAACACCGTCGCTTCGGCCAAACCGTATGCGGGACGCATCATGTGGTCGCGAAAGTTGAAGTGCGCGAACCGGTCCACGAAGCGATGCAATGTGGCGGGCTCGACACGTTCGGCGCCGCTGGCGATGCCCACCACGCCGCCCAGGTCGAGCCCGTCCAGGTCGTCGTCGGTGGTCTTGCGGGCGGCCAGGTCGAACGCGAAGTTCGGCGCCGACGAGAACGCGGGGGTGTTCTCGGCCAGCGCGCGCACCCACCGGGCCGGCCGTTCCAGGAACGCCTCCGGGCTCATCAGGTGGGCGCGACGGCCGCACAGGATCGGCGCGCAGACGCCGAGCACCAGCCCCATGTCGTGGTAGAACGGCAGCCACGACACCAGCGTGGCGTCCTGCGGCAGCGGGGATTCGGCGAACAGCCCGCGCATCAGCTGCTCGAAGTTCACCGTCAGGTTGCGGTGCGAGAGCATGACTCCCGCCGGTGTCCTGGTCGATCCCGAGCTGTACTGCAGGTAGGCGATGCTCGGCCACTGCGCCGGCGCGAAGCCAGGCTCGGCGTCGGTCTCGGTCCCGTTCTCCAGAATGTCCAGGTTCAGCGCGTCGACCACGACGATCGTCGGCGTCGGCGCTGTGCCCGCGGCGACGAGCTCGTCGACTCCGGTGGCGGCGTCCGCGGTCGTGAGGACCACCGTGGGCTCGGTATCGGCGAGGACCGCGCTCACCCGTTCGTGGCCGGCACCGGGATGCGGTAGCGGCAGCGGGACCGCCACCCGCCCGGCCTGCATGGCGCCCAGGAAGGCCAGCACATACTCCAGGCTCTGCGGGGCGAGGATCACCGCCCGGTCCCCGACCGACCCGTGCCGCGCGATCTCGCGGGCCAGGTTCATCGTTCGACGGGCCAGCTGTGACCATGTCAGGCTCTCGGCGCGGCCCGTCGGGTCGCGGCGGTAGTCGATGAACGTGAACGCCACCTCGTCGGGGCGCAGGCTGGCGCGCCCGTGCAGCATCGACAGGATCGACGACTCAGACGTTGTTGTTGTCACGCTATGTCCGATCAGCTCGTCGGGCTCGGTTGCAGACGCTCGGCCCGGCGCGGCCCGATGCGCGACGGCCACCAGTTCGCGCGCCCGACCAGGGTGGCGATGGCTGGGACCGTGATGGTGCGGACCACGAAGGTATCCAACAGGATTCCCACCCCGATCACGAAACCTCCCTGCACCACGATGCCGATGCTCGAGAACAGCAGACCCGACATCGAGGCGGCGAAGATCAGCCCCGCCGCGGTGATCACACCACCGGTCGAGCCCAGCGTCCGGATGACGCCGTAGCGCACGCTGTGCGGTGATTCGTCACGTAGCCGCGACACGAACAGCATGTTGTAATCCGCGCCGACGGCCACCAGCACCACGAATGCCAACGGCGGCACGCTCCAATGCAGGTCCTGGCCGAGGACCACCTGGAACGCCAGCACCCCGAGGCCGACCGCCGCGAAGTAGGAGACCACGACGGAGCCGACGAGGTACAGCGGCGCGATGATCGCGCGCAGCAGCACCATCAACGTCAACAGCACGACGATGATGGTCGCGGCGATGATGAACCGGATGTCCTGCTGGTAGTAGTCGCGGGTGTCGCGCAGCGCAACGGGAAACCCGCCCATGGAGATCGTGGCGTCGGCCAGCATGGTGTTGGGTTGGGCGCCCCGCGCGACGTCGTAGATCTCGTTGACCTGGTCCATCGCCTCGGGGCTGTAGGGGTTGAGTTCGGTTTGGATCAGGTACTGCACCGAGCGGCCATCAGGTGAGATGTAGGCCTTGGCGGCGTCCTTGAAGTTCGGCAGGTTCAGCACCTCGACCGGAATGTTGAAGCCCGCCTGCGCCGGGTCGGCGGCGTTGGATCTCAGCGTGAGCAGGAACGTCGACGCCTCATTGAGCCCGGCGGCGATCACCTTGACCTGCTCGACGAGTTGGTCGACGCCGCCCGCGACTTCGCGGCTTCCGTCGGCCAGTCGGTTGGCGCCCTGCTGTAGCTCGGTCAACCCGGCTTCGGGGCCGCCGGGCTGGTCCAGCCCCATCGCGTCGACCGCCTTGGCCACGTTGGCCATGGCCGCGTTGAGCTTGGCCACCGCCTCGTTGAGGGTTTTTCGGTCGTCGACATCCTGGAGCTGGTGGGCGAGATCGTTGATCTCAGCGAGGCTTCCGTCTTCCCGCGCGGCGACGAGGCGCTGAAAATGCATCCGGGTGTCCCGGCAGGACGGGTTGGCGTCGCAGATGGCATTGCCCTGCAGCGCGGCCAAGACCGGGCCGATCCAGGCGAACATATCCTTGACGGCGCTGAAGTTGAAGCCCATCGAGTTGCCGAGTGCGTTGACGCTGGCGACCAGCTTGGCCGCGATCTCGACGTCGCGAACCAGCCTGTCTCCGCCGTATTCGGTCCGCATCGCAGAAAACGTCGTCACCAGGTCCCGGATGCTGGGCGCGACCGCGTTGATCTGACCCCGTACGTCGGCGAGGCTGTCGGCCAGCGTGCTGGCGCCGTCGGTCAGCCGGTTGAAATCCCCGGCGTGATCACTGATCCGGTCGGAGCCGTCGGCCAGCCGATCGCCGACGAGGCCGGCCTGGTAGGTGGCCCGGAACTCGGCAGGCACTTCGCCGAGGGGCCGGGTGATGCCGCTGACCAAACCGACGCCGGGCAGTTGTGCGATGCGTGACGCCAGCTGTTCCAGATCCGCCAGCGCCCGCGGGTTGCGCAGATCGTGCGGGGACTGGATCAGCACGTATTCGGGAACGGACTGGCTGACCGGGAAGTGGCGTTCCAGCGCGGCGTACCCGACCGAACTCGGCGCCGACGCCGGGACGACCTTGCGGTCGTCGTAGTTGTAGCGCGCGATCACCGCGATCCCACCCAGCAGGGCCAACACGATCAGGCTGGTGACCAGATGCGTCACCGGTCTGCGCACGATCCGGATGCCCGAACGCCGCCAGAACCGCGCGGTCAGCTCGCGCCGCGGCTGAATCCAGCCGCGCGGTCCGGCCAACACCATGATCGCGGGAAGCAGGGTCACCGCGGCGAGGAAGGCGACGCCGATCCCGATGGACGCCGACGCGCCGACGGTCTTGAACACGCCCATCTGCGCGAAGTTCAGGAGCAGAAAGGTCAGTCCGACGGTGGCCGCGGATGCCGCGATCACCTTGCCGATCGAGATCATCGCGGCCTTGACCGCGCGATCGTAATCGTCGCCTGATCGCAGATAGTCGTGGTAGCGGCTGATCAGAAACACCGCGTAGTCCGTTCCGGCTCCGGCCATGATCGCGCTGAGGAACACGATCGACTGGTTGGAGACGCCCGCGCCGGTCAGCTCCGACAACCCGGCCACCACCGACTGGGCGATCAGCAGCGACGACCCGATCGTCACCAGCGGCAGCAGCATCGTCACCACGTTGCGATACACCAGCAGCAACACGCCGAGAACCATGACGGCGATGGCGATCTCTATCGGCAGGCGATCCTTCTCACCGGCGACGGTGAGGTCCGCGACGGTGGCGGCGGGCCCGGTGAGGTGCACAGCCAGCGGACCGTCGGGGATCTCGTGCCTGATGACGTCGGCCACGCGGTTGAACGCGTCATAGGCCCGCGGCGTACCCAGCTCCCCCGCGAGGCCGACCGGCAGCACCCAGGTCGTTTTGTCGTCGCTGGTCAGAAATGGCCGCAGCTGCGGTGTGCTGACGAAATCCTGCACGGAAACCACGTCGGAGGTGTTGTCGCGCACCACGTCCACCACGTTGCGATAGATGGCTTCGTCGGCGGGCGTGAGACCGGTTTCGTTGATGAACGCGACGACCAGAAGGTTGTCCGAACCCGGCTCCGGGAAAGCCTCCGCCATCTTCGTCGCGGTGATGCTCGACGGTGCATCGCTGGGCAAGATGCTGAGCGGATGTTTCTGCGCCATCTCGCCGAGCGACGGCAGCGCAAGCGGCAGGGCGATCGCCATGGCGACCCAGACGCCGATCACCGCCCAGGGCCACCGCACCACTACGTCTGCTAACCGCCGCATGACGCCCTCACCACCGCACGGCCACCGAGTCGATCCACGCTATGCGACACGCCCCCAGTTACCGCGGTCGGCGACCAGCCCGCACACCGACCTCATTGTCGCCATATAACGCGCAACCGACTTTTCGGCGACCGGATTGGCGGGATGCATGATCGCCATGACCGTGCCCTCGCCGTATCGGAAGAGATAAATGGTGAGCTGATATGAGTACCGGTCATCCGAATAGACCCCGATATTGTCTGCGATGCCCATGTCGGCGGCGGCCAGCACCGCGTTGAGCGGAGCGGCACCGGCATGAAAGAAATTCGACACGGGGAAATTGGGCTGCGGCCAACTCAGCCACGGCGCCAACTCCAGAACGCGGTAGTAGGGCACCTTGGCCATATTCAGGTTCGCGTCGAAGGAATCTTGTGCGAGCCAGGCGGCATCACCGAATGTGGCCACGCCTATCGGCACGGTGATCGGAATCAATCCGGTGAACCACCCTTGCGTCATGAAATTGTCCGCGGCGGAGCGGGAATCGCGAGGGGTGAGCCCGTAATACGTCAGCGCACCGGTCAGTTCGTGCTCGACTTGGGCCAGACAGGCGAATAGACCGCCGACAAAGCGCGCACCGGACGTCGAACACGCCGCTTCGAAGCGTTCGGTCTGGGCCGGGTTCATCAGGATTTCGGTGGTGATATCGCTGCTGGTCGACTCCGTCGGATCACCTAGCGGCAACGGGAATTCGGGAAATCCACCGCCATTGCTGTCTGCGAAATCAATCCATGCCTTTACATCAGACGAATCCACGGTCAACGGCGAAGTGCGCTCGCGCTCGCGGATGCAGAATTCGGCATAACTACCGGCGTCGGGTAGTGCGAGCGCCTCACCGCTGCCGCTGTACGCCGAATACATGCCGTTGGCTTCGAGCATTGTGGTGCCGATCAAGGTGGCGTCTCCATGGACATGGTCCATGGCCGCGAAAAAGGTGAAGTGGTCTTCGTTCTGGATGACCCCGAAAGTGAAGCAGCCCCATTCCAACGGGCTCGGAATGTCCACCACATGCGCGCGAATTTCGTCGACGGTCATCGCGCCGTGCTGGATTGGCACGAATTCGATGTCGGCTGGATTCTCGATGGCGTGCCGGATGAACTCACCGTCACCGGTGCGTTCGAACCAGCTGCGGAAGGTGTCGTGCCGACGCAGGTAGGCATTGACGGCCTGATCCATTGCCGAAATGTCACATTGTCCGTTCACCTCGCAGCTAGTGATCATCTGCCGCGAGAAACTCAACCCCGCAGCGGTGCGCTCGTAGTAGTTGCGCAGATGCTGGCCCTGCATGTAGCTGACGGGCGTCGAACTGACCGGAGCGCGCAGCGCTTTCTCGGCGGCCGCAGGGGTCGGATGCCAAGACGTGAGATGACCGGGCTTCAACGTCCAATCGTCGAGTGCGCCGATCGTGATTTTGCCGATTTGCAACCCGGCCCCCAATCCATACTGCTTCTGCCGATTGCCGATCCGGCATCGAGTCGTTGCCGCACCAACATACGTCTGCAGGCCCGCCGCACCGTCCGAATCCCAGTCGTTAGCGGATCCAACCATGCCGCGCGCCGACATGCCATAGTCTGCCGGGGGGCCACGCTCAATTGACGGGCACGACACTTTGCCAGGGGGCGTGTTCTGGCCGCCGATGTCAAGGGAGGACAACAACGGCATGGTATCCGCGGGACATCTCAACGAGCCGACTGCTCGCATCGCAATAGTCGGCTACGCAGCGCGGTTTCCAGGCGCCCAGGACGTCGACGACTTCTGGGACCTGCTACGCGAGGGCCGCGACGCGATATCGGAGGTGCCCGAGGACCGCTGGAACGTCGACGATTTCTTCGATCCGGAACCGGGAGCGCCCGGCAAGATCGTGACCCGTCGGGCCGGTTTTCTCGACGACTCCACGGGGTTCGACGCGCCGTTCTTCGGGATCTCCACCCGTGAGGCGCGGCTGGTGGACCCTCAGCACCGGCTGCTGCTGGAGACGGCGTGGCGCGCGGTGGAGCATGCCGGCATTGCGCCCAGCGCCTTGGCCGAAACCACCGCCGGCGTGTTCGTCGGGATCTCCACCCACGACTACCTGGGCATGGTTTCCGACGAGCTGAACTATCCCGAGATCGAGGCCTACATGGCCATCGGCACCTCGAACGCCGCGGCGGCCGGCCGGATCAGCTACCGGTTGGGCCTGCAGGGCCCGTCGGTCGCCGTCGACACGGCCTGCAGTTCGTCGCTGGTGGCGATCCATCAGGCGTGCCAAGCGCTACGCCTGGACGAATGCGGCGTCGCGCTGGCCGGTGGTACCAACGTGCTGCTCTCCCCGGCCACCATGGTCACCTTTTCACAAGCCCGCATGCTCGCACCCGACGGCCGTTGCAAGACGTTCGACGCGGCCGCGGACGGCTACGTGCGCGGCGAGGGGTGCGGCGTCGTCGTCCTCAAGCGTCTCGAGGACGCGATCCGCGACGGCGATCCGATCCGCGCCGTGATCCGCGGCAGCGCAATCAACCAGGACGGCGCGTCGGGCGGGTTGACGGTGCCGAACGGCGTTGCCCAGAAACGGGTTATCGCCGATGCGCTCAAGCGGGCCGGCCTCGACCCCAGCGCCGTCGGATACCTCGAGGCGCACGGCACCGGAACATCGCTGGGCGACCCGATCGAGGCCCAGGCCGCCGGCGAGGTGCTCGGCGTCGGACGCAACGCCGACGATCCACTGTTGATCGGGTCGGCGAAGACGAACATCGGGCACCTGGAAGCGGCCGCGGGCATCGCGGGCGTCATCAAGGTCATCCTGGCGCTCGAGCACAAGACGCTGCCCAAACATCTCAACTTCGAGAACCCGTCACCGCACATCCCGTGGGATCGGCTGCCCATCGAGGTGGTCAAGGAGACCGTCCCGTGGGAAAGCAACGGGCGTGCCCGTATCGCGGGGGTCAGCTCGTTCGGGTTCGCCGGCACCAACGCGCACGTGATCCTCGAAGAGGCCCCGGCCATAGCCGACACTGCCGCGCCCGGCCTCGTCGTCGAACCCGTCGACCCTGCACGGTTTGCGCTGCTGCCCCTGTCGGCGCGCACACCCACCGCGCTGGTGCAGTTGGCTGATCAGTACCGCGGCTGGCTGACGAAGAACACCGACGCCACCTTGGCCGACGTGTGCTTCACCGCCGGGGTGGCGCGCGCGCATCTGGAGCACCGGGCCGCGCTGGTGGTCAACTCGCGGGAGTCGGCCATCGAACTGCTCGGCGCGCTCGCCGACGACCGCCCGGCACCCGGCCTGGTGCGCGGCGAAACGCAGGCCGCACCGAAGACGGCGTGGCTGTTCACCGGACAAGGCAGCCAGTACCCGGGTATGGCGCGGGAGCTGTTCGACACCGAGCCGGTGTTCGCCGAGACGCTGATGCGCTGCGCGGCCGCGGTCGCCGACGTCGTTGAAAAGCCGTTGCTTGACGTGATCTTCGACGTGGACAGCCCCGACTGCGAACAGACGCTTCGGCAGACCTCATATGCGCAACCGGCCCTGTTCGCGGTGGAAATGGGTCTGGCCCGGCTGTGGCAGTCGTGGGGCTTTGAACCCGATGTGGTGCTCGGCCACAGCGTCGGCCAGTACGCGGCGGCCTGCGTCGCCGAAATCTGCAGCCTCGAGGACGGCGCGCTGCTGATGGCCGAACGGGGCCGGCTCTTCGCCAGCTTGCCTGCGGGCGGGCGAATGGCGGCGATCTTCACCGCGGCCCAGCGCGTCGATAACCTGGCTGACGAGTACCCGACCCTGTCGGTCGCCGCCTACAACGGCACCAACACCGTATTGTCCGGGCCGGCGGCCGATTTGGAGAAGGCTGTCGCCACGCTGGAATCCGACGGGACCCGGTGCGACTGGCTCGACACCAGCCACGCGTTCCACTCCGCGCTGCTCGACCCGATCCTCGACGAGTTCGAAGCTTGTGCGAACCGGTTCGAATTTGGTGTGCCGCAACGCATTCTGATCGACAACCGCACCGGGACCGCACTCGGCCAGAGCGTGCGACTCGACGGCGCCTACTGGCGCCGCCACGCGCGGCAACCGGTGGAGTTCGCCAAGAGCGTGCGCACCCTCGCCGAGATGAACTGCAAGCTGTTACTCGAGATCGGCCCGCGGCCGGTGCTGACCGCCGCGGCCATGGGCGCCTGGCCCGAGCCCGCCACCGCGCCACGCGCGATCGCCTCGCTGCGCCAAAACACCGCCGACCACCGGCAGATCACCGAAGCCCTCGCCGACGCCTACGTCCTCGGACACCATCCGGAGTTCACCGCGGTCGGGCCGGGGCCCGCGCGCAAGGTCGATCTTCCGACCTATCCGTTCGAACACCGGCAGTACTGGTTCCTGGACAACCGGCCGGAGCGCCAGACCGACGACCGCTTGGAGGTCGACGCGCCGAGGCATTCCGCCGCGCGCACGGAGGCTTTGGGTCTTCTGGAGGACGGCCGCATCGAGGAACTGGCGGCCCTCCTCGACGGCTCCGGTGCCGATCAGCAGACCCGCGACGTGCTGGCCAGCTTCGCCGCACAGCACAACCGGCAGCTGTCGACGCAGACCATCGCAGACGACCGCTACGAGATCCGCTGGGAAGAGGTTCCCGCCCCACCTGTGGGAAGCCCGCAAGCCGATACCGGCGAGGGGCCCACCTGGATCCTCGTCGGTGACCCCACCCCCGCCGTCACACCGCTGGTGGACGAGTTGAGCGCACGGGGTCACCGGTATGAGATCGTCGGCCTGCCGACCTGCGACGCCGACGAGACACAGTTCACCGACATGCTGCGCGCCGCGGCCCAAACCGAGCTGCGGATCGTGCACGTCGCTGCCCTCGACACGGACCCGGCCCGTCGGCCCTCGGCGTCGATGCGCTCGCTGCTGCGGATCCAGCACCGGGTGCTCGGCGGAACACGCCGGCTCTTCCGTGCTGCCGGCGCCGCGGAGCTTCGGGTGCCGATCTGGGTGGTGACCCGCGGCGCACAGCGCGTCACCGATGCCGACACCGTCGCACCGGATCAGAGTTGCCTGTGGGGCTTCGGCCGGGCCGCATCGTTGGAGCTGCCGCAGGTGTGGGGCGGGCTCGCCGACCTGTCCGAGTCGACCGGCGGGGAATGGTCGCGGCTCATCGACCGGATCGCCACCCCGCGCGACTCCGGGGTCGTCGAAGACCAGGTCGCGCTCCGCGACCGGGCCCTCTTCGTCCCGCGCCTGGTCCGGCGCACCTCGCCGCCAAGCACGGAGCCCTTGCAAATACGTGCTGACGCAACGTATCTGGTGACCGGCGGGCTCGGGTCCCTGGGTTTGGAGATCGCGGGCTACCTAGCCGAGCACGGCGCCAAGCAACTGGTGCTGACCGGCCGACGGGCGCCCAGCGAGGCCGCCCGGCAGCGCATCGACGCGCTGACCGAACAGCACGGCTGCGAGTTCCGCATCATCGCCGCCGACGTCGCCGACGCCCACGATGTCGCGCGGCTGTTGGACCGCGTGGCTGCCGAACTGCCCCCGCTGGCCGGTATCGTGCACGCCGCCGGCGAGGTCAGCACGACCCGGCTGAGCGACCTGGACGACGCCGAAGTCGACCGGGTGTTCGCCGGAAAGGTCTGGGGCGCCTGGTATCTGAGCGAGGCCGCACTGGACCTGCAGCTCGACTTCTTCATCAGCACGTCCTCGATCGCCTCGGTGTGGGGTGGGTTCGGTCAGACCGCTTACGGTGCGGCGAACGCGTTCCTCGACGGGCTGGCGTGGCGACTGCGCGAGCAGGGCGTCACCGGGATCAGCGTCAACTTCGGTCCGTGGTCCGCGGGCATGGCCGATGCGGAGTCCCGTGCGCGCCTTGACGAACGCGGCGTCAAAACGATGTCACCCGCCGACGCGCTGACCGGCCTGGCCGACGTCATCTCGACGTCCGACGGTCCGGTCCAGGCGGTGGTGGCCCGGATCGACTGGGCACGCTTCCTTCCGCTGTATCAGCAGGCGGGCAGGCGTGCGTTCCTCGCCGAGCTGGAGCGTGAGGTGCCCAGCCAGGCCGCGGCCGCAGAGGTGGCGCCGTCCGGCAAGACGCAGCTGGTCGAGCGGCTTATCAACGCACCGGTGCAGCAGCGCAAGCGGCTGGTCACCAACTACCTGCGCGACGCTGTCGCCGAGGTGACCCGGGTGGAGGCCGCCCAGATCCGCGAGGACACCGGGTTCTTCGACCTCGGCATGGACTCGCTGATGGCCGTCGAGCTTCGGCGCCGCCTCGAAACAGCGACGGGCAAGGAGATACCCGTCACGCTGGTGATGGATCATCCCCGGCTGTCGGACGCGGCCGACTACCTGCTCGGTGAGGTGCTCGAGCTGGCCGAGCAGGCGCCCGTCGACATCGAGCGTCGACCCGTCGCTGTGGCGCCGACGCGTACCGACGAACCGGTCACGATCATCGCGGTGTCGTGCCGCTTCCCCGGCGCATCCGATCCGGAAGCGTTCTGGGAACTGCTTTCCGGCGGGGTCGACGCGATCCGGGAGGTTCCCGAGGACCGATTCGACATCGACGAGTTCTACGACGCCGACCCCGACGCCCGGGGTAAGACCTACACCCGCTGCGGTGGTTTCCTCGACGCAATCGACGAGTTCGATCCCGAGTTCTTCGGGATCTCCCCGCGCGAGGCGGTCTGGATCGAACCGCAGCAGCGGCTGATGCTCGAAACGGTGTGGGAGGGTTTAGAGAGAGCCGGATACGCACCATCAGCCTTGCGGGGCAGCCGAACCGGGGTCTTCACCGGGGTCGCGGCCAACGAATACGCGCATCTGCTGTCCACCGAGTCGATCGACAAGATCGAACCGCACTTCATCACCGGCAACGCCCTCAACGCCGTGTCCGGGCGGGTCGCGTTCGCGCTGGGTCTCGAGGGGCCCGCGGTCGCCGTCGACACCGCATGCAGTTCGGCGCTGGTGGCTGTTCATCAGGCACGCCAGGCGCTGCAGTCAGGTGACTGCGATCTGGCGCTGGCCGGCGGGGTGAACGTCTTGCTGAGCCCGGTGACCACCGTCGCCGCGTCACGGGCCCGGATGCTCTCCCCCGCCGGACGATGCAAGACGTTCGACGCCTCCGCCGATGGATACGTGCGCAGCGAGGGCTGCGGGGTTCTGGTGCTCAAGCGGTTGAGCGACGCAGTGCGCGACGGCGACCGGATCTCGGCCGTCATCGTGGGTAGCTCGGTCAACCAGGACGGCGCATCGAGCGGTTTGACGGTGCCCAACGGCGGTGCGCAGCAACGGCTTATCGAGTCGACGCTGAACCGGGCCGGGTTGTCCGGCGGTGACATCGACTACCTCGAGGCGCACGGCACGGGTACGCCACTGGGTGATCCGATCGAGGTGCAGGCCGCCGCGGCCGCCTACGGCGCCTCGCGCGATGCGGACCGGCCGTTGCTGATGGGATCGGTGAAAACGAACATCGGTCACCTCGAATCGGCCTCCGGGGCCGCGGGTTTGATCAAGGTGGTGTTGTCCCTTCAGCACGGGCTGCTGCCGCAGAGCCTGCACTTCGACGAGCCGTCGCCGCACATCCCGTGGGATGCGCTGCCGGTGCGCGTCGTCGACGAGGCGCTGCCGTGGCAGACCAACGGGCGAATCCGCCGCGCCGGGGTGAGCTCGTTCGGGTTCACCGGCACCAACGCACACGTGTTGATCGAGGAGGCGCCGTCCGAGCCCGCCGCCGAACTCGAGGCTGGGGACGAGAGGTCCGTGCACGTGCTTCCGCTGTCGGCCCGGTCGCCGGAAGCGTTGGTGGAGTTGGCACGACGCTATGAGGGGTGGTTGAGCACCCACGCCGACCTCGACCTCGCCGACGTGTGCCAGACCGCGGGAACCGGCCGTTCGCATTTCGAGCACCGCGCCGCGCTGGTGGTCGATTCCGTCGACGCCGTGCGTCAGTGTCTGGCCGACGTCACCGAGAACCGCACCCGCCCCGGTGTGGTGCGCGGCGAGCACACCCACCCGCCGACGACCGCGTGGCTGTTCACCGGGCAGGGCAGTCAGTATCCCGGGATGGCGCGCGAATTGTTCGATGCCGAGCCCGTTTTCGCCGAGACGGTGACACGGTGCGCGGAAGCCGTCAAGGACATCCTGCCGCAGCCGTTGCTCGAGGTACTGTTCGCCACCGACCGGGAGACCGCCGGCAAGTCCACCGAGCGGTTGCGGCACACGTCGTATGCGCAGCCGGCGTTGTTCGCCCTCGAGATGGGGTTGGCCCGGCTGTGGCAGTCGTGGGGCATCGAACCCGACGTGGTGTTGGGGCACAGCGTGGGCCAGTACGCGGCGGCGTGCGTGGCCGGGGTGTTCAGCCTCGAAGACGGCGCACGACTGATGGCCGAACGCGGCCGAATGTTCGGCAGCCTGCCCGAAGGTGGGCGCATGGTGGCGGTATTCACCGACGCCAAGCACATCGAGGAAGTCGCCGCCGAGTTCGGCCGGGTGTCGGTCGGCGCCTACAACGGACCCAACACCGTGTTGTCTGGCCCGGGCGAAGATCTCGAGCAGATCGTCGCCAGGTTCGCCGACGACGGGATCCGCTGCACCTGGCTGGAGACCAGCCACGCCTTCCACTCCGAACTGCTCGATCCCATACTCGACGAATTCGAGAGCTATGCCGGGCAATTCACGTTCGCCACGCCGACCCTGCCGCTGGTGTGCAACCGCACCGGCACGGTGCTCACGGCGCAGACCCCGCTCGACGCGTCGTACTGGCGGCGGCATTCACGCCAGCCCGTGCAGTTCGCCGAGAGCGTGCGCACCGTGGCGGCGCTGGGGTGCTCGGTCCTGATGGAGATCGGGCCGCAACCGGTGTTGACCGGTGTGGCGGTACAGGTCTGGCCCGAACATGTGCCGGCGCCCAGGGCGATCGCGTCGCTGCGTAAGGGTGTCGGTGACCGGCGCCAGATCGCCGACGCGTTGGCCTCGGCCTACGTCGGTGGGCACCTGCCCGATTTCGCGGCGCTGCACCGGCGGCGACGTCGGCGGCTGGAGCTGCCGACCTACCCGTTCCAGCGTCGCCGCTTCTGGCCGCAGACCACCAGCATCGCCGTCGACGGCGCCCCGGTTTCGGGGATACTCGGTAGCGCAAAGGAACTCGCATCTGGGGACACCGTCTACACCAGCAGGCTGTCGGTGAAATCCCTGCCGTGGGTCGCCGACCACGTCATCTACGGCACGGTCGTCGTACCCGGCGCGACGTACGCGACGATGGCGCTGGCCGCGGCGGGCCCACCCGCGCGGGTGCAGAACATCTTCTTCTACGAGCCGATCATCCTGCCCGAGAAGAGCTCTCGTGAGGTGCAACTCACGTTGCATCCGTTGGATAACGCGGGCGAGAACGGTGGCGCGTGGAAGTTCCAGATCCACAGCCGCCCGTACGGGGAACGCGGCGGCGACTGGTCGCTGAACGCCGACGGCACCGTCACCCGCGACGACGCCGGCATCGCCGACGATCCGGCGTCGTACGAGGAGTCGATCGAGGACATCATCGAGCGGTGCACGCGTTCGCGTCCGCAGGAGTTGTTCGAACTGGTTGCCGACGCGGAGTTGGAGTGGGGCCCGACCTGGTCGGGGTCGCTGAAGTCGCTGTGGGTCGGCGAGGCTGAGGCGCTCGGCGACATCCTCGTCGGCGAGGAACTGGCCGAGCATCTGGGCACCGAGCCCATGCACCCAGTGTTATTGGACCTGTGCACCGGAATCACCTTCCCGGCGTTCCCGACCCGGGAGGCGATGGAACAGGGCGTCGACGATCTGCTCCTGCCGCTGCGTTACGGGCAGCTGACCGTGCAGGAGAAGATGCCCCGCCGGTTCTACTGCCACACGAAGTGGCATACCAGCGCAGTCGATGCCGAAACCCAGATCTTCGATTTGGATTTCTTGGATCGAGAAGGCCGCCGGCTGGGCGGAATCCGCGACTTCACCGTCAAACGCGCACCCCGGGAAGTGTTGCTGCGCGGGCTGGGCGGCGATGCCACCCGGACGCTGTACACCCTCGGCTGGCACGAGGTCCCGGCGCCGGAACGCGCAGCGGTGAACGGAACGTGGCTGGTGGCCGGGATGGACCAACTGGCCACCCTGCTGCCTGGCTGCGTGCCGTTGGACCGCGACACCGATCAGCAGCCCTTGGGACAGCTGCTGACCCAGGCGCATGCGCGAGGTGAGGCGTTCTCCGGGGTCGTCTGGCGCTGCGCCGCACAGGGGGCCGACGAGTCGAGCATCGATGCCGCCGCGCGGATCGAGAACGAGATCGCCAACCTCCTCGACGTCGTGCACACGGTGCAGCAGAGAGAGGTGAAACTGCCTGGCGGGCTGTGGATCGTCACCGAGCAGGCGGTGGCCACCGACTCAGGTGAGCCGGTCGACCCGGTCCAGGCCGCGATGTGGGGTTTCGGGCGCACGGCCATCAACGAGGAACCGGCACTGCGGTGCAGGCTCGTCGACTGCGACGGATCACCGGAGGCGGTGCAGGTGCTCGCCGACCTGATCGCGGCGCCGGTCGACGAGCCGGAACTGGCTGTGCGCCAAGGAAAGCTGCTGGCGTCGCGGTTGTTGCCGTGGGCGCGGGGCGGGCATCTCACGGTGCCGCGCTCCACCGATTACGTGCTGGCGCCCACCGAACGCGGTGCGATCGACAACTTGCGGCTGACCGAGACGGATGTGCCGCCGCCGGAGCCCGGCTGCGTCCAGGTTCGGGTGGAGGCTGCGGGCCTGAACTTCCGCGACGTGCTCAACGTGCTCGGGCTGTATCCGGGCGACCCGGGTCCGATCGGCGGCGACTTCGCCGGCGTTGTCACCCAATTGGGTGACAACGTCGAGGGACTCGAGGTGGGCCAGCGGGTGTTCGGCGCCATGCAGGGGGCGTTCTGCAGCCGGTTCAACGTGCCCGCGCAGTTGCTCGCGCCGACACCCGAGGGCGTGGGCGCCGTGGCGGCCGCGACCGTCCCGGCTGCGGCGTTGACGGCGCGCCTGGCGTTCGACTGGGCGCAGTTGCGGCCCGGCGACCGGGTGCTCATCCACGCCGCCAGCGGCGGTGTCGGCATGGCCGCCATCCAGATGGCCCGCCAGCACGGCGCCACGGTCTTCGCGACCGCAAGCACCTTCAAGCGCGCGACGCTGCGCAAGATGGGTGTGGCATACGTATACGACTCGCGGACTACGGATTTCGCCGACCAGATCCTGGCCGACACCGAAGGCGCGGGCGTCGACGTGGTGCTCAACAGCCTGACCAACGAAGGGTTTATCGAGGCCACCGTGCGGGCCACCGCACAGAACGGTCGCTTCGCCGAGATCGCCAAACGCGACATCTGGACACCGGAGCAGATGGCGGCCATCCGACCCGATATCGCCTACGAGATCGTCGCGCTGGACACCGTGACGTTTGACGACCCGGTGCGCATCCACGGCCTGCTCGGCGAGATCTCGGAGGGGCTGGGCAAGGGCGAGTGGGCGCCACTGCCCGCCGAGGTCTACCCGCTGACGGAGGCCAGGGCCGCGTTTCGCCGTATGCAGCAGGCACGCCACATCGGCAAGATCGTGCTGCAGATACCCGCTCCGTTGCAGCCGCGTGTGGACCGCACCTATCTGATCACCGGCGGGCTGGGCTCGATCGGTCTGCACACGGCCACCCACCTCGCCCAACTCGGTGCCGGCGACATCGTGTTGACCAGTAGGCGCGAACCCGACACCCAGACCCAACAGGCGATCGACGCGATCAGCGAACGGCACAAGTGCCGCATCCACGTCAGATCAGCAGACGTCAGCGACGAATCCGAGGCGGCCGAACTGCTCGAAAGGATCCGCGCGGAGTTGCCGCCGCTCGCGGGGGTGGCCCACCTGGCGGGTGTGCTCGATGACGGGCTGCTGTCGGCGCAGAGCGTCGAGCGATTCCGGATGACGTTGGCGCCCAAGGCCTTCGGCGCCCGCCATCTGGACCGCTTGACCAGGGACGACGACCTCGACTTCTTCATCGTGTCGTCGTCGGTGTCCAGCCTGTTCGGTTCGCCCGGTCAGGCCAACTATGCCACGGCCAACGGGTTCCTCGACGGTCTGGTCGCGCAGCGAAGGTCGCAGGGCCTGCCGGCCACCGGTATCAACTTCGGCCCGTGGGCGCAGGGCGGGATGGCGTCATCGGATGCGGCCGGCGCCAACATCAGAGCCCAGGGACTGGTTCCGTTGGAGCCTTCGTCCGCGCTGCGGGCGATGGCCGAGGTCGTCGCGAACGGTACCGGGCAGGCGGCGGTCATCAACGCCAACTGGCAGCGCGCGGCGAAGATGCTGGGTGCCTCGCGGCCACCGATTCTGGACCTGGTGTTGCCGCGCGCGGGCGGGGACGCCGACGGCGACAGCGAGATGCTTGCGCAACTGATCGAGATCCCCGCGCCTCAGCGGGCCGGTTTCGTCACCGAGTTCCTCCAACGCGAGGTGCAGACCTTCCTGCGTCTGGCGCAACCACCAGCGGCGACCAGCCGGTTCCTCGACCTCGGCACCGACTCCCTGATGGCGATCGAACTCCGCAACCGGCTGCACAGCCAGTTCGGCGATGCGTTCACGATCGACGTGACCGCGGTCTTCGACTATCCGACGATCGGGTCGCTCGCCGAGTATCTGGTGGGCCAGATGCCCGATGGAAAGCAGTCGCCAGCCGCGCAGTGACTCAGTCAGCCCAGCGCTGCGCTTCCACCTCCGGTGGCAGCGCCGACTGCATCGGCACGTCGAGGCCGTCGTAGATACCGGGTTTCTGGTCAGCCAGCCAGTTCAGCGCGCCGAGCAGGCGGTTGGCCGCGGTGGTGTTGCCGCCGTCGGCGCGGGTTCCGCCCGGCACGTCGGCGCGGCTCACGATGGTCAACTGCGGGTCGCCGTCGATGATCACGCGGTGATCGCCTGCGCCCTCGTCGGGTTGGGGCCAGTCCGGTGCGCACGAGGGATGGATGCGGGTGATGTGGTCGATGACGATGCGTTCGCGCCCGTCGGCCTTGCCGATCACCTTGAGCCAGAACGCGCCCTGGGTGCCCTTCTCGAACCGGCCCATCACGGTGTCGACGGACGATTCCAGCGGCCGGCGCTGAATGTCCTCGGCGATCTCGTCGATCTGCAGCCCGAGACCCCGTCCGATCAGCCGGAGGTTGCCGCCCCACACCATCGTTGGGATGGACGGCAGCAGCATCATCGGCGTCTCCTCCATCGGGCCGCCGAAACCACAGAGCACCTTCACCGCGTGCGGCTGATCATATGTCGAGTAGTCGAAGATCTCCTGGCAGCGGATGGTCCGGATGCGTGTGCACAGCCCGGCGGCCAGGACGGCGAGGGCGTCGTTACCCCAGCCGGGGTCCACGCCGCTGACCAACAGCGTGGACCCGCCGTCCGTGGCGGCCCTGGTCATCCGCTCGACCCAGTCCGGCGGCGCCGAACGCGGGTCGTAGAGGGAGTACAACGACGGCGTCACCACGTGCTTGCCCGCACGCAGGCAGCGCTCGATGTCGGCGACGGCGTCGTCGGCGCGGATGTCGCCGGAGGCCATATAGGCCACGGCGTCGCAGCCGGCCAGCGCCGCATCGACGTCGGTGGTGGCGGTGACGCCCGTCGGGCGATCCAACCCGGCAAAGCTCGCCGCGTCCCGGCCGGCTTTGTCCGGCGACGAGGTGATGACCCCGCACAACTGCAACCCCGGAAACGCCACCGTCGACCTGATGGCCGCCGACCCCATGTTGCCCGTTCCCCACACCGCCACCCGCTGCACCCGGACACCCTAGCGGGCGTGTCGGTGATCATCGTCACAGAACTCGGAAACCCCAGGTCATACACGTGTCAACTGGCACTTTGGCACCGTGCGGCCTGGGCCGGATGGCTAGCAGATTGAAATAGCTCACACCTGCTTTGTGTTGAAGTTACTGAACGGTATAGTTTGGGCCAGTTACTGGTGGGTAACTTAGGACTAAGTACCCAACCGCAAGTGGCCGTCTCGATGAGGAGGAACCGTGAGCCACTATAAGAGCAACGTTCGCGACCAGGTGTTCAACCTGTTCGAGGTATATGGCGTCGACAAGGCGTTCGGCGAAGGCGACTACGCCGACCTGGACCTCGACACCGCCCGCGAGATGCTGGCTGAGGTGGCGCGGTTGGCCGAAGGCCCGATCGCGGAGTCGTTCGCCGACGCGGACCGCAATCCGCCGGTGTTCGACCCGGAGACCCATTCGGTGACGCTGCCGGAGTCGTTCAAGAAGTCGATGCGCGCGCTGTTCGAGGCCGGCTGGGACAAGGCCGGCATCGACGAGGAGCTCGGCGGTATGCCGATGCCTCGCGCGCTGCAGTGGGCGCTGATCGAGCACATCCTCGGCGCCAACCCCGCCGCGTACATGTACGCGATGGGTCCGGGCATGGCCCAGATCTTCTACAACCTGGGCACCGAAGAGCAGAAAAAGTGGGCCAAGATGGCCGCCGAGCACAACTGGGGCGCCACCATGGTGCTCACCGAGCCGGACGCCGGCTCCGACGTGGGCGCGGGCCGCACCAAGGCGGTCGAGCAGCCCGACGGCTCGTGGCACATCGACGGGGTGAAGCGGTTTATCACGTCCGCCGACTCCGATGATCTGTTCGAGAACATCATGCACCTGGTGCTGGCCCGCCCCGAGGGCGCAGGCCCGGGCACCAAGGGCCTGTCGCTGTTCTTCGTACCCAAGTTCCACTTCGACCCGGAGACCGGTGAGCTCGGTGAGCGCAACGGTGTCTTCGTCACCAACGTCGAGCACAAGATGGGCCTGAAGGTTTCGGCCACCTGTGAGTTGGCGTTCGGCCAGCACGACGTGCCCGCCAAGGGCTGGCTGGTCGGCGAGGTGCACGAGGGCATCGCGCAGATGTTCGAGGTCATCGAGCAGGCCCGGATGATGGTCGGCACCAAGGCGATTGCCACGTTGTCGACCGGTTACCTCAACGCGCTCGAGTACGCCAAGGAGCGGGTGCAGGGCGCCGACATGACCCAGATGACCGACAAGACCGCACCGCGGGTGACCATCACGCACCACCCGGACGTGCGGCGGTCGCTGATGACCCAGAAGGCCTACGCCGAGGGTCTGCGCGCGCTGTACCTCTACACCGCCACGTATCAGGACTCGGCGGTGGCCAAGGCGCTACATGACGTCGACGCCGACCTGGCGGTGCGGGTCAACGACCTGATGCTGCCGATCGTCAAGGGTGTCGGCTCCGAGCAGGCCTACGCCAAGCTGACCGAGAGCCTGCAGACACTGGGCGGTTCGGGCTTCCTGCAGGACTACCCGATCGAGCAGTACATCCGTGACGCCAAGATCGACTCGCTGTACGAGGGCACCACGGCCATCCAGGCGCAGGACTTCTTCTTCCGCAAGATCGTCCGCGACAAGGGTGTGGCGCTGTCGCATGTGTCCGGGCAGATCGAGCAGTTCGTCAAGAACGAATCCGGCAACGGGCGGTTGAAGGCCGAGCGCAAGCTGCTGGCGACCGCGCTCGAGGACGTCCAGGCCATGGCCGCCTCGCTGACCGGTTATCTGATGTCGGCGCAGGAGAACCCGGCCGAGCTGTACAAGGTCGGCCTGGGCTCGGTGCGCTTCCTGATGAGCGTCGGCGACCTGGTCATCGGTTGGCTGCTGCAGCAGCACGCGGCGGTGGCGATCGACAAGCTCGACGCCGGCGCCGAGGGCGATGATCGCGCCTTCTACGAGGGCAAGGTCGCGGTGGCGTCGTTCTTCGCGAAGAACTACCTGCCGATGCTGACCAGCACCCGCCACATCATCGAGAACCTCGACAACGATGTGATGGAACTCGACGAGGCGGCCTTCTAAAGCCTTCCTGGTCGTCTCGCACCAAATGGCCCCCGGTCTCTTCCCGGGGGCCATTTGCGTTGCACGGGGCACCGGGCGGGTGGCTCACCGGACCCTATGATGGGTCCGACAACGCAACGACGAGGACGAGGCCAGTGCAGATAGGGGGCAACGCCCGGGCCCGTACGACCATGGAGTTGATTCGTCGCCGGCTCAGCCGAGCCGTGCGCGGCCCGGCCGCTGGGGCGAGCGTGATCGCTCGGATGGTCGTGACCAGCGCGGTCGCCACCGCGCCGAGCCTGATCGTGGCGGTGCACGACGAGCCGGATATCCGCCCGTTGGCTGCCGTCGCGCCGCAGCCGGTTTTTCCCGCCGGCCCGTTGGCGGCGGCGCGTCCCACCAGCCCGTCGCCCGTGTCGGAGGTGGTCGGGCCGCCGCCGCCCGCCGCCCTCAACGCACCGGGCGCCGTGCACATCCCCGCGATCGCACTGACCGCGTACCGCAACGCCGACGGCCTGATGGCGCGCGCCGAACCGGGCTGCGGCCTCAGCTGGAACCTGCTGGCCGGCATCGGGCAGATCGAATCGCGGCACGCGTTCGGCGGCAAGGCCGATCACCGTGGCACGGCCGTAGAGCCGATCTTCGGCCCGACACTCGATGGCTCGCTGCCCGGCAACGAGATCATCGTGGCGGCCCGCAATAGCGGTCGCACGGTGTACGCCAGGGCAATGGGCCCCATGCAGTTCCTGCCCAGCACCTGGGCGCTGTTCGGCGCTGACGGGAACGGCGACGGGCACGCCGACTCGCAGAACCTCTTCGACGCCACCCTGGCCGCGGCGCGCTACCTGTGCAGCGGAGGACTCGACCTTCGCGATCGGTCCCAGCTGATCACCGCGGTGTTGCGGTACAACAACTCGATGCCCTACACCCTCAACGTGCTGGGGTGGAGCGAGGCATACGCCGCCGGAACCCCGCCGGGGTACCTGCCGCCGATCACCGGGCCGACACGGCCGGTCGGCAGCACCCGCGCGGTGGCCCGCCCAACCAACACCGGCCCAGCCGAAAGCGGTTCTGGCACCACGCAATCCGTGCCGGAGCAGCCGTCCACTCAAACCTGGGCCGAACGCAACGCCGGCAGCACCCGCTCCGGCTCGCCGACCGGGCAATCGGGTTCGTCCTCGGCGGGCTCGGTCTCCGCCGGCGGATCCAGCGGTGTTCGCACCGGCAGCAGCGGCGGTAGCGGCAGCAGCAGCGGCAGTCGCGCAACGGGCACCGACACCGGCAACAGCTCGCCGCGGGTCAAGATCGGCAACGGCCGCACCGGCGGAGCGCGCGGCACCGAATAAAGGGCGGGTTCGGGAGGACACTCAGGTGCGCCGCGTTTAGTCTCGCGCGACCGGCTTTCAACCCTTGCCGGCTCTTCGGATCAGTCACTCCCGAACCCGTCGTGCGACCGATCGTACGCCGGTGTCCGGCGTCACACCAGAGGCTTTTTCGGGACTTCAGGAGTCGATCGACCGCAGCAGCGCGCGGGTGCGCGCCCGGGCTTCGGGGTCGGTGTCGAAGATGCCGGCGACGAACTCGTCGACGCCGGATGAGCCCAGTTCAGCGAGGCGGTCGGACACTGTTTTCTCATCGCCGATGATGGCCGCGTCCTCGGGCCCGGCGTATCCCTCCCGGTCGAGCATCGCCCGATACGACGGCAGCTGGCCGTAGATCGCGAACTCCTCGGCAGCACGCCCCCGCACCGCGTCGACGGCGTCGGTGACGGCGACGGGCAGCGATGCGACCACCCGCACCGACGACTCGTCGCGACCGGCTTCTACGGCCGCCGTGCGCAACGTCGGCACGATGTGGCCGGCCAGCGTCTTGGGCCCAGTCATCCACGTCATCGTCCCCGCGCTGCGCCGCCCCGCCAGGCGCAGCATCTGCGGGCCGAGCGCAGCCAGATAGACATCGGGCGTCGGCGCACCGGGCACCTGCAGCGAGCCGCGCGTCGTCCAGAACTCGCCGGTCGCGTCGGCGGGCGCACCGGACAACAGCGGCAGCAGCGCGTCGAGGTACTCCCGCATCTGGCGCACCGGCCGGTCATACGAGATGCCCCACACCCCTTCGGTCACCATGCGGTGGCTCAGCCCGATGCCGAGTAGAAAGCGGCCGTCGGCGATGGTGTTCAGCGTCAGCGCCCGCTGCGCCAACTGGGTGGGGTGCTGGATCTGGATCGGGATGACACCGGAGGCGATCTCGAGCGTGTCTATCTCGCGGAACGCGACCGCCAGCACGGTCAGCAGATCAGGGTCATACGGCAGCTGCGCCATCCACACCCGACGGAACCCGTCGTCGCGCAGCGACGCCAGCCGCGCCACGGTGGCGTCAGCCAGGGAGCGGCCCGGCGAGCGGTCGCCGGCGTCGGGCTGGAGGAGTCCGGTGAGAGCGACGCTGGTCTGCATCCCACCATCGAAGCACGGCAGAAAAGTTAAGAGCCCCGTATTGCCATCGGGTCGGGGGGTCAGACGGCAATACGGAGCTACCAGGACTATCGACCGGCGCAGGCGGACCGTTACAGCCCCGCGAAAAGAATTTCTACGCCTCGAGGATGGCGGTGACGCCCTGCCCACCGGCAGCGCAGATCGAGATCAGGCCGCGCACGGGCTGCCCGGTCTCCTTCTTCTTCTCGCTGAGCTGCTTGGCCATCTGCGCCACGATGCGCCCGCCGGTGGCCGCGAACGGGTGTCCCGCGGCGATCGAGGAGCCGTTGACGTTCAGCTTGGAGCGGTCGATGCTGCCCAGCGCCTTGTCCAGGCCCAGCCGCTCCTTGCAGTACTCGTCGGACTCCCACGCCTGCAGGTGCGCGAGCACCACCGACGCGAACGCCTCGTGGATCTCGTAGAAGTCGAAATCCTGCAGCGCCAGATTGTTGCGGGCCAACAGCCGCGGCACCGCATACGTCGGCGCCATCAACAGGCCGTCGCGGCCGTTGACGTAGTCGACCGCCGCGGTCTCCGCGTCGACCCAGTAGGCCATCGGTTCGATGCCGCGTTCGGCGGCCCACTCCGGGGTCGCGAGCAGCGCGACTGAGGCGCCGTCGGTCAGCGGCGTCGAGTTGCCCGCGGTCATCGTCGCGTCACCTTGTTTGGCGCCGAACACGGGTCGGAGCTTCGCCAACTTTTCTGCAGAGGAATCGGCCCTGAGGTTGTTGTCGCGGTACAGCCCGAGGAACGGGGTGACGAGGTCGTCGAAGAAGCCGCGGTCGTAGGCGGCGGCCATGTTGCGGTGGCTGGCCGCGGCGAGCTCGTCCTGATCGGTGCGCTTGATGCCCATCTCCTTGGCGGTGACGGCGGCGTGCTCACCCATCGACATGCCGGTGCGGGGTTCGCTGTTGACGGGGATTTCCACGCCGATCGCTGCGGGCAGCTTGCCGACCAGCTTGAGCCGCTCGAGGTTGGACTTGGACCGGCGCAGCCCCAGCAGCACGCGGCGCAGGTCGTTGCCGAACGCGATCGGGGCGTCGGAGGTGGTGTCCACCCCGCCGGCCGCGGCGACGTCGTAGCGCCCGGCCGCGATGCCGTCGGCCGCCGAGATCGCGGCCTGCAGCCCGGTGCCGCACGCCTGCTGCAGGTCGAACGCCGGGGTGTACGACGACAGCGCGCTGCCCAACACGCATTCACGCATCAGGTTGAAGTCGCTGCTGTGCTTGAGCACGGCGCCGCCGATCACGGCCCCGAGTCTCTCGCCGTCGAGGTTGAACCGGTCGATCAGCCCACCCAGCGCAGCGGTGAACATGTCCTGGTTGGAGGCGTTTGCATAGGCGCCATCCGAGCGGGCGAAGGGAATTCGGTTGCCGCCGAGGATGGCGACCCGTCGGTGGGTATCACTAGCCATGAAACCCATAGTACCCACCCTTCTTACTCTGGAGTAAGTTCGTTCACATGGCTACCGATCTGTATTCGCAAATCGTCCATTCGACGCCCGGATCGTTCCTCGCCAAGCAGCTCGGCATCCCGCAACCCGAGACGTTGCGCCGCTACCAGCCGGGTGAGCCGCCGCTGGCGGGCACGCTGCTCATCGGCGGGGAGGGCCGGGTCGTCGAACCCCTGCGCACCGCGCTGGCCGAGGACTACGAGGTGGTGTCGAACAACCTCGGCGGCCGGTGGGCCGACTCGTTCGGCGGGCTGGTTTTCGACGCCACCGGCATCACCGACCCGGCCGGGTTGAGGCAGCTCTACGAGTTCTTCACCCCGGTGCTGCGCAACCTCGGGCCGTCGGGGCGCGTCGTCGTCGTGGGCACGACGCCCGAGGAGGCCGGCAGCCCCCATGAGCGCATCGCGCAGCGTGCGCTGGAGGGGTTCACCCGCTCGCTCGGTAAGGAGTTGCGTCGCGGCGCGACGACGAACCTGGTGTATCTGTCGGCCGAGGCGAAACCGGCCGCCACTGGCCTGGAGTCGACGATGCGGTTCCTGCTGTCGGGCAAGTCGGCCTACGTCGGCGGACAGGTGTTCTCCGTGGGCGCGGCGGACTCGTCGCGGCCCGAGGACTGGGACAAGCCGCTGGACGGCAAGGTCGCGATCGTCACCGGGGCGGCGCGCGGCATCGGTGCGACGATCGCCGAGGTGTTTTCCCGCGACGGCGCGCGGGTGGTGTGCATCGATGTAGAAGGTGCGCACGAGCCGCTCGGGATGACCGCGACGAAGGTGGGCGGCACTGCGCTGACGCTGGACGTCACCGCCGACGACGCCGTCGACAAGATCACCGAGCACCTGCGGGACAACTATGACGGCCGCGCCGACATCCTGGTCAACAACGCCGGTATCACCCGCGACAAGCTGTTGGCCAACATGGACGAGAGCCGCTGGGACTCCGTCGTCGCGGTGAACCTGCTTGCGCCGCTTCGACTTACCGAAGGCCTGGTGGGCAACGGGGCGATCGGCGACGGCGGCCGTGTCGTCGGCCTCTCGTCGATGGCCGGTATCGCAGGCAACCGCGGCCAGACCAACTACGCGGCCACCAAGGCGGGCATGATCGGGCTGACCGACGCGCTGGCCGAGGCGTACGCGGACAAGGCCGTCACGGTCAACGCCGTCGCGCCGGGCTTCATCGAGACCAAGATGACCGAGGCGATCCCGGTGGCCACCCGCGAGGTGGGTCGCCGGCTGAACTCGCTATATCAGGGCGGCAAGCCGGTCGACGTCGCCGAGACCATCGCGTATTTCGCGAGTCCGGCGTCAAATGCCGTCACCGGCAATACGGTTCGGGTGTGCGGACAAGCATGGCTGGGGGCTTGATCAGGTGAACAACATGCTGCGCGCGGTCGTCGGCGCCCTGCCGTTCATCCCGCGCGATGACAAGCTGCCGGACCGGACGCTGACGGTCGAGGACGTGGACATCGACGCCGCGAACGTCGCGGCGTACGCGAACGTCACCGGCTTGCAGTTCGGTGACACGGTGCCGCTGACGTACCCGTTCGCGCTGACGTTCCCGACCGTGATGGAATTGATCACCGGCTTCGACTTCCCGTTTGCGGCAATGGGTTCGGTGCATATCGAGAACCACATCACGCAATACCGGCCGATCAAGGTCACCGATACGGTGTCGGCGCGGGTGCATGCCGAGAACATGCGTGAGCACCGGCGCGGGCTGCTGGTCGACATCATCACCGATGTGAATGTCGGCAACGAGCAGGCGTGGCATCAGGTGACGACGTTTCTGCATCAGCAGCGCACCAGCCTGTCCGATGAACCCAAGCCGCCGCCGCAGAAGCAGCCGAAGCTGGGTCCGCCGAATGCGATGCTGCGCATCACGCCCAGCGAGATCCGGCAGTATGCGTCGGTCGGTGGCGATCACAACCCGATTCACACCAACGCGGTCGCGGCCAAGCTGTTCGGCTTCCCGACGGTGATCGCGCACGGAATGTTCACCGCGGCAGCGGTTCTGGCCAACATCGAGGGCCAGCTGCCGGATGCGGTGAAGTACTCGGTGAAGTTCGCGAAGCCGGTGGTGCTGCCCGCCAGCGCCGGGCTCTACGTGGACCGGGTGTCCGACGGGTGGGATCTGACGTTGCGGCACTTGAAGAAGGGCGACCTGCATCTGACGGGCACGGTCAGGTCGCTGTAGGTGGGTCGAGCCTGCGTACAGATCGCGATTCGGCTCAGTTCTGCGATCTGACCACAGTCTCGATGGGGTGGTCGGACGGCGTGCCCTTCAGGCCGCGCCAGAACAGGTTGATCATCATGTCGGCGGCCTCGTCGACGTCGGCGTCGCCGGTGCTGACCCGGCTGGCCACCGCCTCGCCGGCGCCCACCAGCGCGACGGCCATCATGTCGAAGTCGGTGTCGGGCTCCGGGTTGCGGGTGCCCGAGGTGAGCAGCCGCCCGACGAGGTCGATGATGCGTTCGCGGCCCTCACGCACGGTGTGGGCGAACGCCTGGCTGCTGGTCGCCTGGTTGTAGAGCACCATCCACGACGCTCGGTTGGTGTCGATGTAGGTCAAAAACGCCAGCACGGCGTTGCGCAGCATGTCCTTAGGGCTCTGCGTGAAGTCGATCTGGCTGCGGACCTCGTCGACGAACCGGGACAGCTCACGGTCCAGGCACGCGCCGAACAGCTCCTCCTTGGAGCCGTAGTACAGGTACAGCATCGGTTTGGAGATCTGCGCCTCGGCGGCGATGGCGTCCATCGAGGTCTCGTGGTAGCCGTTCACCGAGAAAATCTGCACGGCGGCATCCAGCATCTGCTGCTCGCGCACCGCGCGAGGTAGACGTTTGGTGCCTCCGGCCATTAGTCAAGAGTAAGCAACGGCCGCCGAGAAGGGGTCAGCAGCGGGGAACTAGCAGCGGGGAACTAGCAGCGGGCGGTGGGCGGGAACTAGCAGCGCGGATTCGGGCCCTTGACCCCGGCGATCCGCAGCACCGAGGCGTCGACGTTGCCCATGGTCAGCTCGCCCGCCTCCAGCGCCTTCTCCAGCCGGTCCAACACGGCAGGCACCTCGGCGCTGCTCACCCACAGCGCGGTGTCGGCACCGGCCTGCAGCCCGCGCAGCACCGCCTCGGCCACCCCGAACTGGTCGGAAATCGCCTGCATCCCCGACAGGTCGTCGGTATAGACCGGCCCGTTGAACGGCGGGCCGCCGTACTCACCGGAGCGCAGCATCCCGTAGACGGCCGGGCTCAGGCTGGCCGGGTCACTGCCGGTCAGCCCGGGAACCTGCAGGTGACCGATCATGACGCCGACGGGAGCCTGGCCGGTCAACGTGCGGTACGGCACCAAGTCGACGCTCTGCAGTTCGGTGATCGGCGGTGAGGTGACGCTGCCGGTGTGCGAGTCGCCGGAGCCGCGGCCGTGGCCGGGGAAGTGCTTGAGCACCGGCAGGACACCGGCGTCGCGCAGACCCCGCGCGTACGCGCCAGCGTAGTCGGTGACGGTCGCCGGATCCGAGCCGAAGGACCGGTCACCGATCACGGTGCTGTCAGCGGCGTCGGAGACGTCGACCACCGGCGCGAAGTCGACGGTGATGCCCAGGTTGCGCATCGCCTGGCCGCGCTGGCGGGCGATGTCGTACACCTGCTCGGGGGTCTGCGTCTGCGCCAGCACCCGCGCCGCGGGCTGCGTACCGATCAGCGGCGCCAGCCGCGACACCCGGCCGCCTTCCTCGTCGACGCTGACGGCCAGCGGCAACGGGCCTGCGGACGCGGCGATCTCGGCCAGCGCGCCGTCGGTCAGCATCGACAGGTCGGTCCAGCTGCCGATCATGATGCCGCCGACGTGGTGATTGTTGACGGCCGTGCGGGCCTCGGCCGCATTGGAGACACCGACCATCAGCAGCTGGGCGAGCTTGTCGCGCGTCGACATCGCGGCCAGCATCGCCTGCGGATCCCCGCACGCCGGTGGCGCCGGTGCGGCGGGAACGTCGCCCCTATGCTGCGTCACCACGCTCGACGGCGGCGGCGCGGGCGGCTCGGCGGGCGTGCAGGCCAGCACCAGCCCGGACATCGTCACAGCAGCGCACAGCGCGCGGGGCAAGGCCATGGGCCTCGACGATAGCGGACTGCGGTGGCCGACCGTGGCAGCGGACGGGGCCACGTCGTATCCCGTGCTAGTTTTGGCCGCATGGATCGGTTCCTCGTGCCTGCCGGCGCCAGTATTGTCGTCGGCCTGCTGCTCGGCGCGGCTGCCGTATTCGGGGTGACGCTGATGGTGCAGCAGGACACGAAGCCTCCGCTGCAGGCGGGCGATCCGGCGTCATCGGTGCTCAACCGGGTTGAGTACGGCGACAGAAGCTGAGGTCACGCCGCTTCGGCGGCGTTGGCTGTGGGTGGCTGCTGCGGCGGCTCTGGTCCTGACGTTCGCCCAGTCGCCCGGCCAGATCTCGCCCGACACCAAGCTGGACCTGACCGCCAACCCGCTGCGGTTCCTGGCCCGGGCGTTCAACCTGTGGAACAGCGAGCTGCCGTTCGGGCAGGCGCAGAATCAGGCCTACGGCTACCTGTTTCCGCACGGCACGTTCTTCTTGGCCGGCGACCTGCTCGGCATCCCGGGGTGGGTGATCCAACGGCTGTGGTGGGCGCTGCTGCTGGCCGCCGGGTGCTGGGGGCTGTTGCGTGTCGCCGAGGCCCTCGGCATCGGCAGCCGCACCTCGCGGGTGATCGCCGCCGCGGCGTTCGCGCTGTCACCGCGGGTGCTCACCACGCTGGGCGCGATCTCCTCGGAGACCCTGCCCATGATGTTGGCGCCGTGGGTGTTGTTGCCGGTGATCCTGGCGCTGCAGGGCGGGACCGAAGGGGTGGGAAAGCACAGGGGCGACCCGCGAACACGGGTGCTGGCCGCACAGTCGGCGGTGGCGATCGCGTTGATGGGTGCCGTCAACGCCGTAGCGACGTTGACCGCGTGCCTGGCGGCGCTGATCTGGCTGGCCTGTCACCGGCCGAACCGGCTGTGGTGGCGGTTCGCCGGATGGTGGACGCTGTGCATCGCGCTGGCGGTGTCGTGGTGGGTGGTGGCGCTGCTGCTGCTGGGCCGCATCAGCCCGCCGTTTCTGGACTACATCGAGTCCTCCGGCGTCACCACCCGGTGGATGTCGTTGACGGAGATGCTGCGCGGCACGGACGCGTGGACGCCGTTCGTGGCGCCCAATGCGACGGCGGGTGCGTCGTTGGTGACCGGTTCGGTCGCGGTGCTGGCGACGACGTTGGTCGCCGCGGCGGGGCTGGCCGGGCTGGCGATGCGGTCGATGCCCGCGCGCGGACGGCTCATCACCATCCTGCTGATCGGCGTCGTGCTGCTGGCGGCCGGATACTCCGGCGGCCTGGGATCGCCGGTGGCGCACTATGTTCAAGTTTTCCTCGACGACGCCGGAACACCGCTGCGCAACCTGCACAAGCTCGAACCGCTGCTGCGGCTGCCGTTGGCGCTGGGGCTGGCGCACCTGCTCGGCCGCATCCCGCTGCCCGGCAGCGCACCGCGCGAGCAGTGGACCGACGCGTTCGCCCATCTCGAGCGGGACAAACGGGTGGCCGTCGGCGTCGTGGTGCTGACCGCGTTGATCGCCGCCACATCGCTGGCCTGGACCGGACGGCTGACCCCGCCCGGCACCTTCGACGCGATCCCGCAGTACTGGCATCAGACCGCCGCGTGGCTCGACGAACACAACACCGAAGGCCGGGTGCTGGTGGCCCCCGGCGCGCCGTTCGCCACCCAGGTGTGGGGTAACAGCCACGACGAACCGCTGCAGGTGCTCGGCGAAAACGCCTGGGGGGTACGGGATTCGATTCCGTTGACCCCGCCGCAGACCATCCGGGCGCTGGACTCCGTTCAGCGGCTGTTCGCCGCAGGCCGCCCGTCGGCGGGCCTCGCGGATACCCTTGCCCGCCAAGGCATTTCGTATGTGGTGGTACGCAACGATCTGGACCCGGAGACTTCGCGATCGGCGCGCCCGCTGTTGGTGCACCGGGCCGTGGAGGGTTCACCGGGGCTGACCAAGGTCGCGCAGTTCGGCGATCCGGTCGGGCCGGGCACGCTCGCGGGATTCGTCACCGACAGCGGGTTGCGGCCGCGCTATCCGGCCGTGCAGATCTACCGGGTCGAGGCCACCATGCCCGTCGTGCCCTACCTCGTCGACGCCGACGCGATGGCCCGCGTCGACGGTGCGCCCGAGGCGCTGTTGCGCCTCGACGAACGGCGCCGGCTGCTCCACCAGCCGCCGCTGGGCCCGATGCTGCTGACCGGTGACGCCGACCGCGCGGGCCTACCCGCCCCGCTCGTCACGGTGACCGACACGCCGCTGGCCCGCGAAACCGACTACGGCCGCGTCGACGACCATTCGTCGGCGATCCGCACCCCCGACGACGCCCGCCACACCTTCAACCGGGTGATCGACTACCCCGCCCCCGGCGCCGACCTCGTGTACGGAAAGTGGAACGGCGGACGGATCTCGGTGTCGAGTTCGTCGGCCGACTCCACCGCGCTGCCCCACGTCGCACCCGCAAGCGGTCCGGCCTCCGCGGTCGACGCCGACTCCTCTACGGCCTGGGTGTCCAACGCGCTGCAGGCGGCGATCGGCCAATGGCTACGGGTCGATTTCGACCATCCGGTCACCAACGCCACCATCACGATCACCCCGAGCGCCACGGCTGTGGGCGCCCAGGTCGACCGCATCGAGGTGTCCACCGTCAACGGCACCAGCACCCTGCGCGTGGACGAACCCGGTAAGCCGTTGACCGCGGCGCTGCCCTACGGCGAGTCACCGTGGGTGCGGATCACCGCGGTGGGCACCGAAGACGGTTCACCCGGTGTGCAATTCGGCATCACCGACTTCGCGGTCACCCAGTACGACGCCAACGGCTTCGCCCATCCCGTCACGCTTCGGCGCACTGTTTCCGTGCCCGGCCCGCCGGCGGGTTCTGCTGTGGCCCAATGGGATTTGGGTGCAGAGCTGCTGGGCCGGCCGGGCTGTGCACCGAGCCCGACCGGTGTGCGGTGCGCGGCGACGATGTCGCTGGCGCCGGAGGAGCCGGTCAGCATGAGCAGGACGCTGACCGTGCCCGAACCGATCTCGGTGACACCGTCGGTGTGGGTGCGCGCCCGGCAGGGCCCCAACCTGGCGGATTTGATCAGTGCGCCCGGCAGCGCGCGCGCCATGGGGGACTCGGATGTGATCGACGTGCTCGGGTCGGCCTACGCCGCCACCGACGGTGACCCCGAGACGGCGTGGACCGCGCCGCAGAGCGTCGTCCAGCACCGGACGGCGCCGACGTTGACGGTGAAACTGCCGCAGGCCAGCGAGGTCGCCGCGCTGCGGGTGACGCCGAGTTCGTCGGTGCTGCCCGCGACGCCGACGCTGGTGGCCGTCGACCTCGGTGACGGACCGCAGGTGCGGCGCCTGGCCGGTGACGCTGGCGGGCAGACACTTCAGCTCACCCCCCGGGTCACCGACACGGTGACGCTGTCGATCCTGGACTGGGACGACATCATCGACCGCACTGCGCTCGGGTTCGACCAACTCAAACCTCCCGGCCTGGCCGAAGTCGTCGCGCTCGACACCGACGGCATGCCGATCGCCGCGGCCGACGCCGCGCGCAACCGGGCCCGCACCATCGAATTGCCCTGCGGGCGTGGGCCGATCATCGGGGTGGCCGGACAGTTCGTGCAGACCTCGGTCGCCACCACGGTCGGTGCGCTGCTCGACGGTGAGCCGGTGCGGGCCCGGCCCTGCGGGGACGGGCCGATCGAGCTGCCCGCGGGACAGCAGGAGTTAGTGATCAGCCCCGGCGACGCGTTCGTTGTCGACGGTGTGCAGCTGGCCGGGCCGCTGGCCGCCAAAATCCGTTCAGCCGACACCGTCCGCGCGCAGACCGGGATCTGGGACGCTGATCACCGCGAGATGACGGTGTCCTCGGCGCCGCAGCCGCGAGTGCTGGTGGTGCCCGAAAGCGTCAACCCGGGATGGACCGCGCGCAGCGCCGACGGCTCCGTGCTGACCCCGGTCACCGTCAACGGCTGGCAACAGGGCTGGGTGCTGCCCGCGCATACCCACGGCACCGTCACGCTCACGTTCGACTCCAACACCGTCTACCGCGCCGGACTCATCGGCGGCCTGGCATTGCTGCCCGTGCTCGCGCTGCTCGCGTTTGTGCCGGTGCGCAGGCGGCTCGAGCCTGACGACCCGGCACCGGTGTGGCAACCGAGTCGAGCCGTGGTCACCGTCGCGGTACTGGGCGTCGGCGCGGTGGTGTCCGGGGCGGTCGGCGTCGTGGTGGTCGGCTCTGCGCTGCTGGTCCGGCATGTGCTGCGCAACCGCGAAAAGCTCTGCGCCGGCGTCACAGTCGGGGTGTCGGCTGGTGGATTGATTCTGGCGGGGGCGATCCTGAGCCAGAACCCGTGGCGCTCGGTCGACGGCTACGTCGGCCACTCGGCCGGGGTCCAGTTCCTGGCGCTCACCTCGCTGGCGATGGTCGCGGCCTCGACGGTCCATACTGCGCCGAACGGCCGGGAAAGGTCCTAGCATCGGCGGGGTGGCAACGCTCAACACCGTCCGGGGTCCCGTCGACACCACCGATCTCGGCGTCACCCTCATGCACGAGCACGTGTTCATCCTGTCCCCCGACATCACCGCCAACTACCCCGAGGTGTGGGGCGACGAAGCCAACCGGGAAGCCGATGCGATCGCCCGGCTCAACGAGCTGAAGGCCGTCGGCGTCGACAGCATCGTGGACCTGACCGTGATCGGGATGGGCCGCTATATTCCGCGCATCGCGCGCGTCGCCGCGGCCACCGAGATCAACATCGTGGTGGCGACGGGCGTGTACACCTACAACGACGTCCCGATGTATTTCCACTTCACCGCGCCCGGCGGCATGCTCGGCGACGTCGAGCCGATGGTCGAGATGTTCGTCCGCGACATCGAAATCGGCATCGCCGACACCTCCGTGAAGGCCGCGATCCTCAAATGCGCCACCGACGAACCCGGTCTGACTCCGGGTGTGGAACGGGTGCTGCGGGCGGTGGCGCAGGCGCATCGGCAGACCGGCGTGCCGATCTCCACGCACACCCACGCAGCGACGCGCCGCGGCCTCGAACAGCAACGCATCTTCTCCGACGAGGGTGTGGACCTGTCGCGCGTCGTCATCGGCCACTGCGGCGACACCACCGACCTCGGCTACCTGGAAGAACTGATCGCCAACGGGTCCTACATCGGCATGGACCGGTTCGGCGTGGACGTCTTCCTGCCGTTCGAGGAGCGGGTGAACACCGTCGCCCAGATGTGCGCACGCGGCCACGCCGACAAGATGGTGCTCTCCCACGACGCGTCCTGCTTCATCGACTGGCTGCCCGAACAGGTTGTGCCCGCGGTGCTGCCGAACTGGCACTACCTGCACATCCACCACGACGTCATCCCCGCGTTGAAGCAGCGCGGCGTCACCGAGGAGCAGCTCACCACGATGCTCGTCGACAATCCGCGCAAGATCTTCGATACGACGGGCGGTTACTGAGATGACTGAGACGCCCGAGACCCCACCCATCAGCACCCAGGTGAGGCTGCTCGCTCAGCGGGCGCCTAACGCACCGGTCGTTACCTGCGAAGGGCGCACCCTGACCCGCCGCGAGTTTGACGAGTGGACCAACCGGCTAGCCCGCGCTTACGCCGAACTCGGTGTGCGCCATGGTGATTACGTGACGATCGTGCTGCCTAACTCGATCGAGTGGGCGCAGGCGGTGGTGGCGACGTGGAAGCTGGGTGCGATTCCGCAGCCGCTGTCCCCGCACCTGCCCGACGCGGAGCTGGCCGGGCTGCTCGCGCTGCGGCCGCGGGCGCTGATCGTGGGCCGCATCGATCCGTCCGGCGAAATCCCCAGCGTACCAGCGAATTTCGAGCCGGATCCGCACCTGTCGGACGCGCCGCTGCCCGAGGCGGTGTCGCCGGTGTTGAAGGCGATGGCCTCCGGCGGCAGCACCGGGCGCCCGAAGTTGATCGAGTCCGGCGGTGACAGCCGCTTTCCGGCCCTGGTGGGCTATGCGATGGGCACGCAGGACGACGACGTCAACCTGTTCTCGGTGCCGTTGAGCCACAACACCGGATTCACCACGTTCGCCATCGGCCTCGTGCAGGGCCATCACAACGTGCTGATGCCACGGTTCGATCCACCCGAGTTCCTCCGCCTGGTCACCGAGTACCGGGTGACGTATCTGGCCACGGTGCCCACGATCATGCAGCGCCTGTTGCCGGTGTACCGGGCCAACCCCGACGCCTACGACCTGTCGTCGATACGACGGTTCTGGCATGTGGGTGCGCCGTGCCCGCCGGCCGTCAAGCAGGCGTGGATTGATCTGCTTGGGCCCGAGGTGATCTGGGAGCTCTACGGGGGCACCGAACTGCAGGCGTTGACGTTCATCTCCGGTGAGCAGTGGTTGGCGCACCCGGGTTCGGTCGGGATCGTCGTCGCCGGCGAGATGAAGGTGCTCGACGACGACGGCAACGAGTGCCCGCCGGGCGTCGTCGGCGAGGTCTACATGCGGCCGGCACCTGGCAGCGCGCCCACCTACCGCTACGTCGGCGCAACCGCGAAAAGCCGCGACGGCTGGGACTCGCTGGGCGACCTCGGCTACTTCGACGCGGACGGCTTCCTCTACCTCAACGACCGCCGCGTCGACATGTTTACCGTCGGTGGCCGCAACGTCTATCCCGCCGAGATCGAGTCAGCGCTGGCCGCTCACCCGCAGGTGTTGTCCTGTCTGGTGGTCGGGATTCCCGACGACACAGGCGATCTCGGCCAGGTGCCGCACGCGATCGTGCATGCCGACGGTGATCTCGACGAGGCGGCCGTCGTCGCGTTCCTGACCGAACGCATCGAGCGCTACAAGGTGCCGCGCAGCGTGGAGTTCACCGACACCCCGCTGCGCGACGACGCGGGTAAGGCGCGCCGCTCGGCCGTCCGCGACGAGATCATCTCGCGGCGGTCCGCGACGGCGGGCTAGCGCGCCACGGGTTCCGGAACGCTGTCGACCGAGGAATCCAGCGGCGGCACCGGCCGCTTGCGGCGGAACTCCCAGCGTCGCAGCGCTTCTCGGCACGGCGACTCGATAAGCCCGTAGCTGACCGCGGCGATCGCCCAGCCGAACACCAGCGTCAGCACCAGCACGATCGGCATGTGCCCGTTGAACGCGAACTCGCCGATGACGGGAAACACCATCGCCAGCGCGGCGAGGTGCCAGATGAACAGCCCGTAGGACCAGCGGCCCAGCGTGACCATCGTCGGGCTGCCCAGCAACCGGTGCGAGGTGTCGGGCCGGTCCAACACCAGCGGCGCGACCAGCGCGGCGGCCACCAGCGCGCCCATCGCAATCTTGACGATGAACTGGTCGACGGTGCCGGGGGTGAGCCCTTCAGGACCGGCGATCGGCGAGGCCGCCACCAGGAACGCCGCCACCGCGACGACGGCCATCAGCACCCGGCGCCGCGCCAACCGGTGCGCCCACCCGACCGGTGACACGGTCAACTCCGCGAGCAGCATGCCCGCGGCGAACCACGAGAAGAAGGCCGGCGGCCAATTGAGCGCGTTGACCCCGTACGCGGTGTCGAACGGGATCAGCCCCCAGGCCAGGCTGGCCACCGCCGCCGTCGCGATCAGCGGTATCCGGGCGCGCACCGGCACCCACCGCACCCCCAGCGCCAGCAACGGCAGCACCAGGTAGAACGCCACCTCCACCGAAAGGCTCCACATCTGGGTGAGGCCCGCCGTCAGGGTCAGCGGCACATAGATTTGGGTCAACGTGAGGTTGGCCAGCCACACCGTGAGGTCGGCCTTGGCGTCGGGCAGCAGCAGCAGGATGACCACGACGGCCACCAGATAGCCCGGCATGATGCGCACCACCCGCGACCGTAGGTAGTGCCCGGTCGGCGGGATCGGTCGCAGCCCGCGCGCCGCGGCGGCATGGCCGCGCCAGAGCAGGAAGCCTGAGAGCGCGAAGAACACCGCGACGGCGAGGTCGAACCGGCCGAACAACCGCCCAGCGATGCCGCCGGTGTGAGCGGTCTGGAAGGCGACGTGAGTGACCACCACACCCATTGCGGCGCAGGCCCGCATGCCCTCGACCGCGGGCAGAAATCCGCGCGTTCCGCCGACCCCGGAGGATTCCGTCACGGCGACCAGTGTGCCGCGCGAGCGGGAAATGGTCGAAAATAGGTCGTCATACGGTGGCCATCCGATGCGGTCGTAGTAAGCGACGACCTTAAACCGGGCTGTTAGTGTCGAACGGGTTTGCGGGTGACCGCAGGTGAAGGAGGCACGGTTTGAACCGCGCAGTGGCGCTGCGAATCGCGGCATGCGGGATCATGGGGCTCGGCGCTGCGTTGTTGATCGCCGCGTTGTTGCTGTCCACCTACACCGAGGGCAAGATCGCCAAGATCCCGCTCGACCTCGACGCCACACTGGTCAGCGACGGCACGGGAACGGCGTTCGACCCGGCCTCGCTCAACGAGCCGGTGTTCGTCGTCGACCGTGACGTGCCGGTGGTCCAGCAGCAGCAGATGACGGTGGAGGCGCCGTCCAACGCCGACGTCGTCACGCTGCAGGTCGGCACCACGCTGCGCCGCACCGACAAACAGCAGGACACCGGCCTGCTGCTGGCGATGGTCGACACCGTCACGGTGGACCGGCACACCGCCGAGGCGGTCTCCAGCGAGAGCAACCCCGGCGGCGCCGTGCAGAAGCCGCGCGCCATCGAGGACGAGCAGCCGCCGACCAACATCGCGCTGCCCCACGAGGGGCTGGCCTACCGGTTCCCGTTCGACACCGAGAAGAAGACCTATCCCGTCTTCGATCCGATCGCGCAGAAGGCGTTCGACGCCAACTACGACGGCGAAGAGGACGTCAACGGGTTGACCACCTACCGGTTCAGCCAGAACGTCGGCTACGACGCGGACGGCAAGCTGGTGGAACCCGTTCGGTATGCGTCGCTGTTGGACGACGAGGCCGACGCCGAGGTCACCGCGACCGCCGCGATGTGGGGCGTCCCCGGCGAGCCGGAAGAACCGATCACGATGTCGCGCTATTACGCCGCCCAGCGCACCTTCTGGGTGGACCCGGTGTCGGGAACCATCGTCAAACGCGAAGAGCACGGCTATCACTACTACGCCCGTGAGCCGCTCAACCCCGAGGTGACGTTCGTCGACTACCAGGTCACGTTCAACGAGGAGACGGTCGAATCCCAGGTCGCCAGCGCCCGTGACGAGCGCGACCGGGTGGCGTTGTGGGGCCGCATCCTGCCGATCACCTTCACCGCGATGGGGCTGGTGTTCCTGGTCGGCGGCGCGCTGGCCGGGTCGTTCAGCCTGCGCGCCGAATCCACGCTGATCGACCCGGGTCTCGACGAGGCCGACCACCGCTTCTTCGGTACGCGCGGATCCTCCGCTGAACCCGTGCCCGGCGCTGAGGCCCAGACCGAGAAGCTGCCCGCGCCCCGCCCGTCCGATCTGCCGCCGGACAGACCGGTCTGATCCCGCGACTCCAGGCGCCTGCACGGGCGCTGATGGCTGCCGGCTATGCGCTGGCGCTGTCCATCGCGGTGACCGCGCCGCTGTTCGCCCCGGGCTATCTGCTGTTGCGCGACGCGGTGTCGACGCCGCGCTCGTATCTGTCGGATGCCGCGCTGGGCCTGAGCGAGGCGGCACCCCGCGCGCTGCCGCAGGATTTCTTTGTCGCGATCACGTCGTCGGTGATCGACGGCGGCGTGGTCGTCAAGGTGCTGTTGGCCGCCGGGCTGTGGCTGGCCGGCTGGGGCGCCGCGCGGCTGGCGGCCCAGATGCTGTCCTCCGGTTTGGCCGGCCAGTGCGTCGCGGTGACGGTCGCGGTGTGGAATCCGTATGTCGCTGAGCGTCTTCTGCAGGGGCACTGGAGTCTGTTGGTGGGCTACGGCTGCCTGCCGTGGGTGGCGGCTTCGATGCTGCGGTTGCGGGAGTCGACGTCGTTGGCGCCGATGTGGGCGCTGGTGTTCTGGATCGCGCTGGCGGGTCTGACCCCGACGGGTCTGCTGCTGGCGGCGACGGTGGCGCTGGCGTGTGTGTTCGCCCCGGGCACGGGACGGCCGCGTTGGCTGTGCGCGACGCTGACGTGTGGCGTCGCGGTGCTGGTCGCGCTGCCGTGGCTGCTGGCGGCGGCGGTCGCCGGTTCGTTGTCGTCGTCGCAGGCCGCCGGGGCGGCAGCGTTCGCGGCGCGCGCCGAACCGGGGCTGGGTACATTACTCAGCCTCGCCGGGCTGGGCGGCATCTGGAACGGAGAGGCCGTACCTGACTCGCGCACAATACTTTTCGCTGCGGTGGCGACGGTAGTGCTGCTGGCGATCGTGGCGTTGGGGCTTCCTGCGCTGATCCGGCGCCCGGCCGCGGTGCCGCTGGTGGTGCTGGCCGTCGTCGCGGTGCTGGTACCCGCCGTGATGGCGACCGGGCCCGGGCTGGCGCTGGTGGAGGCGATGATCCGGATGTTCCCGGGCCTCGGCGTGCTGCGCGACGCGCAGAAATGGGTGGCGTTGGCGATGCCCGCCTATGCCCTCGCCGCCGCGGGTGCGGTCAGCACGTTGCGGCGGTGGCTACCTGCCGCGGCGACGGCGGCGTTGTGCTGTGCGGCGCTGATCGCCACGCTGCCGGACCTGGCGTGGGGTGTGGGCGCCAAGGTGGTCGCGGTGCAGTACCCGCCGGGTTGGGCGACGGTCGCGGAGATGATCAACGCCGACCCGCGGCCGGTCGCGGTGCTGCCGGTGGACAGCATGCGCCAGTTCACATGGGCGGGTGCGGCTCCGGTGCTGGATCCGCTGCCGCGCTGGGTGCGCGCCGACGTGCTGTCCACCGGTGATCTGAACATCGGCGGCCAGACAGTGCCCGGCGAAGGTCAGCGTGCCCGGCAGGTGCAGGACATGCTGTTGCGCGGCGCGTCCCGCGACGAGTTGGCGCAGGCCGGGGTCGGCTGGGTGGTCGTCGAATCCGGCGGTGCGACAGTACGTTTGCCGTTGCCCGTCGCCTACACCGACGATCATCTGACCCTCTACCGCGTCGGCGCCGACCACCCCGGCGCGTCGGCGCGCCCGCTGATGATTGCAGCGCACGTGGTGTGGCTCGCGGCGCTGCTGGCGGGGCTGGTGGGGATGACGGTGGCGCGTTTGCGCCGGGCTACACCACGCCGCTGACGTAGCTGCCGGCGTGCACCGAGTCGAGGACGGTGTGCATAGCCTCGGCGCTCTGCCGCCAGGAGAACTCGCCGCTGCGGGTGTGGGCCTTGGCGCCCAATTCCTCGCGCAGCACAGGATCGGACAACAGCCGTTCGAGGCCGTCGACCAGCTCGTCGTGGTCGTCGACGAGCATTCCGGTGACGCCGTCGATGATCGAGTCGGTCAGCCCGCCGGAGGACCGGTAGCCGATCGTCGGCACCGCGTGTTGGCCCGCTTCGGTGACCGCCAGCGCCCAACCTTCTTTGCGGGACGGCAGCACATGCACCCAGCACCTCTGCAGCACATGGTGTTTGGTGTCGTCGTCGACGTGTCCGTGAAACGTCACCGCGTCGGTGATGCCCAGCAGCGCAGCGTGGTCGACGAGCCGCTGTCGCCACCAGCCGTCGCCGAGGATGTCCATATGCACGTCCGGGATCCGCTTGCTCAGTTCGGCGATCGCATCCAGGGCGTCCTCGATCTGCTTGTGCGGCACCAACCGGGACAACACCGCGACCCGCGGCGCCGCCGAGCGCGGCACGTTCAACGTGTCCGGGGGCGCCTCGTCAAGACCGTTGCGTACCACCGCGATCCGGTCGGGGTGCACACCGAGGCCGACGAGGTCGCGCGCCGAGGGCAGCGACACGGTGACGTACTGGTTGCGGCGGTTGACCCGCGGCGACAGCTTCGACTCGACGAACCAGCCGACGCGCCCCAGCACCGGACCCGCCACCGGCCACTGCTCGCGGTGGCAGTGGTGCACGAGCACCGCGACGCGGCGCCCATAGGCCAGCCGCGCCAAGAACGGGATGCCGTTCTGGGTGTCGATCACCACGTCGGGCCGGGTCTTGCGCAGCGGCCCGAGCCCGACGCGGGCCAGCACCATCGCCAACCCAGCCCAGATGTACACGGTGTGGCGGCCCCCGCCACGGCTGATCTGCACGCCGTCGAGGGTCTCGCGTCGCGGGGCACCGGCGTAGCGCGCCGTCCGCAACGTCACTGCGACGCCCGACTGGGCCATTTGCGCGCCGATGCGCTGCAGATAGGCCTCACTGCCGCCGCCTTGCGGGTGCCCGGTGTCGCGCCAGCACAGCAGCAACACGGAGCGAACGCGGCGGTCAGACATCCGTGCCAGCGTAGCGGCTGGATATGGTCGCTCGGATGGCCGTCACCGATGTCACCGATGTGTTGGCCCGCCGCGCGACGCTGACCCGGTCGATCAAGCTGCTCAGTGAGTTCCGGTTCGAGCAGCACGATCCCGCGCGGTTCTACGGGGCGCTGGCCTCCGACACCGCGGCGATGGTCGCCGACCTGTGGCGCGGGGTGCACGGCGCCTCGCCGGCCGGCTGCACGCTGCTCGACATCGGCGGCGGACCCGGCTACTTCGCGTCGGCGTTCGCCGACGCCGGGGTGCACTACATCGGTGTCGAACCCGACCCCGGAGAAATCCATGCGATGCACGCCGCGCCCGAGGCGACGACACCGGCCACCTACGTGCGGGCTTCCGGTACGGCGTTGCCGTTCGCCGACGCCAGCGTCGACATCTGCCTGTCCTCCAACGTCGCCGAACATGTGCGTGAGCCGTGGCGGCTCGGCCGGGAGATGCTGCGCGTCACCCGGCCCGGCGGGTTGGTGGTGCTGTCCTACACGGTGTGGCTGGGCCCCTTCGGCGGGCACGAGACCGGGCTGTGGCACTACCTGGGCGGGGCCCGCGCGGCCGCGCGCTACACCCGCAAGCACGGCCGTCCGCCGAAGAACAACTACGGCTCGTCACTGTTCGCGGTATCGGCGGCCGCCGGGCTGCAGTGGGCCGACGGCACCGGGGCCCTGCTGGCCGCATTCCCCCGCTACCACCCGCGATGGGCATGGTGGCTGACGCGGGTCCCGGGGCTGCGGGAATTCCTGGTCAGCAACTTGGTGCTCGTTCTCATGCCGCCGACTGGAACAGGTTCTACTTTCGCCGGTGGATAGGTAGTGTGACGAGCATGACTCAGACCGTCGCGCACAAGACACCCGCCGGCGAGCCGGCGCATCGAACCCAGTGGGACAAACTCTTCATCGGCGGCAAGTGGGCCCAGCCCGCGTCCAACGAGGTCATCGAAGTCCATTCACCGGCCACCGGTGAGCTCGTCGGCAAGGTGCCGCTGGCCGTCGAGGCCGACGTCAACGCGGCCTGCGCGGCGGCCCGCAAGGCCTTCGACGAGGGGCCGTGGCCGCACATGTCCCCGCAGGAGCGGGCCAAGGTGCTCGGCGCCGCGGTCAAGCTCATGGAGGAGCGCGCCGACGAGCTGAAGTACCTGCTGGCCGCCGAGACGGGGCAGCCGCAGACGATCGTCGACATGATGCAGTACGGCGCCGCGATGTCGGCGTTCCAGTACTACGCGGGCGCGGCCGACAAGTTCGCGTGGAAAGAGGTCCGCGACGGCGTCTACGGCCAGACCATGGTGGTGCGTGAGCCGATCGGTGTCGTCGGCGCCGTCACCGCATGGAACGTGCCGTTCTTCCTGGCCGCCAACAAGCTGGGCCCGGCCCTGCTGGCCGGCTGCACCATGGTGCTCAAGCCGGCCGCCGAAACCCCGCTGTCGGTGTTCGCGATGGCGGAGATGTTCGCCGAGGCCGGTCTACCCGAAGGGGTGCTGTCCATCGTGCCGGGCGGCCCGGAGACCGGCCGCGCGCTGACGGCCAACCCGGAGCTGGACAAGTTCACCTTCACGGGCAGTTCCGCGGTGGGCAAGGAGATCGCCAAGATCGCAGCCGAGAAGCTCAAACCGTGCACGCTCGAGTTGGGCGGCAAGTCGGCCGCGATCATCCTCGAGGACGCCGACCTCGATGCGACGCTGCCGATGCTCGGGTTCTCGGGTGTGATGAACAGCGGTCAGGCCTGCGTCGCGCAGACCCGCATCCTGGCGCCGCGCTCGCGGTACGACGAGGTCGTCGAGAAGGTCGCGAACTTCGTCTCGGCGATGCCGGTCGGGCTGCCCGATGACCCGAACGCGGCGATCGGGCCGCTGATCAGCGAGAAGCAACGCGAGCGTGTTGAGGGCTACATCAAGAAGGGCGTCGAGGAGGGGGCGCGCCTCGTCACCGGCGGCGGCCGGCCGGAGGGCCTGGACAACGGCTGGTTCGTCGAACCCACCGTGTTCGCCGACGTGGACAACTCGATGACGATCGCCCAGGAGGAGATTTTCGGCCCAGTGCTGGCGGTGATCCCCTACGACACCGAAGAGGACGCCGTGCGCATCGCCAACGACTCGGTGTACGGCCTGGCGGGCAGCGTGTGGACGACCGACAACAAGAAGGCGATCGAGATCGCGTCGAAGATCCGCACCGGCACGTACGCGGTGAACATGTATGCCTTCGACCCGGGCTCGCCGTTCGGCGGGTACAAGAACTCCGGCATCGGGCGTGAGAACGGCCCGGAAGGCATCGAGGCCTACGTCGAGCACAAGAGCGTGCTGCTGCCGTTCGGTTACACCCCCGAGGACTGACGTTCCCGGATTATGGTTCAGAGCATAATCTGCTGACCGTTGGCCAGGTGCCGCGCCGGTCTGATCAGCGTCTCAGTGTGATCGGGAATACATAAATTGCCAATGGGTGTTACCCAATTTATGCTTCACGTCATACAAAGGGAGGCGCTCGATGTGGATCGTTGAGGTCAACTTCGCCGGACGCCGGTTCACCTATCGCGTGCCTGACAACCGTCGGCCCATCGTTCGCTTCGGGTCGCGCGGCTTCGGCTGGCTTTCGTCGCAGCCGCGGCCGACGCGCACGGCCTGACCGTTCGCTCCGGAGGTCTCTGCTGTCTGCCACCCCGACCAAGGGCCGCACCACCAAGCGCGGCTCCACCAGAACCAACATGCTCATCAGCGCCGCTCAGGTGCTGCGGGAACGCGGCGCCGCGGGCGTCACGATCGACGAGGTACTGGCGCGCAGCGGCGCGCCGCGGGGTTCGGTCTACTACCACTTCCCCGGCGGCCGCAACCAGATCCTGACCGAGGCGCTGCAGTACGCCGGCGAGGCGATCACCGAGGTGATGGACGATGCCGTCGCGCACGGCGGAATGTATTTGGTGCGGCAGTTCGTCGAGTTCTGGGAACAGCTGCTGGTCAAAAGCGACTTCACCGCGGGGTGCCCGGTGGTCGCCGCCGCGATCGGGTCGGCCGACGACGAGCCTGCGCTGAGTTCGCTTGCCGGCGGCATCTTCACCCACTGGCGCGACGCGCTGACCCGGGCGTTCGTCTCGGACGGGTTCGACGACGCCCAAGCCGCCTCGCTGGCGATCATGTGCATCGCATCGCTGGAAGGTGCGGTGGTGCTGTGCCGGTCCACCCGCAGCGTCGATCCGCTGCAGGACGTCGCCCAGCAGGTCGAATTCTTGATCAGGTCAAGGGAATTCATCCGTCGCCACGACGTTCCGGACCATCGCTAGCCCTTGCGCCACCGCGCGCAGACGAAGTCCTTGTTGACCGCGGACTCCGACAGCACCCATTCCGAACGGACCGGCAGCACACGGGAACCGGCGCCCAGCGAGCACGGGGCGTAGCTCACGATCATCTCGTCGATCAGGCCCGCGGCGACGAACTGCCCGGCGACGTCGCCGCCGCCGACCACCCAGACGTCCTTGCCGGCCGCGGCGGCCGCCAGCTTCGGATGCAGATCGGTCACGTCGCCGTCGAACGTCTGCACGGGATGGCCCGTCATGATGATGTGCGGACGGCTGGTCAGCACCCAGCACGGCTGCTCGTACATCCATTCGCCCGGTTGGTTTTTCACGATCCACTCGTAGGTGGCCGATCCCATCACGATCGCACCGATGGACTCGATGAAGGCGTCGTAGCCGAACGGCCCGGACTGGTCGATATCGCGTGACGTCAGCCAGTCCAGGCTGTCCGCGTCGTCGACGATGTACCCGTCCAGGCTGGACGCGGTGTAGTACACGGTCGCCATGTCAATTGCCTCTCATCCATTCGAGCGGATCGCCGTGGTCGGTGCGCACGCCTTGGCGCGCGAGCATCGCTCGGGCGAGTTGGCGTCGGTGCGCGGAGTAGGTGAGCACGTGCGCGATAATGCCGTACAGCTGAAAGGATTCCGGCGGGTCGCACAGTGCGTCAATGATGGTGTCATTTAGCCTGCCTTCGGCGGTATACGTGGAAACCATTGCCGCCCAGCCTCTTCCGATATCGTCGTGACGTTCGGCTAGCCTTCCGGGTGTGGCAGACTCGGGTTGGATCGCGGCGCGGTCCGGGAAATCGCGGCCCTCGATCGTGGCCAACCAGACCTGCTTGGTCCACACGATGGCGCCGAGCACCGCGCCGACGCTGGGCTCCGGCCCATCCCAGTCCAAGACCACCTGCCCGGGTGAGATCGGTTCGCGCCATTGGTCGTTGGACAGTTGGGCGGCATGGTTGATCAGATACGTCGTATCGGCGATGTCGTGGGCCACCATCAGTTGCGAGATGTCGGGCTCCTTGGTGTCATCGTCGCTGTCCAGCCACAGCGACTGGGGCGGATGGAAGTGCAGTCCGTTGGGCGCCTGAACCCGAAACGGCAATTCGGGGGCCCGAGATGGCGGTACGCCGAAGGTGCGTCGGAAGGCGCGCGAGAACACCTCCGCCGACGACCAGCCTTCGTCGGCGGCGACGGCCGATACGGTCTCGCCGTTGTGCAGGCGCCACGCGGCCCGCTCGAGCATGATGCGTTGGCGCAGCGCGGCGGGCGACTCCCCCGTCAGCCGGCGAACCTCGCGGGAGAAGTGGAATTCGGAGGCGTAGCTGCTGCGCGCCATATCGCCGACCTCCGCGTTGTCGGCGTCGACGACGGCGTCGAGCAGTTCGCGCAGCCGGTCCCGGCGTGATCGCTCGCTCACGTTGAACGAGTATCGTCGCGCATCCGCCGGTTGGACATGACAATTCCTGCTGTCCAGCCCGCCGAGATCGACGAAACGGTCGAAATTACTCGCACGAATCCGCCGAAATGTCCCGTTCGGCTCAAAAGAGAAGGTCGCTGACGCGGGCCTCGACGTCTCCGAGCCCCGACAGGTCGATGCCGAAGCGTTCGGTCAATGCGGTCAGCACGTCGGCGGCACTGTCGAAGCGGATCCGTTCGGTGTTGCCGGCGCGGTGGATGGCGAGGTCGCGGTCGCGCAGGTTGCCGCGGGCCTCGTCGGTGACGAGTGCGGCGGTCAGGCCTTTGACGAAGCCGGACTCGGGATGCGTTGACACATACCAACTTGCGACTTCGCGGTCGATCAGCGGCAGGGGGCGGGTGTCGAACAGGTAGAGCGGGCGCCACTCGTCGCGGATCTGGGTGTCCAGCATGTAGCCGTCGGCATGCTCGCGCAGCCGGTAGGGCTCGAGGCGGGTCTGCTGCACCGGGCCGGCTTCGAGCCGGATCGGCGAGGGCAGCGTCTGACCGCCAAAGCCGACGTCGACCAGCCAACGCCCGTCGTCCCCTGGCACGGTCACCGCCAGCGCCTCGTGCGTCTGCGCAGGCAACTCGTCGGAGTCGCGCATCCAAACCACCCGGCCGCCGAGCCGGTCGACGTCGAAACCGAGCTGCGCGAGCACGTAGCCCATCAGGCCGTTCTGTTCGAAGCAGTACCCGCCGCGGCGGCGACGCACCATCTTGTCGCTGAGGGCCGAAGCGCTGAGGTCGGCCACCGGGATCCCCATCAGCGGATCGAGGTTCTCGAACGGAATCGACCGGAGATGCGCGGCAACCAGCCCGTGCAGCGTGTCGACGGTCGCCGCGGTTGGGCCGGTGTACCCGATCCGGTAGAAGTAGGCACCCAGATCGAGCCCGGGGATCGCGTCGGCCGTCATGAGCACATCCTGCGGTCTCAACCGCAGTTGAGGTCAAGTGCCATGTCATACCCCCCTGGCATGATCGAACGTATGTTCGCTTCGGA